>DASXSF010000108.1:0-244373 GCA_036506155.1 Jatrophihabitantaceae bacterium
GGGAACAGCAGCTCGATACCGGCGTGCTCCCGTAGGTGCTGCTGGACGGCGGGGATCAGGTGCGGCGGGATGTTCACGTCACGGACACCGGCCTCGGACTTGGGTCGGCCGACGACCGGCGCACCGTCAACCCAGGTGACACCCCTCCTGATGTGGAGCACGCCGGCTTTGACGTCGACGTCCTTGCGGCGCAACTCCGCGAGCTCGCCGTAACGCAGGCCGCACCAGGCGGCGAGCAGCACAAGCAGCCGGTACGCGGGGGTCATCGCCTCCACGATCGCCGCCAGCTCCTCGAGGGTGGGGAGTTTGATGTCGCTGCGGCGTTTCGCTTTTCCGGCGCCGCGGATCACACACGGGCTGGCCGGGATGAGGCCGTCCTCGGCGGCGGTGCGGGTGATCGTCGACAGCATGCTGTACGCCCGCGCCCGGTAGACGGGGCCGGTGTCCAGGCGTGCATGCCACGTCCGCACCATCTCCGGGGTCAGCTTCCCCAGCGGCACATCCCCGAGGGCCGGCAGGACGAACCTGTCGAGCATGCGCCGGTACATCGCGACCGTACGCGGTCGTAGGTTCCGCTCGGTCAGCCACCGCTGGCTGTATTCGCCGAGCAGCAGCGGCCGCCGCTTCGACGGTGGTTTCCAGGTGCCGCGGGCGAGGTCGGCGCGCTGCGTCGCGAGCCACGTCTGCGCATCCAGCTTCGTGCCGTACGTCATCGGCGCCGTCACGACGCCCGTGCTGCCGGGGATGGTGTACCGGGCCTGGAACCGCCCGGACGGCAGCCGGCGGACGCTACCGAACTGCGACCGTCTCGCCATCGCGCCTCCCCACTTATTCGCACGCCGTGCGAATAACGCTGTCTCATCTGAGACAGATGACCCCTCCAGATACCCCGCAGTACGGGGTTATTGCGGGCCGCTGGTGTCTCATCTGAGACAGCCTCCGTGCCAGCCACGTGCCAGAAGCACGGTCACTGGGTGTCGTCTTGTGTCTTGTACTGTCCGGGCGTACTGTACGGGCAGAACCGCTTACAGGGCAACGATTCTGGGGGTCGCGTCAAGCATTTCGGGGCTGGTAACAGTTCGGTCGGATTGCTTTTCGAACTGGGTGCGATAGAGCTCCGCGTACAAGCCGCCTGCGGCAAGCAGCTCCGCGTGAGTGCCGCTCTGGACGACGCGGCCCTGGTCGACGACGAGGATCTTGTCGGCGCCGAGCACGGTTGACAGGCGGTGGGCGATAACCAGCGACGTCCGTCCGGTGAGAGCCTCGGCGAGCGCGGCCTGCACGGCGACTTCGCTCTCGCTATCCAGGTGCGCGGTGGCCTCGTCCAGGATCACGATCTCCGGTGCCTTGAGCAGCAGCCGGGCGATGGCAAGCCGCTGCTTCTCCCCGCCCGACAGGCGATAGCCGCGATCGCCCACCACGGTGTCGAGCCCGTCGGGCAGCGACGCGACCAAATCGGCGATCTGCGCCGCCTCCACGGCCGCGCACAGCTCGCTCTCCTTGGCGTCCGGCTTGGCGTAGGTCAGGTTGCCCCGGATCGTGTCGTGGAACATGTGGGCGTCCTGGCTCACCACGCCGATTCGCTCGCGCAGTGACTGCTGCGTCACGTCGCGCACGTCGTACCCGCCGACGAGCACCCTCCCCGCGCGCACGTCGTAGATGCGCGGCACGAGCTGGCTGATCGTGGTCTTGCCCGCCCCGGACGGGCCAACCAGCGCGACCAGCTCTCCCGGCTCGGCACGCAAAGACACCCCGCGCAGCACCTCGGTCGCCGGTGCGGTGTCGAGCACGGCGACGTCCTCGAGCGAGGCCAGCGACACCTCGGCGGCCGTTGGGTAGGAGAAGCGCACATTGTCGAACTCGATGCTGCGCGCGTCTGCCGGTAGCTCCACGGCATCCGGCGCGTCGGCGATCATCGGGGGCAGGTCGAGTACCTCGAAGACCCGGTCGAAGCTCACCAGCGCGCTCATCACGTCCACCCGGGCGTTGGACAGGGCGGTCAGCGGCCCGTACAGCCGCGACAGCAGCAGCGCCAGGGTCACGACCGTGCCGGTGTCGAGCGTCCCGGTCAGCGCGTAGTAGCCGCCCAGCCCGTACACCAGCGCCTGCGCCAGCGCGGCCACCAGCGTGAGCGCCACGAAGAAGGCCCGCGCGTACATCGCGGACGTCACGCCGATGTCGCGCACCCGTGCGGCGCGGTTGCGGAACGACATGTCCTCGTCGGCGGGCCGCCCGAACAGCTTGACCAGCAGCGCTCCGGCGACGTTGAACCGCTCGGTCATCGTGGCGTTCATCGACGCGTTCAGGTTGTACGACTCTCGAGTGATCGCCTGCAGCCGCCGCCCGATCCGCCGGGCCGGCAGCACGAACAGCGGCAGCATCACCAACGCCAGCAGCGTGATCTGCCACGACAGCGAGAACATCACAGCGGCGGTCAGCACGAGGCTCACGACGTTGGACACCAAGCCGGACAGCGTCGAGGTGAATGCCTGTTGCGCACCGAGCACGTCGTTGTTGAGCCTGCTGACCAGGGCACCGGTCTGGGTGCGGGTGAAGAAGGCCAGCGGCATGCGCTGCACGTGGCCGAACACGGCGGTGCGCATATCGAAGATCAGGCCCTCGCCGATCCGGGCCGAATACCAGCGCTGCGCAAACGACAGCACCGCGTCGATTACGGCCAGCGCCGCGATCACGATCGCGATCTTGACGACGACCCGCACCTCGCCGTGCCGGCTGATCTCGTTGACCACCTTGCCGGCCAGCACCGGAGTGGCAACCCCGATGAGCGCGTCGATCACGACCACGACGAGGAAGATCAGCAGCTCGCGTCGGTACGGGCGGGCGAAGCGCATGATCCGCTTCCAGGTGCCCGGCGGGATCTGTTTGTCGACGACCGACGAATCTCGTCGGGTCATCGACCAGACCGCGTGCATGTTGCTCATCGACACTGCGACCACCTCCGCCCCGCGCAAACGTAGCGCGCCGGTCAGACGTTCCCAGGTTCGCTAGCAGCGGAGCGATGAGCGCTCCCGCGGGATGGGATTACCGCTCGTCGAACAGGTGAGCGAGCTCGCGCAGGCGCCGATACTGGGCTTCGCGCTCGGCGAGTTCCTGCTCGGCCTGGCTGCGCCCGGATGCCGCAAGCAGCAGCGCCTTCGTCTCGATCGCCGCGTCGCGGGGCACGGCGAGCAGCGCCGCCACGGTCGCGTCGACGACCCGGCCGAGGTCGCCCGGCGGCGTGATTGTCGAGGCCAGCCCGATGCGCAGCGCCTCGTCGGCCGGCACGCGGCGCCCGGTCAGGCAGATGTCGGCTGCGCGGGAGTAGCCGACCAACTCGACCAGCCGCTTGGTGCCGCCGAGATCGGGCACGAGGCCCAGGCTTGGCTCTGCCATGGCGAACTGGGCGTCGTCGGCCGCGATGCGGAGATCGCATGCGAGCGCGAGCTGAAACCCCGCGCCGATAGCGTGCCCGTGAACCGCCGCCACGCTGACGATGTCCGGGCGGGCCAGCCACCCGAACGCAGCCTGGTAGGTGGCGATCGTGTCGCTGGCCTCGTCCGGATGTGCGGCGGCGAGCGCGACCAGGCCGAGGCTCGCGTCCGGTGCGAACATCGCCCGATCGAGCCCGGCCGAGAACGCCGGGCCCTCGCCACGGACGACCACCACGCGAACGCTGCCGGGAAGGTCCGCCCCGGTGCGGCCCAGCCAGGTCCAGGTGTGCGGCGTCTGGGCGTTGCGCCGCTCGGGCCGGCTCAACGTGATCGTCGCGACCGCGTCCGTCACGTCCAGCCGGAAACCCGCCTCGGGCGGGATGTCGATCAGTGCGCTACTTGCCCTTCTTCTTCGCCCGGGTCGCTCCGCCGCGACCTCGCAGCGTCGCGCCCGACTCGGTGAGCACCCGGTGTACGAAGCCGTAGGAGCGCCCGTGGCTCTCGGCCAGCTCTCGGATGCTGCGACCCTTGTCGTATTGCTTGCGCAGGTCGTTCGCGAGCTTGTTGCGCTCGGCCCCTGTGATGCGAGCGCCCTTCTTCAGCACGGCCATGCCTTCACCCTCCGGACTAGTCCCCGCGAGCGACCATGCCTGCCGGCTGATCTCTCCCCGACCCATGAACATGACGGTGGATGCCACGGTCATACAGCTACGTGTGACCCGTCGCGGACTTGATAGCAGCGGGAATGCGCCCGCGCAAGATCGTCAGGCGGTTGTGTTGCACAACTGCGCGGACGGCCGGGACAAAACACCGAATACCTCAGGCCAGAGCGACTAGATCCGCGAGCTCTTCACTCCACGCGTCCTCGACCCCGTCGGGCAACAGGATCACCTTCTCCGGGTTCAACGCAGCCACCGCGCCTTCGTCGTGGGTGACCAGCACGATCGCACCGGGATAGGTACGCAGCGCGCCCAGCACCTGCCCGCGGCTGACCGGGTCGAGGTTGTTGGTCGGCTCGTCCAGAAGCAGGACGTTCGCGGCGCTGGTCACCAGCATCGCCAATGCGAGACGCGTTTTCTCACCACCGGAGAGCACTGCCGCCGGTTTATCCACGTCCTCGCCGGAGAACAGGAAGGCACCGAGGATCTTGCGAAGGTCGGTGTCGGTCAGCTCGAACGGCGCAGTCGATCGCATGTTCTCGAGGACGCTGCGATCGACGTCCAGGGTCTCGTGCTCCTGCGCGTAGTAGCCGAGTCGCAGCCCATGCCCGTCGCGCACCTCACCGGTATCCGGTGGCTCCAGCCCGGCGAGCAACCGCAGCAGCGTGGTCTTGCCGGCGCCGTTCAGCCCGAGAATGACGACGCGGGCGCCGCGGTCGACGGCGAGATCGACATCGGTGAAGACCTCGAGGGAGCCGTAGGACTTCGACAGCCCAGATGCCACGAGCGGTGTGCGCCCGCACGGAGCGGGCTTGGGAAAGCGCAGCCGGGCTGTCTTGTCTGCCACCCGCACCTCGGCGAGATTCGCCTCGAGAACCGCGGCCCGCCGGTCCATTTGATGCGCGGCGCGCGCCTTGGTGGCCTTCGCCCGCATCTTGTCGGCTTGGGAGCGCAGCGCCTCGATCTTGCGCTCTGCGTTCGCGCGCTCACGGTGCCGGCGTCGCTCGTCGGCCTCCCGTTGCTGGAGGTAAGTCGTCCAGCCGACGTTGTAGATGTCGAGCATGGCGCGGTTTGCATCGAGGTACCAGACCTTGTTCACCACGGCGTCGAGCAGCGCGACGTCGTGGCTGATCACGATCAGCCCGCCGTCGTGCTGGCGCAGGAAGCCACGCAGCCAGGTGATCGAGTCGGCGTCGAGGTGGTTGGTCGGCTCGTCGAGCAG
Source organism: Jatrophihabitantaceae bacterium (assembly GCA_036506155.1). GTDB lineage: Bacteria > Actinomycetota > Actinomycetes > Mycobacteriales > Jatrophihabitantaceae > DASXRA01. The sequence goes on from DASXSF010000108.1 coordinate 5,313, forward strand.
CAGCGTCACCCTGTCGTCGCCGTCGGCCCCGAACAAGATGCGGGCGAGTTCAACGCGGCGGCGCTGCCCACCGGACAGAGTGCCGAGCCGCTGCGCGAGTACCCGGTCGGGCAGGCCGAGATTGGCGCAGATGCGCGCTGCCTCGCTCTCCGCGGCGTATCCGCCGAGCCCGGCGAAGCGCTCCTCGAGGCGGCCGTAACGCCGCACCAGCGCGTGGTCGTCGGGCTTCTCGGCGAGCTGCACCTGCACCTTCGCGATGTCGGTGACGAGCCGATCGAGCCCGCGCGCGGACAGCACGCGGTCCCGGGCGCTCACGCCGAGGTCGCCGATTCGCGGGTCTTGTGGCAGGTAGCCCACCCCGCCGCGCCGGTCGACCGTGCCCCCGTGCGGCGGCCGTTCACCAGAGAGCACGCGCAGCGTGGTCGTCTTGCCGGCGCCGTTGCGGCCGACGAGGCCGATGCGGTCGCCGGGCTGGACCCGGATGCTGGTGGGTTCGAGCAAGATGCGTGCGCCGGCGCGCAACTCGAGGCCGGTTGCCGAGATCATGAGAAAAGGGACTCCCTGGACTGGACGTGAGGCGGACGACGGGACAACATCGCCTGCTCAACTCGGGAGTCGGTGCACGAGTCCAGTGTAACCGGCTACGGCTAGCCAAAATGCGTCGCAGCACATCAGTGCCTGATGATTGGCTGGAGCCGTGCCGGACACCGAGGCCGCGACGGCTGCTCCACCGCGATCGGTGTCGCGTGCTCGCGCGGCGTTCCACAGTCGCGTCGACGGCCTCCCCGCCCCGTACTGGTGGTTGTGGCTCGGCACGCTGATCAACCGCGCGGGCACGTTCATCGAACCCTTCGCGATCCTCTACCTCACCGGCCCGCGGCACCTGTCGATCGCGACCGCCGGCACCGTCGTCACCGTGTGGGGCGTCGGATCGGTCGTTTCTCAGCCCATCGGCGGGTACCTCACCGACCGGATCGGACGGCGCACCACGCTCAGCCTCGGCATGTTTGCGGTCGCATTCGCGCTGGGCCTGCTGGCGCTGGCGCGCGGCCTTCCGGCGATCATGCTCGCGGCACTGTTCCTCGGTGTCGTCGGTGACGTATATCGCCCGGCGGCCTCGGCCACCGTCGCCGATCTGCTCGACGGCGAGCAGCGCACCCGGGCGTTTGCGCTGCAGTTCTGGGCGATCAACCTGGGCTTCTCGGTGGCTGCGCTGTCCGCGGGACTGCTGGTGCAGCTCGGGTTCGGGACGCTGTTCGCAGTCGACGCCGCCACCAGCCTGCTGTTCGGGCTGGTCGTCCTGCGCAAAGTGCCCGAGACCCGTCCCGCCAGCGCTGTCCGCCATGAACACGAGGAGGCTGCCTGGCGGTTGATGCTGCGAGACCGGGTGCTGCTCGCCCTCGTGGCGCTGTTCCTCTGCTACGCGACGTTGTACGGCCAGGTCTACGTGACCCTCCCCCTGGCGGTGCGCGACGCCGGGCTGGGTACCCGCTCGTACGGGCTGATCATGGCGGTGAACGGCATCGTGATCGTCATCGTGCAGCCCCTCGCCCTGAACTTCATCGCGTGTGCGCGGCGCACGGTGCTACTGCCGGCCACGATCCTGCTCGTGGGCGGCGGCATCGCGCTGAGCGGTGTGTGCAGCAGCACCTGGGCATTCGCACTCACCGTCGTCGTGTGGACGCTGGGCGAGATCGGGCAGACGACGGCGCTGATGGCGTTGGTCGCCTCGATCGCCCCCGAAGCGTTGCGCGGCCGGTATATGGGCGCTGTGGGCCTTGCGTGGGGGGCGTCCGCGATGATCGCGCCGTTCCTCGGCTCGCGCGTGTACGCAGCAAGCCCCGGCGCTTTGTGGCTCGGCTGCCTTGCCCTGGCCGGGGTTGCCGCGGCCGGACTGTACGCGCTGGCGGCGCGGCTGCAGAAGGTGCCCACGGCGCAATAGCCGGGCCGGGCGATCCCTGCGACGATGGACGTCGGTGAGGTACAACGAGAACGCCCGGCTCGACACGTCTGAGATACAGGACGCGCGCCGCGGCGGGTTGTTGCCCGGCAGCCGGGGTGGCCAGGTGGCGCTGGGTGGCGGAGGACTTGGCGTGCTGGGGGTGCTCGTCGTCCTGCTGTTGAATGTCCTCGGAGGAGGCGGCGGCACGGACCTCGGCAACGTGCTCGGTCAGCTGGGCCAAGACGGCGGACCGGCCACGGCGGACAACGCCGAGGTCCAGCAGGAGTGCCAGACCGGCGCGGACGCCAACGCCAAGCTGGACTGTGCGGCGGTAGCCGACATCGACTCGATCCAGGCGTACTGGACCCGCGAGCTACCCAAGCTCGGCACGCGGTACGTGCCGGTGCCGACGGTTTGGTTCAGTGGGCAGGTGCAGACGGGCTGCGGCGGCGCGACCAGCGATTCGGGGCCGTTCTACTGCCCGGCCGACAAGCGTGTCTACATCGACTTGACGTTCTACGAGGATTTGCACAAACAGTTCGGCGCCGAGGGCGGCCTGTTCGTCAACGCCTACGTGCTGGCGCACGAGTACGGCCACCACGTCCAGGACCTGCTCGGTATCGAGTCGCGTGTTCGCACCCGGGAGGGTCCGACGTCGGATTCGGTTCGCCTCGAACTTCAGGCGGACTGCTTTGCCGGCGTGTGGGCGAAGCACGCCACGGAGCCGGGTCCGAACGGCGAACCACCGCTGATCAGCGAAATCACCCCGGACGACTTCAACCGGGCGCTCGACACGGCGGGGCGAATCGGCGACGACTGGATCCAGAAGAACCTCGGTGGCGGCACCGTGAACCAGAACACCTTCACCCACGGCACATCCGCGCAACGCGAGAAGTGGCTGACCACCGGCTACCAGACCGGCGACCCGAAGGCCTGCGACACCTTCAGCGCGACCAGCCTCGGATAGGGCACGCGCAGTCTCGAAGCCCGACAAGGTCATTCGCAGTGGCGACGCGATGTACCACCATAGGAGGCGTGCCAGACGCGATCGTCATCGGCGCGGGGCCGAACGGCCTGACCGCGGCGGTGACGCTGGCCCAGGCCGGCCTGGACGTCGTCGTCTACGAGGCCAGTGCGACACCGGGGGGCGGGGCGCGTACCGCTCCGCTCACACTGCCGGGGTTCCGCCACGACACATGCTCGGCGGTACATCCGCTCGCCGCGGGCTCCCCGGTGCTCCAGGCGCTGGCGCTCAGCGAGCACGGCGTGACCTGGGTGCATCCTGACCTGCCTCTCGCCCACCCGTTCCCGGACGGAAGCGCCGCGGTATTGGCACCGTCCCCGCACGACACGGCCGCCTCGCTCAGCCCCGACCGCCGTGCATACCTGCACCTGGTACGGCCCTACGCCGGGCGCTGGGACGAGCTTGCGCCCGACTTCCTGCGTGCCCCGTTGTCCGGCTGGCCGGCGCACCCCCTGTTGCTGGCGCGATTCGGGCTACGCGCCGGACTCCCCGCCGCCGTGCTGGCCCGTCGCTTCCGCGGCGACCGGGCGCGTGGCCTGTTCGCCGGACTCGCCGCACACACGATCGCGCCGCTGACCTCACCGGTCACCGGCGGTGTCGCGCTGGCCTTCGCGCTGGCGGCGCACGCCACCGGCTGGCCATTCCCGCGGGGAGGCTCGCAGGCGCTGTCCGACGCGCTGGTGTCGTTGCTGCGCTCGCTCGGCGGGCACGTCAAACCCGACTGTCCCGTCGAGTCGCTGGACGAGCTTCCGGCAGCCGGCGCGTACCTGTTCGACACCGATCCGGCACAGCTCATCGCGATCGCCGGCAAGCGCCTGCCGGACCGGTACATCGAGCACCTGCGCCGCCGCCCTTCCGGACCGGCCGTCTTCAAGATCGACTACGCACTGTCCGACCCGGTGCCCTGGACCGCGAGCGAGTGTCACCAGGCCGGGACCGTCCACTTGGGTGCGTCGCTGGACGAGATCGGTGCCGCGCTGCGTGCCGTGCATCGCGGCAACGCGCCCGCCCGGCCGTTCCTGATCGTGGCCCAGCCCAGCCTGTTCGACACGACGCGCGCGCCCGCAGGTTCGCACGTGCTGTGGGTGTACGGACACGTGCCGAACGGCTGGACCGGGGATCTGACCGGCGCCATCGAGGCGCAGTTGGAGCGGTTCGCGCCCGGCTTCCGGGACGTCGTCCTGGCGCGCACGGCTACCACGCCGGCTGCGCTGGAAGCCCGCAACCGCAACAACGTCGGCGGCGACATCGCAGGCGGGCGCAGCGACGGATTGCGATTGCTCTTCCGGCCCACGTTCGCGCGGGTGCCATATGCGACCCCGGACCGGGGCGTATACCTGTGCTCGTCGTCGACACCGCCCGGGCCCGGTGTGCACGGGATGTGCGGCTACCACGCCGCGCGCGTGGCACTGCGGCGCGTCTTCGGGAGATGAGCTCCTATGCACTGGTTCGAGGCGCCCGACTATTGGCTGCCCCGGCTGGTCTTCCAGCGCGGACTCGCTGCGCTCTATCTGATCGCTTTCCTCGTCGCCGCTAACCAGTTCCGCGCGCTGCTCGGCTCGCAGGGCCTTTTACCCATCCCGCGCTTCTTGCGCCGGACGACAGCCCGCCAGGCGCCGAGCCTGTTCCGCGTGCACTACACCGACCGGTTCTTCGCACTCGTCGCGTGGGGCGCAGCCGCGGTTGCGGCAGCCACGGTCGCCGGGCTCGCCGACCTCGTCCCGCTCTGGACATCGATGCTGATCTGGGCGGTGTTGTGGGCGTTGTACCTCTCGATCGTCAACGTCGGGCAGACCTGGTACGGCTTCGGCTGGGAGTCGCTACTGCTCGAGGCCGGATTCCTCGCAATCTTCCTCGGCAACTCGCGCGTGGCGCCGCCGGTGCTGCTGCTGTGGTTGCTGCGCTGGCTGCTGTTCCGGGTCGAGTTCGGCGCAGGGATGATCAAGATGCGCGGCGACCCGTGCTGGCGCGATCTCACCTGTCTGCGATACCACCACGAGACGCAGCCGATGCCCGGACCGTTCAGCTGGTACTTCCACCGACTTCCCGACCGACTGCACCGCATCGAGGTGGCAGCGAATCACTTCGCCCAGCTCGTTGCGCCAGTGCTCTTGTTCACTCCTCAGCCGGTGGCCAGCATCGCGGCCGGCGTCGTGATCGTGACGCAGCTGTGGCTGATCGTGTCAGGGAACTTCGCCTGGCTGAACTGGCTCACGATCGTGATCGCAGTGTCCGCGGTGGACGGTTCTCTCATCTCGCATCGGCGCTACTTCCACGAGACGCCGACCTGGTACCAGGGCGTGGTGTTCGCAGTCGCCGTGCTGATCGTCGTGCGCAGCTATCAGCCCGTGCGCAACCTGCTCTCGCACCGACAGATCATGAACTACAGCTTCGATCCGCTCCACCTCGTCAACACGTACGGCGCCTTCGGCAGCATCAGCCGCCACCGCGACGAGGTGATCATCGAGGGAACCGCGGACGTCACGCTCACGCCGGACACAACGTGGCAGCCGTACGAGTTCAAGGGCAAGCCGGGCGACCCACGCCGGCGGCCGCGGCAGTTCGCTCCGTACCACCTGCGCCTCGACTGGCTTATGTGGTTCATCCCGCTCTCGCCGCGCTACGCCGGTACATGGTTCACAGCACTGCTGGATAAGCTGCTCGAGGGCGACCGCGACGTCCTGAAGCTGCTGCGCGGCAACCCGTTCCCGGACACGCCGCCCCGCTTCGTCCGGGCCGTGCTGTACCGATACCGGTTCACGACCTGGCCGGAACGCCGTGCTACTGGCGCCTGGTGGCAACGCGCCCCGATCGGCGAGTTCGTTGCGCCCGTGAGCCTTCGCTCGGCACGCAGCGTCAGCTGAACGGTGTCTGCGGGCGTTCCTGGAGCGCAGCGTCGACATATATGTCGAGCTTCTCGTTGTAGAACGAGACGAGGCCCGCGATGCGCTCGCTCTCCGGCAGCGGCGTGGGGTACGACCAGACGAGATCCGCATGCCCGGCCACGCTCCAGTACTCGGCCTGGCCCTTGTACGGGCAGTGCGACACCGTATCGGTAGGCGTCAGCAGATCCATCCGCACGTGTGTCTTCGGCAGGTAGTAGCGGACGGGTAGTCCCGTCTCGAAGAGCATTCGCGAGTTCGTCGAGTCGGCGACAGTGACGCCGTCGACCTCGACCCGTACGTGCCGCGAGCTGGGCAGTATGTCGACGCGAGTGTGCGGATCGCGCGGGTGGGTGAAGACTTCCTCGTCTTCCTCGAACCAGGCGTCCATCGCATCCCATTCGAAGCGAACGAGGTCACGCAGCTCGTCGATGGGCGAATCGGGGTAGCGCAAGGCAACGGCCTCGACGACTCTGTCGTCTACAACCAGGCTGAAGACTTGTGCATCGCCCCGGCTCGGCGAATGCCGCGTGCCGGACTCGGCCTGTAGCAGATCTGTGCGCACGTCGGCGACGGGCAGGTAGTAGGTGGGGTAATACGGCTTCTCCCAGACGAGCACGGGACGGGTGGTGTCGGCAACGGCCACACCGGCGAAGTAGGCGCGGACCCGCTTGGCGGAAGACTCGACGCGAACACGACCACGGGCGGGGGCTTCAGTAGTCATGTTGGAGCAACGCCGGTAATGGCCAGCGCAATCCCGATTGAGCAAGGATCCCTGGTGCGAGACGAGGGATCCTTGCTCGATCGGGGCGGGAACTCGGTTAGACGTTGAATCCGAGGGCGCGCAGCTGATCACGTCCCTCGTCGGTGATCCGGTCCGGCCCCCACGGCGGCATCCACACCCAGTTGATCTTGACGTCGGCCGCGATCGGCTGCGGGCCGCCGCAGAGCGCCGCCGCGGCCTGGTCCTCGATAACGTCGGTAAGCGGGCAGGCAGCCGAGGTGAGCGTCATGTCCAGCGTGACGACCGGGGGGCTGCCCTCTTCGGTGGCGTCGATGCGCACGTCGTACACCAAGCCCAGATCGACGACGTTGATACCGAGCTCGGGGTCGACCACGTCTCGCATGGCCTCCTCGACCTCGTCCCGCGACGGAAGGATTGCCGTCATGCGGCTGTCCTCACAATGCTCTTCGCGCGAGCGCTGATCGCGGCGTTCGCTCCCGCTCGCTGTTCGCGGCCAGCGCCTTCGGCGCTGCGATGCTCACTCACTTACTTTCCTTCCTGCGTGGCGGCGACTGCACCCTTCATCGCCATCCAGCCGAGCAATGCACACTTGACCCGCGCCGGATACTTCGACACGCCCTCGAACGCGACGGCGTCGCCGAGCTCGTCGGCTTCCTTGTCAGACAATTCGGCGAGTTCGCCTTTGCCCTGGGACTGCATCAGCCGCAGGAACTTCTCCTGCATCGCCAGCGCCTGCTCGACCGGCCGGCCGACGACCAGGTCGCTCATCACGGACGTCGACGCCTGGCTGATCGAGCATCCCTCGCCGACCCAGCCGACGTCCTTGACGGTGCCGTCGGCGACGCGTATCCGAAGTGTGACCTCGTCGCCGCAAGTCGGGTTCACATGGTGGATCTCGGCGTCGAAGTCGTCCAAGAGGCCGCGGTGCTCCGGGTGCTTGTAGTGGTCGACGATGATCTCGCGATACATCGAGTCCATCGGGATGCTCACCCGAACACCTCCTTAACCTTCCCCAGGCCACGCACCAGCACGTCGATCTCGTGCGTCGTGGTGTACACCCCGAATGACGCCCGTGTGGTCGCCGGTATTCCGTACCGGACGCACACCGGCCGGGCGCAGTGGTGCCCGGCCCGTACGGCGATGCCCTGCTCGTCCAGGATCTGCGCGACGTCGTGGGGGTGGATCCCGCGCATGGTGAACGAGATCGTGGCGCCGCGGTCGAGCCCGGTGGCCGGGCCGATGATGCGCAGACCGTCCAGGGTGGACAGCGCGTCGAGCGCATACGCGGTGAGCTGCTCCTCATGGGCCTGGATGTTCGGCATGCCGAGGGCGCTGACGTAGTCGATCGCAGCGCCTAATCCGACGGCCTGGGCGATCGGCGGCGTACCCGCCTCGAAGCGGTGCGGGGGCTTGGCGAACGTGGTGCCGGTCATGTCGACTGTCTCGATCATCTCGCCGCCGCCGAGGAACACCGGCAGCTCGGCGAGCAGCTCGTAGCGGCCCCACAGCACACCGATGCCGGTCGGCCCGTACAGCTTGTGCCCGGTGAACCCGACGAAGTCGGCGCCGAGCGCCTGCACGTCCAGCGGGCGGTGTGGGGCCGACTGCGCGGCGTCGACCACGGTCAGCGCACCGACTGCATGCGCCCGGGAGACGATGCGCGGCACCGGGTTGACGGTGCCCAGGGCATTCGACTGGTGAACGAACGCGACGATCTTGGTCCGCTCGTTGATCACCCGGTCGATGGCGTCGGTGTCCAGGCGCCCCTCGTCGTCGAGCGGAATCCACTTGAAAGTGGCGCCGGTGCGCTGCGCGAGCAGCTGCCACGGCACAAGGTTGGAGTGGTGCTCCATCTCGGTGACGACGATTTCGTCGCCGGGGCCGACGCGGAACCGTTCCGCGCCCGGTGTCGTCGCCGCATTGGACAGCGCGTACGCGATCATGTTCAACGACTCGGAGATGTTCTTGGTGAACACGACCTCGTCGCGGCTCGGCGCATTGATGAAGGTGGCGACCTTGTCCCGGGCATTCTCGAAGGCGGTCGTCGACTCGGAGCCCAGGGTGTGGACGGCGCGTGCGACGTTCGCGTAGTGCCGCGAGTAGAACTCGGTCAGCGTGTCGAGGACGACCTGCGGCTTCTGGGCGGAGTTCGCGCTGTCGAGGTACACGAGCGGCGCTCCGTGCACCTCGCGAGCGAGGATCGGAAAGTCCTTCCGTACAGCCTCGACGTCAAGGTTCATGCCAGCGCCGTCTCGTTGACGCCGAAGCGAGCGTATCCCTCGTCCTCGAGCCGCTCCGCGAGTTCGGCGCCGCCGGACTCGACGATCCGCCCGTCGAAGAACACATGGACGTAGTCGGGTTCGATATAGCGGAGGATGCGGGTGTAGTGGGTGATCAGCAGCGTGCCGATCCCGGTCTCGCGCACGTGGTTGACCCCGGCACTCACGATGCGCAGCGCGTCGACATCCAGCCCCGAGTCGGTCTCGTCCAGGATCGCGATCTTCGGCTTGAGCAGGGTGAGCTGCAGGATCTCGTGGCGCTTTTTCTCGCCCCCGGAGAAGCCCTCGTTGACGTTGCGGTCGGCGAACGCCTTGTCCATGCCGAGGGCCGTCATCGCGTCGTTCACCTCACGCACCCAGGTACGCAGCTTGGGCGCCTCGCCCCGCACGGCGGTGGCCGCGGTGCGCAGGAAGTTCGACACGGATACGCCAGGAACCTCGACCGGGTACTGCATGGCGAGGAACAGCCCGGCCCGGGCCCGTTGGTCGACGGTCATCGCCAGCACGTCCGCGCCGTCGAGGAGGACCTGGCCCCGCGTGACGGTGTATTTCGGGTGGCCGGCGATCGCGTAGGCGAGCGTCGACTTCCCCGAGCCGTTCGGACCCATGAGCGCGTGCGTTTCACCCGAGGACACCATCAGGTCGACGCCCTTGAGGATCTCGACGTCGTCGACGTTGACGTGCAGGTCGCGAATCTCCAGAACGCTCACGCGGTTTCCAATCTCGCTTCGATGGCGGCCATCAGCCGCTGTTCCAGGTCAGGCAGGCCGATCCGCCCGACGACATCCGCGAAGAACCCACGCACGACCAGCCGCCGCGCCTCGTCCTCAGGAATGCCCCGCGAGCGCAGGTAGAACAGCTGCAGGTCGTCGAACCGGCCCGTGGCGCTGGCGTGCCCGGCACCGATGATCTCGCCGGTTTCGATCTCGAGGTTGGGCACCGAGTCGGCACGAGCACCGTCGGTGAGCACCAGGTTGCGGTTGAGTTCGAACGTGCTGGTGCCGGTGGCGGCAGGACGGATGCGCACGTCGCCGATCCACACCGTGCGTGCGCCCTCACCCTGCAATGCGTTCTTGTAGAGCACGTCGGACGTGCAGTCGGGCCGGTCGTGGTCGATGTAGAGGCGCGTCTCGAGGTGCTGCCCGGGCCCGGCAAACGAGACGCCCAGCAGGTCGGCCCGCGCCCCAGGTCCGGTGAACCGCACCGTCGGGCTGAGCCGGACGACGGCCCCGCCGAGGTTGACGACCACATGCTTGAGCCGCGCGTCGCGGCCCAACCGCGCGGCGTGCGCGCTGAGATGGATCGCGTCGGGGTCCCAGCCCTGGACGCTCACCAGCTCGAGGGACGCGCCGTCGGCGACGACGATCTCGACATTCTCCGCGATCGTCGCGGCGCCGGCGTAGTCGACGACGACGGTGGCCGCGGCAGCCTCGCCGACCTCGATCACCATGTGCTCGTACGCCATGCCCGGTGTCACGGTGCCGGTAATCAGCACCGGCTCGGTGAGCTCCGCCCGCGCCGGAACGCGCAGCACGAACGACTGCGGCGCGCCCCGAAGGGCCAGCGCGCTCACCCGATTGGCGGGCGCCAGCACCCCCGCCGGCGTGCGTGGCTCGATGGCCCAGGTGACGCCGTCGGGGGCGGTGACGTCGCCGGTGATACGAGTTGTCGGCTCGAACGGCGTGAATAGCTCGCGCAGCCTGCGGACCGGCGTGAACCGCCATTCCTCCTCCCGCCCCGTGGGGGTCGGGAATGCGGACGGATCGAAGGACGTGAACCGCTCGGGAGGGGTGCCGGTACGGCCGTTGTGCGTGTGCTGGAGTGTGCCGGTCACCCCACCGCGCCTTCCATCTGCAGCTCGATCAGCCGGTTGAGTTCGAGCGCATACTCCATGGGCAGCTCTCGGGCGATCGGTTCGACGAAGCCGCGCACCACCATGGCCATCGCCTCGTCCTCGGTCAGCCCCCGGCTCATCAGGTAGAACAGCTGGTCGGCGCTCACCTTGGACACCGTGGCCTCGTGGCCCATCGACACGTCGTCTTCCCTCACGTCGACGTACGGGTACGTGTCGGAGCGGCTGATCGTGTCGACGAGCAGCGCGTCGCACTTCACCGTGGACGCCGAGTGGTGGGCACCCTTGTGCACCTCGACCAGTCCGCGGTACGACGTGCGGCCGCCGCCGCGGGCTACCGACTTCGAGATGATCGTGGACGACGTGTGCGGAGCCAGGTGCAGCATCTTGGCGCCGGCGTCCTGGTGCTGGCCCTCGCCGGCGAACGCGATCGAGAGCACCTCGCCCTTGGCGTGCTCGCCCATCAGCCACACGGCCGGGTACTTCATGGTGACCTTGGAGCCGATGTTGCCGTCGACCCACTCCATGGTGGCGCCGGCTTCCGCCTTCGCGCGCTTGGTGACCAGGTTGTAGACGTTGTTCGACCAGTTCTGGATGGTGGTGTACCGGCAGCGGGCGTCCTTCTTGACGATGATCTCTACGACCGCGCTGTGCAGTGAGTCGGAGCTGTAGATCGGGGCGGTGCAGCCCTCGACGTAGTGCACGTAGGCGCCCTCGTCGACGATGATCAGCGTGCGCTCGAACTGGCCCATGTTCTCGGTGTTGATGCGGAAATAGGCCTGCAGCGGGATCTCGACGTGCACACCCTTCGGTACGTAGATGAACGAGCCGCCCGACCAGACGGCGGTGTTCAGCGCGGCGAACTTGTTGTCGCCGGACGGGATGACCGACCCGAAGTACTCCTGGAACAGCTCCGGATGCTCGCGCAGCCCGGTGTCGGTGTCGAGGAAGATGACGCCCTGCTCCTCGAGATCCTCGCGGATCTTGTGGTAGACGACCTCGGACTCGTACTGCGCCGCGACACCAGACACGAGGCGCTGCTTCTCCGCCTCGGGGATGCCGAGCTTGTCGTAGGTGTTCTTGATGTCGTCGGGCAGATCGTCCCAGCTCTCGGCCTGCTTCTCGGTCGAGCGCACGAAGTACTTGATGTTGTCGAAGTTGATGCCCGCGAGGTCGGCCCCCCAGCTCGGCATGGGCTTCTTGTCGAAGATCGACAGCGCCTTCAGGCGGCGTTCGAGCATCCACGCGGGTTCGTTCTTCTTCGCCGAGATGTCTGCGACGACCTCGGCGGACAGCCCGCGCCGTGCGCTCGCACCGGCGATGTCGCTGTCAGCCCAGCCATACCCGTACTTGGACAGTGCAGCGATCTGCTCGTCCTGGGTAAGCGTCACTATGCGTTCCTCCCTGATCGGGATGGTGGTTGCGGGACATGCGTAGTGCAGACCCCGTCGCCGTGGGCGATCGTGGCCAGTCTCTGGACGTACGTTCCGAGCACGCGCTCGAACGCACGCGTCTCGGCCTCGCACAGCTCCGGAAATTCGGCGGCGACGTGGGCCACCGGGCAGTGGTGCTGGCAGACCTGCACGCCGACACCGGACGGAGTCGTCGAGGCAGCGTAGCCTTCGGCGGTCAGCGCACCGGCGAGGTGCTCGGCGCGCTGGGAGATCGTGCGCCCGGACACCTGCGGGGCGATTGCCTCTGCCAAGCGGTCCGCCCGGTGCGCGGCGAACGCGGCGACCGCGTCGGCTCCCCCGGTCTCGTTCAGATAGCGCAGCGCCGTGGTCGCGAGGTCGTCGTAAGCATGCGGGAACCGGGCACGCCCCTCGTCGGTCAGGGCGTACGCGCGTGCCGGGCGGCCACGCCCGCGGTGCGCGACCGGGCGGGGCTCGCGCTCGACGAGGACACCCTCGGCGACGAGCGCGTCGAGGTGGCGACGGATCGCAGCAGGCGAGACTCCGAGCGTCTCGGCGAGGGCCGCGGCCGTCTGCGGGCCGCTGCGCAGCACCTGACGCGCGACCGCGTCGCGGGTGCGGCACTCGCCGTCGATTTTCACAACACCAGTATGACGTATTTCGGCGAGCTGGCCAGCAGCGGGACTCAGAACACGCCCGCCCACCTGCGCGGTAGATACTCGCACAGTGCTGTACCGGACGCTGGAGTTGACCGTCGCCCCGCTGCTGCGGGTGCTGCACCGGCCGGATGTGACCGGGTTCGAGAACGTTCCCCGAACGGGCCCGGTCATCATCGCGGGCAATCACGTCTCGTTCGCCGACGAGATCTTCACTCCGCTGGCGGCACGCCGGCAGATCTTCTACCTGGCCAAGGCCGAGTACTTCACCGGCACCGGGATCAAGGGGACGGTGATGCGAAGCTTTTTCGGCGGCATCGGGCAGGTACCGGTCGACAGGAACGCGACCCGGGCGGCTGCGGCCGCCGTCGACGTCTGCGTCGAGTTGCTCGGGCAGGGTCGTGCCTTCGGCATCTATCCGGAAGGTACCCGCTCATCGGACGGCCGGCTGTACAAGTTCCGCACCGGTGTCGCTCGCATCGCGCTGCGTAGCGGGGCCCCCGTCGTGCCGGTCGGGCTCGTGGGCACGCAGCGGGTGCAAAAGCCCGGCACGCGCACCTGGCACCTGGCGAGGGTCGGCGTGCACTTCGGCGCGCCGATGGACTTCTCCGGGCGTCCGGAGGAGGAGCGCAGCGCCCGAGTTCTACGTGAGGTCACCGAGCAGATACGGACCGCTGTCCAACATCTCACTGGGCAGGAATACGTCGACGCGTTCGGTTCGACGATGAAGGCGGCGGCCTGACCACAGAGGCGGCAGGTGAGGCCCACCTGGCAGACCCGCCGACACGGGGTTCCCTGCCCTGCCGAGACCCGTTACGCTGCGCTGATTGTTACGGATCAGTATAAGGGTGGTGACGGAGCGCTCCTAAACGGGTAGCTGGCGACAGTGTCGCCCCGTCCCCCAGACGCGCGACGTTCGGCCCGCCGGTTGTCGGACGAGTGTGGAGAGGACCACATCCATCTGGCATATGTGTCGAGTCTCCGCAACTGAGCGTTTCGGCTCGGCGCCCATCTTCTCGGGGGGAACGATGGACATCGTCGAACTCCCTGGTTTTCCGGGGATTGCCTGCGGGAACCGCCACGAGCGAACCGTGTTGATCGTCGGCGGCGAGATCAGCGCCGAGCAGGCACGAACCCTCGCAGCGGTGCTGTGCACCGGGACGCAGTTGCGTGATCTCGACGCGTGGCTCGCCGCTCGGCGGCGAGCCACGGGCTGACCACGACTCGCCGTCACATACTCAGTGGGCGACGTGGTACTGGCGGAACACGTGCACCGTCACGTTCACAGACGCGGGTACAGCCAGCGAAGCTGCAGTACCAGCGGGCTGATGGGCCGACGGCACGACGTTGCTGTTCAGCGTGGCCACGACCTTGGCCACGATTCCGTCAGCACCGCTCGCCATGGTCGACAGCGAGCCGCGGGATGCGAGGCTCTGCATGGCCGAGTTGAGCGCGCGGAGCTGCGCACGTCCGGCGGAGGTCAGTGCAACCGGACGGTCGAGCGTGGCAGCGCCCCTCGCGCTGCGACATCGCTGTAGGACCAGCCGCGCTCCGTCATGCGGGCTCGGATCAGCTCCTCGAGTGCGGGCACGAAGCTCCTTTCCCCCGAACGACGTGCCGAGACTCACGGCGAGCAGGCACGAGGCGCCGACGTCCCAGCTGCCTGGACGTCCCGCCGACATGTGAAACGTGATCGGCGCCGCTGGCGTCACCGCCACCCGTCAGACGGCTGCCGAATGGACGTTCAGGGCAGGTCTTGGCGCGATGCCTTGCCAACTCTGAGCGCGAACAGCGTGACTCGCCGGCTGGTTCCGGGATGTGAGCCGCGGCCGGGCGAGCCCGCCCGGTGAGAGGAACGGCGCGCTTCGATTCCTAGACTGGTCGCGTGGGCGAAGCCGCGCTCGAGGTGCGCGACCTGGTCAAGTCGTACGGCGGACAACGCGCGGTCGACTGCCTCTCGCTTACCGTCGAACGCGGCGAACTGCTCGCGCTCCTGGGGCCCAACGGCGCCGGCAAGACGACGACCATCGAGATCTGTGAGGGTTTCCGCACGCCGGACGCCGGTCAGGTCCGCGTGCTGGGGTACGACCCCATCCGCGAAGCGGCGGCACTCAAGCCACTGGTCGGCGTCATGCTCCAAGACGGGGTGGGCGGCTACACGAGTGCCCGCGCGGGCGAGCTGCTTGAGCTGTTCGCCGCCTATGCCCGCAACCCGCACGATCCGGCACGCCTGCTGGACAAGGTCGGACTCGGCGGGGTCGCAGGCACCCAGGTGAGGCGTCTGTCGGGCGGCCAGAAGCAGCGACTGTCGTTGGCACTCGCGCTCGTCGGCCGGCCCGCCATGGTGTTCCTGGACGAGCCCACCGCAGGCATGGACCCGCAGGCCCGGCGCGGCACCTGGGACCTGATTCGTCAGCTGCGCGCCGACGGCGTCAGCGTCGTGCTCACGACGCACTTCCTGGACGAGGCAGAGCAGCTCGCCGACCACGTAGCGGTGATGGCGTCCGGCCGTCTCGTGGCGGCGGGCACTCCTGCGGAGCTCACCCGCTCCGGAGCCGAGGGCCAGATCCGCTTCCGGGCGCCGCACGGGCTGCGCCTCGCCTCGCTGGTGGACGCGCTGCCTGTCGGCACACACGCGTTCGAGGAGTCGCCGGGACGCTACGTCGTGACCGGCGAGGTCAACCCCCAGCTGCTGGCGGCGCTGACCGCGTGGTGCGCGACGATCGACGTCCTCGCCGAGGAGGTCGTCGTCGAACGACGCAGCCTCGAGGACGTGTTCCTCGATCTGACCGGCCGGGAGCTGCGTACGTGACCGACGCCCACCAAGCGAATGCAGCCGTCCTGGGTTTCACCCCGGCGCCGGCCGCGGCACCGTCGGTGCGGATGCTGCTCGCGCAGACACGCATGGAGCTGCGCCTGCAGCTGCGCAACGGCGAGCAAGCCGGGCTGACCCTCGTTATCCCGCTGCTGTTGCTGCTCTTTTTCAACCTGCCACTGCTGTACTCGCTTGACGGCCGGCGCATCGATTTCGTCGTGCCCAGCATTCTGGCGCTGGCGGTGATGAGCGCGTCGTTCACGGGCCTCGCGATCGGGACGGGCTTCGAGCGCAAGTACGCGGTGCTGAAACGCCTCGGGGCGACGCCATTGCCGCGGTCCGTGCTGCTGCTGGGCAAGACGCTGGCCGTGCTGGGCATCGAGGTCGTCCAGGCAGCGCTGATCTGCGCGATGGGCTTCGCCCTCGGCTGGCACCCGCACGGGGATCCCGTCTGGGCGGTGCTGCTCATCGCGCTCGGCACGCTCGCGTTCGGGGGCTTGGGCCTGCTGCTTGCCGGGACACTTCGCGCTGAGGTCACGCTCGCCGCGGCGAACTTGGCATGGCTGGTGCTGCTCTTTTGCGGCGGCATCGCGATCCCACTCTCGAAATACCCGCAGGGCGTCGCGGACGTGCTCCAGTGGCTGCCCTCGGCGGCGCTCTCCGACGGTCTGCATGACGTGCTACAACACGGTTCGGGTATCCCGGTCCGCGCCCTGCTCACGCTGCTGGCATGGGCGGCTGTGGCGCTCCCCGCCGCTGCACGGTGGTTCCGGTGGGAATGAGCTCGGTCGCGCCGGCCGGATGGCGGGCTCGCGTGCTGACCTGGCTCGGCTCACCCCGGGTGCTGCGCGAGCTGGCGCTGGCATCGGTGGTGGCCAACGTCGTCATCGTCGTGACCGGAGGGGCGGTGCGGCTCACCGCGTCCGGGCTGGGCTGCCCCACGTGGCCGAAGTGCACCGGTGCGTCGCTGACCCCGACGCGCGCTCATTCCTTCCATGGCGTCATCGAGTTCACGAACCGGCAACTGACCTTCATCCTCGGCCTGATCGCCGTCGTCACCCTGCTGGCCGCATACCGGCAGCGCCGGGAGCTGCCACTCGCGTTGATCGCGTTCCTCGGTATTCCTGCGCAGGCGATCATGGGCGGCATCACCGTACTCACCGATCTCAACCCGTGGACGGTCGCCGCGCACTTCCTGCTCTCGATGTCGATCATCGCGGTGACGACGCTGCTGTGGTGGCGGCTCCGAGACGCGGCGCAGCCGGGGTTCGCCCCGGCGGTGGTGCTCGCCCGGCTGATCGTCGTCGCGGCGGTCACGGTGCTCGCGCTCGGCACGGTCGTCACCGGCACCGGGCCGCATGCCGGCGACAAGGGTGCCACGCATCGCATCGGGCTCAGTCCGAGCGGGGTTGCCCAGCTGCACGCCGACGCGGTGATGGTCTTGATCGGGCTGACGGTCGGCCTGGTCCTCCTGCTGCGCGTGACGGGTGCCGGCACCGCCGCCCGACGGGCCGCGTGGTGGCTGCTCGGGGTGGAGCTCGCGCAAGGCGTGATCGGCTACGTCCAGTACTTCACGCACGTCCCGTCCGGCTTGGTGGTGGTGCACATGCTCGGCGCGTGCCTGGTGTGGATCGCCGCGCTACTCGTCCTGCTGACGGTGCAGCCAGCCGTCAGATCAGCTGGCTGATCGCGTGGATCAGGATGCCCACCAGGGCGCCGACCAATGTGCCGTTGATGCGGATGAACTGAAGGTCGCGGCCGACCTGAAGTTCCAGGCGCCGCCCGGTCTCCTCCGCATCCCAGCGGGCGACCGTGGTGGAGATGAGCGAGGCGATGTCCTCGCCGTATCGCGCCGCGACGTGACTGACCATACGCTGTAGTACGGTCTCAAACCTCGCTCGCAGCGACGGGTCGTCACGAAGCGCGGTGCCGACCTGCACGGTCAGCGACTGGACGGTCCGGCGCAGCTCGGAACCAGGGTCGGCGGCACCGGCGAGAACGGCACCCTTGACGTGCGTCCAGAGCGTGGTGAGCCATTCGCGGACCTCGGGGTGGTCGAGCAGCTGCAGTTTCGCGGCATCGATGCTGGCCGCCTTGGCCGGGTCGACCCGCAGCGCCGTCGCGTAGTCACGCAGTCGCATGTCGAACTGCTGGCGCAGCTCGTGCGACTCGTCCGCCATGACGTCGGCGAGGAACGACTGAAGCCCGGTGAACAGCTTGGCGAACACGCGGTCGTCGACCCACTCGGGAACCCACTCGGGTGACTCCTCGGCAAGCCGCTGCCGGAAGATCGGCCGGTTGTCATCGAGGAAACGCATCAGTCCACGGAGGCCCGCGGTCAGGGCGACCTGGTGCTGCCCCGAGTCGCATACCGCCATGAGTATGCGGGAAAGCAGCGGCGCCACGTCGGCCGACCGCAAGCGCTTCTCCACGTACGCGGCGACCGCGGCCCGGACCTCGTCGTCGCGCACGAACGACCCGATGCCCTCCAGAGCCGCGGCGAACTCGTCCGCGACGCGCGCCGCGTTGTCCGAGACGGCGAGCCACTCGCCGATGCGCCGGGGCACGTCCGCCTGCGCGACGTGCTCACCGACGACCGAGGCGGTGAGAAAGTGCTGCTGTACGAACGAGCCGAGCGCAGTCCCCAGCTGGTCCTTCTTGCGCGGGATGATCGCGGTGTGTGGGATCGGGATGCCCATCGGGTGCCGAAACAGCGCTGTGACCGCGAACCAGTCGGCGAGCCCACCCACCATCGACGCCTCGGCGGCCGCCTGCACGTACCCCCACAGGCCGTGCCCGTCCCCGACCGTGACGCACACGACGAACACCGCGGCTGCGACCAGCAGCAGCCCGGTGGCGTTCGCCTTCATGCGGCGCAGCGCCCGCAGGCGCCCGGGAGCCGGGACGGGCAGGCTCATAGCCGGCGGCGTAGCGCCGCGGCGAAGCGCGCCGCAGCGTCCTGGTCGTACTGCAAGAAGAGCGACGGCTCGATCAGCTCGAGTTCGAGCACCACGGGGGCGCCCGGCGTCGGCACCACGTCGATGCGCGCGTAGAGCAGGTCACCGCCGAACCGCTCCCGCAACAGAGCCATCACGCGTCCACCGAGGCCCAGCTCCTCCGGGTCCGGGCGGTGCGCGGTGATCCGCTCCGGTACGAACAGCCCTGTCGGCCCGTCCGGCGCCACGTCGTGCACGGTGACCTCGGAAAGCATCGCTGCCTTGCGGACGGCATGGCTGAACGCGCCGTCGAGATAGATCAGCGCGATCTCACCCGCGGTCTCGACGTCCGCGAGGTAGGCCTGCACCATGACGGCCCGGAAGACGTCGTGTAGTGCGGCCACATGGGAACGGGCAGCTGCATGCGCTCCGGGTCCGAATCGGCCCACTCCCCTGGAGCCGGCGCCGACCGACGGCTTGACGACGAACTCGCCGATCGGCAGATCGACCGGCTCGCCCGGATCACTCCATTCGCTGGGAACGACCGGGACGCCGGCGGCCGCCACGTCGCGCAGGTACCTCTTGTCGCTGTTCCATGCGACAACGTCCACCGCGTTCGCGAGCCGCGGCACGGACTCGGCCCAGGCAACAAAGCGGTGGCGGTCGGCGGGATAGTCCCAGGTTGAGCGGAGGACGGCGAGGTCGAAGGCCGACCAATCGACGGCGGGATCGTCCCACACCTGCCAGCACGACCGTATGCCGAGCGCGCTCAGGGCCGGGCTCAGCACCTGCGCGTTCTCGCCCTCGGCGAGCTGCGCGCAGGTCACGAGCGCGATCGACCCGGTCACGAGTGCGATGGTACGGGCGCGCTTCCGCCAGCCGCCCGACATTGGCCTTTGAGGCGTGACCGCCCGGCCCGCATCATTCCAACTATGCGGCTGGTGCTCTGGGACATCGACCAGACGCTGATCGAGGTCGGCGGCGCGACCCGGCAGGCCTACGGTGCGGCGTTTCTGCGCGCTGCCGGGCGGCCGCTGGAGCAGCCGTGGGCGTTCAACGGGCGCACGGAACTGGCCGCCGCCGCCGAGGTGCTGCGCGCGCACGGCGTCGACGCCTCGCCGGCGCGCGTTGACGGCTTCGTCGCGATGGTCGTCGAGGAGCTGCACTCGCGCGCCGACCAGATGCGGCGCGAGGGGCGGGTGCTTCCCGGTGCCGCCGCTGCGCTGCGCGCCTGCCACGGCGTCACCGGCTGGAAGCAGTCCGTCCTGACCGGCAACCTGTATCCACTCGCCGCGCTGAAGGTGTCCGTATTCGGGCTGGGCGGGCACCTCGACCTGCGGCTCGGCGCGTTCGGGGGCGATGCGTTCGAGCGCATCGACCTGCCCGCACATGCGTGGCGGCGTGCCGAACGCGAGCTGGGCCACCGCTTCCACGGCGCCGACACGGTGATCATCGGCGACACGCTGCTCGACGTCGCGACAGGCCGTGCGGCCGGCGCTCACGTGGTCGCCGTGGCGACCGGTCCGGCCGGTGTCGACGAGTTGCGAGCAGCCGGAGCCGATGTGGTCCTTCCCGACCTCACCGATACCGAGGCAGTCCTGAACGCAATCGCGGGCCAAGCGATGAGCGCCCGCCCGTAGAGCCTCCGCCCAGCCGGATCAGCGAATCAGCGTGTCGATCGCGACGGCTACGAAGACGAACGCCAGGTAGCTGTTCGAGAGGTGGAACAGCCGCATCGGCTTGCCGTCGAGACCGGCGCGAGTCTTCGCCAGCAGCTTGTGGGCTGCCACGAGCAGCACCGCGCCGGCGCCGGCGGCCAGCAGGCCGTACACCCACCCCGTCGCAACCGGCCACAGGACGAGCGACGTGGCCACGGTGAGCCAGCTGTACACGACGATCTCGGTGGTAACCCGCACCGGCGACGCGACCACCGGCAGCATCGGGACGCCGGCACGCCGGTAGTCCTCGCGGAACCGGATGGCCAGCGCCCAGAAATGCGGCGGCGTCCAGAAGAACACCACTCCGAACAAGATCAGCGGCGCCCATCCGAGTCGCCCCGTGACGGCGGCCCAGCCGATGAGCACGGGCATGCAGCCGGCCGCGCCGCCCCACACGATGTTCTGCGCGGTGCGGCGCTTCAGCAGCATGGTGTAGACGACCACGTAGAACGCGATAGCGGCCGCGGTGAGGCCGGCGGCGAGCCAGTTCGTGGCGAAACCCATGATGTCGACAGCGACCACGCCGAGCGCCAACCCGAACAGCAGCGCTCCACGCGGCGAGACGTCGTGCCGTGCCAGGGGCCGGTGCCCGGTGCGGCGCATGACAGCGTCGATGTCGCGATCGACATAGCAGTTCAGCGCATTGGCACTGCCTGCGGCGAGCGTCCCGGCCACCATGGTGGCCAGTACGACACTCCATCGCGGAAGGCCGCCCGCGGCGAGAATCATCGACGGGAGCGTCGTGACGAGCAGCAGCTCGATGATGCGGGGCTTGGTCAGCGCGAAGTAGGCCCGCAGACGCGACCACCGCTGCGCCGGCAATGTTATCGGCGCCGGCGATACGGTGCTCACCACCGACGTCTGCGTCACCGGCTCAGGGTAATGCGCCGCCTGACAATGCATCGCACCGCCCTGTGGGCGTCATCGCGACGATGCCGCCCATTAACCCGCCAGGACCGCTGTGCGCCCGATCAGGTGACTAGGCTCGACTGAGTGCCGTAACTGCAGGCAGGAGGGAGCACAAGCATCGTGAGCGGACCCGAAGATCGAGTAGTGCAGAGCCACCCCGAGTGGTGGACCGATCTGGACACCAAGGCTGTCGACACGGTCCGGGTGCTGGCCATGGATGCGGTGCAGAAGGTCGGCAACGGCCACCCCGGCACGGCGATGAGCCTGGCACCGCTGGCCTATCTCATGTTCCAGAAGGTGCTGCGCCACGACCCGACCGATCCCAACTGGGTGGGCCGCGACCGGTTCGTGCTGTCGAACGGGCATTCGTCATTGACCCTGTACATCCAGCTGTTCTACAGCGGCTACGGCCTCGGGCTGGACGACCTGAAGGCGTACCGCACCTGGGGGTCGCGCACACCAGGTCATCCCGAGCACGGACTCACCGCGGGAGTCGAGACGACCACCGGGCCGCTCGGGCAGGGCGTGGGCAACGCCGTGGGCATGGCAATGGCGGCGCGTCGTGAGCGAGGTCTCTGGGACCCCGACGCCCCGCCGGGAGAGTCGGTGTTCGACCATCGCATCTACGCGTTCTGCAGCGACGGCGACCTCGAAGAAGGCGTCTCGAGCGAGGCGTCCAGCCTGGCTGGGCACCAGCAGCTCGGCAACCTGATCATGTTCTACGACGACAACCACATCTCCATCGAAGACGACACCAACGTGGCGTTCTCAGAAGATGTACTCAAGCGCTACGAGGCATATGGCTGGCACACGCAGCGCGTCGAGTCCGGCGAGGACGTCGTTGCGCTCGAAGCCGCCATCACGGCAGCGCAGGCCGAGACGACCCGGCCGTCAATGATCGCCGTACGCACGATCATCGCGTGGCCGGCTCCGAACGCACAGAACACCGGCAAGGCGCACGGCTCGGCGCTCGGCGAGGACGAGGTCCGCGCCACCAAGGAGGTGCTGGGCTTCGACCCGGACGTGCACTTCCCCATGGACGACGGACTGCTCGGCCACGTTCGCCGGGTGGTCGACCGCGGCCGGGCGGCTCACGCCGATTGGCAGCCGCGCTTCGACGACTGGGCGGAGGCCAATCCCGAGCGCAAGGCGCTGTTCGACCGGATGCTCACCCGCACCCTGCCGGACGGGTGGGCCGACGTGCTGCCGACATTTCCCACCGAGAAGCCGATGGCCACCCGGGCCGCGACCGGCAAGGTACTCACCGCCCTGGCCCCCGTGCTGCCCGAGCTGTGGGGCGGCTCGGCGGACCTCGCCGAGAGCAACAACACCACGATGGTGGGCGAGCCGAGCTTCATCCCCTCCGAGCACCAGACCAAGGAGTGGACGGGCGGCCCCTATGGGCGCACGCTGCATTTCGGCATCCGTGAGCACGGCATGGGCTCGATCATGAACGGCATCACACTGCACGGCGGCACCCGCGTGTACGGCGGCACGTTCCTGATCTTCAGCGACTACATGCGCCCCGCGGTGCGCCTTGCTGCGCTGATGGAGATCCCGACGATCTACGTCTGGACGCACGACTCCATCGGCCTCGGCGAGGACGGTCCGACGCACCAGCCGATCGAGCATCTGGCAGCGCTTCGTGCCATCCCCGGACTGGACATCGTCCGTCCCGCCGACGCGAATGAGACGGCTGTGGTGTGGAGGACCGTGCTCGAGCACACGGACCGTCCAGCAGGGCTCGCATTGACCCGCCAGCCGCTGCCGGTCCTCGACCCGGCGAAGGTGGTCAATGCCGACAAGGGCGGCTACATCCTCGAAGAGGCGTCGAACGGCAAGCCTGAGGTGCTGCTCGTCGCTACCGGCTCGGAGGTGTCCGTCGCGCTGAGTGCCCGCGAACGGCTGGAGGCCGAGGGCACGCCGACCCGGGTCGTGTCCCTTCCGTGCCTCGAGTGGTTCCACGCGCAGGACGAGGCGTATCAGCATCACGTGCTGCCGCCGAACGTGCGGGCACGGGTGAGCATCGAAGCCGCGGTCCCGCAGGGGTGGCGGGAGATCGTCGGCGACGCCGGCGAGATCGTGTCGATCAACCATTTCGGCGCCAGCGCATCCGGCGCGGTGCTGTTCGAGCAGTTCGGGTTCACGCCTGACCGGGTCGTTGCCGCGGCGCATGCCACGCTCGATCGGGTCGACAAGATCACCGGTAGCACAACCGGTACGTGAGGAGATGCCATGACCGACGCTCTCGCCGACCTTTCGGCACAAGGTGTGTCAATCTGGCTCGACGACATCAGCCGCGAACGGCTGCAGTCCGGCAACCTGCAGCAGCTGATCGACACCAGGCACGTCGTCGGGGTCACGAGCAACCCGACGATCTTCCAGAAGGCCCTCGAGCACGGCACCGCGTACGACGATCAGGTGCACGACCTCGCGGTGCGCGAGATCGCCCTCGACGGTGCGATCCGCTATCTGATGGCCTACGACATCCGCTGGGCGTGCGACGTGCTGCGCCCCGTCTACGACCACACGAACGCGCTTGACGGCCGCGCGTCGATCGAGGTCGACCCGCGCATCGCGCA
This sequence comes from Jatrophihabitantaceae bacterium, assembly GCA_036506155.1. GTDB lineage: Bacteria > Actinomycetota > Actinomycetes > Mycobacteriales > Jatrophihabitantaceae > DASXRA01. The sequence goes on from DASXSF010000108.1 coordinate 29,065, forward strand.
CGATACGGAGCGCACCACGGCGGAGGCCAAGGGCCTGCAGTGGCTGGTCGACCGGCCGAACGTCCTGGTGAAGATCCCGGCCACCAAGGAGGGCCTGCCGTCGATCACGGCGGCCACGGCGGCCGGCGTCAGTGTCAACGTCACGCTGATCTTCGGCCTCGATCGCTACGACGGCGTGATGGACGCGTACCTGTCCGGCCTGGAACAGGCGAAGGCGGCCGGCCACGACATCTCGCAGATCTTCTCGGTAGCGTCGTTCTTCGTGTCGCGAGTGGACACCGAGGTCGACAAGCGCCTCGACAAGATCGGCACTGAGGAAGCTTCGCGACTGCGTGGCCGTGCCGGTATCGCCAACGCTCGGTTGGCCTACGAGCGTTACGAGAAGGTGATCGCGTCCGACCGCTGGCAAGCACTGAAGGCGGCGGGGGCGAACGAACAGCGGCCGCTGTGGGCGTCGACAGGAGTCAAGGACCCCCGCTACGACGACACGATGTACGCCGTCGAGCTGGTCGCTCCGGACACGGTGAACACGCTGCCGGAGGCCACGTTGAACGCCGTCGCCGATCACGGGACGATCCGTGGGAACACGATCGCCGGCACCTACGACGAGTCGAGGAAGGTGCTCGACGGCCTGGCGGGGCTCGGCATCGACTACGACGATGTGATCCAGCTGCTCGAGGTCGAAGGCGTCCAGAAGTTCGAGGATTCCTACGCCCAGCTCGTCGAGAGCGTGAAGGCGCAGGTCGGCGCAGCCGGCAGACAATAACGACGAGGTGGGACACGTGACCGACACATCCTCGACCGAGGTGCCGGCGACCCCGGCCGCAGCCACGCCGGGCGTGCCGCTCGGCGCGGTGCCGCAGCCCAATCCGCTGCGCGACCCCGCCGACCGGCGGCTGCCCCGGGTGCCGGAACCCTGCGCGCTGGTCGTGTTCGGGGTCACGGGCGACCTGGCGCGCAAGAAGCTGCTGCCCGCGATCTATGACCTGGCCAACCGCGGACTGCTGCCGAACGACTTCGTGCTCCTTGGGTTCGCCCGCCGTGACTGGGGCGACGGCGACTTCGCGGCCCTTGCGAAGAAGTCCGCGAAGGAACACGCGCGCACTCCGTGGAACGACGAAGTGTGGAACCGGCTCTGCTCCGACATTCAGTTCGTTCCGGGCTCGTTCGACGACGATGCCGCGTTCGACACGCTGTGCAAGACGCTCGACGAGCTGCGCGAAAGCCACGGCATCAAGGGCAACGCCGCGTTCTACCTGTCGATCCCGCCCAGCATGTTCCCGGTCGTGCTCAAGCAGATGGAGCGCACCGGCCTTGCGAGCAACGAGCAGAGCGGTGGCTGGCGAAGGGTCGTGGTCGAGAAGCCGTTCGGACACGACCTGGCGAGCGCGCTCGACCTCAACGGTCTGGTCGACGCGGTGTTCACCACCCAGGACGTGTTCCGCATCGATCACTACCTGGGCAAGGAGACGGTCCAGAACATCCTTGCGCTGCGCTTCGCCAATCAGCTCTTCGAGCCGGTGTGGAACTCCAACTACGTCGACTCGGTGCAGATCACCATGGCGGAGGACGTCGGCATCGACGGCCGCGCCGCCTTCTACGACGCGACCGGCGCGGCTCGCGACGTGCTGCAGAACCACCTGTTCCAACTGCTCGCACTCACCGGGATGGAGGAGCCGGTCGAGTTCTCCGCCGAGGCGATCCGCACCGAGAAAATCAAGGTCTTGCGGGCGATCTCCCTGCCCCCCGACCTTGGCGCCTATGCGATCCGCGGGCAGTACGACCAGGGCTGGCTCGCCGGTGAGCGCGCGGTCGCGTATGTCGCGGAACATGGCATCTCGCCGGACTCGAAGACCGAGACATACGCTGCCGTACGGCTGGGCATCGAGACGCGGCGCTGGGCGGGCGTGCCGTTCTACCTGCGGACCGGAAAACGGCTCCCCCGGCGGGTCACCGAAATCGGCGTGCTGTTCAAGAAGGCACCGCACCTGCCGTTCAGCCAGACCGATACGCAGGAGCTCGGTCACAACCAGCTCGTGATCCGGGTACAACCCGACGAAGGTGTCACGCTGAAGTTCGGCTCGAAGGTGCCGGGCACACAGATGGAGGTACGCGACGTCGCGATGGACTTCCTCTACGGCGAGGCGTTCACCGAATCCTCGCCGGAAGCGTACGAGCGGCTGATCCTCGACGTGCTCATCGGCGATGCGACACTGTTCCCCCGCAATGACGAGGTCGAGGCGTCCTGGCGGGTGATTGATCCGCTGGAGAACTTCTGGACCGGCTCGAAGCCGTACCTCTACCGCGCCGGTGAATGGGGACCGAAAGAAGCCGACGAGATGCTTGCCCGCGACGGCAGGCAATGGCGCCGGCCGTGAATCGGCGTCTTCACCGCTCGCTTCGCTCGGGTGGATCCGCCGATCCACACGCGCCTTCGGCGCGACCGCGTCGCGGCCGGCGCGCGCTTCGCGCGAGCGCTCATCGCCCGGCGGCTGGGTTTGCTTTGATCACCTATGAGGTTGGCTCATGACTACTTTGTGGGATACGACCGGGACTGCCGTTGTGAAGGCGCTGGCGGCGGAGCGACGTACGGGCGGCGCGGTCACCAGCGGCATAGTGCTCACGCTCGTCGTCGTCGTCGACGAACAGGACGTGGCCGGGGCGGAGGAAGCCGCCACGATCGCGGCGAGCATGCATCCGATGCGGATGCTGATGGTGGTCCGCCGCCAGATCGACGCGCCGGTGCCGCGGCTGGACGCAGAGGTGCTGCTCGGGGGACGGCTCGGGCCGGGCGAGGCGGTGGTGATGCGCATGTACGGCCGTCTCGCGCTACACGCCGAGTCGGTCACGCTGCCGCTGCTCGCCCCGGACGCACCGGTCGTCACGTGGTGGCACGGCGCGCCGCCCGACCGCATCTCCTACGACCCGCTCGGTGTCTTCGCCGATCGGCGGATCACCGACGTGCAGCGGGCCGACGACCGGGTGGCGGCACTGCGGCAACGCGCCGTCGACTTCGCGCCAGGTGACACGGACCTGTCCTGGACGCGCATCACCGGCTGGCGGGCGGCGCTCGCCTCTGCCCTCGACGGGCAGCATGACGCGCCCGCGTCGGCCACGGTGTTCGGCGACGACTCCGACCCCTCTGCGCAGTTGCTCGCCGGCTGGCTGTCCGCACGGCTCGGCTGCTACGCGCCGGTGACGAGGTCCGCAGCCGGCGAGATCGACAAGGTGACCATCGGCTTCGCCGACGGCGCGAGCATCACCGCGGACGCGCAGGGCGGCAAGCTGATCCTTCAGCGCGCCGGCCAGCAGGACTCGATCGCGCCGTTTCCGGAACGCTCGCTCGGGGAACTGCTGGCCGAGGAGCTGCAGCGCCTCGACGCGGACGAGATCTTCGCGCAGTCCCTGGGAGCAGTCACCGGCATGACCGGACTCGCCGAACGTCCCGGCCAGCGCGTCCACATCTGGAAGGACCCGGCGCTCTCCGACGAGGCCCCGAGCGCTGCCGGCTGATGGGCGCCCCTCCCGAGATCGTCGTCGCGTCCACGGCCGCACAGCTCGCCGACGATGTCGCCGCGCGTCTGGTGACGACGCTCGTGTCCGCGCAGAGCGTTCGGCCGCTGGCGTTCCTGGCGGTGACCGGTGGCGGCATTCTCGAGCAGACCATGGCTGCGTTGAAACGAAACCCGGCACGCGACGCCGTCGACTGGCGGCGAGTCAGCCTGTGGTGGGGCGACGAGCGCTTCGTCCCGGCCGACTCGCCGGACCGCAATGACCGGCCGGCGTTTGCCGCACTATTCGACGCGCTGCCGCTCGACGCGGCCAATGAGCACCGGATGCCGGCTGCAGGCGCAGAGTACCGCGACGACGCCGAAGCGGCCGCCGAGGCCTACGCCGCCGACCTCGCAGCGGCGGCCGACCCGGGCGAGGACGTGCCGCACTTCGATGCCGTCCTGCTCGGGATCGGTCCGGACGGACACTGCGCGTCACTGTTCCCGGAGCATCCCGGCGTCTACGAGGAGCAGGCCTCGGTGATCGCGGTGCACAATTCGCCCAAGCCGCCGCCGACCCGGCTCTCGCTCACGTTCCTCGCCCTCGACGCAGCCAACGAGATCTGGTTCGTTGCTGCGGGTACGTCCAAGGCGCACGCGGTCGCGATGGCTCTCGGCGGCGCCGGCCGGGTACAGGTGCCGGCTGCCGGGCCACACGGCCGACACCGCACGCTGTGGCTGCTCGACCGGCAGGCCGCGGCCCAGCTGCCCGCGAACCTGTACCGCGCGCCGACTGCCTGACCTGGCCCGCAGGTCTTACGACCTGACGATCTGCGGCGCGTGTCTCGGCTGCGGCCGAGCGGACAGGCGCCTAGTTCTCGCCCCTGCGGGTGCGTAGCCGCTCCAGGGCCTCTTCCAGGATGGCCGCGCCGTCCGCGTCGGTGCGGCGCTCCTTCACGTAGGCCAGGTGCGTCTTGTACGGCTCGTTACGCGGGGCACTTGGCGGAGTGGTCGACTCCCGCCCCGCGGGGAACCCGCAGCGCGGGCAATCCCATGTGTCAGGGAGCACGGCGTCCAAGGCGAAGGCCGGCCGCACCTCGTGGCCGTTAGCGCAGAAGAATGAGATGCGCTGTCGCGGTGCTGACTCGCCGCGTTCCTTCTCGCCCATGGGACCAGCTCCGACCCGGCTTCCCCGGATCGCACTGCCACCGGCCACGTGTTGTCTCCTCGGGATGACTCGGGGATTGGGTATCGGTGGTTCAGCTGTTCTTGTACAAAAGTCCGAGCCCGACGATGCAGATCGCCCAGACGATACCGGCGATGACCGTCAACCGGTCCAGGTTGCGCTCGACCACGGATGAGCCGGACAGGTTCGAGTAGAACGACCCGCCCAGCATCGACGACAGGCCACCGCCCTTGCCGCGGTGCAGCAGGATCAGTACGACGAGCAGCAGGCTGACGAGAACGAGCACGACCGACAGCGCGAAGATCATTGATCGGCCCCAATGGAGAATCGGCGGAACATCCGGCACAGCCTACCCTGTCGCCCTCAGCCCGGACGCGCCGCGAGCACAATCGTGGCGAACTCGGCCCCGTCGAGACTGGCGCCGCCCACGAGAGCCCCGTCGATGTCGGGCTGTGCGATGATCTCGGCGGCGTTGCCGGCCTTGACCGAGCCGCCGTACAGGATGCGCACGTCCGAAGCCACCTCGGCCGAGTACAACTGGCCTAGGCGGCTGCGCAGCGCCGCGCACACCTCCTGCGCATCGGCAGGCGTGGCCACCACACCGGTGCCGATTGCCCACACCGGCTCGTACGCGATGACGATCCGGGCCACCTGGTCGGCTGCGAGTCCCGTCAGCGCCACGTCCAGCTGCGCGATGCAATGCCGGACGTGGTCGCCGCCGTCGCGAACCTCGAGCGACTCGCCCAGGCAGAGGATCGGCGTCAGTTCGTGCCGGTACGCCGCCTTGACCTTGGCGTTGACCAGCTCGTCGTCCTCGCCGTGATGCTCGCGCCGCTCGGAGTGCCCGACGATCACGTAGCTGCAGCCCAGCTTGGCGAGCATCGTGCCGCTGATGTCGCCGGTGTAGGCGCCGCCGTCGTACTGCGAAAGGTCCTGCGCGCCGTAGCCGATCAGCAGCCGGTCGCCGTCAACCAGTGTCTGCACGCTGCGCAGGTCGACGAACGGCGGCAGCACCACCACCTCGACGGCGGCGAAGTGTTCCTCCTTGAGGCTGAACGCGATCTTCTGGGTCAGCGCTATCGCCTCGAGGTGGCTCATGTTCATCTTCCAATTGCCCGCGATCAGCGGCTTGCGCGCAGGCGCCGCCACTATTCGCCCTGCTCTTCGCGCGAGCGCTCATCGCCTTGATGAGCTAGGGTCCTCGGCCCCCAGGTGACCCTGCGGTGCTCGCTCATCAGACCTCCTCGAGCACGGCGACCCCGGGCAGGGTCTTGCCCTCCAGATACTCGAGCGAGGCACCACCTCCGGTAGAGATGTGCCCGAATGCGTGAGCGTCAAGGCCCAGCTTGCGCACCGCCGCCGCTGAGTCGCCGCCCCCGACGACGGTAAGCCCGGGAGCGGCAGCAACCGCCTCGGCGACGCCCTTGGTGCCCGCCGCGAACGGCGCTACCTCGAACACGCCCATCGGGCCGTTCCAGAACACGGTCTGCGCCTCGGCGAGCTCCGCACCGAATGCGGCGACCGTCCTTGGGCCGACGTCGAGGCCCTTCATACCCTGCGGGACGGCATCGGCCGGCACGGTCTGGGCCGGGGCGTCGTCGGTGACCTCGGGCGCCACGACGATGTCGGACGGAAGCACGATCTTGTCGGGGTTGTCGGCGAGCAGTTGCCGGCAGGTGTCGACCTGGTCGTCCTCGAGCAGCGAGTCGCCGACCTCGTAGCCCTGTGCCTTCAGGAACGTGAAGCACATGCCACCGCCGACGAGCAGCCGGTCGACACGCGGCAGCAGCGAGGTGATCACAGCCAGCTTGTCGCTGACCTTGCTGCCGCCCAGCGCGACGACGTAGGGACGCTTGGGGTCGCCGCTGAGTTCCCGCAGCACCGCCAGCTCATCGCGAACGAGGTCGCCACAGTAGTGCGGGAGCAGCTTCGCCACGTCGTAGACGGACGCGTGTTTGCGGTGTACGGCCCCGAAGGCGTCCTCGACGAACGCCCCACCGTCGTCGTCGCCGCCGGTGAGGAACGCGAGGCACCTCGCCAAGGAGGCGCGCTGCGCGTCGTCCTTGCTCGTCTCGCCCGGATTGAAGCGGACGTTCTCGAGCAGCAGCAGTTCGCCGTTCTTCAGTTCGCCAGCGAGCAGCCGCGCGCTCTCGCCGACCGTATCGAGGGCGAAGTCGACCGGCTGGCCGAGCAGCTGGGCGAGCCGGTCGGCGACCGGCCGCAGCGTGTACTGCGGATCGGGTGCGCCCTTGGGCCGGCCGAGGTGCGCGGCGACGATCACCCGCGCGCCGCGGTCCAGCAGCTTCGTCAGCACTGGCAGCGATGCGCGGATACGCCCGTCGTCGGCCACCGCGCCATCCTTGAGCGGCACGTTGAGGTCGGATCGCACCAGGACGCGCCGGCCCCTGACTCCGTGACGGATCAGGTCGTCGAGGGTGCGCATGGCGTCAGAGGGACGCGCCGACCAGCATGGTGACATCGACCAGCCGGTGCGAGTAGCCCCACTCGTTGTCGTACCAGCCGACGACCTTCACCTGGTTGCCGATGACTTTGGTCAGGCCCGAGTCGAAGATGCACGACGCGGGGTCGGTGACGATGTCGGAGGACACGATCGGGTCCGCCGTGTAGGTGAGCAGCCCCTTGAGCGAACCCTCTGCGGCCGCCAGGTAGGCCGCGTTCACCTCGTCGACGGTGGTGTCGCGGCTGACCTGAGCGGTCAGGTCGGTGGCCGAGCCGGTGATCACGGGCACGCGCAGTGCGAACGCGTCGAGCTTGCCGTGTAGCTTCGGCAGCACGAGGCCGATCGCCTTGGCGGCGCCGCTCGAGGTCGGCACGATGTTCTGCGCGGCGGCGCGCGCCCGGCGCAGATCCTTGTGCGGGCCGTCCTGCAGATTCTGGTCCTGCGTGTACGCGTGGATCGTGGTCATCAGGCCCTTGTCGATGCCCAGCGCGTCGTCGAGGACCTTCGCCAGTGGCGCGAGGCAGTTCGTCGTGCACGACGCGTTCGAGATGATCGTGTGCTTGGCGGGGTCGTAGTCGCCGTCGTTCACACCCATGACGACAGTGACGTCCTCATTCTTGGCGGGCGCCGAGATGATCACCTTCTTGGCGCCGCCGTTGTCGACGTGTACGCGTGCCTTTGTGGCGTCGGTGAAGAAGCCGGTCGACTCGATTACGACATCGGCACCCACCTCGCTCCACGGCAGCTTGGCCGGGTCGCGTTCCTCGAACGCCTTGAACGTGTGCCCGCCCGCGCTGATCGTGTCGGCGGTGGAGCTGACCTCGCCCGGGAAGCGGCCGAGGATGGTGTCGTAGCGCAGCAGGTGCGCCAGGGTGGCGTTATCGGTGAGGTCGTTTACCGCGACGACCTCGATGTCGACGCCGGACGCCACGGCGGCGCGGAAGAAATTGCGGCCGATGCGGCCGAAGCCGTTGATGCCCACACGAACGGTCACTGCGGTGGCTCCTCGGATTTCTGGTACAGGTCGCGGCCGGGGCGGCGATGCCGACCCCTGCCGGAAACACTAGCGGGTGCCGCCGACCGGCGCGCCGCGCCGGTCTTCGTCGGCGAGCAACCGCTTGTAGATTGCAATCGGTCTTTGCTAGGGTGCGGGCGACCGCTCGCGATCAGCCAGAGGAGAGCGCCATGACCCCGGCGGCAGTGCTGGACCCGCGCTACAGCGACCCGAAGGCGGTAGCCGTCACATGGGACGAGACAGAGCGAATCCTCCGGAGCGCAGAGCTGTTCTGGATCTCCACCGTCCGTCCCGACGGCCGGCCGCACGTCACACCCCTCGTCGCCGTCTGGGTCGACGAGGCGGTGTATTTCCACACCGGCGCCAGGGAGCAGAAGTTCGCCAACCTGCGCGCCAACCCGCATGTCGTCCTCACCACCGGCTGCAGCACGTGGGATGCCGGCGTGGACGTCGTGGTCGAGGGCGACGCTGTCCCCGCCACGGACCCAGGTCTGCTCGCGCGGCTGGCCGAGGCGTGGGCGGGCAAGTGGGATGGACGGTGGCGGCTTGCTGTCCGCGACGGAGGCTTCGGCAATCCCGACCGGGACGACCAGCGCAGTGAGGTCTTCTCGGTGGCGCCCACCACGATCTACGCGCACGCGAAAGGTGATCCGTTCGGTCAGACGACGTATAGGTTCTGACGGCGGAGCGGCGCGCAGTCCGTCAGGGCAGCCCGAGCGCGATTCGGAGTCCCTCCGAGACGGCTGTGATTGTCGGCGGACTCAGCACGCCGGCCGGCGTGGCCAATTCATCGTGGTACAGCTGGACGATGTCGTCGCACAGCACGAAGCCGGTAACCGGATCGGCTGCGCTGAGCGGAACGACCGTCGGGAGCGCGGCGTGCCTGCGGGTCGTTGTGATCCGCGCCGCGAGCACCGAATCGAGATTGCGATTGCGCGCGTCGTTACTCACGACCAGCCATGGTTTACGGCCGTGTCCGAGGTCGACATGGAAGATCTGACCGCGCAGCGGGGCCGTCACCGCTTGCTCTCGGTGCGCCGGACGTACCGACGACGCGCCGCCCGCGAGTCGGCCGAACCCTCATCGTCCAGCGCGACGGCCAGGTTTGCGTACGCCACATCGAGCGCGGCGGAGCGGAGCGACTCGGCTCCGGCGCGCAGCAACAGCCGCAACAACGCCGCCTCGGAGGTCGCACCGGCCGGATCGAGTCCCCGAGCCTCGGCCCAGGCCAATAGCGCCTCGTGCTCGTTGGTCGACGCGTCTGCGAACGCCTCAACGGTGCGCACGTCGTCTGCGTCGAGGGTGAGGCTCAGCCGCTTGCTCATGCACCACATCTTACACCGCCATGTGGTGCATCAGCTGCATCAGGGAGCGAGCATCTCCGGGGTGACAGCCGACTCGGTGTCCGGCACACCGAGGTCCGCGGCTCGCTTGTCCGCCATCGCGAGCAGCCGGCGGATGCGCCCGGCGACAGCGTCCTTCGTCATCGGCGGGTCGGACAGCGCGCCCAGCTCCTCGAGCGACGCCTGCTTGTGCTCGAGTCGCAGCCGACCGGCTTGGAGCAGGTGCTCGGGCGCCTCGTCGCCCAGGATCTCCATTGCCCGCTCGACACGTGCGCCGGCGGCGACGGCGGCGCGGGCCGAGCGCCGCAGGTTGGCGTCGTCGAAGTTGGCCAAGCGGTTCGCCGTGGCGCGCACCTCGCGGCGCATCCGCCGCTCCTCCCACGCCAGGACGCTCTGGTGGGCCCCGATACGGGTCAGCAGGGCGCCGATGGCGTCGCCGTCGCGCACCACCACCCGGTCCGAGCCGCGGACCTCACGCGCCTTGGACGGAACGCCCAACCGGCGGCCCACGCCGACCAGGGCGAGTGCCGCCTCGGTGGACGGGCACGTGATCTCCAGCGAGCACGCGCGCCCCGGCTCTGTGAGCGAACCGTGTGCCAGGAATGCGCCGCGCCAGGCAGCCTCGGCATCGGCGATGCCGCCCGCGACGACGTGGTGGGGCAGGCCGCGCACAGGCCGCCCGCGCAGGTCGACCAGCCCCGCCAGACGGGCCAGTCCCTCGCCGTCCTTGGTCACGCGCACGAGGTAGCGGCTGCCCTTGCGCAGCCCACCGCCGGCGACGATCTGCACCTCCGAGCCGTGCCCGAAGATCTCCGCGATCTCCTTGCGGAGGCGGCGCGCGACCGAGCCGGTATCGAGCTCCGCCTCGATGACGATGTGTCCGCCTATCAGGTGCAGCGCGCCGGCGAAACGCAGGATCGTCGCCACCTCGGCACGCCGGGCCGTCGCCCGTGCCACTCCGACGCGGCTCAGCTCGTCCTTGACCGCCGCGGTCATCGCCATCGGCGCCCCTCCTTCACTACGTCGTGGCCGCGGCCCTCATACGACCCCGCGATACTCCCTCACTCCTCGGCCCGTTCCAGTGCTGCCCGGTAAGCCTCGGCGAGACGGGCCGGGTCGTGTCGCTCCGCGCAGTCGTCGGCGGCGATCCTCGACAGTACGAGACGCGCGCCGACGTCGCGTGCATAGGCCGCCAGCGACTGGTGGTCGAGCACCGCGCCGGTATCGGCGACGATGGCGTCGATGAACAGCCCGCCATGCTGCTCGGCGTGTTCACCCAGCACGCGCAGTAACTCTTCGGGGGAGAAGTCGTCGGTCTCGCCGGCCTGCGGGACGAGGTTCACCGTCACGATCACCGTGGCGTCCGTGGATGCGAGCGCCTTGCCGAGCTCGTGCAACAGCAGATGCGGGATCACGCTCGTGAACCACGATCCCGGCCCGAGCACCACGAGGTCGGCCTCGCGCACCGCGTCGACCGCGTCCGCGCACGCGGGGGCGCCCGGCGGCAGCAGCCGGATATTGCGCACCCGTCCCGGGGTCGTCGCGATCGACGACTGGCCGCGGATGAGCCGGGTGCGCACCGGGTCGTCCGGGTCGAAGCGGTCGACCTCGGCAATGAGGTCAAGGGGTACCGGGCTCATCGGCAGCACCCGGCCCACCGCGCCGACCAGGGCTGCGACCTGCTCGATGGCTCCGATCGGGTCGCCGGAACGATCCAGGAATCCGGTCAGCAGCAGGTTTCCGATCGGGTGGCCGGCCAGTGCGCCGCTGCCTCCGAAGCGGTGCTGGAGCAGATCAGCCCACTGCCTATGGGGTTCCGACGTCGCGGCGAGCGCGGTCAGGGCCATGCGCAGGTCGCCCGGCGGCAGTGTGCCGAGTTCGCGGCGGATGCGTCCCGACGAGCCGCCGTCGTCCGCCACCGTCACGACGGCCGTCAGGTCGGCGGTGAGGCGGCGCAGCGCGGACAGTGATGCCGAAAGCCCGTGCCCCCCGCCGAGCGCGACGGCCCGCAGCTCACTCACGGCCGAGGTCCCGGTTCACGACCGTGGCGCGCACGCCGCTGGCGGTGAGCCGGTCGGCGAGCTCACGTGCGATGACCACCGAACGGTGCTTGCCGCCGGTGCAGCCCACGGCCAGCGTCAGATAGTGCTTGCCCTCGCGCGTATACCCCGCGCCGATGATCTCGAGCAGCTCGGCGTACCTGTCGATGAAGTCGCCCGCGCCCTTCTGCGACAGCACATAGTCACGCACCTCGGTGTCCTCGCCGGTCAGAGCGCGCAGCTCAGGAATCCAGAACGGGTTGGGCAGGAACCGAACATCGGCCACGAGGTCGGCGTCGGTGGGCAGGCCGTACTTGTAACCGAACGAGACAACGGTGGCGCGCAGGTTCGGCCGGCCTTCCAGATCGCCGCCGAGCGCGAAGGCTCGCTCGAGCTCGCGGCGCAATTCGTGGATCGACCGGTCGCTGGTGTCGATGACCAGGTCCGCCTCACCGCGCAGCCCGGCGAGCAGTTGCCGCTCGGCGGCGATGCCGTCGGCCAGCCGACCCTCACCCTGGAGCGGGTGCGGGCGGCGGATGTTCTCGAAGCGCCGCACCAAGACGTCGTCGCGGGCCTCCAGGAACAGCACGCGCGGGCGCATGCCGCGCTCGGCAAGATCGCGGATCACTGCCGTGAGGTCGGACGAGAACGCCCGGCTGCGCACGTCCATCACGACGGCGATGCGGGTGATCGCACCCTGAGTGCGGCTGCCCAGCTCGACCATGGTCGTGATCAACTCGGGCGGGAGATTGTCCACGACGAAAAAGCCCAGGTCCTCCAAGCACTTCGCCGCAGTACTGCGCCCGGCGCCGGACAGGCCGCTGACCACAACGGTTTCCAAAGCGCCCTTGGTCATGGCGCCCCCTCACCGTCGAGCACCTCGCCCGTGGTGACGTTCACCGCAGGCGTCGCGGCGGTCCGCGCCAGGCCCGCGACGATCGACTCGGCAGTCTTGCGTCCGATGCCGGGGACGCCGGCCACCTCGTCGATGTTGGCCTGCCGCAGACGCCGGAGCGAGCCGAAGTGCGCGAGCAGTGCCTTGCGCCGCGTATTGCCCAGACCTGGAATGCCGTCGAGCGCCGACGTGGTCATCGCCCGGGACCGCATCTGGCGATGGAAGGTGATGGCGAAACGGTGCGCCTCGTCGCGTACCCGTTGTAGCAGGTACAGCGCCTCGGACGTGCGCGGCAGGATGACCGGGTATGCCTCGCCGGGCAGCCACACCTCCTCCAGTCGCTTGGCCAGCCCGACGAGCGCGACGTCGTCGATGCCGAGTTCGTCCAGCACGGCCTGCGCTGCCGTCACCTGTGGCGCGCCGCCGTCGACGACGAGGAGGTTCGGCGGGTAGGCGAACTTCTTCGGTCGGCCCGTCGTAGGGTCGATGCCCGGACGCGCGGCATCCTCGGGGTCGGCCTCGACGTCGTCGACGCCGGCCTCACCGGTAGCGACACGCTCGTCGAGATACCGTGCGAAGCGGCGACGCACCGCCTCGGCGATCCAGTCGGTGTCGCCGCCGCTGGTGCGCATGATGAAGCGGCGGTATTCACTCTTGCGGGCCAGCCCGTCCTCGAAGACCACCATGCTGGCCACGACGTTCGTGCCCTGCACGTGGCTGACGTCGAAGCACTCGATCCGCAGCGGCGCGACGTTCAGATTCAGCGTGTCCTGCAGTTCGGAGAGCGCTTGCGAGCGTGCGCTCAGGTCGGATGCGCGCTTGAGCTTGTGCTGCGTGAACGCCTGAGCCGCGTTGCGGGCGACCGTCTCCATGAGCGCGCGCTTATCGCCGCGTTGCGGCACCCGGAGGGTGACCTTGGCGCCACGTGCCCGGGTCAGCCACTCGGCCAGGACGTCGGCGTTGTCGGGCAGCGCCGGAACGAGAATCTCTCGCGGGATGCTGCTGCGGTCTTCGTCCGGCCCGTAGAACTGGGTAACGAACCGCTCGACCAACGCCGGTGTGTCGAGCGCCCCGTCGACGGTGGCCAAGCTGTCGATCACCCAGCCGCGTTGGCCGCGCACCCGGCCGCCGCGGACGTGGAAGACCTGGACGGCGGCTTCGAGATCGTCTTGCGCGAACGCCACGACATCGGCATCGGTACCGTCGCCGAACACCACCGCCTGCTTCTCCATCGCGCGCCGCAGCGCTTCGATGTCATCACGCAGCCGGGCGGCCCGCTCGAACTCCAAATCGGCGCTGGCCGCAGCCATCTCGCGATCCAGACGCCTGATCATTTGATCGGTCTTGCCGGCCATGAAATCGCAGAAGTCGTCGACGATCCGGCGGTGCTCCTCGGCCGACACGCGCCCGACGCAGGGCGCACTGCACTTGCCGATATAGCCCAGCAGGCAGGGACGCCCGATCTGGCCGGCCCGCTTGAACACGCCTGCGCTGCACGTCCGGGCCGGGAAGACGCGCAGCAGCAGGTCGAGCGTCTCGCGGATCGCCCAGGCATGGCTGTAGGGGCCGAAGTAGCGCACACCCTTGCGCTTCGGGCCGCGCATCACAGACAGGCGCGGGTACTCCTCGTAAAGCGTCACCGCCAGCGACGGATAGGACTTGTCGTCGCGGTACTTGACGTTGAACCGCGGGTCGAACTCCTTGATCCAGTTGTATTCGAGCTGCAGCGCCTCGACCTCGGTCGCCACGACGGTCCACTCGACGCTGGCCGCGGTCGTCACCATCTGCCGCGTGCGGGGATGCAGAAGTGCGATGTCGGCGAAGTAGGAGTTGAGCCGCTGACGCAGGCTCTTCGCCTTTCCGACGTAGATGACGCGGCCGTGCTCGTCCCGGAATCGGTACACCCCAGGTTCGATCGGGATCGTGCCCGGCGCGGGGCGGTACGTCGACGGATCGGGCACAGCTTTGAGACTAGTCAGCTGAGACGGCCCGAGCGCCGTCATCCGCGCAATCGAGCGCCTGACGGCTGGCGCTGAGCCCCACCTCGGCGACGGTCCGTACCCGGCAGATGCGGTTTGGTAAGCGTACTGTCTCGATGCTCGAGGCTCCGCACACCGAGATGTGGCCAAGTCGATCAGCATCACCTGGTACGCGGCGAACTACCCGTTGCTCGGCGCCAATCGCCCCCGCATGCGGATCTACAACTGGGCTGTATAGCTGTCGATCTCGGCAAGCAGACCCTGCTTGCCGATCTCGTCCAGGAAAGATGCCCGCACGGCCCCTCGGGCGAGCTCGGCTACCCCCGCCTGGTCCAGGCTCAGCAACCGGGCTGCGACCAGGTACTCGTCCGTCAGCGTCGTCGAGAACATCGGCGGGTCGTCGGAGTTGATGGTGACGGGGACGCCTGCCGCCACGAGGGCCGGTAGCGGGTGCTCGGCGAGCGACGGCACCGAACGGGTCCGGACATTGGACGTCGGGCACACCTCCAGCACGGTGCCGGTGCCGGCGAGGTAGGCGAGTAGTTCCGGGTCGCGGACGGCGGCGATCCCGTGGCCGATGCGCTCCGCGCCGAGGTGACGGATCGCGTCCCAAATCGTCTCCGGTCCCGTGGACTCGCCGGCATGCGGCACGCTGTGCAGGCCGGCAGCGCGCGCCTTCGTGAAGTACGGCGCGAATGCTTCGCGGGGCACGCCCATTTCCGGGCCGCCGAGTCCAAAGCTCACCAGACCGGCCGGCTGGTCCGTGAGTGCCATATCGAGGGTGAGATCTGCTGCGGCAGCTCCTGCCTCACCAGGGATGTCGAAGCACCACCGCAGGACGACGCCGAGGTCGGCCTCGGCGCGCAGCCGGGCATCCTCGATCGCCTCGCAGAACGCCGGGGCCGCCACACCGCGTACCACCGTCGAGTACGGGGTCACGGTCAGCTCGGCGTATCGCACCTGCTGCGCGGCCAGGGCGGCGGCGACCTCGTACGTCAGCGTCCACACGTCCTCGGGGGTACGGATCAGGTCGACAACGCTGAGGTACACCTCGATGAAGTGCGCGAAGTCGGTGAACGTGAAGTACTCGGCGAGCTCGTCCGGGTCTGCCGGCACCGGCGTGGTGCCTTCGTGTCGCGCGGCGAGCTGGGCAACAGCCTGCGGAGATGCCGACCCGACGTGGTGCACGTGCAGCTCTGCCTTCGGTAGTTCAGCGACGAAGGCACGCAGATCGGCGTTCACCACCTGTCCTGAACCAGCGGTCGGATACGGGTGTCGTAGACCTTTGCGATGGCCGCAGCCGTGGCCTCGTCGAGGGGCGGCAGCGCGGCTGCTGCGGCGTTGGCCCGGGCCTGCTCGACGCTGCGCGCGCCTGGGATGACCGTCGTGACGCCAGGCTGGTCGATAATCCAACGCAGCGCCATCTGCGTAGGCGTGGCGCCCGCCGGGGTGAGCGCGGCGAATTCACGGGCCGCGTCGACCCCTGTGTCGAAGTCAACCCCGGAGAACGTCTCGCCGACGTCGAAGGATTCGCCATGCCGGTTGTAGGCCCGGTGGTCGTCGGCCGCGAACGTCGTCTCGTGCGTGTAGCGGCCCGACAGCAGGCCCGACGCGAGTGGCACCCGGGCCAGGATGCCGACTCCGGCCGCAGCGGCCGCGGGCAGCGCCCGCTCGAGGGGCTTCTGCCGGAACGCGTTGAGGATGATCTGCACGCTCGCGACGCCGGGCCGCGCGATCGCGTCGAGCGCCTCGGCGACCGTCTCGACGCTGACCCCGTACGCGGCGATGCGCTGCTCGGCGACCAACGTGTCGAGTGCCTCGAATACCTCGTCGCTTAGATAGACCGGCGATGGCGGGCAGTGCAGCTGTACGAGGTCCAGGGTGTCGACGCCCAGATTGCGCCGCGAGCGGTCCGTCCAGGCACGGAAGTTGTCGAGGGTGTAGTTCTCCGGCAGCTGCGCGACGCGCCGGCCCATCTTCGTGGCGACGGTCAACGGGTACCCGGGGTTGGCTCGCTGCCACCGGCCGATCAGCTGCTCGCTGCGGCCGTCGCCGTAGACATCGGCGGTGTCGAAAAGCGTCACGCCTGACTCAGCGGCACCGTCGAGGACGGCCAGGGCCGTCGCCTCGTCGACTTCTCCCCAATCGGCGCCGAGCTGCCAGGTGCCGAGGCCCACGACAGATACGGATCGGCCGGAGCGGCCGAGAATGCGTTGCTCCACACGCCTGACCTTACGGGTCCGCCGGTCGCGGCCTCTGCCCCCAGGTAGAGCCGCGAGAAACACCCTTAGCGCAATGCGTGCTGCATCTGGCGCCGGTGCTCATCCGGCAGCCAGTCGCGGCCGTACGTCGCGAGCGGCCCGACGCGCGGGTCGGCGGGCTCGCGGCCTTCGCGGAGTGCCCGCACATACGCACGGTCGGCGTCGATCCGGCGGCGGATCTCGGCACCACGCCCGACGGCGCCGTGCCCGGGCACCACGACGGCCACTCCGGCGACGACATCGTCGAACCGGTCGAGGGCTGCCAGGTAATCGCTTCGCGGGTCGGCCGAGCTCAGGTCCAGCAGCGGGATCTCCACGTCCGAGAGCATGTCGCCCGCGACGAGCACACCGCAGTGCTCGATCAGTAGGGCGGCGTGGCCCGGTGCGTGTGCGCGGTGCTCGATGATCCGAACCGCCGGCCCGGGCCAGGGCAGGTACGGCGCAGCCGCTGGCAGCGGCGTGATCGTGCCGACGAGTTCCAAGGGGACCGCGGTGAACCGGGCGGCCTTCTCCCGTGCATCGTCGAGTCGCTCACGGGCAACTCTCGCGCACTGCGCCGTGCCGTACCGGGGAACCTCGCCGAACCTGGGTGCCACAGCACGTGATCCCAGTGCGGATGGGTCGAGAAACCTAGCGCCACCATGTCGCCCGCTTGAGCGAGGTCGTCGGCCAGTTCGGTCAGGTCACGCCCGTCGACTCCCGGATCGACGAGCAGCACGCCGCTCTCACCGCGGATCAGGACGGCGTTGCTCTGGCAGAATTCGCTCTGCCGGAACCACACGCCGGGAGCGACCTCGGACAGCATTTGTCTCCAGCTACCTTGTGGCAGCCTTCGCCCGCCGCACCGGCTTGCCGTTCGCGGCCCGCCTCGCCCGCCGCGCCGGTGCCGGTGCGTCGAGCATGTGCCGCAGGAACCTGCCGGTGTGCGACGCCTCGACCTCGACGATCTGCTCGGGCGTGCCCTGGGCGACGACTGTGCCGCCGCCCGACCCGCCCTCCGGGCCGAGATCGATGATCCAGTCCGCGGTCTTGATCACGTCCAGGTTGTGCTCGATCACCAGCACGGTATTGCCCTTGTCGACAAGCGAGTGCAGCACGCCGAGCAGCTTGTTGACGTCCTCGAAGTGCAGCCCGGTTGTCGGTTCGTCGAGCACATAGATCGTCCGGCCGGTCTGCCGCTTCTGCAGCTCAGAGGCCAGCTTCACCCGCTGAGCCTCGCCGCCCGACAGCGTCGGTGCCGGCTGGCCGAGCCGCACGTAGCCGAGGCCCACGTCGACCAGGGTGTCGAGGTGCCGGGCGATCTTGCTGATCGGCTTGAAGAATTGGGCGGCCTCGTCGATCGGCATCTCGAGAACTTCGCTGATCGTCTTGCCCTTGTAGTGCACCTCGAGCGTCTCGCGGTTGTAACGCGCGCCCTTGCAGACCTCACAAGGGACGTAGACATCCGGCAGGAAGTTCATCTCGATCTTGATGGTGCCGTCGCCCGCGCAGTTCTCGCATCGGCCGCCCTTGACGTTGAACGAGAAACGTCCCTGCTGATAGCCGCGGATCTTGGCCTCGGTCGTTTCGCTGAACAGCTTGCGGATGTGGTCGAACACGCCGGTGTACGTCGCAGGATTCGATCGGGGTGTGCGCCCGATCGGCGACTGGTCCACCCCCACCACCTTGTCGAGGAGTTCGACGTTGCGCACCCGCTTGTGGCGGCCGGCCGGCATCTTGGCGCCGTTGATCTTGGTGGCCAACGCGGCGTAGAGAATGTCGTTGACGAGCGTGGACTTGCCCGAACCACTCACCCCGGTGATCGCGACGAAGCAACCGAGGGGAAACGCCACGTCGATATTGCGCAGGTTGTGCTCGCGCGCCCCCTCGACGATGACCTCGCGGCCCCTCTGCCGCGGCCGGCGGATCATCGGCACCGCGATGGACCGCCGCCCGGACAGGTACGCCCCGGTGATCGACTCCGCAGACGCCAGCAAGTCCTCGACGGTGCCCTCGACGACGATCTCGCCACCGTGCTCGCCGGCGCGCGGGCCGATGTCGACGACCCAGTCGGCGCTGCGGATGGTGTCCTCGTCGTGCTCGACGACGATCAGCATGTTGCCCAGGTCGCGCAGCCGCAACAACGTGTCGATCAGCCGGTGGTTGTCGCGCTGGTGCAACCCGATCGACGGCTCGTCCAGCACGTACAGCACGCCGACGAGACCCGAGCCGATCTGGGTGGCCAGGCGGATGCGCTGTGCCTCTCCCCCGGCCAGCGTCGCGGCGGCGCGATCGAGCGAGAGATAGTCGAGGCCCACGTCGACGAGGAAGCCCAGCCGAGCGTGAACCTCCTTGAGCACCCGCTCGCCGATGAAGCGCTCGCGGTCAGTGAGCTCGATCGAGTGCAGCCACGCCGACGCATCGCCGATCGACAGCGACGACAGCTCGGCGATCGAGCGCCCGCCGATTGTCACGGCGAGGATCTCAGGCTTGAGGCGGGTGCCCTGGCAGGCCGGGCAGGGCACCTCCCGCATATAGCCCTCGTACTTCTCCCGCGAGTAGTCGCTCTCCGTCTCGGCGTAGCGCCGTTCGATCCATGGAATCACGCCCTCGTAGCTCGCGTAGTAGGACCGGTCACGTCCGTAACGATTGCGGTAGTGGACGTGCACCTGCTCGGTGAGCCCGTGGAGCACGGCCTTCTGTGCCCGGGCGCTCAGCTGGTCCCACGGCGTCTCGAGATCGAAGCCCTCGACGTCGGCGACGCCCGATAGCAGCCGCTCGAAGTACTCGCTGGTCTGCCCGTTGGCCCATGGCGCGATCGCGCCTTCCGCGAGGCTGCGCTCCGGATCGGGGACCACCAGCTCCGGATCGACCTCCTTGCGGGTGCCAAGACCGGTGCACTCGGGACAGGCACCGAACGGCGAGTTGAACGAGAACGAGCGGGGTTCGAGCTCGTCGATGGCCAGCGGGTGGTCGTTCGGGCAGGCCAGCCGTTCTGAGTACCGGCGCTCGCGATGCGGGTCGTCGTCGGAAAGGTCGACGAAGTCGAGAATGACCAGCCCGCCGGCGAGACCCAGCGCCGTCTCGACGGAGTCCGTGATGCGCTGCTTGCTGCTGGCCTTGGCGGTGAGCCGGTCCACGACCGCCTCGATGGTGTGCTTCTCCTGCTTTTTCAGCTTCGGCGGATCGGTGAGCGAGTGGACCACCCCGTCGACGCGCACCCGGGCGTAGCCCTTGGACTGCAGGTCGGCGAACAGATCGATGTACTCGCCCTTACGCTCGCGGATCACGGGCGCCAGCACCTGGAACCGGGTGCCCTCGGGCATTTCCAGGATGCGGTCGACGATCTGCTGCGGGGTCTGCTTCGCGATCGGCTCGCCGCAGATCGGGCAGTGCGGCTTGCCGATGCGTGCGTAGAGCAGCCGCAGGTAGTCGTAGACCTCGGTTATCGTGCCGACCGTCGACCGGGGGTTGCGCGACGTCGATTTCTGGTCGATCGACACGGCCGGTGAGAGGCCTTCGATGAAGTCGACGTCCGGCTTGTCCATCTGGCCCAGGAACTGCCGGGCGTATGCCGACAGCGATTCGACGTAGCGACGCTGGCCCTCGGCGAAGATCGTGTCGAACGCAAGGCTCGACTTGCCCGAGCCGGACAGCCCGGTGAACACGATCAGCGAGTCACGGGGCAGCTCGACATGGACGTCCTTGAGGTTGTGCTCGCGGGCGCCACGGACGATGAGGCGGTCGGCCACGGGTCAGCTTTCGTCGGTTCGGACAATGGAACACAGCGTCAACCGAATGGCCGCGCCGTCGGTGTCGAGCCTAGTGACTGCGCTGACAACGCGCCTGGTAACCGGTCTCGACCCCACGTCCTCAGCGTATTAGCGATGCGGCTCAGGCGAGCGGCGCGAGCGCCTCGGCGACGGGCTCGAGAATCGTAGGCTTTGCGCGCAGCGGCAGGTTCACGACGGCCAGGTCGACACCGGCGTCGCGGTAGGCCGCAGCGTCTGCGGCCATCGACCGCAGGCCGTCGTCCAGCCCGCCCTCGTCCTCGAGGCGGAGGTTCACGGAACACTCGATTTCGCCCGGGTCGCGGCCGATGTCCACGCAGTGCTCGATGAGGATTTGCTTGAGGCCGAGCCAATCCTGCGGACTCGACGTGATCGAGTGCCAGCCCTGTGCCCACCGGGCCGCGGCACGCAGGGTTCGCCTGGGGCCACGGCCGCCTATGACGACCGGCGGGTGCGGGCGCTGTACCGGCTTGGGTTCGCAGCGGGCATCGGTGAGGCGGACGTAGCGGCCCCGGAACGTCGAGGTCGGCTCGGTGAGCAGCATGATGATCGCCTGGACGCCCTCGTCGAAGCGGTCGAAGCGCTCGCGCAGCGGCGGAAGTTCGATGCCATACGCGTCGCATTCCATCTTGTTCCAGCCGGCGCCCAGCCCGAGTTCGAGGCGACCACCCGAGACGATGTCGAGCGTCGAGGCCATGTTGGCGAGCACTGCCGGGTGCCGATAGATCATGCCGAGCACCTGACAGCCCACCCGGATGCGGCGGGTGGCCTGAGCCGCCGCGGCGAGCATCGTCCAGGCTTCGAGATTGGGTCCGGCCATGTCGCCGGTCAGCGGGTAGAAGTGGTCCCAGTTCCATGCCGAGTCGAACAGCTCGATCTCGTCCGCAGCCACCCAGACATCGAGCAGTTCCTGCCACGTCGTGTGTTCCGGCCTGGTCTTTATCGCGAATCGCAACGTCGCTCCTCTCCAGTCGCCGGTCCCGGCGATCGTATCGGTACGGCATGATCGAGCCATGCCGCGCACGATCGCCACGAACACGCCTGTCGACCGGGACGCGCTGCTGAACTTCGTCCGGCCGCGTCACCACATGGTGCTGATCACCACGCGGGCGGACGGCACCCCGCAGTCGTCGCCGGTAACGGGCGGCATCGACGGCACGGGCCGGATCGTCATCTCGTCGTACCCGGAGCGGGCGAAGTCGCACAACCTGCGACGCGAACCGCGGTGCAGCGCGCTGGTCTTGTCGGACGACTTCGGCGGCGCCTGGGTGCAGATAGACGGCGAGGGCGAAGTGCTGGACCTGCCCGAGGCCATCGAGCCGCTGGTCGAGTACTACCGCGCGATCTCCGGCGAGCACCCGGACTGGGACGAATACCGCGAGGCGATGACCAGGCAGGGCAAGGTGCTGCTGCGTATCACGCCGGCCCGATGGGGGCCGGTCGCCACCGGGGGCTTCCCGGCCCGGCTCGCAGATTAGGGCAGCTTCCAGTCCACGGGTTCGGCGCCTTGACGGGCCAACAGCTCGTTCGTCCGGCCGAACGGGCGGGAGCCGAAGAAGCCACGGTCGGCCGACATCGGGCTGGGGTGCGCCGATTCGATGCACGGCGTCGCGCCCAGCATCGGGCGCAGGGTCTGCGCGTCGCGTCCCCAGAGGATCGCGACCAGTGGTGTGCCCCGACCGACGAGTGCGCGGATGGCCTGCTCCGTCACCGCCTCCCAGCCCTTCCCACGGTGTGATCCGGGTTGGCCGGGCGCCACGGTCAGCACCCTGTTGAGCAGCAGGATGCCGTGCTGGCTCCACGGCGACAGATCGCCACTGGACGGCGCCGGGTAGCCGAGGTCGGCGGACAGCTCGCGGAAGATGTTCTGCAGGCTGCGCGGCAGCGGCGACACGTCCGGCGCAACCGAGAACGACAGGCCGACGGGATGGCCAGGTGTCGGGTACGGGTCCTGGCCGACGATCAGCACCCGGACGTCGTCGAACGGCTGGGTGAAGGCACGCAACACGTTCGCACCCGCAGGTAGATAGCTGCGCCCGGCTGCGATTTCGGCACGCAGGAAATCGCCCATCATGGCGACGCGATCCGACACCGGCTCCAGCGCTTCGGCCCATCCAGCCTCGACGATCTCCCCGAGCGGGCGTCCCGGCATGCGCCGAACCTAGCGCACTGCGGCCGGCACCGCGTCGAGCGGCACGTCGCGTCGCTCGCCGGTGCGCCGGTCCCGGACCTCGACCACGCCTTTCGCGATCCCCCGCCCGACGATGACGATCGTGGGCATGCCGAGCAGTTCGGCGTCCGCGAACTTCACGCCGGGTGAAACGCCGCGCCGGTCGTCGAACAGCACCCGCGTCCCGTCCGCGACGAGGTCGGCGACCAGGCGCTCAGCCGCCTGGAACGGGGCGTCGTCGCGGCCTGTCGCTACGACGTGCACGTCCGCCGGGGCAACCGAACGCGGCCAGCACAAACCCTTCTCGTCGTGGGTCTGTTCGGCCAGCGCTGCCACCGCCCGCGTGATGCCCAGGCCGTACGAGCCCATGGTGACCGTGACCGGCTTGCCTTCCGGTCCGAGCGCCTGGAGACCGAATGCCTCGGCATACTTGCGGCCGAGCTGGAACACGTGTCCCAGCTCGATGCCGCGGGCGATGCGCAGCGCACCGCCGCAGCGTGCGCACGGGTCGCGTTCGCGGATTTCGACGGCACCGATCTCGCCGTCCGGCTCGAAATCGCGCCCTCGCACCACGAAGGCGGCGTGCCGGTCGACCTCGTTTGCGCCCGTGACCCAGGCGCTGCCGCGTGTGACGAGCGGGTCCACCAGGTACCGCACACGGAGTCCACCGAGCACCTGCGGGCCGATGTAACCGCGAACCAGCCCGGGCCCGGCGACCAGGTCGGTGGCATCGGCCTGCGCCACCTCGACCGGCTCGAGCTGTCCGGCCAGCCGTTTCAGGTCGACTTCGCGGTCACCCGGCACACCGACGACGAGCAGCTGCCACCTGTCGGCCCCCGGTGCGCGCGTCTTGAGGACGACGTTCTTGAGCGTGTCCGCGCCGGTGAACGTCCGGCCCATGTCGAGGGTGTTCAGCCGCTCGACCAGCGTCTCGATGGTGGGCGTGTCCGGGGTGTCGAGCACCGTGCCGGCCGGGTGCACCGCCGGGTCGGAAGGCGGCGGCACGGCGATCTCGACCGCCTCGGTGTTGGCTGCGTAGTCGCAACTGTCGCACTCGACGAAGGTGTCCTCGCCGGACGGCGTCCGAGCCAGGAACTCTTCCGACGCCGAGCCGCCCATCGCGCCGGATACCGCGAACACGATCCGATAGTCGAACCCGAGGCGCGTGAAGATCCGCTCGTATGCGTCACGGTGGGCCTGATACGCGGCCGCGAGCCCGTCGTCGGACACGTCGAAGGAGTAGGAGTCTTTCATGACGAACTCACGCCCGCGAAGGATGCCGGCGCGCGGGCGTGGCTCGTCGCGGTACTTCGTCTGAATCTGGAACAGGATCAGCGGATAGTCCTTGTACGACGAGTACTCGCCCTTGACCAGCAGGGTGAACAGCTCCTCGTGGGTGGGTCCGAGCAGGTAGTCGGCGCCCCGGCGGTCGGCCAGGCGGAACAGCGCGTCGCCGTAGTCGGCCCATCGGCCGCTCGCCTCGAAGATCTCGCGCGGGATCAGTGCCGGGAAATGCACTTCCTGCCCGCCGAGCGCGGTCATCTCGTCGCGCACGACCCCCTCGATGTTGCGCAGGACGGCGATGCCGAGCGGCAGCCAGCTGTAGATGCCCGGCCCAACCCGGCGGATATAGCCGGCGCGCACGAGCAGCTTGTGGCTCGGCACCTCCGCGTCCGCCGGGTCGTCGCGGAGCGTGCGCAGGAACAGCCTCGACAGTCGCATCAGCACGAGAGCACCGTAATTGCCTTGCGTCGGCCGGATTCCGCAGGCACGCTGACGCGCGTCAGGTACGCGAGCCGAGGAGGTGCCCCGTGACCATCACTGTCCGGGCGGCGCTCTCCGCCCCTGTCCGTCCCTCGCGCTGACCAGGCTGATCCGGCGGCGCGGCACGCGTACGCCAAGGAGACCTACCGTGCGACAGCACGACGACATCGAACTTCTCACCTACTCCAGCTACGACGGCGCAACCCACGGGCCGGAACCGCTCCCGGACTGGGTCATAACCGAGTTCGCCGCCGTCGACACCGAGCTCGGCATCCTCAAGTCCGGCAAGGAGGCCGACGTCCACCTGGTGCGCCGCGGCCTGCCGGGCGAGCGCGGCTGCCTGCTTGCCGCGAAGCGCTACCGCCCGGCGGAGCGCCGCATGTTCCACCGCGACGCCGGTTACCAGGAGGGCCGCCGGGTACGCCGCAGCCGAGAGACCCGGGCAATGGCACGTCGCACCGAGTTCGGCCGCGAGCTGCTCGCCGGCCAATGGGCGTCGGCCGAGTTCGACGCCCTCGGCGCCCTGTGGCAGGCGGGTGCGCCCGTTCCGTACCCGGTGCAGCTGTCCGGCACCGAACTGATGCTCGAGTTCATCGGCGACGAGGACGGCACGGGGGCGCCGCGGCTTGCGCAGTGCCGCCCGTCGCCGCCCGAGCTGGCCGGCCTGTTCGAGCAGTGCCGCGAGGCGATGCGCCAGCTGGCCGAGGCCGGCTATGCGCACGGCGACCTGTCGGCCTACAACATCCTCGTGCACCGGGGACGACTCGTGCTGATCGACCTGCCCCAGGTGGTCGACCTCGTCGCCAACCCGCAGGGCCAGGAGTACCTGCGGCGGGACTGCTTCAACGTGTGCCGCTGGTTCCGGGCACGCGGATTGGAGACGGTCGAGTACGAGTACCTGTTCGGCGACTTGATGGCTGAGGCAGTCCGCCGCTGGTGATCCTCCGTCGGGCCGGCTGGCGGCCGTCAGCGGGCGACGCGATTACTCGGTCTGATCGCGGCGATTGCCTCGATCTCGATGAGCCAGCCTCCGTCGAAGATGTCCGCCACGATCACGGTCAGCGCCGGACGGTGGGCGCCGAGCACCTCGCGGCGAACCTGGCTGTTCTGGTCCGCGTACTTGCGGTCGCTCAGGTACGTGGTGACCTTCACCAGTGCGGTGATGTCGAGGTCGGCGGCACGCAGCACGCCGACGAGGTTGCGCCACGCCTGCCGACACTGTGCCTCGAAGCCGAACGGCGTCACGCCCTCGGTGTCCACCGGGATCTGCCCGCTGACGAACAGCAGCCCCGTACCGGGTGGTACGGAGAAGGCCTGCGCGTAGCCGCCGACCGCCTTCGGCCCCTCGGACGGGTCTATCGGACCGGGGCTCGTCATGCCGCCGCCACGCGCTCGCGCAGCGCAGCGAGCGTCCGCCGCCAAGCGTCGTCGGCGGACGTCGCGTCGTATGTGTCGGGCCGCTCGTCGTTGGCAAAACCGTGGGCAGCGTCCGGGTACGTGACCAACTCGTGCCGTACCCCGGCGGCGGTCAGCCGCTCGTCGGCGGCCCGCCACTCATCCGCGGAGATCAGGAAGTCACGGCCGCCGACGAAGCCCAGCACGAACGCGGTGATCTTCCCCGCGTCGTCGAGCGGCGGGGGCTCCGCGAGCGGGATGCCGCCGCCCACTGTCCACCCGCCGTAGAACGTCACCGCGAGGTCGAGCGGGAGCCGCGTCGCGGCGAGGACCGCGATATGGCCCACCATGCTCAGGCCCACCACGGCGGTCCCACCCCGGCCCGCGCGTGCCACGGCTTCCTCGAGAGCGGCGCTCACGTCGGCGAGAACGTCGTCACGGCGCAGTCCCGTCATGAGCTCACGCGCCGTGGCCTGTCCCGCGTCGTCGTAGTCCAGTCTCGGTCGGCGGGTGTCGCGCCAGTAGAAGTCAGGCGCGACGACCGCGTAGCCGGCGCCGGCAAGCCTGTCGCAGACTGCGCGGGTGTGCCCGGTGAACCCGAACATCTCTGCGCCTGCCACCACGGCGCCCGCCGGATCGCGGCCGTCCGGCACGGCCACGTAGGCGTCTGGACCCCCGCCGAGCCTGATCCAGTCAGTGCTGATCTGCTCGTCCATGGCGGTAAACCTAGTGCTCCCTGTGACGTTGCCGTCATATACCGGTAGAACACCGCCCGTAGGCTCGGTGAGGACATGGGGAACTACACGCTGACGACGCTCGGGGCCGCCACCGAGCTGCTGGACCTACCCTTCGAGACGCCGCTCGCCGACTGGACGGACCGGCGCCTCGTCCAGGTACCGCGGGGCCTCTCGCGGCACGTGGTGCGCTTCGTGCGCGTGTATCACGAGATTTACGCGCTCAAGGAGGCCAACGAACGGTACGTGGTGCGCGAGAGCCAGCTGCTGCACGCGCTCGACGAGCGCAAGGTACCCGTGGTCGAAGCGTTCGGCACCGTCCTGGACCGCCGCGACGCGAACGGTGAGCCGCTCCAAGGACTGCTGATCACCAAGCACCTGCCGTTCTCGCTGCCGTACCGTTCCTTGTTCACCGGGCGCGGGTTGCCGGACCTGCACAGCCGGCTGCTGGACTCGCTCGCGGAGCTGTTCGTGCGCATCCACCTGGCCGGCTTCTACTGGGGCGACTGCTCGCTGTCCAACACGCTGTTCCGGCGCGATGCCGGAGCGCTCGCTGCCTACCTCGTCGACGCCGAGAC
This sequence comes from Jatrophihabitantaceae bacterium, assembly GCA_036506155.1. GTDB lineage: Bacteria > Actinomycetota > Actinomycetes > Mycobacteriales > Jatrophihabitantaceae > DASXRA01. The sequence continues at coordinate 56,146 of DASXSF010000108.1, forward strand.
CGGTGAGGTGCACCCGCAGCTCTCGCCCGGCCAGCGCGCGCACGACCTGGACATCGCCACCGAGAACATCGCCGGCGAGCTGTTCGACCTGCAGGCCGCGGGGTACACCGGCGACATCGACCCGGTGGAAACCGCTGTGGCGCTCACCCCGCGGTACGAGCGGTTGTGGGCGGAGCTCAACAGCGACGAGGTCGTCGCGCGCGATGAGAGCTACCGGATCAACCAGCGGATCAAACGCCTGAATGCGCTGGGCTTCGACGTGTCGGAACTGGCAATCACCACCGAGGAGGGCGGACGCAAGCTGCGCTTCGACACACACGTCGTCGAGCCGGGACACCACCAGCGACTGCTGTTCGAGCTGACCGGGCTCCGGGTCCAGGAGAACCAGGCCCGGGCACTGCTCGCCGACATGGCGCGATTCCGCGCGAAGTGGGCCGAAGGCACCGGCTCGGAGGTGCCGGAGGACCTGGCCGCGCGCCGCTGGCTGGACGAGAAGTTCTACGGCACGCTGGCGCTGGTGCCCGCCGAGCTTCGTGGCAAGCTGCCCGACGCCGAGCTGTTCTTCGAGATCAACGAACACCGGTGGTTCCTGTCCGAGGCGCAGGGCCACGACGTCGGCCGGGCGGCCGCTGTCCAGTCCTATGTGGACACTGTCTTGCAGTACCTGCCCGACGCGAAGGTCGAGGTGCTCGCGGGGCCGTCGACCGAAGAGTTTCCGGCGATCACGTCTTGACTGATCCCGCCTGGGCGGACCCGCGTCCCCACCGCTCGCTGCGTTCGGGTGGCCCCGCGGCTCCGCTCGCGCCTTCGGCGCGCCCGCGTCGCTGCGGCGGGGCTCTTCGCGCGAGCGCTCATCGCTACGCTCAACAGTGTGGCTGAGTACACGGGCAAGGTGACCGTCGGCGGCCCGGCGGACGTGCGGCGGCTGCCCGGCCTGACGATCGCCAAGCTGGCAGTGGGCCCGATGGACAACAACGCGTACCTGCTGCGGTGCACCGCGAGCGGTGAGGGGCTGCTCATCGACGCGGCGAACGAGGCTCGCCGGCTGCGTGAACTGGTGCGATTCGAGGGACCTCCCGTCTCGGCGATCCTCACGACCCACCGCCACGCCGATCACTGGCAGGCGCTCCCACAGATCGCGGACGACGCCGGCGCCGCGATTTACGCGGGTGACGAGGACGCCGACGAACTCCCCGTCGCGGTCGACGAGCGGCTCTCGCACGGCGACACGATCGACGTCGGCGAGTTGACGCTTTCCGTGATTGCGCTTCGTGGGCACACCCCGGGATCGGTCGCCGTGCTGTATCGCGATCCGGCGGGCATCCCGCACCTGTTCACCGGCGACTCGCTGTTCCCCGGCGGTCCGGGACGGACAACCAACCCGCGGGATTTCGGCTCACTGATGGACGACCTCGAGGAGCGCGTGTTCCGTGTGCTGCCGGACGAGACCTGGTTCTACCCCGGTCACGGCAACGACTCGACGCTCGGCGCCGAGCGCCCGCACCTCGGCGAATGGCGTGCCCGAGGCTGGTAGCACGATGGGTTGGTGAAGCTCAAGCTCGACCTGCACGACATCTACAACCGCGGCGACGAGATTGAGAAGGCGCTTCGATCGATAATGGACGAGGCCGTCGCCAAGAAGGCGCCGTTGGTGGAGATCATCCCCGGGAAGGGTTCCGGGCAACTGAAGAAGCGTGTGCTGCGCTTTCTTGACCGCAAGGACATCAAGGCGCTCTACCACCGGGTCGAGAAGGACTCCGACAACTTCGGCCGGGTGTTCGTTCACTTCCGCTGGAGGTAGGCGGTGTGCGTCAGTGTGGCAACGGCAGGCCGCTGGCGACGAGGACGATGCCGGCGACTGCGGCGGCGAGCAGGGTGAGGACCACGCCTCGGCGCAGCGCGAGGAGCAAGATCGCCGAGCCGGCGAGGACGGCGTACTGCCACGGTTCGGTGAGAGCCCGCGCCAGCGTGACCGCAGACCCGAGGATGGCTCCGATCGCTGCCGGGCCGGCGCCGTCGAGGAAGGCGCGCACCCTGGGGTCGGCGCGCAGCCGGTCGAAGCGATGGGCGCCGAGCAGGATGAACGCAAACGACGGGCTGAACGCGACGATCGCGGCGAGCACTCCGCCGGCGAGACCGGCGGCGGCATAACCGACGACCGCGACGGTTTGCACGACCGGTCCAGGGGTGATCTGGCCGAGCGCGACCGCATTGAGGAACTGGGCCCCCGTCATCCAGTGATAGCGGTCCACGGCATCCGCCTGCATGAGCGGGATGATCACGAAGCCGCCGCCGTAGGACAGGGCGCCCACCTTGAACGCCACCCAGGCAAGGGAGGTCAGCCCGCCTGCGGTGAGCGTGCCGGTCGCGAGCGGCGGGAGCGGAGCGAGCCCGGTCACGTGCCCGCGGGCGAGTCGGCTGGTCTCGAGGGCGCCACATGCGAGCAGCACGAGCACCAACCAGGGCCCGATAGTGGGCGCCGCGAGCAGCCCGGCTCCGAGATAGCCGATCCAGCGCAGTCGGCTCGCTCGCCCCGCGTGCGTGGCACGGTGCCAGCTCGCGGGCACGAGCCCGGACGCGGCGTGGACCGCGACAACGGCGACGGCTGAACCGGCTCCGGCACCGGCCGCTAGTACCGCGCGAGGTGGTGTGCCGCCGAGGAAGAGAGCGGCAAGAACGAGGATGACGATCAAGCCCGGGACGACGAACGCCACGCCGCCGAGCAAGGCGCCGCAGCGGCCGCGAACCCGCCATCCGCAGAAGATCGCCAGCTGGGTGGACGCGGGCCCGGGCAGCAGGTTGCAGGCCGCGACGGCGTCCTCGAACTCCACCGGCGTCAGCCAGCGCTCGCGCCCGACGCACAGATCGCGCAGCAACCGGATATGTGTCGGCGGTCCCCCGAATCCGACGCATCCGATGCGCCCCCACTCCCGCAACACCGCCCCGAGACTTGGCGGCGGGGTGCGCGCGTCGGTCACTCGGCCGCGCCCGCTGTGGACAGCCGCCGGGCGAGGAAATCGATCCTTGTCCGCAGGTCGGCGGCGACGGCGCGGAAGGCCGGGTAGCCGGTTGGACGGCCGCCCGCTGCAGCCGGATCGGGGATGCTCCAGTGCAGCGCCTCGCCGCCCGGGAACTCCGGGCAGATCTCGCGGACCTTGTCGCAGAGGGTGATTACGTAGTCGAAGCTCTGCCCGAGGAACTCGTCGAGGTGCTTGCTGCGCCGGTCGGCCAGGTCGATGCCGTACTCGCGCATCACCCGCAGCGTGTTCGGGTGCACCGGTTTGGGGTCGCTCCCCGCACTGGCCACCCGCACCGCGTCAGCCGCGGCCCGCTGCAGAAGCGCTTCGGCGATCTGCGAACGCGCGCTGTTGCCGGTGCAGACGAACAGCACTCGGATCGGGGTTGCACGTCGCCGCCGAGCACCGGGTGCGGTTGGGATGGTCGCGAGGCCAGGGTGCAGTGCGGCCCCTGTCGCAGCGAGTAGCTGCGCGCAGCGGGGTAGCTCAATCCGGTAGTAGCTGTCCCGACCGTCGGCGGAGCTGCGCCGCATCGACACCAGGCCGCCGGCCCGCAGCCGGCCGAGGTGATAGGAGACGGCGTTCTGCCGCTGATCGACCAGTGCGCTGAGTTCGCTCACCCGGAGGTCACTGCGCGCGAGCTCGGCGAGCAGCCGCCAACGCAGCGGATTGCCCGCCAGACGCAGGAAGGCCGGCGGCGACGACACGTCCGCCCGCATCGGCCGACAATACATCAAGCCGGTTTGATGCGTTTGGCTGGCGCAGAGTCTGCTTGATAAGAGCTCAGTGCGGCGCGGGTCAGCTACACAGGCGCGACGGTAGGCAACGAAAGCGCTGCCGCCGCGGCACTCGTCCGCTGGTCGTATGTGACCACGGCGCGCAGGTCTGCCACGACGGTGCGGGCAGCGGCAAGGTGGATCGCGTCGAGGCTGCGCAGCACCGCGCCGGGCGCCGATGTCCCGGCGTCGTCCAGCACCTCGTTGTCGAGCCCAATCTGGTCCAGTCGGTTCAGCAGCCGACGCGCGTGGGCGACCGCCCCCGCTCCTCCTCCCGCTACTGCACGAACAAGTTCCGTCCGAGCCAAGGTGGAGGTGATCCGCGTGTTGGACCGATGCCGGCGCAGGTATCTCCGCAGTGCCACGGACCCGGATTCGACCTGGACCAGCTTCACCAGCGCAGATGTGTCGAGGTAGACCCTCACCGCTCCTGCTCGCGCATCGCCGCGAGATTCTCGGAAGCGCTGACGCCGTAGTCGGCAGGAGGCTCGTCCAGCAGGTCGGCACCATCGCCTCGAACGACTACCCGCCCGGCAGCGACCATGTCGTGCCACGGGTCACCGCCGATCGGAACGAGACGGGCTACCGGACGGCCCCGATCGGTGACCTCGAGGCTCTCACCGCCGGCGACACGTGCGAGGTAGCGACTCGCATGCTGCCGCAGCTCCCGAACGCCGATGCGATGCATGTGCTACCCGGTAGCACATTAGCTACCAGCGAGCTGGACGAGTTCGGCCACGATCTCGGGCAGCCGGGCCACACCGATGGACAGGTGACCGTCACCGGGCAGCAGGTGTGGCCTCGCGGTCGGGATGTGCGCGGCGAGCCACTCGCCGTGCGCGAAGGGCACCATGTGGTCCTGGCCGCCCTGCCAGATCCCGACCGGTCGGCTTATTGCCGCGAGGTCGAACCCCCAGGGCCTGAGAAACGCGAGGTCGTCTTCGCACCAGCCGACGACGCCGGCGCTGACCCCCTTGCGGAATGACGCGGCGACCCACTCTGCGTACTCGCGGGTCAGCGCCGGCTTGTCGATGTCGGACATGAGGTCGCCGAGCACCGCGGCCACGTCATCCGCGCGGACGTGCGCCATGTCGTCGGCCGCCTCGACGAGCCACTTGGTCAGCACCTTCTCACCGCGCACTGCAGCGGCGAACTCCTCGACGTTCTCCTCACCCTGACCCGCCAGCCAGTCCAGTCCTTCTGCCGAATACGGCGCGACGCCCGCAATCGTGGCCGCGGCAAGGCACCTGTCGGACAGCCTTGCCGCACAGGCGAGGGCGTGCGGGCCGCCGCCGGACCAGCCGATCGTCACGAACATGTCGGCGTCCAGAGCATCGAGGATCGCGGCAACGTCGTCCGCGGCCTGGACAACGGCGCGGTCCGGGCACGGGTCCGAGCCGGCGTAGCCGGGCCGGGAGTACGTGACGAACTGCATTCCGTACTGGCCAGCGGTGTCGATCAGCGGCGAGTACGGCACAGCGGCGCTGGGCGTTCCGCTCTGCAGCACAAGGCACAGGTCCGCCGGTGGACCAGCGACCATGACCTCGAGGGTGCGACCGTCGGGTGCAGTGACGAACTTCCAGGTCTCGTCGTTGGTCACAGCACCTCCTCGATCACTCCGAGCGCCGACCAGCGTGCCATCGTTTCCACCATCGCGGTACACCCATGACGGCTGTCATGGCGGTTCAACGACGGACGGCAGTGTGCTGCGCCCCCCTCGTGATGGCACCTTGGAGCCATGCACATAGTGGCCCCGACCGCGCTACGCGCCCCTCGCGACCGGGTGCATCCGCGCGCGATCTGGTTCTGGACCGCCCGTGCCGCCGGCGGCTGGATCGCCCTCCTCGCCGTCGAGGTGCTCGTGCTCATCGTCGGCGAGCATCACATCGCGGGGTGGCGCTACGCGGTGGTCGCCGCCTCGGCGGCGCTGGCCCTCGCGCACGTAGCGGTCATGCCGCAGTGGCGCTACCGGGTCCACCGCTACGAGCTCACGGACCAGGCGGTGTACACCCAGTCCGGATGGTTCGTCCAGGAGCGGCGCATCGCGCCGGTAGCGCGCATCCAGACGGTCGATGTGCACCGGGGTCCGTTGGAGCAGCTGTTCCGGCTGGCCAATGTCACCGTCACCACCGCGTCGGCCGCCGGTCCGCTGAAGATCCACGGACTGGACACGGCGAGAGCAGACCGCGTCGTCGAGGACCTCACCGCACGGATCCGCGCCGCCGACGGCGACGCCACGTGAGCGCACCCGCCGGTCAGCACTGGCGGCGGCTGGACCCGCGGATGCTGATCATTCATCCGGTCGTCGAACTGGTGCGCGCGCTGCCGGCGCTGGTGGGGCTGCTGCTCGCCGGGCAGAGCAGCGGACACGGCTCTCGATGGACCCTGATCGCGACCGTGGTCGTTGCCGGCGCCGGCATGCTGCGCTACCTCACCACTCGATTCCGCGTAACGCCGGTACAGATCCAGCTACGCCACGGCCTGCTGCGGCGGCGCACCGTCGCCGCGCGTCTGGATCGGGTTCGTAGCGTCGATGTCACGGCACATCCCCTTCACCGAGTGCTCGGTCTTTCACGGGTGGTCATCGGCACCGGGACATCCGACCGCAAGGGCCACCCCGCACTCACCCTGGACGGGTTGCGTGCCGCCGATGCGGCGCGGCTGCGCAACGAGCTGCTCCACCGTGCTCCGGTCGCCTCCGGCGAGGACGAGACCGAGCTGTTCCGGCTGCCTGTCGCCTGGGTGCGCTACGCCCCGTTCACGCTGTCCGGCGCGGTCTCGGCGCTGGCGATCGCGGGCTTCGCGTGGCGCGTAATCAGCGAGGGTCACGTCGACCCGAACCGGTTCGGTCCGCTGCGCACGCTCGAGCGGCACTTCACAACGGCGCCGCTATGGCAGGACGTCGTCGAGGTGGCTGCCCTCGCGATCGGGTTCGTCGCCGTGGCGTCCACGGCGGGGTATGTCCTGGCGTTCTGGAACTTCCGGTTGACGCGGCATCGTGGCGGAACGTTGCACGTGACGCGCGGGCTGGTCACGGCGCGTGCGACGAGCATCGAGGAAAGCCGGCTCCGCGGTGCCGAACTCAGCGAGCCGTTGCTGCTGCGCGCGGTCGGCGGTGCGCGGACGCTGGCGATTACGACCGGGCTGCGGGTCGGGCGCGGTGCCGAGCGTGGCGGCACCATGCTGATGCCGCCCGGGCCGCGGGCAGCGGCCGTGCGGATCGCCGCGGACGTGATCGGCGGGACCGCCCCGTTCACCGCGCCACTACTCCCGCATGGCCGCCGCGCCCGGCGACGCCGGTACGTGCGGGCCGTCGGCACGAGCACGGTGCTCGTCGTGGCGGCCGCAGTGGCGTGGTGGTTGGCGGGGCTCCCAATGTGGACGTGGCTGGTCGTCGCGGTACTGGTGCCGCTGAGCGTGCCACTCGCCGCAGACCGGGCCGCGAGTCTCGGCCACGCGCTGGTCGGCAACTATCTGGTGACGCGCGGCGGCTCGCTCGTGCGGCGGCGAGCCGTACTGGCCCGCGCCGGGGTCATCGGCGTCAACGTGCGCAGCAGCGTGTTCCAGCGCCGCGCCGGCCTCGTCACACTGACCGTCACGACGGCTGCCGGCCGGCAGGGTTACCGGGTGCAGGATGTGGCTACCGCGCAGGCGGTCCGGATCGCCGACGCGCTGCTTCCCGGGCTGTTGTCCGACTTCGTGCGCTGAGCGTGCGGTAGGAAGATCGCATGAACGCGCAGCGGGTACCGGTCCTCGAGGTGGGGGGCACGCACGTCAGTGCGGCGCTGATCGACACCGGCGAGTGGGCCATCGTCCCCGGCACGTTGACCCGGCACTCGCTCGACAGCGAGCTGTCCGCGCAGGCACTGCTGTCCGCGTTCGTACGTGCCGCCAGCACGCTGGCCACGCCGCCCGGAGCGGACTGGGGGGTCGCCATGCCCGGGCCGTTCGACTATGCGCGCGGAATTGCGCTGTTCGAGGACGTGGGCAAGTTCGACAGCCTGCGTGGCGTGGACGTCGGTGCGGCGCTGTGCCGGGGCATCACGCCGTCGCCGGCGTCGGTGAGCTTTCTCAACGACGCAGAGGCGTTCCTTCTCGGCGAGTGGTTGCACGGCGCGGCTACCGGCTATCGCAGGTGCGCGGCGGTGACTCTGGGCACCGGCGTGGGATCTGCGTTCCTCGCCGACGGCGAGATCGTCGGGTCGGGTCCGGACGTTCCGCCCGACGGGCGCGCCCACCGCCTCTACATCGACGGACGCCCGCTCGAGGATTTCGTGTCGCGGCGCGCGATCCGGACCGCTTACCGCGACGCCACCCACGACCGGAGCGCCGACGTGCACGATATCGCCGACCGGGCGCGCGGCGGCGACCCCGCCGCGCACGCCGTGATCGATGCCGCGATGCGCCGCCTCGGCACCGCGCTCGCGCCGTGGCTCGCGCGCTTCGGCGCCGAGGTGGTGGTCATCGGCGGTTCGATGTCGGCGTCCTGGGATCTCTTCGGCCCGCCGTTCACCGCGCAGCTGCGGACGCGCGTGGACGTCGTCGTCGTGGCGCAGGATCGCGAGCACGCTCCGTTGCTCGGGGCGGCACGCCACGCGCTCACGTCAGGCGGATCGGGATGCGCGGGCGCGCCCTCCGATGCAGCCACGTCGTGATCGACGGCGCCCGCTCCGTTTCATGCCACACCGATCAGCATGCGGGGGTGCGCGGCCGGCGTCAGCCATCGCATCAGTGTCACGAGCGTGGCCTGCGGGATCGCGACGCACCCGGCCGTTGCGGCGCCATCGGTCACGTGCAGGAAGAACGCGCTGCCCGCGCCCTGGCGTACCGGGAAGCGGTTGTAGTCGATAACTACAGCATAGTTGTAGAATGGTGTCTCGTAGCGGAGATGCTCGTTCGGGTTGCCTTGCGTGAACGAGCAGCCGCTCGAGCAGTGCTGGTGGGTGTTGTAGAGCGAGCCGGACTGGCTGATCCACCAGTCGGCGGCATCCGTCTGGAAGTACGGCAGCGCCGTGCCCGGATTCGCCAGCGCCCCGAACGCTTCGGTGAGCGTGAAGCTGCCGATCGGCGTGGCTGACCTGCTCTCGCTGGGCTGTGTTGTGAGTCCCTCAGAGCCGACGTGCGCGGTAACCGCGGAGCCGTAGCGCAGCCACCGGCCACCCGGCGCCTTGCTCCACGCCGAGAGGACGGCTGTGGTACTGCCGGTGGACGGCGCGACAACGGTGATCACCCGCGTAGCGGCGCCGGTGCTGTACCCGAGCGGCAGCGCCTGACCGCGCGGGGGCGGCGGCGGCTTGCTCGTCGTGGTGGTGCTCGGCCGCGGTGCGGGATGCGTGGTCGGGGTCGCGGTCGGGCTGGGCTTCGGAGCCGGGCGGGAGGTCGTGCGCGCACGCTGGACGGGGCGGGTTGATGTCGCGTGGGTGCCCAGCGTCGCCGGGCCGGACAGCACTGGCAGGTGCGGCGTGGACGGCGCGGGCAACGCCGCGAGCGTGCCGTGACTGTCGTGTGGCTGCGAAGACGCGAAGGCCACAACTGCTGCGGTGCACAGCCCGACCGCGGCGACTGCGCCGGCAGTTGACGCGACCTGCCATGCCCGCATGCGCGCCAGTGTGCCAGGTATGGACGCTCTGCTCTCGCAGGCACTCCCCTAACGCTCGTCGAGCGCAGCCTCGATGAGATTGCCGTCCGGGTCGGCGACCACGGCGCCGAAATAGCCCGGACGGTAGATCTCCCAGCGACGCGGCGCCTGCCGGGGCGTACCCCCAGCGGCGACGGCGGCGGCGAAGAACGCGTCCACGGCGCCGCGTGAGGAGGCGGCGAACGCGGCGTGCGCACCCTGGGTGGGTTCGCCGCCGGTCACCAACCAGAACGACGGGGGCTCGTCGGGCAGACCGAAGCCGGCGGCCTCGAGGACGGCGTCGTCCTCCTCTTCGTCGCCGTACTCCTGTACCCGCACGAGCCCGAGCGCGCCGAGCGCCGCGTCGTAGAACGCCAGGCTCGCGTCGAACGAGCTGGCGCACACGGTGATGTGGCGCAGCGCGGACATCAGACGGGCCAAGCTTCGCGACGCCACGCGGCGTCCCAGAACATCCACTCGTAGCGGGCGGTCGTCACGAAGTGGTGCCGGGCGCGCGCCTCGTCATCGCGGGCCAGCAGTGTTCCGATCCGGTCGGCAAGCTCCAGCACCTCGGCGACGATCGCCGTGTACTCGTCGCCGGCGTAGGTGTCGATCCAGCGCTGGTAGCGAGCGTCGGGCGAACCGCGCTTGACCAGCTCCGCTCCCACCTCCGCGTAGATCCAGTAGCACGGCAGTACCGCGGCGAGCCCCTCTGCGAAGCTGCCGCCGTGTGCCGCGGCCAGCAGGTAGCTCGTGTACGCCTGGGTGGTGGGTGCGACGGGAGTCTCGGCGGCGGCGCTCGCGTCAAGACCGAGCTGCGGCAGCAGCGAGGCGTGTAGCGCCAGCTCGACATCGACCGTGCCGGCCGCGTGCCTGGCGAACATGCCGGTGTCGGTGTGCGTCGGCGCCTTGCTGCCCACCACCGCGAGCGCGCGGGCGAAGTCCCGCAGATAGTGGGCGTCCTGCACGACGTAGTGGGCGAAGGCGGCTGGTTCGAGGGTGCCGCCGGTGAGACCGGCGAGGAACGGGTGCTCGAGGATCGCTCCGTAAATGCCGGCTGCTTCGGCCCACAGCCGTCCCGTCCATCCGTCTCGTGTCACGTTTTGAGATGATCCCATCCCCATGAGCACCTCCCCGCCCACCGCGTTGACCATCGCCGGCTCGGACTCCGGTGGCGGCGCGGGTATCCAGGCCGACCTTAAGACGTTCCTAGCCTGCCGGGTGCACGGCATGTCGGCGATCACGGCCGTGACCGTGCAGAACTCGCTGGGCGTCAGCGGCTTCTACGAGCTGCCGCCGGACGCCGTCGCCGAGCAGATCGAGTCGGTGGCGACCGACATCGGGGTGGGCGCCGCCAAGACCGGCATGCTTGCTTCCGCGGCCATCATCGAGGCGGTCGCGGCCACGGTGCAGCGCCTGGGCGTCGAGCCCTTCGTGGTCGACCCGGTCGCCGCATCCCAGCACGGCGACGCGCTGCTGCGCCCGGACGCACTGGCGGCGCTGCGCGATCGCATCCTGCCCCTTGCCACGGTGGTGACGCCGAACCTCGGCGAGGTGCGGCTGCTGACCGGCATCGACGTGCACGACCCGGCGGGCATGCACGACGCGGCGCGGGCGCTTGCCGACCTGGGCCCCCAGTGGGTGCTCGTCAAGGGCGGGCATCTGCCGGGCCCAGACGCGCTCGACGTGCTCTACGACGGGACGTCGTTCATCCAACTCGCGTCGCCCCGGTTCGACACACAGCACACGCACGGCTCGGGTGACACCCTGGCGGCGGCGATCTGCGCGGCTCTCGCGCGCGGGCTGCCGGTCGAGGAGGCGGTGCGGTTCGGCAAGCGCTTCGTCGCCGGCGCCATCGAGCACGCATTCCCGCTCGGCGCCGGGCTGGGCCCGGTAGGCCACTTCTGGCGCGTCCTAGACCTGCCGTAGCCGCTCGGCAATGGCCCGGGCAGCCGCCCCCGGGTCGCCGGCCGTGGTGATCGCACGGACGACGACGACGCGGCGGGCGCCGCACGCGATCACCTCGTCGAGGTGCTCGAGCGTCTCGATGCCACCGATCCCGAACCACGGCCGGGTGGCAGTCCGCGCGGCGTGCTCGATGAGCGCCAGCCCGGCAGCGGGACGTCCCGGTTTCGTCGGCGTGATCCACGTCGGACCGGCGCAGAAGTAGTCGACCCCCGGCGCGGCGTTCGCGGCGTCGGCCTGCGCCGGGTCGTGCGTCGAGCGGCCGATTATCGGTTCGTCGCCGAGAATGCGGCGGGCCGCTGCCACCGGCAGGTCGTCCTGGCCGAGATGAAGCACGGGAGCGCCGGCCGCGAGGGCGACGTCGGCCCGGTCGTTCACCGCGAACAGCCTGCCGTGTCGCTCGGCCGCGGCCGCGAACGCCTCCAGAAGCCGCAGCTCGTCCCGGGCCTCCAGGCCCTTCTCGCGCAGCTGGACGATGTCGACCCCGGCGCGCAACACCGTGTCAAGAAACTGCTCCAGATCGCCCTGCCTGGCCCGCGAGTCCGTGCACAGGTACAGCCGGGCATCGGCGAGCGCCGCGCGCGGATCGACCACGACGGCGACGGTACGCGTGGCGTAGTGTCGGGGGTTGCACGGGAGCTCGGTGTCACTGGGCTGAGAGGGCTGGCTGGGAGCCGCCGACCGTCTGACCTGATCCGGTTAATGCCGGCGCAGGGAGTCGTCGACGCCCAGCTTCGACAGGCAGGGCGCGTATGGATGTGATCATCGTCGGGGCCGGCGTCATCGGCCTCGGCATCGCCTGGCGTACCGCCCAGCGTGGCCTGGCCGTGACGCTCGTCGACCCCGCACCTGGCTCAGGCGCCACCCGGACGGCTGCCGGCATGCTCGCCCCGGCCACCGAGCTGCACTATGGCGAGGAGCCGCTGCTGCGCCTCGGTCTGGAATCGGCCCGCTGCTATCCGTCCTTCGTCGCAGAGCTCGAGAGCGTGACCGGCCGGCGGGTCGGGTATCGCCGCGACGGCACGGTCGTGGCCGCTTGGGACGCCGCCGACCTGGCCGGCCTTCGCGACCTTTCGGTATTCGGCCAGTCGCTGGGCCTTTCGACGGAACTGGTCACCGGCCGTGAGCTGCGCCGCCTCGAGCCTGCGCTCGTCAGCGGTCTGCCAGGCGGGCTCGTCGCCGCCGACGACTGCCAGGTCGACAACCGGCTGCTCCACGAGGCGCTGCTCGCCGCCGCCGAGCTCGCGGGCGCGCGCATCCTGCGCGAGCGCGCCGTCTCGGTAGGCGGGCATGACGTCACTCTCGGCAACGGCGACGTGCGCAGCGCGGACGCCGTCGTCCTGGCTGCGGGCGCATGGTCCGCGCAACTCTCCAGGACGGTGCCGGTGCGGCCGGTCAAGGGACAGACGCTGCGGCTGCGCGTGCCCGGCGAGGCGCCGCTGCGCCGCGTGGTGCGCGGCACCGTCAAGGGCTCGCCGGTGTACGTGCTGCCCCGCACGGACGGGCAGGTCGTCGTCGGGGCGTCCAGCGAGGAGGCGGGCTTCGACCTGCGGCCGCGCGCCGGCGCGATCTACGAGCTGCTACGCGACGCGCAGGCGCTCGTGCCGGTGCTCGGTGAGGCGGTGTTCGACGAGGTGAGCACAAGCGTGCGGCCCGGCTCGCCCGACAACGCGCCGCTGATCGGTCCGACGGGCGTCGACGGCCTGATCGCCGCCACCGGCCACTACCGCAACGGCATCCTGCTCGCCCCCGTCACGGCCTACGGCATCGCCGAGCTGATCGCCACCGGGACGCTGCCCGCCCTGCTCGCGCCGTTCACCCCGTCCCGATTCGAGGGAGCCCACGCATGAAGCTGACCGTCAACGGCGAGCCTCGCGAGCTCGACGACGCGACGACCCTCGCCCGCCTGCTCGAAGACCAACCGGCCCGCGGGGTGGCCGCTGCAGTCGACGGCGAGGTGGTGCCGCGCGCCGAGTGGACGGCGTTCCGCCTGACCGACGGGCAGGCCGTGGAGATTCTCACCGCCGTGCAAGGAGGCTGAACGTGAGCGATGACCCGTTCGTCGTCGCCGGCGTCGAGTTGGCATCCCGGCTGATCCTCGGCACCGGAGGCGCGCCGAGCATGCGCGTCGTCGACGAGGTGATCGCCGCGTCAGGTACCGCGATGTGCACGGTGGCGATGCGCCGCGCCTCCCCCGGCACGAGCGGCTCGATCATCGACGTGCTCGAACGCCGCCGCGTGCGCATTCTTCCGAACACCGCCGGATGCCGCACCGCGCAGGAGGCCGTGCGCACCGCGCAGCTCGCCCGCGAGGCGCTGCGCACCGACTGGGTGAAGCTCGAGGTGGTCGCCGACGACCGTACCCTGCTCCCGGACGCCGTCGAGCTGCTCGACGCCGCGGAAACCCTTGTGGCACAAGGGTTTACCGTGCTCCCGTACACGAACGACGACCCGGTGCTGGCGCGCCGCCTCCAGCAGGCCGGCTGCGTGGCGGTCATGCCGCTGGGCTCGCCGATCGGCAGCGGGCTGGGCATCCTCAACCCGCACAACATCGAGCTGATCGTCGCCGAAGCGCAGGTTCCCGTGATCCTCGACGCGGGCATCGGCACGGCGTCCGACGCCGCGCTTGCGATGGAACTCGGCTGCGCCGGCGTGCTGCTCGCATCGTCGGTGACCCGCGCCCAGCAGCCCGCCGCAATGGCTACCGCCGTCGCCGCCGCGGTCACAGCCGGGCGGCTGGCCCGCCTTGCCGGGCGGATCCCCAAGCGCTACCACGCGCAGGCCTCCTCACCGACCGAGGGCATGGCCGTGCTGTAATCCGTCAATCCGCGGGAGCTCGCGAGGGCTGAGAGGGCGATGCGTCGCCGACCGCCGAACCTGACCGGGTAATGCCGGCGTAGGGAGTGACACATGACCACCGTCAACGAACGATCCGCCGCTGCCGAGGTGCCGGCGACGCTTGCCGAGCCGGCACCGCGCACGCTGCGTGGCGTCGATGTCGGGGCGCTGTGGGCCAACCTCGGGGTCAGCCTGCTCGGTTTCACCGGCGCGATCTTCGTGCTCGTCCCGGTCAGCACACCGATGTCGCTGGCCGCGGCCGGCACCGCGCTGCTGGTCGGGACCGTGCTCGGCGCGCTCGGCATCGCCGCGGCGGGACTCCCGGGGCAGGCCACCGGCGCGCCGTCGATGGTGTTGTTGCGGGGGCTGTTCGGTACGAGGGCGTCGTATGTGCCGACGGTGCTCAATGTCGTCCAGCTCGTCGGCTGGACGACGTTCGAGCTGGTGACGATCGGCACCGCGATGCACCAGATCGCAGGCGACGTCCCGCGCTGGGCGTATATCCTCGCCGGCGGCGCGATCACCACGCTGCTCGCACTACGGCCGCTCGGCTGGATCCGGGTGCTGCGCAAGTACGTCACGGTCGCCGTGGTAATCGCGCTGGGATACCTGTTCGTACAGCTGCTTCGCCACCCGCTCCCCAGCCTGAGCCACGGTTCCTGGAGCGGGTTCTGGATCGCCGTCGACACCGTAGTGGGGGTGTCCGTGTCCTGGGTGCCGCTCGCTTCGGACTACACGCGGCACGCCCGCTCGGCGCGGGCGGCGTTCGCCGGCACGTTCGTCGGTTACTCGATCACCCAGATCGCCTGTTACGCACTGGGGCTGGTTGCGCTCGTCACCGTCGCCGAGAGCGACCCGAACCAGATCTTCGGCGCGTTCATGGCCGTGCCCCTGGGCACCCTGGCGTTCGCCGTGCTCGCCGTGCGCGAGCTCGACCAGTCCTTCGCCGACACCTACTCCACCGCGGTGTCGCTGCAGAACTTCCGTCCGCGCTGGGACCGGCGTGCTCTCGCGCTGGGAGTCGGCGCCGTCGCCACCATCTGCGCCCTTGCACTGAACATCGCCGACTACGAGAACTTCCTGCTGCTGATCGGCTCGGTGTTCGTGCCGCTACTGGGCGTACTGCTTGTCGACTACTTCGTGCTGTCCCGGCGCCATTGGGACCTCGGAGACGACGTCCCGGTGCGCTGGGCGATGCTCGCAGCGTGGGGGCTCGGCTTCGTCACCTACCAACTGATCAACCCTGGCACCTTGTCGTGGTGGGCGGACGCATGGGAGCACCTCCGGTCCTGGCTGCACTTCACCCCGCAGTCGTGGATGAGTGCGTCGCTGCTGTCGTTCGTCGTTGCCGCTGTGGCAACCGTGCTGATCGGTGCCCTTGCCGGCGAGGGCAGAATGCGGGAGTGAGCCTCCATCCGGAAGTAGCCGAAGCCCTCACGGCAGGCGCTCCCGTCGTGGCTCTCGAAAGCACGATCATCAGCCACGGGTTACCTCGCCCGCAGAACGTGCAGGTCGCCCGTGATGTCGAAGCCGAGGTGCGCGCGGCGGGCGCGGTCCCAGCCACCATCGCGATACTCGACGGCGAGGTTTGCATCGGCCTGGACGATGCCGCGCTGCGCCGGATCGCCTGCGACGACGGCGTCGTCAAGGCGAGCGTGCGGGATCTTGCCGCCGTCGCCGCCCAGCGTGGCACCGCGGCCACCACGGTGGCGTCGACGGCGCATCTCGCCGCGCACGCGGGCATTGCGGTGCTCGCCACCGGCGGCCTCGGCGGCGTGCACCGGCAGGCCCGCGACTCATGGGACGAATCGGCCGATCTCTACACGCTGTCGCGCACGCGGATTCTCGTCGTGTGCTCCGGCGTCAAGTCCATCCTCGACGTCGCGGCCACCCTCGAGCGGCTGGAGACCCTGAACGTCGCCGTGCTCGGCTACCGCACCGACCGGTTCCCCGGTTTCTACCTGGCTGACTCCGGCCACCCGCTGAACTGGCGGGTTGACACACCTGCGAAGGTGGCGGCTGTGGTGCACGCCCGGCGAGCTCTCCATACGGACGGGTACGGAATGGTGCTGGCCAATCCGGCTCCGGAGCCGCTGGACGCGACGTTGCATCAACGCGTCCTCGCATCGGCACTGCAAGCCGCCCAAACGGCCGGTGTCCGCGGCAAGGACGTCACCCCGTTCCTGCTGGACCACTTCCACCGCGAGAGCGGCGGTGCATCACTGGCGGCGAACGTCGCACTGGTGCGTGCCAACGCCCGTCTCGCCGCGCAGGTTGCCGTGCAGCTCGCCGAGCCGCGATGAGCGCTTGCGCCTGCAGCTCGCCGACCGCTACCCCCAAGGCTGCGCCGGCAATCCGCGCAGAGCGGCACCTCCTGGCGGTTGAGAAATGACCCGCGTGATCTGCCTCGGCGACATCATGACCGACGTCATCGCGTGCCTGCCGGGCCCGCTCGCCATCGGCTCCGACACCCCGAGCCGCATCTCGTATCTCGGGGGCGGATCCGCCGCGAACACAGCCTGTTGGCTGGCCGCGTCGGGCGTGTCCGCAGTCATGGTCGGTCGGGTGGGCGACGACGAGCCCGGTCGCGCGGCTCAGGCACAACTGCGCGAGGCCGGCGTGGAGCTGGCTGTCACCGTCGACCGGCACACGCCGACCGGGACATGCCTGGTCTTGAGCAGCGAGTCCGGCGAGCGGACGATGGTGCCCGACGCCGGCGCGAACGCCACGCTGCAACCCGCCGATGTTCCGGCTGATCTCTTCGTTCCGGGTGCGCATCTGCATGTGTCGGGCTACGCGCTGTTGAACTCGACCGTCCGGCCCGCGGCATTCGCGGCGATGGCCCTGGCCCGGGAACGGGGCTTGACGGTCTCCGTGGACGCGGCGTCGGCGGCGCTGATCCAAGCGGTGGGGCTTCAGATGTTGTCGTGGATCGGGCAGCCGACGCCGCTGTTAGCGAACGCCGAGGAGGCGCAGGCGCTCAGCGGCCACGCCGACCCCTACGATGCCGCTCGCGCTCTGTCGTTCCACTGTGGACAGTGCGTGGTCAAGCTTGGCCGGGACGGTGCGCTATGGGCAGAGAGCGGCCAAGCGATCGCTGTGCCCACGGTGCCGGTGCACGTGGTGGACACGACCGGTGCGGGCGACGCGTTCGCTGCCGGCTTTCTCGCCGCCCGCCTCGGCGGCATCGAACCGCTGCTGGCGATCCGGCTCGCGCACTCGTACGCCGCCCGGGCGATCATGCACCTGGGCGGACGGCCCAGACACGATTAACTCGCCGGTTGCTGTCTCTCGGACGGCGCCCACAAGGGGCGCACGCCTCGAGCCACTCCGCGCCTTCGGCGCGGCCCGCGTCGCGGACCGGCGGCTCTTCGCGCGAGCGCTCATCGCGTCGTAGCGCGCATCGGGCGCTAGCAGCCTGCGGGCTTGGCGCCCCCGGTCAGCGCGAGCAGTCCGCAGAACGTAGTGTCGCTGACCTTCCACCCGCCGTCTTCGTAGACAGCCGTGCCGACGGCGCTGGGCAGCGCAACCCGCCCGGCCAGCAGGACCTGGTAGTTGACGGTCGCCGCCGCGGGGCTGCTGACGAACACGCCGGTGACCTTGGCCGACGCCTGGCTGGTGCGCGGGTCCCTGCCGAACTGCTCGACCGCCGCCCGCATCGCACTGCCACGCTGCAGGTAGTCGAGCTTGTTGGCGAGAGGCGTGTCCTTGGAGAAGAACGCCACCCAGTTCTTTTTGATCTCCGCCTCGGCGGCCGTGCGGTCGAGTGACGGCGCCGTGCTCGCTGTCGGGCTGGGCGAACTCGGCGAACTCGGCGAACTCGGCGGCGTGGAGCCCGACTTCTTACCGCTGCTGCAGGACGTGAGCGCCAGGCCCACTACCAGCATCGCCGCGACCCAGGACCTCC
Organism: Jatrophihabitantaceae bacterium; assembly: GCA_036506155.1. Taxonomy (GTDB): domain Bacteria; phylum Actinomycetota; class Actinomycetes; order Mycobacteriales; family Jatrophihabitantaceae; genus DASXRA01. The sequence continues at coordinate 74,266 of DASXSF010000108.1, forward strand.
CCATCGAGCCCCCTTTCACCACCGCCGGCTCCGGGCGCCACGTCGCCGGCAGCGTGCGTCGTCGTGTAATAGTCAACTCGGTTATACACAGGATGGTCGCGGCGCCGGTCGAGGGCCGACCGTGTCGCCGCCGCGTTGCGACAGAGGTGGGGATGCGCGAGACCGTAAACCGCCTGCTGCGGATCGTCGCCGGGGCGCCGTTGGGCTGGGTTGTGACCGCCGCCGGCGCAGCGCTGCTCGTCGTGGGGTGGTACGGCATCTCCGGGGAGTCGGTCGTCGCCAAGCAGCTGCCGTATCTGGCCTCGGCGACCATCCCTGGCGCGGCGCTGCTGGTGGCCGGGCTCCTGGTCGCAGCGCGCGCGCAGACCGGCGAGCGCGACCGGCAGCTGCTCGCTGACCTGCACGCCGCGCTGCTCACGCCGGAACCTGCTCCGGCGCCACAGGTCACCGACGACGGCCTCTGGGCGACGGCACGTGGTCAGACGTATCACCGCGCAGGATGCCCACTCGCCCGGCACGGGGCGGACAAGATCACCGAAGCGCAGGTGTGTCAGCGCGGCCTCGAGCCGTGCCCGGTATGCGACCCCCCGGCCGTGGACGGGTAGGGCCGACGCGGTGCTCGCCGCAAACCTCGCCTTCGCCGGCCTCGGCATCGGCTGCGTCGCGGCCCTGATCGGCATCGGGCTGATCGCCACCTACCGGCTTACCGGCGTGTTCAATCTCGGCTTCGGCTCGATCGCCATGCTCGTGGCGTACCTGCTATGGCAAATGGTGACGCAGTGGCATTGGCCGCTGTGGCCGTCCGTACTGCTCGCCGTGTTCGTCATCGCGCCGGCGATCGGGTGGGTACTCGACGCCGCGGTGTTCCGGCAGCTGCAGCGGCGCGGCGCATCCGAGGCCGAGCGGCTCGTCGCCGGTCTCGGCGTGCTCGTGCTGTGCGTCGGCATCGCCTACCTGGCGTGGGGCAGCAACGCTCGCACCAACCCGCCGCAGCTGTTCCCCACGACGGCAGTGAGCCTCGGCGGCGGCGTGCGCATCGCCTCGAGTGTGCTGTACGACCTGGGCGCAGTACTGCTGGCGACGGTACTGACGCTCGTCGTCACACACGCCACGCGCATCGGCACCTCGATGCGGGCAGTCGTGAACGGCCGCGAACTCGCCGAGCTCGCCGGTGTCGACACCGACGCGCTGTCGGCGACGGCGGCGTCGTTCGGCAGCTTCCTCGCCGGGCTTGCCGGGGTGCTGCTCGCCACGCAGTTGCGCCTCGACCCGGTGCAGCCGACGCTCGTCGTGCTGGAGACGATGGTCGTCGCGGTGATCGCCGGCATGTCCCGGCCGGCCGTCGCCGTGGTCGCGGCGCTCGCGATCGGTGTCGCGCAAAGCGAGCTGACCTTGCTGCACTGGCAGGGCAACGCCGGCGTCGTGCTCCGGGCACTCCAGTCGAACCTGTTCGTGGTCGCGCTGCTGATCACGGTGATCGCGCTGCCACGGCTCATCCCGGCACGAGACGGCGGGATGCGGTTCACTACCGCGGTGCCCACGCCCCGCGCGTCGGCGGGCTGGACGATCACACTCATCGTGCTGCTGCTCATGCCACTCGGGTTCAGCGCCGCCGACCTGCGCACCGCGCTGCAACTGCCGGGGCTCGCCATCATATTCGTGTCACTGGTCGCGGTCAGTGGCTTGGCCGGCCAGATTTCCCTCGGTCAAGCGGGCTACGCCGGCCTCGGCGCGCTGGTTTGCGCCGCGTTGACCACGCACGGCAGCGTGCCGGCACTCGTCGCCATCCTGCTGGCCGGGGTCCTCGTCACGCCGGTCGGCGTGCTCACCGGCTGGCCGGCGATCCGGCGACACGGCATCGCGCTCGCGATCACGACATTCGCGGTCGGCGCGGTGGCCAGCCGATTCGTATTCGCGCAGCCCGTATTCACCTCGGACCTGCGGCTGCGCCGCCCGGGCGTGTTCGCCAGCGACCGGACGTTCTATCTTTTCGCGCTCGTAGTGCTCGGCCTCGCCGTGCTCGTCGTAGTGGCGCTGCGCGCTGGGCGCACCGGGCGGGCACTCGCTGCCATCCGCGACGACGAGGACGCGGCACGCGCCGCCGGGGTGAACGTCAGCCTGCGCAAGATCGAGGTCTTCGCGGTCGCGTCGCTGCTCGCCGGCGTCGGCGGAGCGCTGCTGGGGCAGGCTACGCAGGCGTTCGACGCCGCGACGTTCGACCCGGTGCAGGGCCTGCTGTGGTTCGGCGCGGTGGTCGTTTTCGGCAGCGGCGACATCGCCGGTGCCGTGCTCGCGGCGGGCCTGCTGCTCGGCATCGACTCGGCAACGGTGCCCGGCGCATCGGCCGCCCTGGTCGGCGTCCTGGCGCTGCTGCTCGGCCGGATGCCGGGCGGGCTGATGGCGACGCTGCGCCGTGGGGTCGGTACCGCCCGCTCCACCCCGCCGCCGCGGCCGGGACTGCGGCTCACGCCACGCGGCGAGCAGGTCGCCGCAGTGCTTCGCCGGAGCGCGACATGACCGCAGCGCTGGAGGCGCGCGGGATCGCGCGCTCCTACGGGGGCCTCGTCGCAGTGGACGGCGTGGACCTGACCGTGCCGGCCGGCCGGGTGACCGCCTTGATCGGTCCGAACGGTGCGGGCAAGAGCACATTGTTCGCCTGTCTCGCCGGGCAGCTGCGTCCCGACCGCGGTCGGGTGCTGCTGGACGGACACGACGTGACTCGTCTCTCGCCGGACGCCCGTGCCCGGCGTGGCCTGGCGCGCACGTTCCAGCGGCTAGCGATCTTCGGGTCGCTGACCGTCGCGGACAACGTGCGCATCGGCGCCGAGAACGCCGGCCGCCCCGCCGATGTGGACGAGCGGGTGGCTGCGATGCTCGATCTGCTCGGCCTGGCCGGCGTTGCTTCCGCGCGTGCATCGGCGCTGCCCACCGGTACCTTGCGCCTGGTCGAACTGGCGCGGGCGCTGGCCGGTCAGCCCCGCGTCGTGCTCCTCGACGAGCCCACCAGTGGCCTCGACGACGAGCAGGCCGCGCGTGTGCCGGTAGCGCTGCGCGCGATGGCGAACGCCGGGCGCGCCGTGGTGATCGTCGAGCACGACCTGCCGCTCGTGTTCGCCGCGGCGGATGTGGTCCACGTGCTGGCGCGCGGTCACATCGTCGCGGCCGGCACGCCGTTGCAGGTACGCGCCGACCCCGCCACGGCTGCCGCCTTCGCGATCGGCGTCCAGCCATGAGCATCGAGCTGCAGGCGCGGGGCCTGCGCGCCGGGTACGGCCCGGTCGAAGTGCTGCATGGTCTCGATCTCGACGTGCCGGCAGGACGGATCACCGCCGTGCTCGGCCGTAACGGCGCCGGCAAGACGACGCTGTTGCGCACGCTCGCCGGGTTGATCACACCGACCGGGGGCACGGTCCGCTGGCGCGGCCGCGACGTCACCCGCCGCCTGGCGTATCGCAGGGCCCGGGACGGGCTGCTCCTGGTGCCTGACGAGCGAGGTGTGTTCGCGGACCTGACGGTGGCCGACAACGTCGCCCTGTTCGCCGGCGACCGGCCCGCCGACTCCGCGTTCGCCGCCGCGGTCGACGCGTTCCCCGTGCTAAGCGAGCGTCGCCAGCAGCTCGCCGGGACGCTCTCCGGCGGCGAGCAGCAGATGCTGTCGCTGTCCCGGGCGCTCGTGCGGCCGGTCCGGGTGTTGCTGGTGGACGAGCTCAGCCGCGGGCTGGCGGCACCGGTGATCGCGCACCTGTATCGCGTCCTCACCGAGCTGGCCGAATCGAGCGACGCGGCCATAGTGCTCGTCGAACAGGACGCCGCAGCGGTGCTGCCCATCGCACGAGTGGTGTACGTGCTCAGCCGCGGGGTGGTGGTGTTCGCCGGCGAGCCGGCCGACCTGCCGTCCCACGCGGGGAGCAGTCACGAACTGTCGAGGAGGTCCGGCACCTCGTAGCAGTTCTTCATCATGTCCGGCACGGCGGTGATCCACCCCCCGCGCCCGCCGAATGCGCTGTCCTGCCAGCGGGCGACGTTGAAGCACGCGTGGACGGTCTGGGGCGGGGTGGCGAGCCGCTGGAAGACGATCGGCACCATGACGCCGTCTCCCTCGTAGGGCGTCGGCCGATTCATGAACGCCTCGACGCAGCGCCGCGTGACGTTCGCGCCACATGAGGAGATCGCGTCGGTGAGCCACTGGGCGGCGGCCCACCCCTCGAGCATCCACATCGACAACGGTCGCTGCGGGAAGTACGTCGCGACGTCGTCACGGAACTGCTTGACGATCGGGATCGACGTGTCCTCGTAGTTGCGCTCGTTCGCTGTGGCATACAGGGCATTGCGGCAGTGTGGCGCATCAGCGTAGTCCGTGCGGACCTCGTCGTTCCAACCCTGGACCGTGGTCATTTTCGCCGTGATCTGCACGCCCTGCTCGTCGATCGCCTTGCACAGCGCCCCGTTCCCAGATGTGTCGAGCGCATCGAAGACGACGTCGACCTTGCGTGCCTTGAGGTCGAGCGCGGCAGAGGTGAAAGCGGGCAGGGCGAAGTCGACCTCTTCCGGGACGACGGTGAAGCCCTCGACACGCAGCCCGTGCTCGATCTGTCGCGCATACCGTGCAGAGCTTGCCTGGTTGTAGTACACGACCGCTGCGGTGCGAGCGCCGAGCTTCTGGTAGAGCCAGCGGTACACCTCGGTGCTGTTGTCGATCTTGCCGTCCCAGCCGACCGTCCCGTCGCGTGGTACGTAACTACCGGCGATCGAGTACAGGTGCTCGTACTGGTTGTATGCGGTCGTGACCGGCTCGCCGCCGATGTCGGGCACGCCCTTGCTGTTCACATAGGACGCACCCGCGTAGTCGAGCACGGCGGTCGCCGTCAGCGCGAATACGTCGTCCTCGTCGATCAGCTGGTGCACGCACTGCTGATTGCCAGATCCGGTCGACTGGTCGTCGCAGGTGACGACCTTGACCGTGCGGCCGTTGACACCGCCTCGTGCGTTCAAGGCGGAGAAGTGCGCCCGTGCCCCGTACATCGGCGGTGAGAACGTGTCGCTGCCAAGCGGCCCGGTGAGGCTTGCCACGATCCCGACAGTGATCTGGTTCGTGCTGACCCCGACATCTGGTCCCGGCGGCTGTCGCGCACTGGACGACGCGCTCTCGCCGCTTCGTGTGAACGCAGAGTCGGGCAACCGGGTGCCGCAGGCCGCGCCCAGTACTAGTGACGCGACGAGCACCCCCATCGTCGCCCTACGCCCCGGCACGACCCCATCGTGACACGGCGCGCGGTCAGCACTCGATCAGGTCGCTCATTGCACGCCGGCCAGGTCCATGCCGCGCAGCTCCTTCTTCAGCTCGGAGATCTCGTCGCGCAGCCGGGCGGCGACCTCGAACTGCAACTCGCGGGCCGCGCCGAGCATCTGCTCGTTCAGCTGCTGGATGAGATCAGCGAGCTCTGCCCGCGGCATCGACGCAACGTCGAGCCCGCCTCCGGCGTGCGCCCCGACACCGATCACGCCTGCCGCGCCGCGCCCGCCCCGACCGGGCACCGCCGACTTGCCCCGCGACTGCGACCGTCCCGATCCGCCCACAGGTACCGCCTCGGGGCCGAGCAGCGCCTCGGTGTCGGCAGCCTCGCGGGCGAGCCTGTCGGTGATGTCGGCGATCCGCTTGCGCAGTGGCTGCGGGTCGATGCCGCGCGCCTTGTTGTAGGCGATCTGCTTGGCCCGGCGGCGGTTCGTCTCGTCGATGGCGTTCTGCATGGACGGTGTGATCGTGTCGGCGTACATGTGCACCTGACCGGACACGTTACGAGCGGCGCGGCCGATGGTCTGGATCAGCGACGTGCCCGAGCGCAGGAAGCCCTCCTTGTCGGCGTCGAGGATCGACACCAGGGACACCTCGGGCAGGTCAAGGCCCTCGCGCAGCAGGTTGATGCCGACGAGCACGTCGAACTCGCCCTGGCGCAGCTCGCGCAGTAGCTCGACCCGACGCAGCGTGTCGACCTCGGAGTGCAGATAACGTACCCGGACGCCCTGCTCCAGCAGGTAGTCCGTGAGGTCTTCCGCCATCTTCTTCGTGAGCGTGGTGACCAGGACGCGCTCGTTGCGCAGGGCACGTTCCTGGATCTCCTGCACCAGGTCGTCGATCTGTCCCTTGGTGGGCTTGACGACGATCTCCGGATCGACCAGACCGGTCGGGCGGATCACCTGCTCGACGAACTCACCCTTCGTCCGGCCCACCTCGTACGGGCCAGGGGTCGCCGACATGTACATCGTCTGTTCGATGCGGTCGAGGAACTCCTCGAACTTGAGCGGCCGGTTGTCCATCGCGGACGGCAGCCGGAAACCGTGCTCGACGAGGGTGCGCTTGCGCGACATGTCGCCTTCGTACATGCCGCCGATCTGCGGCACCGTCACGTGCGACTCGTCGATGACCAGCATGAAGTCCTCGGGGAAGTAGTCCAGCAGGCAGTTCGGCGCGCTGCCTGCGGGCCGGCCGTCGATGTGGCGCGAATAGTTCTCGATGCCTGAGCAGAACCCGACCTGCCGCATCATCTCGACGTCGTATGTGGTGCGCATGCGCAGCCGTTGCGCCTCCAACAGCTTGCCTTGCTTCTCGAGCTCGGCCAGCCGATCCGCAAGCTCCGCCTCGATGCCGCGCAGGGCACGCTCCATACGCTCCGGCCCGGCCGTGTAGTGCGTCGCCGGGAAGACGAACACCTCCTCGACCTCGCGCACCACCTCTCCGGTGAGCGGATGCAGGTAGTACAACCGCTCGATCTCGTCGCCGAACATCTCGGCGCGCACGGCAAGTTCCTCGTACATCGGGAAGATCTCGATCGTGTCGCCGCGTACCCGGAACGTGCCCCGCGTGAACGAGAGGTCGTTGCGGGCGTACTGCACCTCGACGAGCCGGCGCAGGATCTTGTCGCGATCGAGCTCCTGCCCGAGCCGAAGCCGCAGCGCACGGTCGACGTACTCCTGCGGCGTGCCGAGGCCGTATATGCACGACACCGTCGCTACCACCACAACGTCGCGGCGGGTCAGCAGCGACATGGTCGCCGAGTGGCGCAGCCGCTCGACCTCGTCGTTGATCGAGGAGTCCTTCTCGATGTAGGTGTCGGTCTGCGGAACGTACGCCTCGGGCTGGTAGTAGTCGTAGTAGCTGACGAAGTACTCCACGGCGTTGTCGGGCAGCATCTCACGCAGCTCGTTGGCAAGCTGGGCCGCGAGCGTCTTGTTCGGGGCCATGACGAGGGTCGGCCGCTGCACCCGCTCGATCAGCCACGCGGTGGTGGCCGACTTGCCCGTACCGGTCGCCCCGAGCAGCACGACGTTCTTCTCCCCCGCCTTGATGCGGCGCTCGAGCTCGTCGATCGCGGCGGGCTGGTCACCGGACGGCTCGAAATCGGAGACGACCTTGAAGACTCCGGTGCTAGGGACGATGTCGCTGGCCACACGCATGGCATTCACGGTACGAGCTGCCTCTGACACAACACATCGGTGCTCCCCAGGAACGCCACCTACCGTGGCGGCACTTGGACGACAGGAGCTACACCATGACGAGCCAGGAAGAGCCACAGCCACGCCAGCCGAATGTCGAGGCGGCCGCCCAGCCGCCCACCCCGACGCCAAGCGAGGGCTCGCCGGCCGCGCAGGCGCAGGCTCAGCAGCCACAGACCCCGCCGGTACAGCCGCCCCCACCGATGCAGCCGCCGCCGTACCCGTTCGCGCCGGTCCCCAAGCTTCCGTGGATCGCACCGGCTCGCAAGGCCGCCGTGATCGCGATCGGCGTCGCCGCCGGGGTCCTGATGTTCGGGGCCGGCATCGGCGCGGGCGCCGCGATCTTCCACAACGACCAGCACAGCCAGCCCCGCAACGAGTTCCGCATCCCGGGTGACGGTCAGCGCCAGTTCCCCGGCTTCCCGAACCAGCTTCCGACGCCGGGCCCCACCCCGTCCCGGACCAGCTGACGCTCCGGGTCTACCGCCGGGAGCGCACCCGGGCGTCGCGACGCGACTTCAGGAGGCTGGCGAGCACCGTGACGCCCAGGATAGAGACGATCATCACCAGCGACAGCCAGATCGGGACGTCCGGTACTGACTTCACGGGCTTTCCGCCGTTGATGAACGGCAGCGTGTTCTCGTGGAGTGCGGTCAGAATCAGCTTGATTCCAATGAATCCGAGGAGCACCGACAGTCCGACGCTGAGGTACTCCAGCCGTTCCAGCAACCCGCCTATCAGGAAGTAGAGCTGGCGCAAGCCCATCAGTGCGAAGAGGTTGGCAGTCAGCACCAAGTACGGCTCGCGGGTGATGCCGTAGATCGCCGGGATCGAGTCGAGCGCGAACAGCAGGTCCGTCGTGCCGAGGGCGACGATCACGATCATCATCGGCGTAGCCAGCCACCGGCCGTCTCGTCCCCGCACCACGACGTGGCCGCCGTGATACTCCGTCGTCGAGCGCACGCGGCGGCGTAGCCAGCGCACGACGCGTCCCTCCGTGTACTCGTCGGGGTCCTGTTCCCCACCCCCGGCCGCCAGTCGCACCGCGGTATACACCAGGAATGCGCCGAACAGATAGAACACCCAGCTGAACGCATTGATCGCAGCGGCGCCCGCCGCGATGAAGGTGCCGCGCAGCAGCAACGCGAGAATGATCCCGACCAGCAGCGCAGTCTGCTGTAGCTGCCTGGGCACCCGCAGCTTGGTCATGATGATCAGGAATACGAACAGGTTGTCGACGGACAGCGAGTACTCCGTGAGCCATCCACCGAAGAATTCCGCACCGTAGCGAGACCCGCTGATCACTGCTACGCCCACACCGAAGAGCACTGCACCGCCGATGAAGAACGCCAGATGTCGCGCCGACTCGCCGGTGCTCGGCTCGTGCGGGGCACGTCCGATGTAGAAGACGTCGAAGACCAGGAAGGCGACCGCGAGTCCGACCGTCACGGCCCACACCCACGGTTCGACGTGCATTAAACCTCCGGCGCTCTGGCGTACGCCCTGCCGACATGGCGGTACGCGCGTGCGGCCGGAGGTCTTACCCACCCGTGCGGGCCGGCTCCCCGGGGCCGTCGCCGGCCCGTGATGACGGGAAAGCCGCTAAGGGGTTACTCCCCTCCAGTCCCGGCCAGTCTAGGCGACGCCGACCGCGATGCGCGCTGGGGCACCGGTTAACAGCCGCTCCCGCACTGGCGCTGTACGACTGCGTCCAGAAAGACGCTGCGCAGCTTGGCCGGATCCTTGACTGCGTAGGCCTTGCCGCCGGTGGCCTTGGAGATCTTGCCCAGCGCGGCCATGTCCGCGTCCGGACCGAGGCCGATTGTGTACACCGGCACCGGCAGCAGCTTCGCCTGTGGGGTCTGCAACCCGGCGAGCAGCTGGTCGAGCGTCGGGCCGCCCGGATCGACGTTCTGGCCATCGGTCATCAGCACGACCGTGTTGACCTTGGACGGATCGTAGTTGTGCCGCACCGTGTTCACCGCGGCAAGCGTGCTCGCGTATAGCGCAGTGTTGCCGTTGACCAGCGACGGCAGCGAGTTGGCGGCGTCGGTGAGTGCCTGGCGATGCGTTTTACCACCGGTTGTCGAGCTCATCTGCGCGATGGGGACGAGTTCGCGGTAGTCGGTGGTGGGCGTGAGGTTGGTGGAGAAGACCCACATGCCGAGGTTGGACGTGTCCGGGTAGAAGCCGATCGACGTGGCGGCCGACGCGGCCGCGAGCTGGATCTTCGACTTCCCGTTGCCGCCCGCCTCGGCCATCGAGCCGGACACGTCGATCACCATCATGGAGTTGACGTCCTGGGTGATCGCCTCCCACAGCCGCAGCGTGTCGACGCCTTGGCCGGGGGTTGGCTTCGTCAACTGCCGGATGGGTGCCGCGACCACGCCTTGGGCGGCGCCGACTCCCGGCACCGACGCCCCGCTCGGGTTGCGGAACCCGGCGTCGGCGAGGTAGGACTGCGCGCCGGGCGCCCGCAGCTGCTGCTCGAAGTCGTCCAGCGCGGCGGTCAGCGCCGGGTCATCACCGGAGCGGATGAGGCGCACGACGGGATAGTCGAGGCTTAGCGTCCCTTCGTCGGGATAGATCGCCGCGGCGAACAGCGACTGCTTGGCGCGGTTGGCCTGGATCACGTCCTGCTCAGGCGCAGTGAACACAGGTGCGTGCGCGGGATCCGCGGCCAGCTCCGCGAAACCCGCGTTGGCGTCGGGAAGCGTCGAGTGGCTCAGCCGCAGCATCAGGTTCGCCAGCTCAGGGTTGGGCCCTTGAGTCCCCGACGCAACCAGTGTGTCCATGATCTGCAGGCTCAGCAGTCCGTCGGTGTTCGTCACAGGGTCCGGCACGGTCAACGGGAACGCCCCGGCGAGCGCGTTCTTCCAGTCCGGCCTGGAGATGAACTTCGACACCACGGAAGGAGAACTCACGAACACGAGCGGCGACACCGCGATAGGCGCATGGATCTCGACCTGCGCGTTCTTTCCCGCCGCCGTCAGGTCGTCGTTCAGCCGGTTCGCCCACGTGCTCGAGTCCGGAATCCACACCGACGCGCCTGCGCCGGCGCCACCAGCGGCGAGAATCTGCTCTACGTTGCTCGACGGCAGCGGCGTGACGTCGACCGTCACGCACTTGCCCTCGACGGCCGGGTCGGTGTCGGTCCACCGCTTGGCGATCGTTTGTACCGGCCCGGCGATGCTCGGGGCTGCATCGACCGAGATCGTGAGGCTTCCCTCGCACCCGCTCGCCTTGTGCGACGCCCCACCACTCTGCAGGAACACGACCAGGCCGGCGACGCACGCGCCCACAACGACCAGCACACCGGCAAGGAGCGACAGCGGTACCCCTCGGCCCGAGGAGGGTTTCGAATGCCGGCCGGACATACCTTCTCAGTGGGGTCGTAGTTGTCGTCGTGCTGAGGGCTGTAGGGATGATAGGGCCTGTCCTTGATGAGGAATACCGCGTGTCACCAGACATGACGCAGCGTCGTTGACTTGGCACATGTAGTGCATTGCAAATTGCCTGAACAGGGTGAAACGCCGTCGGCGCTTGATGACATCATCGCCGCGCGTCGGCTGCACCCGGTACGTGGCAGGCTCGTCCGGGGGCGGGAGTGACCACGACGGGAGCATGCATGCAGGTCTGGCCGGGCAACGCCTACCCGCTAGGCGCGACGTACGACGGTTCGGGCACCAACTTCGCGCTGTTCAGCGAGGTCGCCGATCGGGTGGAACTGTGCCTGTTCGCCGCCGACGGCACTGAGACGCGCGTCGACCTGCCCGACGTAGACGGCTTTGTGTGGCACGCGTTCGTGCCGGGTATCGAGCCGGGACAGCGCTACGGCTACCGAGTCCACGGTCCGTACGACCCGAAGCAGGGGCTGCGCTGTAATCCGGCGAAGCTGCTTCTCGATCCGTACGCCAAGGCGATCAACGGCCACATCGACTGGCACCCGTCCCTGTTCAGCTACGACCTGGGCCGGCCCGACACGGTCAACACCGAGGACTCGGCCGCCCACGTGCCGAAGTCCGTGGTGATCAACCCTTACTTCGACTGGGGCGTCGACCGACCGCCGCGGCACGCGTACGCCAACAGCGTGATCTACGAAGCGCACGTCAAGGGACTCACCAAGAGACATCCGGAGATCCCTTCGGAGCTGCGCGGCACCTACGCCGGCATCGCTCACCCCGTGGTGCTCGACCACCTGAGCCAACTGGGCGTCACCGCAGTGGAACTGATGCCGGTGCACCATTTCGTGAACGACTCGCTGCTCGTCGAGCGTGGCCTGTCGAACTACTGGGGCTACAACACCATCGGCTTCCTCGCGCCGGACGTGCGGTACTCGTCCGCAAGCGGGCCGGGTGGCCAGGTGCAGGAGTTCAAGGCGATGGTGCGTGCCCTGCACGAGGCCGACATCGAGGTCATTCTCGACGTCGTCTACAACCACACCGCAGAGGGCAACCACCTCGGCCCGACGCTGGCGTTTCGCGGCATCGACAACCGCGCGTACTACCGCCTTGTGGACGACGACCCGCAGTACTACATGGACTACACGGGCACCGGAAACTCGCTCAACGTCCGCCAGCCCCATGCGCTCCAACTGATCATGGACTCGCTGCGGTACTGGGTGCTGGAGATGCACGTAGACGGATTCCGGTTCGACCTGGCGTCCGCGCTGGCCCGCGAGTTCTACGACGTCGACCGGCTGTCGTCGTTCTTCGAGCTGGTGCAGCAGGACCCGGTGGTGAGTCAGGTGAAGCTGATCGCCGAGCCGTGGGACGTCGGCCCGGGCGGCTACCAGGTCGGCAACTTCCCTCCACAGTGGACGGAGTGGAACGGCAAGTACCGCGACACGGTGCGCGACTTCTGGCGCGGCGAGCCTGCGACGATCGGCGAGTTCGCGGCGCGCCTGACCGGGTCGGCCGACCTGTACGAGCACTCCGGGCGGCGACCCGTCGCTTCGATCAACTTCGTGACCGCCCACGACGGTTTCACCCTGCTGGACCTGGTCTCCTACAACGAGAAGCACAACGAGGCCAACGGCGAGAACAACGAGGACGGCAGCGACGACAACCGCTCGTGGAACTGCGGCGTCGAAGGACCGACCGACGACCCCGCCGTGCTTGCGCTCCGTGCGCAGCAGAGGCGGAATTTCCTCGCCACCCTGTTCCTGTCCCAGGGCGTGCCCATGCTCGCGCACGGCGACGAGATCGGCCGTAGCCAGCAGGGCAACAACAACGCGTACTGCCAGGACAGCGAGCTGACCTGGGTCGACTGGGGCAAGGTCGACGTCGACCTGCTCGCGTTCACCCGGCAGGTGGCGGAGCTACGCCGGCAACATCCGGCGTTCCGGCGGCGCCGATTCTTCGACGGCCGTCCGGTGCGCCGACGCGGCGCCGAGGCGCTGCCGGACATCGCGTGGTTCGCCCCTGACGGCAGGGAGATGACCGAGGAGGACTGGGAGGCGCCCTTCGGCCGCGCCGTCGCCGCGTATGTCAACGGCGAAGGCATCCCCGATCGCGACTCGCGTGGCGACCGTATGGTCGACGACTCGTTCCTGCTGTGCTTCTCCGCGCAGGATCAGCCGCTCGAGTTCCGCGTGCCCGGCGCCGAGTACGCGGCCACCTGGCACGTGGTGCTCGACACGGCACGTCCCGATCTGGACGACGGAACAGTCATCGCGGCCGGCGGCAGCATGTCCGTTGGACCGCGCGCCCTGGTGGTGCTGCGGCGAGCCGAGTAGACGCGTGCGGGACAACCAGACGCCGTCGTCCACGTACCGGCTGCAGATCACTCCGGAATTCAACCTGTTCGCGGCCGCCGAGTTGTGCGGCTATCTGCGCGATCTCGGCGTGGGCGCGATATACGTCTCGCCGATCCTGCAGGCAGCGGCCGGCTCACAGCACGGCTACGACGTGGTGGACTTCTCGCGCATCGACTCGGCCCGCGGCGGTGCCGCCGGCTGGCAGGCGCTGGTCGCGGCGGCGCGCCAGCACGGCATGACCCTGATCGTCGACATCGTGCCCAACCACACCGGGGTCGCTGACGCGGCCGAGAACCCAGCCTGGTGGGACGTGCTGCGCCGCGGCCCGGCGTCACCGTACGCGCGATGGTTCGACATCGACTGGTCGCGGGGCAAGGTGTTGCTGCCGGTGCTCGGCGATGATGCCGGGCTCGCGCTCATAGCCGGGGACGGAGGGCTGCGCTACCACGAGCAGCGTTTCCCGATCGATCAGCAGCACTACGAACTCGTCAACTACCGGCGCGCCGATACCGAGCAGAACTATCGGCGGTTCTTCGCGGTGACCACGCTGGCCGGGCTGCGGGTCGAGGATCCGGCCGTGTTCGAGGCGACGCACCGCGAGGTGCTGCGCTGGGTCGCGGCCGGCGAGGTGCAGGGCCTGCGCGTGGACCACCCGGACGGGCTTGCCGATCCGCTCGGGTACCTGCGCAGGCTGCGGGCCGCGGCACCCGATGCCTGGCTGCTGGTCGAGAAGATCCTCGAGCCCGGTGAGACGCTTCCGGCGTCGTGGCCGGTGGACGGCACGACCGGCTACGACGCGCTCGCCGACGCCACCGGGGTGCTGATCGACCCGTCCGGCGAAGCCGTGCTCGATGACCTGTACCGGGAGCTGACCGGCGACCACGCCTCGTTCGCCGATCACGTCGAGGCAGGTAAGCGCCTGGTCGCCACGACCATCCTTCGCGCCGAGGTGCTGCGGCTCGCCCGGCTCGCCGGAGTGGACGGCGCCGCGGCCGCGCTCACGGAACTGCTCGTCGCCCTGCCGGTGTACCGGTCCTACCTCCCGGACGGACGGCCATATCTGGACGAGGCATTCGCGCGCGCACGAGCCCGGCGACCCGACCTGGCAGCGGTCTTCGATGCCGTCGCACCGCGGCTGACCGACCCGGGTGAAGAGTTGTGCGTGCGTTTCCAGCAGACATCAGGCGCCGTCATGGCCAAGGGCGTTGAGGACACCGCGTACTACCGCTACACCCGCTTCGTCGCCCTGAACGAGGTGGGCGGCAACCCGGCGCGATTCGGCCTGTCGCTCGACGACTTCCATGCCGCCCAGGCCCGCCGCCCGCCACGGAGCATGACCACTCTCTCGACGCACGACACGAAGCGTGACGAGGACGTGCGCGCCCGTCTCGCCGTGCTCGCGGAGCTTCCCGACGAGTGGGGCAGCGTGGTCCGCGGGCTCATGCACGCCGTCCCGGTGCCGAACCCCGCATTCGGCTATCTGCTGTGGCAAACGTTCGCCGGTGCCGGCTTCATCGCGCGCGAGCGGATGCATGCCTACGCCGAGAAGGCGATGCGCGAGGCGGCTGACGGCACCGGGTGGCGCGACCCTGATGCGGCGTTCGAGCAGGCCGTGCATGCGGCCGTGGACGCCGGCTACGAAAGCACCGAGCTGCGCGTCTTCGTCGAAGCCATCACCCCGTTGGGGTGGTCGAACTCACTGGCTCAAAAGCTGGTGCAGCTGACCATGCCGGGCGTTCCCGACGTCTACCAGGGCAGCGAGTTGTGGGACGACTCGCTGGTGGACCCTGACAACCGCCGCGCTGTCGACTTCGCGGCGCGCCGTGCCCTGCTGGCGTCGCTCGGCGCGCCGCCGCCGGTCGACGGGAGCGGTGCTGCCAAGCTCTGGATCGTCGCCCGGACGCTGCGCGCCCGGCGCGACCACCCCGAGCTGTTTCGCCGATACACGCCGCTTTCCGCCTCGGGTATCGCGGCACAGCACGCGATCGCGTTCGACCGCGGTGGGGCAGTCAGCGTGGCGACCCGGCTGCCGCTGCGACTGGCCCGCGACGGCGGCTGGCGAGACACCGCACTGCGCCTCGGCACGCCGCACCGGGAGGCTTTCACCGGAGCTGTGTACGCCGGTGACGTCCCACTGGCCGAGCTGCTCAAGACGCTGCCCGTGGCGCTGCTGCTGCGCGTTTAGACAACGCCATCAATACGAACCGTCTCGTATTAATATTGCGCCGTGACGGTCGCCGATCGGAAGTCGCCCATACTCCGCCGCGGCCGGCCCCGCAGCGACACCAGCCGGCAGGCCATACTCTCGGCCGCCCTTGATCTGGTCGCCGAGGTCGGCTACCGCGCAACCACGGTCGACGGAATCGCCGTGCGCTCCGGCACCGGAAAGCAGACGCTCTACCGCTGGTGGCACGGCAAGGCCGACGTCGTACTCGACGCCCTGACGGCGGACGCGGCGCGGGTGATCACGGTTCCCGACACGGGCGACCTAGGCGCCGACTTGCGCGCCTTCCTCGATGCCACGTTCGCGGCAGCCCGGCGCCGCGGCACCGCTCCGGTACTGCGGGCGCTCATGGCGGAGGCGCAGCTCGACCCGCGCTTCCGGCAGACGTTCGACGCCCGGTTCCTGCGCAGCCGCCGTGACGCGCTGACGTCCCTGCTACGCCGCTATCCCGAGCAGTTGCGGGTACCCGTGAACCTGGCGGTCGGCGCGGTGTTCGGCGTCCTCTGGTACCGGATCCTCGAGACACACGGCCGCCTCGACGCCACGCTTGCCCGCGATCTCGTCGAACTGCTGGTGCGCCCCGAGGGCGCTCAGTAGGGTGGCTGCAGCCTCTTGCGCAGCCGTTCGACGTCCAGATCCGTCTGCGGATATTGCGGGTCCAGCTCTTCGACCACCTCGCGAAGGATCTGCCCGATCGCCCAGTTGCGGTACCACTTCCGGTCGCTGGGGACGACGTACCACGGCGCCGCCTCGGTCGAGCACTGCTGCAGCATGCCGGCAAACGAAGCCTGGTAGTCGGCCCAGTAGGCACGCTCGTCGATGTCGCGCTCGTGGAATTTCCAGTGCTTGGAGGGGTCGCCGAGGCGCGCGAGCAGCCGTTCGCGCTGCTCGGCGTACGAGATGTGCAGGAAGCACTTGACGACAGCTGTTCCGGTGGCGACGAGCTCCGCCTCGAAGGCGTTGATCTCGCCATAGCGGTGGCGCCACTCCTGCTCGGGCACCGTCTCGTGCACACGTGGCACCAACACGTCCTCGTAGTGCGACCGATCGAACACTCCGACCATGCCCGCTGCCGGGAGCGCCCGGCGCACGCGCCACAGGAAGTGGTGGGCGAGCTCCTCCGGGGTGGGCTTCTTGAACGCGGTCACCCGCACGCCTTCCGGTCCGAGCAGACCGACCACGTGCGTCACGACGCCGCCCTTGCCGGACGTGTCGATCCCTTGCAGCACGAGCAGGATGCTTCGCGTGTGCTCGGCCCACAGCCGCTCCTGCAACCCGGCGAGAAGGCGGCCCGTGGTGCCGGCCGCCTCGAGGGTCCTGCCTCGTCCACCTGGCGCCAGCGGGGTCGCATCCGGCTCGTAGCCGGCCAGGTTCACCGTCCCGGGCTGGACTCGCAGTGCCTCGCGCACCGACCCCTTCGCGTTCGTCATCCCCGAAGCGTAGTGCCGACGTGGCAGGGTGGATCGGCATGACGTCATTCGAGGTCTGGGCGCCGCACGCGCACCGCGTGCGGCTGGCACTCACAGGCGAGCGCCACGAGATGCGCCCCGCACCCGAAGGGTGGTGGCGCACCGATGCCGACGCGCCGCCCGGCACCGACTACGCCTACGTGCTCGACGACTCGGACGAGGCGCTCCCAGATCCTCGATCGCGTTGGCAACCGCTCGGCGTGCACGGCCCGAGCCGCGTATACGACGACGCGGCATTCGGCTGGGCCGATCGCGGGTGGCGCGGCCGCGACCTGTCCGACGCGGTCGTCTACGAGTTGCACATCGGCACGTTCACGCCGGGGGCGACGTTCGATGGGGCGATCGAGCGGCTCGATCACCTCATCGGCCTGGGCGTTACGCACGTCGAGGTGTTGCCGGTCAACGCCGTCAACGGCGTATGGAACTGGGGTTACGACGGGGTGGGCTGGTATGCGGTGCACGAACCGTACGGCGGGCCGGACGGGTTCAAGCGATTCGTCGACGCCTGTCATGCGCGCGGACTCGCGGTGGTGCTCGACGTCGTCTACAACCACCTCGGGCCGAGCGGCAATTACCTCCCCCGGTTCGGCCCGTATCTGAAGGGGCGCAGCGCCGCCAACCCGTGGGGTGAACTCGTCAACCTCGACGCACAGGCGGTGCGCCGGTTCGTCATCGAGAACGCGCTGATGTGGTTGCGCGATCACCATGTGGACGCGCTACGCCTGGACGCGGTGCATGCCCTGGTCGACACGTCGACCCCGCACCTGCTCGCCGAGCTCTCGGCCGCGGTCGCGGCGCTGTCCGCCGAACTGGGCCGGGACCTTTCGCTGATCGCCGAGTCCGACCTGAACGACCCGGTGATGATCACTCCCCGGCCGGCGGGATACGGCATGGATGCGCAGTGGGACGACGACATCCACCATGCGCTGCATGCGTTGCTCACCGGCGAACGGCAGGGCTACTACTGCGACTTCGGCTCCCTCGCGGTGTTCGCCAAGGTGTGGACGTCGGTGTTCCTGCATGACGGCACGTACTCGGCGTTCCGCGGCCGGCCGCACGGTCACCCGGTCGACCGTATCCATACGCCCGGGTATCGGTTCGTCGGGTGCCTCCAGAATCACGACCAGGTCGGTAACCGTGCCGCGGGTGAGCGCCTGCCCGAACTCACATCGAAAGGACGGTTGCAGGTCGGCGCCGTGTTGCTGCTCACGTCGCCGTTCACGCCGATGCTCTGGATGGGCGAGGAGTGGGCCGCATCGACCCGCTGGCCGTTCTTCACGTCCCACCCCGAACCGGAACTCGCGGCCAGCACCGGACCAGGGCGGATCGAGGAATTCCGCGGGTACGGCTGGGACGTCGCTGCGATGCCCGACCCGCAGGACCCCGCGACGTATCGGTCGGCGATCCTGGACTGGTCAGAGGTATCTGCGCCCTGCCACGCTGCCATGCTCGACCTGTACCGCCGCTTGATCGCGCTGCGCGTTGCGGAGCCGGACCTGCGTGACGCCCACCTGGACCGGGTCCAGGTGGCGTTCGACGAGGACGCGGGGTGGCTCGCCGTGCATCGTGGGGTGTTCCGGGTGGTGGCGAACCTGGCCGAGCGGCCACAGGTCGTCGCGGTGCCCGCGCGGACCGTCGTCCTCTCGACCGGCCGCGCCGAGATCGTCGCAGGCGGCGTCGCGCTCGCTCCGGAAGCGGCCGCGATCACGCGTTGATCAGCGCCACACCCCCGGCGACCAACACGGTCGCGACGATGCGCCAGCGGCCGAACCGTTCGCGGAACACGAGCGCGCCGATGATCGCCCCGATGATCACGCTGGTCTCCCGCAGCGCCGCGATGGGCGCGAGTGCGGCACGCGTCTGTGCCCACAGCACCAGCCCGTACGCCGCGATCGACGCGACTCCCCCGGCCAGTCCGGCCGCCAGGTGCGGACGCGCCTGCACCCACAACTTCTCGCGCCGCGCCGCAAGGGCAACCACCGGCATGACCGCGCCCTCAGCGATGAACAGCCAGGCTGCGTATCCGAGTGCGCCGCCGGAGTGGCGGACGCCCAATCCGTCGACCGTCGTGTACGCGGCGATCGCCACGCCGGTCAGGACAGCAGCGCCGATCGCCGGCCCGTCGGCGCGGGTCAGTGGGCCCGCGAGCACCAAGCTGGCCAGCCCGACGGAGATGACGGCGACGCCGGCCAGCCGCAGCGGCGTGAGCGCCTCGTGCGCAAACGCAGCCGCACTGATCGCAACGAGCCACGGCGAGGTGCCGCGGGCCAGCGGATACGCCTGCCCGAACTCGCCCAGCTCGTAACTGCGCAGGAGCATCAGGTTGTAGCCGGCATGCAGCGCCGCCGAGACCGCGAGATACGGCCAGCTGGCCGCCGCCGGCCCCGGAGCGACCAGTGCCATCAACGCACCGCCCGCTGTGGCTGCGGCACCCATCAGCGCGAACCCGACCAGGCGGTCGGCGACCGCATGGGCGAAGGCGTTCCAGACGGCGTGCAGCAATGCCGCGAGCAGGACCGCGCTGGCGACAGGCAGGGGCACCGGCGGGCTCCTTCGGTCGGCGTCCGTTTCCGGGCGCGGCGGATGAAGCCCTCGGGGCTTTTGTCCCGTCAGGTGTGGGGCAGAGCCGACTGGCTGCGACCCGCCCTGGCGCCGCTCGGTCCGGCCCCGGCCGTCCTGGTTGTGTGCGAGTTGCGTGCGACGCGGCGGACGGCCGGCGGAACCCTAGGCGCAACCACGTGCTAGGACGAAGCTTAGTCCTGCGGTTCGACGACCTTGCCCTGGATGACGCGCGGAGGCAACCGCTGCGGCGGCGCCCCGAAGACGCGCCGCGCGGCGATGATCACGCCGCGAGCGAGGACGGCATTGCCGACGGCGCCGATGCCGGCGCCGATGCCGAACGGCAGCGCCCGGCCCAGCGCCAGGGCCTGCTGCCGGGCGCCGAACCGCGCCAGTACGTGCTTGCCCAGCGTGTGGTTCACGCGCCGCGCGGTCTCGTCCGGCGCGTGTTGGGCGAGCACGTACCCCCAGCCGTAAGCTCTGTCGGCCCCGGCGACCTCCGCTAGCTGGGCGCCGGCATCGCCGACCAGGATCGCGAGCACGAGGGCACGCCGCACCTGCGGATCGTCCGTGCGCAGGCCGTGCACTTCGGCCATGGCCAGGGCGAACAGCGCCGTCGCCTCGACGAATGCCGAGATTTCCAGGGCAGCCGATGCGATCGACACGGTCGTGCCCGTGCCCGGCACCGCTGCTGCGGCGCCCGAGGCCGCGCCCACCGCGGCGACGGCTGTGCGGTAGCGGCGCTCGAGCAGCCGGACCACCTCGACTGGGTCGGCGTCGCCACGGCGTTCGCGGACCCGGTTCAGGTATGCGACGATCACCGGTCGCTGGACGCGCAGGGACATGTCAAGAGCCGTGTCGAGGACTCCCTCGATATAGGGCGGCAGCGGCACCGCCCGACGGTTTACGGCTCGGTCGGACACAGCGTCGAGCGTACGTGCTACAGATGGGCGCCATGCGGGCATTGCTCCCCGAGGCGGCCGGCGAGGCCGACCTGCACCAGCATTACGCGCGGCACTGGCTGGAGGCCGGCGGTGTGCGCGCCAACTTCATCAGCAGCGTCGACGGCGCGGTGACGGTGGCCGGGCTGTCGCGGGGACTCCAGACACCTGGCGACAACCGGGTGTTCGCCGTGTTGCGCGACCTGGCCGACGCCGTGCTGGTCGGCGCCGGCACCGCCCGCCTAGAGGGTTACGCCGTCGTCGAGCTCGGCGCGCGCCGCCGGGCCATACGCCGGCGGTTCGGGCTGGACGAGGCGCTGCCCACGGCCGTGGTGAGCCACTCGCTTCAGCTCGACCCGGACACGCCGCTGTTTGCGGCCGACGGACCGCGCACCATCGTGATCACCCGGGCCGCCGCCGACCAGTCGACACGCGCGCAGCTCGAGGCAGTGGCCGACGTGCTGGTGTGCGGCGACGAGATCGTCGACCTGGGCGCCGCGCGCCTAGCGCTTGCCGAGCGCGGGCTGACGCGGCTGCTGTGTGAGGGCGGTCCGACACTGTTCGCCGATCTGGCCCAAGGCGGGCTGGTCGACGAGCTGTGCCTGACCGTCTCGCCGCAACTCGCCGGCCCGGGCGCCGGGCGGATCACGGCCGGTCCCAGCTGGCCGCTAGACATGGCCGGCCGGAACCCGTTGCGGCTCGAAGGGCTGCTGGAGGAGGACGAGGCGCTGTTCTGCCGCTACCGGCTGATTCGCTGAGTGCGGGGCGCACCGAGACGTGTAGCCGGCTTAGCTTCCCGGCGTCGCGCCGAGGCCGGGGACGATGTCAGCGAGCTGGAACGTCACCGGCTGCTCGAGCTGCTCATATGTGCACGAGCGCGGGTCGCGGTCGAGGCGCCACCGGACGAAGTGCGCCAGGTGCCGGAAGCGGTTGCCCTCCATGTGCTCGTACTTCACCTCGATCACCCGCTCCGGGCGTAGCGGCACGAACGACAGGTCCTTGGTCGCGTTCCACCGGCTCACCGCGCCGGGCAGTCGCCGCCCACCCGTGTGGGCCTCGGCGTTCGCCCATTCACGCCACGGATGGTCCTCACCCTCGCCCAGTAGGAGCGGTTCGAGCTCGTTGATCAGAGCGGCCCGGCGCGCCGCCGGAAACGCGCCGATGACCCCGACGTGTTGGAGATGCCCGTCGTCGTAGAGTCCGAGCAGCATGGAGCCGAGCAGCGGCTGCTCTGCCGTGGACGTCTTGTGCCAGCGGAACCCGGCCAGCACGCAGTCGGCGGTGCGCTCGTGTTTGATCTTGAACATGACCCGCTTGTCCGGCTGGTATGTGCCGTCCAGTGGCTTTGCGATCACTCCGTCGAGCCCCGCGCCCTCGAACTCGGTGAACCACCGTTGCGCCAGCGCGAGATCCGTGGTGGCCGGCGTGAGATGCACAGCGCGGCCGGCGCCGCCGAGCGCGTCGGCCAGCGCGGCGCGGCGCTCGGCGAACGGCCGCTGCGACAGGTCCGCGTCGCCGAGGGCGAGCAGGTCGAAGGCGATGAACGACGCAGGGGTCTTCTCACTCAGCATCGTCACCCGGGAGGCGGCAGGGTGGATTCGTTGCTGCAGCGCGTCGAAGTCCAGGCCGTTGCTCGTGGCGATGACGATCTCGCCGTCTATCACGCACCGCTCCGGCAGCTCGGCTTGGACCGCAGCGACGAGCTCCGGGAAGTACCGCGTCATAGGCCGCTCGTTGCGGCTGCCCAACTCGACCTCCCCGGAGTCGCGGAAGCATATGGAGCGGAAGCCGTCCCACTTCGGCTCATACGACATTCCGGGCGGGATTGCGCGCACCGGCTTGGCAAGCATCGGGGCGACGGGGGGCATCACGGGCAGCTGCATTGCCTCATTCTGTCCCGCGCTTGGCCGTACCGGCGCAGCGCGGCCCGCTCAGGTGGCGTCTGTAGCGTGCTTGGCGTGCCCCTGACCTGCCCGCCACGGTCCCGCCTGATCGTGACCCTGGCGCTGCTGACCCTGCTCGCCGGCTGCACCAGCAACATCAGCGGGCGCGGCTCCCGGGCACCCGTCGGCTCGCCATCGTCCCCGTCCCCGACGTCCACCGGCAGCGCGCCACCGAACACCGTCGCGTTCAGCGACTGCTCCGGGCTGTTCAATCTCTCCGCGGCCGGCATTCCTCCCGACAGGCTGCAGAAGCTGCACTTCGACTGCGCCCGGCTTCCCGTCCCGCTCGACTACACCAAACCGGACGGCGCCACACTGGGCATCGAGGTCCTGCGCGTTCACTACGACGACCAGCCGCACCGCGTGGGCTCGCTACTGGTCAATCCCGGAGGACCGGGCGGTTCCGGCGTCTTCCTCGCGCTCAGCCTCGCCGGGTCCCTCGACACGAGCGTTCTCCAGCACTTCGACATCGTCGGGTTCGACCCCCGCGGCGTCGGCCTGTCGGCGCCGATCAAGTGCTACACCGACACCGAGGAGACCCAGGCCCTGGCCTTCGACGCGGACGTCCGAACTACAGCCGGTTTTTCCGCCGCCAAGCAGCAGGCGACGACGTTTGCGCAAAGCTGCGTGGCGAAGTACGGAAGCAATCTCGCGTACTACAACACCGTCGATGCCGCCCGGGACATGGACCGCGTCCGCGCCGCAGTCGGAGACGATAAGCTGAACTACCTGGGCTTCTCGTACGGCACTGAGCTCGGCGCCGTCTACGCACACCTGTTCCCGAAGCGGATCCGGACGGCCGTGCTGGACGGAGCCGTCGATCCGGTCACGACCGGCGACGCCGTCGCATCCAACGAGCAGCAGCTCGGCGGGTTCGAGGACGCGTTCGACCAGTTCGCCGCGGACTGCCGCACGCACGAGCCCTGCAAGTCGCTCGGCGACCCACGCCAGGCGGTGTCCTCCCTGGAAAAGCGCGCGAATGCCAACCCGATCCCCAGTTCCGATAGCAGCGACAGCAGGCGTGCCACCGGCGGCAACATGATGTACGCGGTGATCTCCGCGCTATACAGCCAGGAACTCTGGCCCGAGCTGGGGACCGCCCTGATCGACGCGCAGCACGGCGACGCCCGGGGGGTGTTCGAGCTCGACGATCGCTATAGCGAACGAGGCAGCGACGGCCACTACTCGAATCTGCTGGACGTCTTCCAGGTGGTCAGCTGCAACGACCAGAAGAGCGACCCCACCGATGCGCAGATCAAGGCGGCCGCCACTCGGTGGGCCGCGCAGTACCCGCTGTTCGGCCTCTGGTCGGCGCCCTCGCTTTTCCAGTGCCAGGCATGGCCCAAGAAGCGCGAGCCCGTTCCCCCGGAAACTGCGGCAGGCTCCGCTCCCATCGTCGTGGTTGGCAACCTGCACGATCCGGCCACACCGTATGCCGGGGCCGTCCACATGGCTTCGACGCTGCGTACGGGCGTGCTGCTCACCTGGAACGGCCAGGGGCACACGTCCTACGGCCAGAGCCCCTGCGTCGACGACAAGGTAAATGCCTACCTGATCAACGCAACCGTGCCTGCCGCGCAGACGACCTGCGCGCGATGACGGTTCGCCCTTGCCGGACCGGCGCCCGGCGTCGTCTGATGTGACCAGACGACCGAAAGGGGCTTGCGCATGACGGTAACCGAGACCGCGGCGGCGCCGGGCATCGACCCGGCGCGCTGGCCCGATGTGGCCACCGTGCCCCATTCGCCGGTTCGTGCCGCGGCGGCGCGGCGCATCTTCCGGCGCGCAGCCCGTCGGCTTCCGCTGCGGGTCGTCGAGTCCGGCGGGCGTAGCTACGGCGGCGGCGCCGCGGCCGACCCGGTCATGCGCCTGGTGCGGCCCACGTCGTTCTTCCACCGCCTCGGTGCCACCGGCACGATCGGCTTCGGCGAGGCTTACATGGCAGGTGACTGGAGCACTAAGGACCTGCCGGGTGTGCTCTCCGCCTTCGCGGCGCGCGTCCGAGACCTCGTGCCGGCGCCGCTTTCACGGCTGCGCGGCCTGGTGCTGCGCCACCAGCCCTCCCACGACGACAACACCGTCGAGGGTGCCCGCCGCAACATCCAGCGCCACTACGACCTGTCCAACGAGATGTTCGCGCTGTTCCTCGACGAGTCGATGACCTACTCGTCGGCGCTCTACGACGGCGACCCGGCCACGTCTGCTGATGACCTCGCCACCGCGCAGCGGCGCAAGATCGACCGGCTGCTCAACTGCGCCGGCGTCCGTGCGGGCACCCGGCTGCTCGAGATCGGCACCGGGTGGGGCGAGCTCGCGATCCGGGCCGCCCGGCGCGGCGCGCAGGTCACCTCACTGACGATCTCGACCGAGCAGGCCGAACTCGCCCGGCGCCGCATCGCCGAGGCCGGCGTCGCAGATCGGGTCGAGGTGCTGCTCCGGGATTACCGCACGACGACAGGCCGCTACGACGCGGTGGCCAGCGTGGAGATGATCGAGGCCGTCGGCGCCAACCACTGGCCGGATTACTTCCGCACAGTCGACAGCGCGCTGGTGCCGGGAGGGCGCTTCGGCCTGCAGGCGATCCTGCAGGACGACGCCAGCCTGCGCCGGGTCGGCGACACGTACACCTGGATCCGCAAGTACATCTTCCCAGGCGGGGCGCTGTCGTCGGTCGAGTCGATCGAGCGCACCGTCTCCCGGCACACGTCCCTTTCCGTCACGGACCGGCTCAGCTTCGGCAGGCACTATGCCGAGACGCTGCGCCGCTGGCGGGCCCGCTTCGAAGCTCGCGGCGCGGAGGTGGCCCGGCTCGGTTTCGACGAGACGTTTCGCCGGATGTGGTCGCTGTACCTGGCCTACTCCGAGGCGGGGTTCCGCACCGGCTACCTGGACGTCAGCCAGATCACGCTGGCGAAACCGTGACCGTGCGCGGTCGCGCCGGCGGGCACTACTGGGGCGTAGTGATCGACGCGGCGGACGCGCGGGCGCTGGCCGACTTCTACGTGCGGCTGCTCGGCTGGCGGGTCGACAAGGACGAGGACGGCGCGTTCGTCACCGTCGCCCCACCTTCCGGCGTTGCCTATCTCGCAGTGCAACGTTCGCCGGAGTACGTCCCGCCGGTGTGGCCGCCCGTCGACGGGCGCCAGCAGATGATGATGCACCTCGACGTCGAGGTGGCCGACCTGGACGCGGCGGTAGCCGATGCGAGCGGCATGGGCGCCAGGCTCGCCGACGTCCAGCCTCAGGACGACGTGCGCGTGATGCTCGACCCGGCGGGCCACCCGTTCTGTCTGTACGTCTCGCAATAACCCCTCGACGCGAACGGTTAGCGTCAGGCGTGGTCGTCGTCTTCGCGCTGCTCGCCGCCGTCATCTACGGGACGGGTGACTTCGTCGGCGGCTTCGCCTCCCGGCATCGGTCGGCGATCACCGTGCTGCTGTACGCCTACCCGGTCGGCGCGCTTCTCATGGTGGCGCTGCTGCCGGCGTTCGCGGGGACGCTCGACGCCCGGACCGCGCTACTCGGCGTAGGCGGCGGCATCGGCGGCATGGTGGGCGTGATCGTCATGTACAGCCTCATGGCGCGGGCCCCGATGAACATCATCTCGCCGGTCACCGCCGTACTCGCGGCCGTGGTGCCGGTCGGCTTCGGGGTGCTCGTCGGCGAGCGGCCGCACCTGTCGGCGTGGCTCGGCATAGCGATCGGACTGGTCGCCGTGGTGTTCGTGAGCTACACGCCGGACGATCACCCGCACGGCCCCGTCGGCATCCGCATCCTTGCCCTGGCGTGCGTCTCCGGGGTGGGATTCGGCATCTACTTCATCTGCCTGGCCCGGGCCGATCACGATTCGGGACTGTGGCCGCTGGTCATCTCACGGCTGACGTCCGCAGCCCTGATCGTGCCGCTGGCGCGAAGCCGGCGAGTCGCGCAGCCGCTCACAGGCCGCGTGCTGCGCCTTGCCGTGCTGGCCGGCGTGCTCGATGCCAGCGCGAACCTGTTCTTCCTGCTCGCCTCGCGGCACGGCCTGCTGTCGCTGGCGAGCGTGATCACCTCGCTGTACCCGGCGATGACGGTCCTGCTTGCCGTGCTGGTGCTTTCCGAACATACCGGCAGGCTTCAGCGCGTCGGGCTGGCCATGGCGGCCACCTCGATCGTCCTGATCTCGTATTGAGGCTTGTGGATCACCGGCCGCAGCCCGCTCAGTCCAGGCGTTGCGGCTGCGCGGTATCGGCCTGCGCCCAGTTGGCCGGGTTCATCCGGGACGGCTGAACGCGCGGCGGCTCGCCATCCTGCTTCGGATAGTTCGGCGGATACGGCATATCGCCCAGCCCCCGATCCCGCTCGTCGCGGTCCGCCAACTCCAGCAAGGGCTCGATCGACCACACCGCGTCGTCGATGCCGGCGTGCAGATCGCCCAGCTCGGCGAACCGCGCCGGCATGGTGGCGATCGTGAAGTCGTCGATCTCGACGTCGGGCAGCTCCTCCCAGCTCACCGGCGCGGACACCGGCCCGATCGGCCGGCCCCGCACCGAGTAGGCGGAGGCAATGGTGCGGTCCCGGGCGTTCTGGTTGTAGTCGAGGAAGATCTGCTCGCCGCGCTCCTCCTTCCACCACTTGGTGGTCACCAGGTCAGGGATCCGCCGCTCCACCTCGCGGGCGAAGGCCAGTGCGGCGCGGCGCACCTCGCGAAACCCGAATACGGGATCGATGCGGACATAGACGTGCAACCCCCGCGACCCGGACGTCTTCGGCCAGCCCACGGCGCCGAGTTCGTCGAGCACCTCGTGGACGGCTACCGCGACCTGCTTGGCCTCTGCGAAGCCGGTGCCTGGCTGGGGATCGAGGTCGATGCGTAGCTCATCGGGCCGCTCGGTGTCGGCCCGCCGCGAGTGCCACGGGTGGAACTCGACCGTCGACATCTGCACCGCCCAGATGACACTGGCCAGCTCCGTCACGCACAGTTCGTCGGCGCCGCGCCCGGACGGGAAGCGCACCTCCACGGTCTCGACCCACTCGGGCGCGCCTTTGGGGAGCCGCTTCTGATAGATCTTCTCGCCGGTCACGCCGTCCGGGTAGCGGTGCAGCATGCACGGCCGGTCGCGCAGCGCCCGGACGATGCCCTCGCCCACAGCGATGTAGTAGTTGGCAAGGTCGAGTTTCGTCTCGCCCCGCTCCGGGAAGTACACCCGATCCGGGTTGGAGATGCGGACCGTGCGCCCGCCGACGTCGAGCTCCGTGAACGGTGAGGGCATATCTGGACGGTAGGTCATGTCGGTGGACTCACCCAACATCGGCTCGGACTGCCGTCAGGCATCCTGGTGTAGTGGAGACCGACACCACGTGGCACGACGACGACGAGCCGCCTCGTCGCCGTGGCCCCGAGCCCGACTTCGCCTGGGGGCGCACCGCGAATCCCAACACTGCCGATGGCGAGCTGCAGAATCTCGCCGCGTTCGGCTCCGGCCTGAGCCGGCTGACGGGGCGGCGACGCCAGGTCGCCGCGTTCGTCGTGTGGCTGATCCTGCTCGGGTTCGCTCTCACCGCGATCTTCGGCGTGCTCGGCATCGTCGGCTTGCTCTGAGCCGGGCCGTACCGTCGTAGGTATGACCCCACCGAACGTCGTCAAATCCGAGGCCGAATGGCGCGAGCAGCTCTCGCCCGAGGAGTACGCGGTACTGCGCCAAGCCGCCACCGAGCGTCCGTTCACCGGCGAATACACCGACAACAAGCGGATCGGCGTATACCGCTGCCGGGCATGTGGCAGCGAACTGTTCCGCAGCGAGCACAAGTTCGACTCGCAGTGCGGCTGGCCGAGCTTCTTTACGGCTCTGGCCGGCGACCGGGTCATCGAACGACAGGACAAAGGCCTTGGCATGGTGCGCACCGAGGTGCTCTGCGCGAACTGCCACAGCCATCTGGGGCACGTGTTCGCCGGCGAGGGCTACGGCACCCCGACCGATCTGCGCTACTGCATCAACTCGATCTCGCTGACCTTCGAGGAACAGCCCTAGGGCTGCAGCCAGATCTCCGCGCCGCTCTGCCCGTACACCGAGGCCTGCAGGCGGTGGACGCCGGGCATCAGGTAGCTGATGAAGGGCTGCGGGTAGGTGGTGAGCGCGCCGGCCGGCAGCGTCCGCGGCGGATAGTCCGCCCAGCGCAATGTGACCGTTTGGGGGGGCTGGCCCAGCTCGTTCGTGTTGTTGCGTACGGCCAGGTGCTGCCCGGCCGCGACGATCACGCAGCGCGGCATGGGCACGTCGGGGTTGACGAGCACCAGCACCTGGGAGCCGGCCAGCCGCGCGCATGAGCCGGCGGCCGGGGCGCTGGCGTCAGGAGGCACCTTGTGCATCGCGGGCGTCGGTTGCGTGGCTGACGCGCGAGATGACGGCGGGGTGCTCGCCGGCGCCGATGTCGATGAAACGCGGGGCGCGGTCGACGTCATCTCGCCCGACGTGGACGGAACTGCCGACGTGGACGGGACTGATGAGCTCGACGGCACGGTCGAGGTCGTGGCAGGTGTCGTGCTTGTCGGGCCCGTCGCGCCGCCGCGGGTGGTCGAGGCGCATCCCGCGAACCCGAGCGCGGCCGCCAGCAGCCCGATTCCGATCCAGATCTGTCTCGCCGTCATCACGCGCCTCGCTTCGCCGGAAGCACGACCTACGAGATAGACACCTGCGTGGGGCGTCCCGTTGCAGACGGGGCCTAGGGCAGGGCGGCGACCAGCTCGTCGACGCTGCGGCGCCGGCCGGTGAAGAACGGCACCTCGGCGCGGACGTGCCGGCGGGTCTCGGACCCGCGCAGGTGGCGCATGAGATCGACGATGCGGTGCAGCTCGTCGGCCTCGAAGCACAGCATCCACTCGTAGTCGCCCAGGGCGAAGGACGCGACGGTGTTCGCCCGGACGTCGGGGTACTCCCGTGCCATCTGGCCGTGCTCGGCGAGCAGCGCACGGCGCTCGGAGTCCGGGAGCAGGTACCACTCGTAAGACCGCACGAATGGGTAGACGCACACATATGCTCGCGGCTGTTCCTCGGCGAGGAACGCCGGTATGTGGCTCTTGTTGAACTCGGCCGGCCGGTGCAGCGCCATGGACGACCACACCGGTACCAGGTGCGCGCCGAGGTCGGTGCGGCGCAGGCGCGCGTACGCGTCCTGTAGCGCGTCGGCGGAAGGGGCGTGCCACCAGATCATCAGGTTGGCATCCGCCCGCAGCGCGCTGACGTCGTAGGCGCCGCGCACTGTGACGTCCTTGGCAGCAAGTTGCTCGAACAGGTCGCTGACCTCTCCGGCGAGTGAACCGCGGTCGGCGTCGCCGATCGGTGTGCCGGCGCGGAACACCGACCATGCGGTGTAGCGGATCACTTGATTGAGTTCGCGTGCTGTCTTGCCGTCGACCATGGTGTTCATTGTCGCGCGCGGGCGAGGATGCGTTGTGCCGCCTGCCGCCCCGCCGCGATGCACGCCGGTATGCCGACCCCGCCGTAGGTGGCACCGCAGACCGCTAGGCCGGGCACGGCGGCGACGGCTTCTTGGATTCGAACCACTTTGTCGAGGTGCCCGACCGCATACTGCGGCAGCCCGCCGCCCCATCTGGTAACCAGCGCGTCGACCGGCTCGGCGTCCACCCCGATCAAAGCGGGCAGCTCGTGGCGCGCCAGAGCGATCAGCTCGCCATCGTCGCGCTGCAGGTCCGCGGTCTCGCCGACCCGGCCGACCGAGGCACGCAGGATGGTGAGGCCGTCTGGCATGATCGGCCACTTCTGTGATGACAGCGTGACCGCCTTGACGCGGTAACCCTCTCGAGTCCCGACCAGCAGGCCACTGCCCGCTGGCGGGGTCACGCCTCGGTAGGCCAGTGTGACGATGGCCATGCTGGCAGTGTCCACAGTGGATAGCTCGGCGCCCGCAGCAGGCGCAACGTCGCGCAGCAGCCGGGCCGCCTTGCCGGGTGGCACCGCGACGACCACGGCGTCCGCCTCGACGAGCTCAGGCCTCGGCACCGGACCGCAGTCCAGTGCGAACCCGGCCGGCGTACGCCTGATCGCCCGCACCGTGATGCCTGTCCGGACCGCGAAGTGTCCACTGGCGGCGAGCGCGATCGGCAGCCGGCCCAGACCCCCGGCGAGCGACGTGAACGCCGGACCGCCACCGCCGGCGCCGCCGCTGACGACGGCCGCGGCGCGTACCAGCGAGCCGCCTATGCGCAACTGCGCGGCCAGTGCCGGCATGGTGGCCTGCAACGACAACTCGTCGGCGCGCCCCGCGTACACCCCCCCGAGCAGCGGCTCGACGAGCCGCTCGACCACCTCGTCGCCGAGCCTGCTGCGCACCAGCGGGCCCACCGCCACGTCGTCGAGCAGCGGTTCGAGGGGCGGATGCGACGGCTCACTGTCCACAATGGACATGGCGGCATGGCTGAGCACGCCGCTGCTGCGCAATGCACCCACGTCGCCGGGCACGCCCAGCACGGTCCGCGCCGGCAACGGGTGGGCGGCACCTCCTGCGTACACCGCCGCCGACGTCGTCAGCGGTTCGAGCAGCGCATCGCCCAGTCCCGCGTCCTTGGCCAGCTCGACGCCTTCAGGCCGGCGGGTCAGCATCGCCTCGGCACCGACGTCGACCGGGACACCGCCCACCGATTCCACGCGCAGCTTGCCCCCGACGGCGTCGGCCGCCTCGAGCACCACCACCTCGGTGTCCGCAGCGAACTCGGTGATACGCCAAGCCGCCGACAGCCCGGAGATGCCCCCACCGACTACGACGACACGCACCGTTTCATCATCCCGAACTGTCCTACCGGGCTTCATCTCGCCCGGTTCGCTAGCCGTCGTCGGGCAGCGGCAGCCTTCAACCGAGCGAGCGCACCAACTCGGCGACCCGCATGAGCATGTCCGGGTCGGTATCCGGCAGCACGCCGTGGCCGAGGTTGAAGATGTGCCCGGCCGCGGCACGGCCTTCGGCGACGACGCGGCGCGTCTCGGGCTCGACGACCGGCCAGTCGGCGAGCAGCAGCGCCGGGTCGAGATTGCCCTGTACCGCCGCGCCGGGGCCGAGTCGCCGCGCGGCTTCGTCCAGCGGCACCCGCCAGTCGACCCCGACGACGTCCGCGCCGGCCTCGCGCATGAGCGCGAGCAGCTCACCGGTACCGACACCGAAGTGGATGCGCGGCACCTCCGGAACAGCCGACAATACGGCCCGGCTGTGCGGTAGCACGGCTGCCCGGTAGTCGGCGGCCGACAAGGCCCCCACCCACGAGTCGAACAGCTGCACCGCTGACACCCCGGCGTCGACCTGGACCCGCAGGAACGCCGCGGTGATCGCCGCCAGCCGGGCGAGCAGGGTGTGCCACAGTTGCGGGTCGCCGTGCATCAGCGCCTTGGTCCGGGCGTAGTCGCGAGAGGGGCCACCCTCGATCAAGTAGCTGGCCAGCGTGAACGGCGCCCCGGCGAACCCGATAAGGGGAATCTCGCCCAGCTCCCGGACCAGCGTGCGCACCGCCGATGCCACGTAGGGCACGTCGTCCGGATGCGGTGTGCGCAGCGCGTCCAGATCGGACAGCGTCCGCACCGGCTTGTCGATCACGGGGCCCACGCCGGCGACGATGTCGACGCCGACGCCGGCCGCGGCCAGCGGCACCATGATGTCGGAGAACAGGATGGCCGCGTCAACCGCGTACCGGCGCACCGGCTGCAGCGTGATTTCGGTGATCAGGTCGGGGCTCCGGCACGCCTCGAGCATCGTCGTACCCTCGCGCACGGCGCGGTACTCGGGCAGTGAGCGGCCTGCCTGGCGCATGAACCACACCGGCGGCCGGGCACCAGGGCGACCCCGCGAGGCGCGCACCAGAAGCGAATCTGCGAGCATCGTGCTCATCGTCGCACGGTGCGTCGGACACGGCGCGCCTAGGTGATTTTGTCGGTGACCCGTGCCAACGTCACGACGACGAAGTGGAGTCGCCTTTGCGGAGGTCCGCATGATGCTGTACCTC
The DNA here is from genome assembly GCA_036506155.1 of Jatrophihabitantaceae bacterium. Classification (GTDB taxonomy): domain Bacteria; phylum Actinomycetota; class Actinomycetes; order Mycobacteriales; family Jatrophihabitantaceae; genus DASXRA01. The sequence continues at coordinate 106,639 of DASXSF010000108.1, forward strand.
GATTGCCCGACGTGCGGCCAGCGACGCGAGGCCGAGATTCCGCCCTGCGCCGACGGGCACCGAGCGGGCTGCCCCGACCGGGCGTGCACCGAGTGCGGCACCGGCATGATCGTCGATCCGCCGCTGATTCTCCCTCGCCAGAGGCGTGACCAGCATTTGCGGCATGCCGCCTGATCCGGACTGTCGCCCCCGTGAGCCACATCAGCCCTATCCAACCTGTCGACATGACTGACCCACCACCGCTCGCACGCGACCGCGATCCCGCGTTGGCTCCTGCCGAGTTCCGCGAAGCGGTCGACAGCCTGGGGCGCACCGTGGTGCGCCCGGAGGTACGCGTCGAGTCGATCCGCCCGCCGCAGCGGCTGGCGCCGTGGAGCCACGCGCTGGCCGCCGACGTCCGCGGCGCCGATGGCGGCGAGCTGTCGACCGGACGGCTCGTGCTCCTGTACGACCCGGACGGCGCCGAGGCGTGGGAAGGCACGCTGCGGCTAGTCGCGTTCGCCTCAGCCGAACTAGAGCCGAGCATGGCCGGCGATCCGCTGCTGCCGGAGGTCGGCTGGAGCTGGCTCACCGAGGCCCTCGAGGCCCGCGGTGCCGGTTACCTCGCCGCGGGTGGCACCGTCACGCAGACGACGTCCACCCGGTTCGGCGACGTGCACGGGCCGCGCACCACGGTGGCGCTGGAGCTACGCGGGTCCTGGACGGCCCGCACTCCCGAGCTGGGCCCGCACTTGCTAGCGTTCGTGGACATGCTGTGCACCGCGGCGGGAGTGCCGCCCGAGGGGGTCACGGTCCTCAAGAGCCCGCGCGAATAGATAGCAGCAGGCTCATGTCGTCCACCGACGCGGACGAGTCCGGCGCGCCCATCAGCGAGGTCCCGGTGCTGCGTGAGCCGCGCGACGGCGTCCCCGATCCCATCACCACAGCGGCTCAGCTACGCGCCAGCATCGCGGCGCTGCGGCGTGGCACCGGCCCGGTGGCGGTCGACGCCGAGCGCGCCTCCGGCTACCGGTACAGCCAGCGCGCCTACCTGGTGCAGCTACGCCGGACGGGTGCCGGGACGGTGCTGATCGACCCGATCGAGCTGCCCGACCTGCACGAGGTCGGCGAGGCGCTCGGCGACGCGGAGTGGATCCTGCACGCCGCGAGCCAGGACCTGCCCTGCCTGGCAGAGGTGGGCCTGTCTCCGCCGGTGCTGTTCGATACCGAGCTCGCCGGCCGGCTGCTCGGCGACAACCGTGTAGCCCTGGGCACCATGGTCGAGCAGCACCTCGGCGTGCGGCTGGAGAAGGGCTACTCCGCCGCCGACTGGAGCACCCGGCCGCTGCCGCACGACTGGCTGGTGTACGCCGCGCTGGACGTCGAGCTGCTCGCCGCGCTGCGCCAGGCGCTCGCCGCCGAGCTCGCGAGCGCCGGCAAGTCGGAGTGGGCAGAGCAGGAATTCGAGGCGGAACGGGTCGCACCCACCCCCACTCCGCGCGAGGACCCGTGGCGGCGCACGTCGGGCATCCACATGCTCCGCAGCAGACGCCAGCTCGCCGCCGTGCGGGCGCTTTGGTACACGCGCGATCGGTATGCGGCCGAGCGCGACGTCGCACCGGGCCGACTGTTGCCCGACTCGGCGATCATCGCCGCAGCGCGCGCCAATCCACGCCGCCCTGCTGATCTCGTCGCGCTGCCCGTTTTCGGCGGTCCGCGTCAGCGGCGGCAGACGGCGCGGTGGTTCACCGCACTGGTCGAGGCCCGCGAGCTGCCCGACAGCGAACTCCCTCGGATCATCGGGGGTACCGGCGACGCTGTCCCGCCCGCGTCGCGGTGGCGCGATCGCGCACCGGAGGCCGCTGAGCGACTCGCCCGGTGCCGGGCCGTCGTCGTCGGTCTGGCCGAACGGTACCGGGTGCTGGGGCAGAACCTGCTCGCGTCCGACGTCGTCCGCCAACTCGCGTGGCAGCCTCCGCAACCGCCCACGGAGGAGGCGGTGCGTGCCGAGCTGGGCCGGCTAGGCGCGCGACCCTGGCAGATTGACCTCACCAGTGCCGCGCTGGCGGAAGCGCTCCGTTAGCCCGTTCGCCACCGCAACGGGCTCGCCGACAGCACCGGGCAGCTCGATGCGTACGGCCAACCCGCCGAACGGCGGCGCCGCCGCCTGCAGCCTGCCGTGATGGGCCTCCACGATCAGGCGCACGATTGACAGGCCCAGCCCGGCGCCCCGCGTTGCGGTGCGCACCTTGCCGCCACGGCGGAACGGCTCGAACAGCCCGTCGACGTCACCCGGCGGTATGACCTGCCCGCCGTTTGCGACGTGCAGCCACACCCGACCGTCCGTCTCCCCGCAGCTGACCCGCATCCAGCCGCCGTTGACGTTGTGCCGCACCGCATTCTCGACGAGGTTGCCGATCAGCCGCTCCAGCAGCCGGGGGTCGCCGCTCGTGCGGGCGGTGCTCGTTTCCGTCTCTATCGAGATGGACCGCTCCGCAGCCTCGCCCGCGATGCTGGCCAGTACTGGCGCGACGAGGGTTGCCAGGTCGACCGGTTCGCGCGCCGTGAGCTCGCCCCGGTCCCCGGACTGGAGCCGCGCCAAGGTCAGCAGCGAACTCACCAGCCGCTGTGCCCGCTCGGTGGCGGCCAGCGCCACGTCACCCATGCGCCGCAGTTCCTCGCGAGACGCGTCGGGGTCGGACAGCGTGACATCGAGCTCGGTGCGGATTACGGACAGGGGCGTGCGCAGCTCATGGCTCGCGTTCGCGACGAACAGTTTCTGCCCGTCGAACGCCGCGTCCAGCCGGGCCAGCATCTCGTCGAACGTGTCCGCCAGCTCACGCAGCTCGTCGTCCGGGCCGCCGAGGTCGATGCGCTGGTCGAGCGTCTCGGTCGAGAGTTGCCGAGCTGTCCGCGTGACCCTGGCGATCGGGCGCAGCGCCTGCCGGGCAAGCAGGTAGCCCCCGGCCGCGCCGATGAGCACGATGACACCGAAGTAGATCAGCCCGGTGGTGAGCAAATAGTCCCGCGAATCGTGCCGCGCCTGCGCGCCGAGCTGCGAAGGGCTGACCGGCTGCGTGCCCCCCGAGTTGTCGGTGATGGTGACCGTGCCTGCGCGGTTGAAGAATCCCAGGCGGCTGATCGCACGGTCCATCAGCACCACAGACACGATGAGCAGGCTCACGCCGACGAGCAGGACTAAGCCGCCGTACAGCGACGCCATGCGGATGCGCAGCGTAGGGCGGCGAAGTCTCACAGGAGCGATCCGGCCTCCTCGGTGCCCGGCGCGAGGGCCGCAGGGTCGATCCGATAGCCGGAACCGACCACGGTGTCGATGATCGCCGGCTCTCCAAGCTTCCGGCGCAGCGTCATCATCGTCACCCGCACCGTGGTGGTGAACGGATCGGCGTTCTCGTCCCACACTCGGTCGAGCAGCTCTTCGCTGCTGACCACGGCGCCGTGCGCCATCATCAGCGTCTCGAGGACGCCGAACTCCTTGCGGGTCAGATCGATCATCTCGCCGCCGCGCGTCACGGTGCGGCGTGAGGAGTCGAGTTCGATGTCACCCGCGGTCAGCACGGGTGGCGTGGCCGGGGTGGTCCGCCGGCCCAGCGCGCGCACCCGCGCGACAAGCTCGGCGAACGCGAACGGCTTGGCGAGGTAGTCGTCGGCGCCCAGCGCGAGCCCGGAAACCTTGTCCTCGACGGTGCCGCTGGCGGTCAGCATCATGACCCGGGTCAGCAGCCCCTCGTCGGAGAGCCGGCGGCAGATGTCATCACCTGAGATCCCGGGTAGGTCACGATCGAGAACGATGACGTCATAGCGGGTCATGGCCGCTTTTCGGTACCCGTCGTCACCGTCGTATGCCACATCGACTGCCATACCTTCCCGGCGCAGGCCCCTGGCGACGGCCTCCGCCAGCTGCATTTCGTCCTCTACGACTAGAACACGCATCCGCCATGCCTCCAGCTAATCCCGGGATCAGTCGCGGGCGATCTCGTCCGCGGTGCGCGCGGACGCGTTATCGCTCGAGGAGTCACCACTTCGTTCAACGAGCGCCGACCACTCCACGATGCGCCTGCCGATGTCTTGAACGGTAAGTCCCACCGCGGCCTTCACGTCCGGCACCTTTCCGTGGCCCGGGAAGACTACCGGAACGCCGATCTCGCGGGTCGGTGTGTCGACGCCGGCAGCGCGGATCGCCTGCGAGACTCGGGCGCCCACACCGCTGGCGACCACACCGTCTTCGACGCTCACTACCAGCGCGGCGGACCGGGCCAGGTCGGCGAGTGCCGGGGGCACCGGCTGCACCCACCGCGGGTCGACGACGCGCACCGTGTAGCCCGCCTGGCGCACGGCCTCAGCGGCCTCCAGCGCATCTTCCGCTACGGCGCCGACCGCCACGACCAGAACGTCCACAGCACCCTCGTGCGGCTCGTCCAGCACGTCGACGCCGTCGACGTGTCGCAGCGCGGGGACGTCGTCACCCAGCGGCGTCTTCGGGAACCGCAGCGCCGTAGGCCCTTCGGCCCAGTCGAGCGCCTCCGACAGCTCGGCACGAAGCGTCGGCTCGTCGCGCGGCGCGGCAATGCGCAATCCCGGGACGACCCCCAGGATTGCCAGATCCCACATGCCGTTGTGGCTCGGGCCGTCGTCGCCGGTCAGTCCGGCGCGGTCGAGCACGAACGTCACGGGCAGCCGGTGCAGTGCCACGTCCATCAGCACCTGGTCGAACGCGCGGTTGAGGAACGTCGCGTAGATGGCCACCACGGGATGCAGCCCGCCGGTGGCGAGGCCCGCGGCCGACGTGACGGCGTGCTGCTCGGCGATGCCCACGTCGTAGAAGCGCTCCGGGAACCGGCGCGAGAACGCGCCCAGGCCTGTCGGTTCGCACATCGCCGCGGTGACCGCCACGATATCGTCGCGTTCGGCACCCAGGCGCAGCATCTCCTCGGAGAACGCCGCGGTCCAGCGCCGCCCGGTGGGCGGCTGCGCCTTGCCGGTCACCGGGTCGAAGCCCCGCGTCTGGTGCATCTGGTCGACCTGGTCGTTCTCGGCCGGCGCATACCCGTAACCCTTGCGGGTGACCGCATGCACGATCACCGGACCGTCGAAGCGCTTCGCGAGCGAGAGCGCGTGCTCGAGCGAGGGCAGGTCGTGCCCGTCGACCGGGCCGAGATACTTCAGGCCCAGGTCCTCGAACATGCCCTGTGGGGACAAGAGGTCCTTGATGCCCCGCTTCACGCCGTGCAGCGCGTCGTAGATCGGCGCGCCGACGACGGGCACCTGCGGCAGCCGGTGCTTGATCGTCCCGAGCATCTTCTCGTAGCCGGGACGCAACCGCAGCCCGGCGAGGTGGCTAGCCAACCCGCCGATGGTCGGGTCGTACGAGCGGCCGTTGTCGTTGATCACCACGATGACGGGACGATCGGCCGCGGCGATGTTGTTCAGCGCCTCCCAGCACATGCCGCCGGTCAGTGCACCGTCGCCGACGACGGCGACTACCGGACGGCGCTCACCTCGGACCTGAAACGCCTTGGCCATGCCGTCGGCGTAGGACAGTGCGGTGGACGCGTGGGAATTCTCGATCCAGTCGTGGGGGCTTTCCGCCCGATTCGGGTAACCGGACAGGCCGCCGGCCTGGCGCAGCGTCGGCATCCGGCCGGCCCGCCCAGTGATGATCTTGTGGACATAGGCCTGGTGACCGACGTCGAACAGGATCGGTTCGGCGGGCGAGTCGAACACCCGGTGCAACGCGACCGTCAGCTCGACGGCGCCGAGATTCGGCCCGAAGTGGCCGCTGCTCGCGCGCGACATCGTCTGCACGATCAGGTCGCGGATCTCGGCGCAGAGCAGCACAAGCTCGTCGTGAGAGAGAACGCGCAGATCGGACGGGGACCCGACGCGGGGCAGCACACGACTCATACCGGCTCCTCCTCGCGCGAGCGCTCCTCGGCTCGCTCGTTCCGTTCCTCGGCGGCGCGTAGCGCCACCTGCGATGCTCGCTCACTCATAGCGGCAAAGCCTAACCGCGAGACAGCACCGCGACGCATTCGACGTGCTGCGTCATCGGAAACGCGTCGAATGCCCGCAACCCGGCGAGCCGCCACCCCGCGTCGAGCGCGACTCGGACGTCGCGGGCCAGCGTGGCCGGGTCGCAGGCGACGTAGCCCACCGCGCGCCGGGCGTGCGCCGCGACTGCGGCCATGACGTCACGGCCGGCCCCGGACCGGGGCGGATCGAGGACCACCACGTCAGCGTCGCCGACGACCTCGGCGGTCACCCGCGCCCGCACGGCCCTTGCCTGCGGCAGGTCCGCCACGTTCCCTGCGGCGTCGGCGGTCGCCTGCGCCGACATCTCCACGCCGACCACCTCGCCGCCTGCTCCGACGGCCTCGGCGAGCAGCGCCGTGAACAGCCCCGCGCCGGTGTAGAGGTCGAGCACGCGCTCCCCTGGCTGGACGCGCACCATGTCGAGCAGCGCGCCGGCGAAGGTCTGCGCCGCGTGCGGGTGCACCTGCCAGAACCCGCCGGCGTCGACCTCGAACGTCCGGCCCGCGACAGTGTGCCGCAGCCGCGCCGGCCCGGATAGCAGCCGGACCCGGTCGGGCGGCCGCCGTCCCCGTGCCTGCCGGCCCGGCCCCGGGGCGCGACCCAGCACACTGCGAGCGCCGTCGTCGCCGCGCACCACCTCGATGCCGGTGAGGCCCGGCCGCGGCGCCGGCGGGTCGCCCAGGCCGGGGGCGCCCAGCGGGCAGAAGTCGATCGGCTCGATATCGTGCGAGCGGTGCCGTCGCAGGCCGGGCGTGCCGTTCGGGCTCATCGCCCACTGGACGCGGGTGCGCCAGCCGAGCAGACCACCGGGCAGCTCCTCCACCGTGACCGGCACGTCCAGCTGCGCCAGCCGAGCGAACTGCTCGCGCACCACCGCCGCCTTGATCTCCCGCTGCGCCGCTCCGGACGCGTGCTGCCAGTCGCAGCCGCCGCACCGTCCCGGCCCGGCATGCGGGCACGGGGGCGTGACCCGGTCGAGGGACGGTTCGAGCACGTCGACCGCGTCCGCACGCCAGAACGAGCCGGCCTGCTCGGTGATCTGGGCCCGGACCAGCTCGCCCGGCAGCGCGTGCCGGACGAACACGACACGCCCGTCCGGATCGCGAGCCACGCAGTGCCCGCCGTGCGCCGGGGCGCCGACGCGCAACTGCACCAGGTCAGGCACGCTGCTCGGCGTCCGCCCGCTCGTCGACCGGCGATCGGGCGGAGGGCGGCCTGGCCGGCGGCTCCACCGGCGGCTCGGCGTCCGCCCGCAGCTGAGACGACGTGAGCTGCCAGGGCACGCTGGTCACCATCACCCCCGGCTGGAACAGCAGCCGGCCCTTGAGCCGCAGCGCCGACTGGTTGTGCAGCAGGTGCTCCCACCAGTGGCCTACGACGTACTCCGGGATGAACACGCTCACGACATCATGAGGCCGATCATGGCGCAGCTGGCGGATGTACTCGATCACGGGGTTGGTCACCTCCCGGAAGGGTGATTCGAGCACGGTGAGCTGTACCGGGACGTTGAGCCGTTCCCACTCCGCGAGCAGGGCCCTCGTCTCGGCGTCGTCGACGTTGACAGTCAGCGCTGTCAGCGTGTCCGGGCGGGTGGCCTTGGCGTACGCCAGGGCGCGCAGCGTCGGCTTGTGCACCTTCGAGACGAGCACGACTACGTGGTTGCGCGCCGGCAGCATCAGCCCGCGGCCCTCCGGGGTGAGCTCCGCGGCGACGTGCGTGTAGTGCTTGTTGATCGCGCGCATCACCGCGTAGAGGATCGGCATGGCGATGATCACCAGGTAGGCGCCCTTGGTGAACTTGGTGGCCACGACGATCACCAGTACCAGTCCGGCCACGCTCGCACCGAACGCGTTGATCGCCCGGGAGCGCACGATGCGCCGCCGTTCCTGGGGATCGCGTTCGGTGCGCAACGCGCGGTTCCAGTGCCGCACCATGCCGGACTGGCCAAGGGTGAACGACGTGAACACGCCCAGGATGTAGAGCTGGATCAGGTGGGTGACGCTCGCGTGGAAGATGTAGATCAACGCGCCGGCGACGACCGCAAGGAAGATGATGCCGTTGCTGTACGCGAGCCGGTCGCCACGCGTGTAGAGCTGCCGGGGCAGGTTCTTGTCCTGGGCCAGGATGGCGCCGAGCAGCGGGAAGCCGTTGAACGCGGTGTTGGCGGCCAGCACCAGGATCAGCGCGGTCGCCGCCTGTATGTAGAAGAAGCCCACCGAATGCGGACCGCCGAACACCGCCGCGGCCACCTGGGCGATCACCGTGCGCTGCGGGGTGTTCGTGCAGTCCGGGAAGCCGATCAGGTCGCACGAATTCGTGGTGATGCGCACCTTGCTGATGAGCGCAAGAGCCGTGAGGCCCGCGAACATCAGGGACGCCATGGTGCCCATCATCAGCAGCGTCACCTGGGCGTTGCGTGCCTTCGGCGGCCGGAACGCCGGCACCCCGTTGGCGATCGCCTCGACGCCGGTAAGGGCCGTGGATCCGGATGAGAACGCGCGCAGGGTCAGGAAGCAGAGGGCGAGGAAACCGAGCGACCCGTATCCCGGCTGCGCCTGCACGCCGTAGTGGGCTGACTCGGCGACGGGTGCGTCACCTATGGCCGTGCGGAATAGGCCCGTCCCGAGCATCACGAACACGCCCCCGGCGAACAAATACGTCGGCGCGGCGAACGCGAGCCCCGCCTCACGGAGGCCGCGCAGGTTCACCGCCGCCAGCAGTGCGACGAAGCCGAGTGCCATGGCCACGCGGTGCTGATTCAACGACGGGACCGCGGAGATGATGTTGTCCACGCCGGACGACACCGACACCGCCACCGTCATCACGTAGTCCACCAGCAACGCGCTCGCCACGATCACGCCGGCCGAACGGCCGATGTTCTTGGTGGCTACCTCGTAGTCGCCGCCACCCGTCGGGTAGGCACGCACCAGCTGGCGGTACGAGGCGACGACAGTCGCCATGAGCACGACCACCGCGAGGGCGATCCACGGCGTGAGGTACAGGTACGCCGTCCCGCCGACGGTCAGCACCAGCAAGATCTCTTGCGTCGCGTACGCCACGCTCGACAACGCGTCGCTGGCGAAGATGGGCAACGCCAGCCGTTTCGGGAGCAGGGCGTGCGCGATGCGGTCCGAGCGCACTGGGCTGCCGATGATCAACCGCTTGGTGACCCGTGTCATAACGCTCACGCGTGCACGATACGGCGCCATGCTGGCCGCCCGGTCGCCTCCGCTGCGATCCTTTGTGTAGCGTCGCGGCACGGGGGCAGCGCGGCCACATCGCGCAGGAAGGAGATGTGCCCGCCGTGCACGTCGTGATCATGGGATGCGGACGTGTGGGCTCGTCGCTCGCCCACCAACTCGAGCGCCGCGGGCAGAGCGTCGCCGTTATCGACATGAACCCCGACGCGTTCCGCCGCCTCGGCGCCGGCTTCCGCGGGACCACCGTGACAGGGCTCGGTTTCGACCGGGACACGTTGGTCGCGGCGAAGATCGAGGACGCCGATGCGTTCGCGGCCGTGAGCAGCGGCGACAACTCGAACATCATCTCCGCCCGCGTAGCGCGCGAGACATTCGGCGTGCAAAAAGTGATCGCCCGCATTTACGACGCCAAGCGTGCCGAGGTGTACGAGCGACTCGGCATCCCCACAATCGCGACCGTGCCCTGGGCGGCCAACCGGCTGCTGCGGGCCGTGCTCGGGGAGGCGACCGCCGAGGTCTGGCGTGATCCGTCCGGTACGGTCGCCCTCGTCCATGTGACCCCGCACGAGGGATGGATCGGGCAACGCCTCAGCGACTTCGAGGCGGTTACCGGCGGGCGGGTTGCAGTGGTGACCCGGTTCGGTGTCGGCGAGCTGCCGACACCGTCGACGATTGTGCAAGATGGCGATGAGCTGCACGTCCTCGTCGCCGACTCACACGCGCAGATGCTGCGCGATCTTGCCGGGCAGGCACCGGAAGGAGCGCACTCATGAAGGTCGCGATCGCCGGTGCGGGAGCGGTCGGTCGTTCCATCGCAAGTGAGCTCGTCGAGAACGGCCACGAAGTGCTGTTGATCGACAAGGACCCGGCCAAGGTCAATCCGCGGCGGGTCGAAGGCGCGGACTGGCTGCTCGGCGATGCTTGCGAACTCGAAAACCTCCAGAACGCCAAGCTCGAGGATTACGAGGTCGTCATCGGCGCGACCGGCGACGACAAGGCGAACCTGGTCGTTTCGCTGCTCGCCAAGACGGAGTTCTCGGTGCGCCGGGTCGTGGCGCGCATCAACCACCCGTCCAACGAGTGGCTGTTCACCGACGCCTGGGGAGTCGACGTGGCGGTGTCGACTCCGCGCGTGCTCGCCGCGCTCGTGGAGGAGGCCGTCGAGGTCGGCGACATCGTGCGCCTGTTCGGCCTGCGCGAGGGACAGGCGAACCTGATCGAGGTGACTCTGCCCGACGGCGCTCCCTGCGCCGGGTTGCCGGTGCGCGAGCTGGCATTGCCCCGCGACGCCGCGCTGGTGGCCATCGTCCGGGGCGCTCGGGTGGTCACGCCGACGCCGGAGGAGCCGCTCGAGCCCGGCGACGAGCTGCTGTTCGTGGCGTTGCCGGAGACCGAGCCGGCGATCCGTGAGGCGGTCTGCGCGGTATGACGGTCGCGTGGCCTATGCCGCGTCGGCGTTGAGCCGGTGCCGGGCCCGGCGCACCACCCAGAACGCGAAGCCGATCGCCGCGATGTAGAGCGGGTATCCCATCGCGATGCGGGCCACCGCGAGCCAGCCGGTCGCGTTGTGCTCGAACAGCGCCAGCTGGACGACGCCGCGGGCCAGGAACACGAGCACGGCGGCCGTAGTGGCCAGCATGTAGGCGAGCAGCAAGCGCCGGCGCCGGTACCAGGGAACCGAGCCCTCGTGGGGTGTGGGGTCGAGGAACTCCCAGAGCAGACCGACCGCGGGTCGGCGGACCACGAGGGTGGCCGCAAGTGCGCCCGCGTACACGAAACTGCTCCAGATGCCGAGCAGGAAGTAGCCCTTGGCCTGGCCGGTGCGCGCGGCGATGAGGGAGGCGATCACGACACCGAGCAGGCCGGTCAGCGCCTGCTGCACCGACTGGCGCACGGCCAGCCGATACCCCGCAAGCAGGAACGCGGAGCCCACCGCGGCCACGATCGCCCAGCGCAGGCTCGCCACCGCGTTGACCACGACGAACACCACGGTCGGAATCGCCGTGATCACCGTGCCGGACCAGCCGCCGATGCTGTTCAGCATCTGCTGGCGGTAGAACTCCCGCGAACCGGGCCGCGGATTTTCCTCCCTGCCGTTCGCGAATCCTCGTCCCCAGCGCTCGCTCGGCTCGGGTGGGCCCGATTCTCCGCTCGCGCCCGCCGGCTCGGCCGCTTCGCGGCGGCGGGGTTCTTCGCGCAAGCGCTCATCGCGTGTCTCGTCGCCGGTCATGCGGGAGACCTCAGCTCGTACCACGGGTTGTAGATCGCCAGCCTGCCGTCGTGGACTCCGACGCGGCCACGCGCCGTGAGGGTGCGCCCGGGCTCGATGCCGGCGACCCTGCGGCGCCCGAGCCATACCAGGTCGATGACCGCTGAGCCGTCGAAGAGTTCGGCCGAAAGGGTCGGCGCGGTCTCTTTTGGGGTGTAGACGACGGCGCGCAGGCGACCGGTGACCGTCGCGATCACGCCGCGGCGCAGGTCACACAGCGGCACCGCCGCGCAGCGCTCGACGTCGGACTGGAGCTCCGCAGCGTCAAGAGTCTGCACATCGGCGGTAAGCCGCGATAGAAACGACAACCGACCTCCCACGCCGACAACAGTAACGCCGACTACGACGGTTCCGCCTCGTCGCCGTCGGCGTCAGCCAGGCCCTCGAGCTGCTCCGCCGCCTCCCGCGGCAACTGCAGCGGCACCGGCTCCCGCACTGGCAAGGGGTCGCCGCCGCGCACCACGACCGTGTTGCGGAACACGTCCTCGAAGGGACGTGCCTTCGACGCCTCCGTAGCGGCATGCCCGAGCAGCATGCCGCGCAGGAACCACCGTGGCCCGTCCACGCCCAGGAAGCGCACCGGTGAGTTGCCGCCATCGCCTTTCAGCGTGCCGACCAGCTCGGTGCCGAACGGACCGTCTTCGCGGTCTTTGGCCTGTCCGCGCTGACTCGCGACCGACTCACGGATCTCGCTGCGGACGTCGTCCCAGATTCCCTCGTTGCGTGGCGCGGCGAAGACACCGAGTTGCATCTGGCCATCCCGCGTGACCAACGTGACCGCCACGACTTGCTGCGCCTCGTTCATGTCCAGGCGCATTTCCATACCAGGTCGTACGGGGACCCGGAGGGCGCCGAGGTCGATCCGGGCGAGCCCGTCGTCAGGTGCATCACGCACATCCCAAGGGCCGCTCGTCGGCGCCGGCTCGTCGCGGTGCCGGGTCTCCCAGGGCGGCGTGGCGTCGATCTTGGACTGCTCGGTGCGCTTCTGCCGGCGCCGCAACGCCATCAGGCTCCTCCCTCACCACGCAGCGACGCGGCGCCGCCTGTCGACCCATGCCCGCCCATTCCGCGCTGGGACGTCGGCAGCGCGTCGACTTCGACGAATTCGCCGACCTCGACGCGCTGGATCACCAGCTGCGCTATCCGGTCACCGCGGCGCAGGACGATCGGCGCCACCGGATCGTGGTTGATCACGTTGACCTTGATCTCTCCCCGATACCCCGAGTCGACCGTGCCGGGCGCGTTGACCAGCGACATCCCGGTGCGCGCCGCCAGCCCCGACCGCGGATGGACGAACGCCGCGTAGCCGTCCGGCAGCGCGATTGCGATCCCGGTGGGCAGCATCGCGCGTTGCCCAGGGGCGAGGACGGCGTCGACCGTGGTGACGATATCGGCCCCCGCGTCGCCCCGCATCGCGTATGCCGGCAGTGGTACGTCCGGGTCGAGGCGGCGTACCTGGACAGGCACCGGGGCCGCGCTCTCGCCGCTGGTCACGGCGGGCAACGTTACCCTTGCCCGCATGGCGGCGGACGCGCAGCACAACGCACCGTCGGTGCTGTATCGAGAGCGGCTGCGGACGCCGTGGTGGTGGTACCCGGTGGGGCTGTTCGTGGCCGGTTTGCTCGCCGCCGAGTTCCACGTCTCGGGGCTGCGGCTCACCGACTGGATACCGTTCGGCACCCTGCTGCCGTTTGCCGCGCTCATCGTCTGGTCGCTCGGCCGGGCCGAGCTCAAGATCGCCGGCGGCGAGGTGTACATACGCGGCGCGCACCTGCCGCTGCGCTTCACCAGCGGCTGGGTGGCTCTCGACGGCGCAACGTTGCGTCGTGTCGTCGGACGTGAGGGCGATCCACAGGCGTTCGTGTCGATCCGGCCGTGGATCGGCCCCGGCGTGCAACTGTGGCTCGACGACCCGGACGACCCGACGCCGTACTGGGTGATCAGCACCCGTCATCCCGACCGCGTCGTCGCCGCCCTGGAGCGCGCGCGCTCGCGTGCCCATGATGACTGAGCGCTTCGCGGGGCAGGTCGCACTGATCACCGGTGCCAGCCGCGGCATCGGGCTGGCCGCGGCCCGGCGGCTCGTCACCGAAGGCGCCCGCGTCTGCGTCACCGCGCGCAAGCCGGACGGACTCGCGGCAGCGGTCGAGACGCTCGGTGGCCCGGCCCACGCGATCGCGGTGGCCGGCCGCGGCGACGATGCAGCACACCAGGCCGCTGCGGTGCGCAGGGCGATCGAGACGTTCGGGCGGCTGGACGTCCTCGTCAACAACATCGGCATTAACCCGGTCTACGGCCCGCTGAGTGCCCTGGACGAGTCGGCGGCACGCAAGATCATGGACGTCAACGTGCTCGCCGCGCTGCGCTGGGTGCGCGAAGCAGGCCCGGCCGGCATCAGTTCGGTCGTCAACGTCGCCTCGATGGCCGGGCTGCGTCCCTCGCCGGGCATCGGTTACTACGGGGTGAGCAAGGCGGCGGTGCTCGGACTGACCGTCCAGCTCGCCGCGGAACTCGCACCGCAAATACGCGTCAACGCCGTGGCGCCGGCCGTCGTCAGGACCCGATTCGCGGCCGTGCTGTACGAGGGGCATGAGCAGGAGGCGGCCGGTCGCTACCCACTCGGCCGGCTCGGCGAGCCTGAGGACGTCGCCGCGGCGGTCGCGTTCCTCGCCTCGTCGGACGCCTCGTGGATCACCGGGCAGACGCTCGTGGTCGACGGCGGGGTATCGCTGGCTCCGGCTCTCTAGCGTCACCGGCCTACGGGAAGCTCATCGCCGGACAAGGCAGAGCGGATCGAGCCGCAGCTCGATCCGCTCTGGTAGTGACGCGCGTGTGTGCGTCGCCTCAGGCGCAGTCCCGGCAGATGTACTCGCCGTTCCGCTCGCGCGCCAACCGGCTGCGGTGGTGCACCAGGAAGCAGCGCGAGCAGGTGAACTCATCCTCCTGCTTCGGCAGCACCCTGACGGTGAGCTCCTCACCAGACAGGTTGGACAAGTCCGCGCCCGGCAGCTCGAGGGACTCGGCGAGCTCCGTCTCGTCGACGTCGATCGTGCCGGACTGCGCCTCGGCGCGACGCGCCTTCAATTCGTCGAGCGAGTCTTCGCTCAGCTCGTCGACATCGCCACGTCGCGGGGCATCGTAATCGGTGGCCATCGGCCCTCAACTCCTCGATCGGCTCGCCGCTGAATTGTCGTCAGCGCGGGCAACCGCTTTGCGTCGGTCACAGCTACTGCTCAGCCGCTGTGGCCGCTTTCGGGTGCCGGCCCGGGGTCCAACGTCCAGGTCCTCCAATTTGTGCCCGGGACGAGCACCGAATCCGAAGGCCCGGTCCGCCCCCTTGCAGATCGGGCCGCGGTACGGTACCGCGCCGGCAGTCCGCGGTAACGACAGGACACGCCTGCGCATTCCCGGGACCCGGAAGCGATACCCTCTAGAGCCACATCTGGGCACCTATCCGTCATCGCCGCGGTGCCCGCACGAGCCGGTCCCACCTAGGGGGAGGTGCACGTTGGAGCGCTTGAACACGCGGCGCCCGCTGCCTGCCCTCATCTTCCTGGTCGGCCTCTCGCTGCTCACCGCGCTCGTCTGGTGGCGAGTCATCCACCGCTCCGACTCGGGCAGTTCGTCCTCGTCGTCGACGCAGAGCTGCTCACCGACAAGCAACACGGTCGTGCCGCAGCCCGCTGCGGTCACCGTCAATGTCTTGAACTCGACGGACCGGGCACACCTGGCCCGCACCGTTGCCATCACGCTGCGTCAGCGCGGTTTCCACGTCACCGGCTATGGAAACGACGATCCGGGCATTGTGGTCAACGGCGTCGCCGAGATCCGATACGGGCCGAAGGGCAACGATGCGGCGACGCTGCTCTCCTTCTACCTGCCAGGGGCGACGCTCGTCCCGACGCAGCGCAGCGACAGCGGCGTCGTGGTGTCACTCGGCACCAAGTTCCGTGCGGTCAGTACCAACGCCCACGCGAAGCTGGCGATGCAGAGCCGGCACGTCACGCAGTTGCCGGCACGGCCTGGCCCGCTTGCCCGCACGCCGACCGCCACGACCTCGACAGCCTGTTGAACCGCCGGTTCGTGTCTCTCGCCTGCACCGCCTAGCAGCGCTTGCGCTCATCGCACGGATCAAGGATTGTCCGCGCCGAGTTCCTCGAGAAGCCCGAACAACTGCCGGGCGAGGGCGGCGCCTGCCACCGCGATCATCTGCGCACTCGGCTCGCGTCCGTGCAACCCCGATACCGTGCAGCCGGCCTCCCGGGCGATAAGCGCGCCGGCCGCCCAATCCCACGGGTTCAGCCCGACCTCGAAGTAGGCGTCGAGCCGCCCGGCGGCAACCGCGCACAGGTCCAGCGCGGCAGAGCCCAGGCGACGGATGTCGGCGATACGGGGCAGCAGCGCCGCGACCACCGCCGCCTGCCGCGCCCGCTGCGCGGCGTCGTAGCCGAACCCGGTGCCGACCACCGCCCGGTACAGAGGCACGTCGCGAGGGCCGAGCAGGCGCTGCTCGCCCACGAAGGCACCGTCGCCGAGCGTGGCCCGGAACAGCTCGCGGCTGACGGGGTTGTGCACGCAGCCGGCCACGATCCGCCCGTCGACCTCGGCAGCGATCGAGACGGCATACTGCGGCAGGCCGAGAACAAAGTTCACCGTGCCGTCGATCGGGTCGACGAACCAGCGCACGCCGCTGCTGCCGGTGCGCCGGCCGGCCTCCTCGCCCAGCACGGCATCGTCGGGACGCAGGCGGGCCAGCTCGCTGCGGATGAACGCCTCTGCGGCACGGTCGACCTCCGTCACGACGTCGGTCGGCGTGCTCTTTGTGTCGACCGCGAAGTGATCGTGTCGGTGCGCGCGGATCAGATCACCGGCGCCGGTCGCGAGCTCCGTAGCAAGCTCGGTGAGAGCGCTCGCGGACGGGACCGGTGTCACCAGACCATCGCACCACATGCGCCGGGATAGGGTACGCGCAGAGGCAGCCAGGAGGAGACAAACGTGGGCGAGCGACCTGACCAGGCGTTCGGCATCGACATCGGCGGCTCCGGCATCAAGGGTGCTGTCGTCCACACCACCACGGGCGAGCTCGCGACCCAGCGGGTGCGCATCGTCACGCCGCAGCCGTCCACTCCCGACTCCGTGGCCGCAGTAGTCGCACAGCTCATCCGGCAAGCCGAATGGCACGGGGTCATCGGGGCGACGTTCCCCGCAGTGATCCAGCACGGGGTGGCGCGCTCCGCGGCGAACGTCGACCGCAGCTGGATCGGCACCGATGTCGACGACGTCTTCACCAAGGCCACCGGGCAGAAGGTGATCGTGCTCAACGACGCCGACGCCGCCGGCATCGCAGAGGCACGTTTCGGCGCGGCTCGCGACGTCCCGGGCGTCGTCATCCTGCTGACGTTCGGCACCGGCATAGGCAGCGCACTGCTCGTCGACGGCAAGCTGGTACCCAATACCGAGCTCGGTCACCTCGAGCTCGACGGGCACGATGCCGAGACCCGGGCCGCCGCATCCGTCCGCGACCGGGAGAACTTGCCGTACAGGCGGTGGGCAAAGCGGGTTTCGAGGTACATGTCCCACGTCGAGAAGCTGTTCACGCCCGACTTGTTCGTAGTGGGTGGAGGCGTCAGCAAAGACGCTGACAAGTGGGTGCCGTACCTGGAGCTACACACGCCGATCAAGCCGGCGCAGCTGCTCAACAACGCCGGCATCGTGGGCGCTGCAATGGCAGCCGCGGAGCGAGACGGCGAGTAAGGTTGCCACCCGCGGTTGGGCAGCGCGGTTTACAATGATCGGCAGGTCACTGCGCACGTACTGGACTCGAAGTTTGAGGCGACCAACAGACGGCGAGCTGGCCCGCCTCTTCCCTCCGCGTCAGCGGAATGACTCCGCGCGCCGGGTTCGATCCGTCCGCGCAACAGGTGAAAGGGCGTTTGTGGGCGCACGCAGCACTACCTCAGATTCCGATACAGCACTCGCCAGCGAGCGGCCGCGCGCGGTCGCCGCAGCAACGGCCACCAAACGGGTTACCGCGCCGGTCGCGGCCAAGCCGGGGCGGACAAGTACCAAGCCCGGCAAGGCGTCCGCGAGGACCACCGCGAAGTCCGCGGCAAAGGCCACCAAGACCGTGGAGAAGGCACCACCCACAGAGGCGCCCGCGGACGAGCCTGCGCCTGACGCGAGCGCTCTCGAGGCGGCCGCCGCGGTCGAGGAGCTGGAGCCGGAGGGGCCGATCGATCCGGCGGAGGTCGACGAGGAGTCCGCCGAGTTCGCGTGGGACGACGAGGAGGAGTCCGAGGCGCTGCGCCAGGCGCGCAAGGACGCCGAGATGACGGCATCTGCGGACTCCGTACGCGCGTACCTGAAGCAGATCGGCAAAGTCGCCCTGCTCAACGCCGAGGAGGAGGTCGACCTCGCCAAGCGGATCGAGGCCGGCCTCTACGCCGCGGAGCGGCTGCGCCAGGCCGAGGAGACAGCGGAGAAGCTCGTCACTCAGATGCGCCGCGATCTGCGCTGGATCGTCCGCGACGGCGAGCGGGCCAAGAACCACTTGCTCGAGGCGAACCTGCGGCTGGTCGTGTCGCTGGCCAAGCGCTACACCGGCCGTGGCATGGCCTTCCTGGACCTCATCCAGGAGGGCAACCTGGGGCTCATCCGCGCCGTCGAGAAGTTCGACTACACCAAGGGCTACAAGTTCTCGACCTACGCCACCTGGTGGATCCGGCAAGCGATCACCCGCGCCATGGCCGATCAGGCCCGCACCATCCGGATACCGGTGCACATGGTCGAGGTCATCAACAAGCTCGGTCGTATCCAGCGGGAGCTGCTGCAGGATCTGGGCCGCGAGCCCACGCCTGAAGAGCTCGCCAAGGAAATGGACATCACGCCGGACAAGGTGCTCGAGATCCAGCAGTACGCTCGCGAGCCGATCTCACTGGACCAGACGATTGGCGACGAAGGCGACAGCCAACTCGGCGACTTCATCGAGGACTCCGAGGCTGTCGTCGCGGTCGACGCGGTCTCCTTCACGCTGTTGCAAGATCAGTTGCAGTCGGTGCTGCAGACCTTGTCCGAACGGGAGGCCGGGGTCGTCAAGCTTCGCTTCGGGCTCACCGACGGCCAACCGCGCACCCTTGACGAGATCGGTCAGGTCTACGGCGTCACGCGTGAGCGAATCAGGCAGATCGAGTCGAAGACCATGTCCAAGCTGCGCCACCCGTCTCGGTCGCAGGTCTTGCGCGACTACCTCGACTGACGCCGACTTTCGGGCGTGACGCAAGGCCAGTCAGCGGCGCCTGCATTCGCCGCAGCGATCGGTGCGCTAGCCGGTGCCTCCCTTTCGGGTCATCGTGGCCGTCGCGCTGCCCTGTGCGGCGCGCTCGTCGGGGCGGCGGGGTTGGCGGCGTCCGAGGCGGTTGCCCGGGCGCGGCAGCGGCCTGGCGAGATTCCCGCGCTGTGGCAGCGCATTCTCATGAGCGGGGCTCTAGTCGCACCGTTGGGCTGGGCGGCCGGGCGGTCACGCCGCGCCGGGCCGGTGGCGGTCGGCGCGGCGACCGGCGGGCTCGCCGGACTGCTCGGGATCCGGCCACAGAAGGTGCTGTTCGGGCCGCTGTTCGGCGCGGCAATCGGCTCCGGGTTCGCCGCACGCGGACGGCCGGCGCCGGGGCCGATCGTCGCGAGCACGACCATGGTGGCCTACCGCGTCGCGTCATCGCTCGTGTTCCGAGACGCGCAGGTGACCCTGCTCGCCGAACGGGTCGCTGCCGAAGAGCTGCCGTTCGTCGTCCCCCGGGAAGCTCGCTCCCGCTATGTCGGCACCGGATACGTCCACGACCTGGCCCTGACGGTCGGCGGCACGTACCTGGCCGACGCGCCCGACGTCGGCATCATCGGGTCGCTGTCCGAGCTGGCCGGCCCCGAGTTCGACCCGGCGACCGTCGACCCGCTGGTGCGCGAGTTCTACGAGCACACCACTCGGTTCCGGCTCGACATCGTGCCCGAGTGGCGGCTGTGGGTGCGGCCGGGCTATCTGCTATACCGCAGCCTTGTCGCGCGGCCGCTGGGCCAGGCCAACGTGCCGATGAACCAGCGCGAAACCGAGCGCGGCGTACGCAGCCGCATCGACACGATCAGGCTGCCGGGCGACGACGTGATCAGCGTGCGCGGCTGGATCCGCTCCTACGCTGACACCGACGAGCCGATCTACGTCGGCATCTACACGACCTACCGGCACGACGGCCGCGGGTATGTCAGCGTCGGATTTCCCGTCCCGCACGGCAGCTTCACCGCGACATTGGCGCCCTGCGCTCGCGAGGGCGGCGGGCTTGTGCTCACCAGCCGCAGCCAACTCGACCATCCGGGCCACTACCTGACCTACGTCGACCCCGCCACCCGCGAGCTCACCGCCCTCGCGGTGCACGGTTTCGCCGAGCAGCTCGACGTCTACGCCGAGGACGGCCAGCTGCGCGCCGAGCATGCCTTCTCGATCTTCGGCCTACCTTTTCTGGTCCTGCACTACCGCATGTACCGCAAGCCCTGACGTCAGCCTTCCGACGGGTGTGGCCTGCATCCCGCTGCGAATTCGTATCGGATCGACGCCCACACCGGTCGCCAGAGCACCTAGCCTGGAGGCATGGGAAACATCGGCAAGGAACGTCGCCGTATCGAGGTGCTGCCACTGCCCGAGCCGCAGGAGCGCCCAGAGCCCCAGCCGCCGGCCCGGCCGGCTGAGCCGGCCAGGGAACCCGCACCGACGAAGTAGCCGGTGGACGCCTACGCCGGCTTCGAGCCGCAGGTCGGCGAGATCCGGGCCGTGCGCACATTTCGCGTCGGCCCGGGCGGCGCCCTGTACCCGCTGTTCAGCAACACCCCATGGGGAGACGGCGCGAATACGGCGCGTTGCCGCGCGGTGCGCCTCGCCGCGGTGAGTGGGCCGTCCCACCCGGCGCCGGACCCGGACTGCACCTGCGGCTTCTACGCGTATGCCTCCGACACGGCCGCCGGCGAGTACCCGAACGCTCGGCACGTCCTCGCCGTGGTGGCCTGCTGGGGACGCGTGATCGCGGGTACCCGAGGCCTGCGCGCCGAACACGCGCGCGTCGAGGCGATCTGGATGTCGGCGACCGTCCCCGCGGAGCTCGCAGCCATGGTGCGCGAACGCTACCGGTCGGTCTCGGTGTACACGGACAAGGCAACAATGCTGGCCGAGCACTCGCCGACCGAGCTGGACTGCTATGAGGAGCCGGCACGAGCCGAAGCGGGATGGCGCCGGTTCGGGCGGTGGCTGGCGATCGCCGGCGCGATCGTCCTGGGAACGCTGCCGGCTCACTGGCTGGGGAGCAACCGGGACGCGCGCATCGTCTGGGGGGTGGTGCTGGCGTTCTTCGTGGTCGCCGCCGTGTTGTCCCGCCGCAGACAGGCTGACCTCGCCGCCCGGCGTCGCGGGCTGGTGGCGTTCGCCGTCGCCTTGTGGTTGCTGGCCCCGTTCGCGGGTCCCGTCGGGGTGCTGCTGCTGCGCTTGCCGCTCATCCAGATCGCGGCGCTGCTGTTCGTACAGCGGGTGCTCCTAGCCAGGGCGGCGAGCACCTTCCCGGCTGAAGTGGGCTGAGGTACGCGTGTCTCCGGATCAGCGCTCGTCGAACGCAGCGGTCGCTGGAGTGTCGCCGAGTCGACGGCTCTCGTCGTAGATCGTGAGCGCCACCTCGCGCAGTCTCGTCTCGTGCTCGCGCGCGTGGTGGGCGCAGAACATCAGCTCCGACCCGGACAGCAGCGTGACGCGTACGTAAGCCTGGGCGCCGCAGCGGTCGCACCGATCGCTGGCAGTCAGGGAACTCACGGTCGGAGTGGTCATGTACGGCACCTTCTCTCAGATATCGACATACCCGCGCGGGGTTGGTTTACGCAGCTACTACAGCTAACCAGCTAGGGCCGGCGTGCATGCCCGGATTTCGCATCCGGGTCCGGGGGGTTTCGCGGTCGGCGAACGAAGGTGCGCCGGGTCGTCCCCGAAACAGTGGGCGCTGCGACCTGGGTGCGCGTCCCTGCCGCCGCAGTGACATGGCCCACGTGCGGCCGCGCAGGGCAGCCGCCGCCGAACCGCTCGGCGGGGCACAATGCCCCGTGAACGGAGGTGTCCACACGCGATGACACGCGGCATGCTGCGGGTGTACCTGGGCGCCGCGCCGGGGGTCGGCAAGACGTTCGCGATGCTCGACGAGGCGAATCGGCGTTTGGGCCGGGGCACCGACGTGGTCATCGGCTTCGTCGAGACGCACGGCCGGCAGAGGACCGCCGAGCGCGTCGGCGGATTGCCGACCGTCCCGCGCAAGAAGGTCACCTACCGGGGCGCGGTCTTCGAGGAGATGGATCTCGACGCGCTGCTGGCCCGCCACCCCCAGGTGGCGGTGGTCGACGAGCTCGCGCACACCAACATTCCCGGTTCGGGACCGCACGAGAAGCGCTGGCAGGACGTCGAGACCCTGCTCGAGGCTGGCATCACGGTGCTGAGCACGGTGAACATCCAGCACCTCGAATCGCTTAACGACGTCGTCGAGCAGATCACCGGCGTGCCCCAGCGGGAGACCGTGCCCGACTCGGTGGTCCGTGCCGCGGAGCAGATCCAGCTTGTCGACAGCACGCCGGAGGAGCTGCGCCGGCGGATGGCGCACGGCAACATCTACCCGCCGGAGAAGGTCGATGCCGCGCTCGGCAACTACTTCCGTCCGGGCAATCTCACCGCGCTACGCGAGCTCGCCCTGCTCTGGCTGGCCGACCGGGTCGAGGAGGGCTTGCAGCGTTACCGCGAACAGCACGGCATCACGGGCACCTGGGAGACCCGCGAGCGGGTCGTCGTCGCACTGACCGGCGGGCCCGAGGGTGAGACGCTGATCCGGCGGGCGTCGCGCATCGCGGCCCGGGCAGTCGGCGGCGAGCTGCTCGCAGTCCACGTCAGCCGAAGCGACGGGCTCGCCGAGCCTGGGGTGGCCGCGCTCGGAGCCCAGCGGCTGCTCGTCGAGTCCCTCGGCGGCAGCTACCACTCCGTGGTCGGCGACGACGTCGCCAGGGCGGTCCTGGACTTCGCGCGCAGTGTCGACGCCACCCAGATCGTGCTCGGCGCCTCGCGCCGACCGCCGTGGGTCGTAGCGCTGACGGGTCCCGGAACGGGCGCGACGGTCACCCGGATGTCGGGTTCGATCGACGTGCACCTGGTCACGCACGAGTACGCGGGGCGAGGCCGCCGGCTGCCCTCGCTGGCGGGTGGTCTCACCGCACGGCGCCGGATCGCAGGGCTGGTAACCGCGGCGATCACGCTCGCGGTGCTCACCGTGGTCTGCGTGGCGCTACGCAGCCACCTGTCGCTGGCGACGGAAGGCTCGTTGTTCCTGCTCGCGGTGATCGTCACGAGCCTGGTCGGCGGCTTTTACCCCGCCCTGGCGGCCGCAGTGGTCGGCAGCCTGCTCCTCAACTACTACTTCGTGCCGCCGCTGCATACGTTCACCATCGCCCAGCCGGCAAATGTCGTGGCCGTCGCGACCTTCCTGCTCACAGCCGTGCTCGTGTCGCAGGTCGTCGACGTCGCCGCGAAGCGCTCCGTGCAGGCCGCACGCGCTACCGCCGAAGCCGAGACGCTCTCCACGTTCGCGGGCAGCCTGCTCCGGGGGGAGCAGAGCCTGCCCGCCCTGCTCGAACGGGTACGCGAGACGTTCGCGATGCGAAGCGTGAGCCTCGTCCAGCGCCGCACGGACGCGCCGGCGAGCAGCGGACCGGCCGGGCAGTGGGAGATCGTGGCCACTGTCGGAGCCGATCCGCCTCGCTGCCCGCCCGACGGCGACGCCTCGGCTCCGATCGACGACGAGCACACCCTGGTGCTGTGTGGGCGCACCCTGCCGGCTGAGGACCAGCGCGTGCTGACCGCCTTCGCAGCCCAGGTCGGCGTCGCCTACCGGCAGGGGCAGCTTGTGCAGGCCGCCGCGGCGATCGAGCCGCTCGCTGAGTCCGAGCGGCAGCGCACCGCCCTGCTCAACGCCGTCAGCCACGACCTGCGCTCGCCGATCGCCGCGGCCAAGGCGGCCGTCACGAGCCTGCATGCCCCGGACGTCGACTGGGACCCGGAAGCGCGGCATGAGCTGCTGGACACCGCCGACGCCGCGCTGGATCGGCTGACCGAACTGGTTACGAACTTGCTGGACCTGTCCCGGCTGGAGGCCGGTGCGCTGCCCGTCCTCAGTGAACCGGTAGGCCTCGACGACGTCGTGGCGCATGCCGTCCGCCACACCGACGGCAAGGTCGACGTCGACGTCCCGGCCGACCTGCCCGAGGTGCTCGCGGACGCCGGGCTGCTCGAACGCGTCGTCGCGAACCTGCTGCAGAATGCGCTGCGCTACTCCCCCGACGGTCAGCCCGTGCGTATCGCCGGCAGCGCGCACGGTGATCAGGTCGAATTGCGCGTCATCGACCGGGGGCCGGGCATCCCGCCGGACGCCGTGCCCGGGATCTTCGAGGCGTTCCAGCGCTCCGGCGACTCGTCCGCGGACGGGGCGGGCGTCGGGCTGGGACTAGCGATCGCCCGCGGGTTCACCAACGCCATGGGCGGCACCATCGCCGCCGAGGAGACGCCCGGCGGCGGCGCGACGCTGGTCGTCACCCTGCAGGCAGCGCGGTGAGCGAGCCGGCGCCGTGACGCACGTTCTCGTCGTCGACGACGAGCGCGCGCTGCTGCGTGCGCTCGCCATGAATCTCGTCGCCCGCGGCTACACGGTTACCGAGGCGGACAGCGGCACCAAGGCGCTCACCGCCGCGGCGACCGGAGACGCGGACGTCGTCGTGCTCGACTTGGGCCTGCCCGACATCAGCGGGCTGGACGTGATCCGCGCCATCCGGGGATACGCCCCCACACCGATCATCGTCCTGTCGGCGCGCACCGGCAGCGGCGACAAGGTGCAGGCCCTCGACCTCGGCGCCGACGACTACGTCACAAAACCGTTCAGCATGGAGGAGCTGCTCGCCCGGATTCGGGCCGCCACCCGCCGGGCATCCGGCACCGACGCCGCCACGACCGTCACCGTCGGCGACGTGACAATCGACCTCGCCGCGAAGACGGCAACCGGATCGGACGGCCAGCGGGTGCACCTGACCCCGACAGAGTGGCAGCTGCTCGAACAGCTGCTGCGCCGGCCGGGCAAGCTGGTGACGCGCCGGGCGCTGCTCACCGAACTGCGCGGCGCCCCCGAGCACACCGATCCGAGCTACCTCCGCATCTACATGGCCCAGCTGCGGCGCAAGCTCGAACCGGAGCCTGACCGGCCGCGCTACCTGATCACCGAGCCCGGCATGGGGTACCGCTTCCAGCCCTAAGGGCCGCCTGGCGCGGCGTCCGGGCGTGGCCGGCGCCCCCGGTGCGGGCGGTTCAGCGTCCGCGATGTGCCGATGAGGTACACGCCGAGGATCACCCCGGCACCGCAGGCGGCCTCGACGGCGAGGCGGCCCGGCGTGACATCGACCTTGTCGGCGAGCAGCCCTACGCCCAGGGCGATGCCCACCAGCGGCTCCGCGGCGGTGAGCGGCGGCAACGAATGTGCCAGCGAACCGAGCTTGAAGGCGCTTTGCGCCAGCAGGAGTCCGGTGACCGCCGCGGCGACGACGAGGTACGCCCACGGACTAGTGACGACCCGGGCGATGCCGTTGTGGTCGATGCGCAGCAGCGACTGCCGCGTGGCCGCATCCTGCAGGCCGTACAGCAGCCCTGCCCCGGTCGAGAGCAGCACCGCCTTGGCGATGAACTGCTGCTTCTTCGCGACGACCACGAGGATTACGACGGCCGCCGCCACGAGCGCCAGCGCGACGATTGACCAGCCTCGACTCGGCTCCGGGTCGTCCGAGCTGCGCGGGTCGCCTACGACCAGGAAGGCCGCGAGCGCCATGCTGAGCAGCACGGCGCCGCCGACCTCGTGCCAGCGCACCCGGCGGTCGGACAGCACCGCGGCGATCACGAACGCGAACAGCAGGTTGGCCGAGAGCAGCGGCTCGACCAAGGCCACCGACGCGAGTTGCAGAGCCAGCCCGCCGAGCAGCTGGCCCACCACCATGGCGCCCACTCCCCACAGCCACATCGGCTTGTGCAGCAGGTCGAGCAGGAGGCGCCAGTGCAGCACTTCCTCGAGTGGCGTCAGCGCCGCGGCGCGCTGCTGCAGCACGTAGCCGACGCCGAGGCAGAGGGCTGCCGCGAGCCCGACCAGGTAGACCACGCCGCACCTCAGGCGGGGTGTGGGAAGGCAGCCGCGTCGTCGGAATGCGCCGCCGCACGACGGGGGACATCTTCGGGCGACTCGAGAAGCGGCGAGTGGGCCAGGACGAGCACGCTCGCAAGCATTGCCGCCGCCCCTAGGGCGGCGATCAGCAGGTAGACGCCGCCGCGGACCTGCTCGTCGAAGACCAGCACGCCCCACAGCGTCGACACCAGCGGGTCCATGAGCGTGATACCCGGCTGCGCGGCAACCAGCCGGCCAGCGTGCAGCGCAGCCTGGACGAGGATGATTCCCAGAATCCCGAAGCTGATCGCCGCGTACGTCTGCCAGGTGGAGACGAGGCCGAACAGTCCGCGGCTGGACAGCTGCGCGACGGACTCCTTCACCAGGCTGGCGGTGAGCCCGAAGCTCACGCCGGCGGCGGCGCCCAGGCACGCGCTGCGCCGCGGACCGTGGAAGAGCCGGCCGAGCAGGCATAGCAGGCCGAGAGTGCCCGCGGTGCCGCCGCCGGCCAGGACGTAATCGACGTGACTGACGCTGGTCGGCCTGCCCGGCGTCGGGGACAACGCGGTGAGCACCACGATCACACCGCCGGTCATGGTGATGGTGCTTGCCCATTCGAGCCGGCCCAGCCCGGAGGCGAACACCCATGACGCGAACAGCAGGGAGAGGGGTAACTCGAGGGCGATGATCGGCTCGACGGCGGACAGCTCGCCCAGGTTGAGCGCGGTGGCGTGCAGCACGAACGCAGCGACCATCGCCAGGATGCCGGCGACCCACACGGGCTTTCGCACCAGCCGCCCCAGCACGCCGCGCCCGAACTCGTGGTCCTGCTCTTCAAGCGCGGCCTTGCGCTGTAGCACCGCGGCCGCCGCGTTACCCGTAGCGGCCAGCGCGGCGAGGACCAGGCTCACGACAGGCACGCGGACAAGGTAACCCGAGACGGCTGTCGCCCACGAGACGCCTCACCCCGGCCTTGGCCGCGCACGTGACCGGGCGGTCGCGGCGACGTCCGATCAGTCCGTCGGCGGCGGATGGCGCCGATCCCGGTCCGCCGGCAGCAGCGACGCCCGGCCCGCCGGCAGCAGCGACACGCGATCTACGCCCAGCCAGCATGCGAGACAGATTCGAGGTGTCGGCACACTCTTCACTCGTGGAACTCGGCAACCGGGTGCGTTGGCTGATCCGGCGCACGCTCGCGAAAGCCTGGCAAGACCGGGTGCTGGGCCTTTCCGCCGAGGCCGCGTTCTGGCAACTGCTCAGCTTGCCGTCGCTGGCGCTGGCGGGCGTCGCGATCCTCGGCTACGTGTCTCGGTGGTTCGGCCCGAGCACGGTGAACCGCACTGAGACGAAACTCGACTCGACCTTCAGCCGCGCCTTCAGTCCCGAGGTCGTCAACCAGGTCGTCGCGCCCATCCTGCACGAGGTACTGCACGGCCACCGCATCGACGTGATCAGCATCGGATTCATCCTGGCGTTGTGGGCCGGGTCATCCGCCACCGCGACGTTCGTCAACACCATCACCATCGCCTACGGTATGCGCGACCTGCGCGGCGCAGTGCACAGCCGGCTGCTGGCGCTGTGGCTGTTTCTCGGCGCGATGCTGCTCGGCGTCGTATTGCTGCCGCTGCTGGTGCTCGGGCCGAGCATGCTGCCCAAGATGTTCCCGACGGGAGTCCGATCGACCGCCGGCACTGTCATCCACGCTTCGTACTACCCCGTGGTGATAGCGCTGCTCCTGATCGGGCTGATAAGCCTGTACCACCTCGCTCCGCCGCGCCGACTGCCCTGGCGGCGTGGCGTACCGGGAGCGCTGCTCGCGATGCTCGTCTTCCTCGCCGGGTCGGCCGGCCTGCGCAGCTACATCACGTTCCTGCTCGAACACAACCACGCCTATGGGACGCTCGCCGCGCCAATCGCAGCCTTGCTGTACTTCTACCTCTTGGGGCTGGGAGTGCTGCTGGGTGCAGAATTCAACGCGGCGATCGAAGTGCTGTCGCCGACACCGGTGCGCCCGCCGCGGGCGCTCGATCCGCGTAACTGGCAGCGCCTGGACGAGATCGACGATCAGTCGGACGAACCGCCGTCGGGCGGCAGCAACTCGTAGAGCTCCTTGCAGCGCGGGCACACCGGCGAACCCGGCTTCGGCACCCGCGTCACCGGAAACACCTCGCCACACAGCGCCTGCACCATCGTCCCCATTACGGCACTTTCGGCGATCTTGGCCTTACGTACGTAATGGAACAACTCACTGCCGGTGTCGGCGTCCGATGTGCGCGGCTGCTCCAGCGTCTGCGTCGTCGTCACGGGCTTCGATTCTGCCATCGCTGCTCACCCCTCGATCGTGCGCTGCTCGCCCCCCGGCGGCAGTGCCCTCTCGTCCGGAACGCCGATGTGACGGCGCATCATCCGGCGCGCCTTCTTCGGTGGACGGTCGTTGGCGATGATCACCGCACACCACGGCAGTACAGTGCCACCGACGACCAGGGCGAGCGCGAGGATCCATGA
Organism: Jatrophihabitantaceae bacterium; assembly: GCA_036506155.1. GTDB lineage: Bacteria > Actinomycetota > Actinomycetes > Mycobacteriales > Jatrophihabitantaceae > DASXRA01. The sequence continues at coordinate 134,892 of DASXSF010000108.1, forward strand.
GATCTGGTAGGTCACCGCGGCGGCGATCACACACAGCGCCCGGGTTGCCATCATGACGGCGTAGCGCTTGCGCCGACGGTCGAATTCGTCGTCGTGATTCTCCGGCGCGTCCGTTATCAGCACCGGCTGATCGTCACGCGGATTGCGCACCCACCCATCGTTGCACCATCCGGCACCTTTCACCTCAGCATCAGGCACGATTCCTGCGTGGCCGGATGGAATGCGCGGCAGTGAGGGCGCTGCTACAGCGCGTCGAGCGCGCAGCGGTCGATGTCGACGGGCGCACCGTGGGCCGGATCGGCGCCGGCCTGCTCGTCCTGCTCGGTGTCACTCACGACGACGGGCATGCCGATGCCGCCGCCCTGGCGGCCAAGGTGCACACGCTGCGCATCCTGCACGACGAACGCTCCCTTGCAGACACGCCTGGTGCGGCTGCCCTTGTGGTGAGCCAGTTCACTCTGTACGCAGACACTCGCAAGGGTCGCCGACCCTCCTGGAGCGCGGCTGCACCCGCCCCGATCGCCGCACCACTTGTCACCTTATTCTGTAATGAACTGCGCTCACGCGGCGTTCATGTCGAGACAGGGGTATTCGGCGCCCACATGCGGGTAGAGCTGATCAATGACGGCCCCGTCACGCTGCTGCTCGAGTCGTGACGTCGGTGGGGTGATCTTCCGAACTTGTGTGGGCCCTGAGAACCCGTGAGAGCCGATGCAACGTTGGGAACACCTGAGCCGTCAGAACGTTATTGAAAGTGAACCAAAGTGCGTCCACTTCCGAACTCATAGTGGGGGCCCTGACGCGACGAGCAACACAAGCTAGGTGGTCAATCTCCGTGGCAACTTCCCGCAGCACACGTACCCGAGCCACTGGCCGGCAGTCCAGCGAGCCGCGCATCGCGACCCGTGGCCATCGTAGCGCGCGTCCCGCGAAGGTCGCCGAGGCTCCGGTCGAGGCCGTCGAGACGACGACGGATGCCACGCTCGAGGCTGCCGCGCCCGCCGAGATCGAGACTGAGACCGCAGCCGAGTTTGCCACGCCCGCGGCGGACCTGGACGAGGTTGCTGCCTCCGCCGACCTGGTGCGTGTGTACCTGAATGAGATCGGCAAGGTTGCGCTGCTGACTGCGGCCGACGAGGTCGAGCTGGCCAAGCGGATCGAGGCTGGCCTCTACGCTGAGCACCTGCTCGCCGCCTCGAACAATTTCAGCGCGGCACGCAAGCGTGACCTGCGAGCCCTGGTACTTGACGGCGAGCGCGCCAAGGATCACCTGCTGCGCGCGAACCTGCGGCTGGTGGTGTCCCTTGCCAAGCGCTACACCGGCCACGGCATGCCGTTCCTGGACCTCATTCAGGAGGGCAACCTGGGCCTGATCCGCGCAGTCGAGAAGTTCGATTACACCAAGGGCTTCAAGTTCTCGACGTACGCAACGTGGTGGATCCGGCAGGCGATCAGCAGGGCGATGGCCGATCAGTCGCGCACTATCCGGCTACCTGTGCACCTGGTCGAGCAGGTCAACAAGCTGCAGCGCATCCGCCGTGAGCTCAACCAGCAGCTCGGTCGCGAGGCGACGCACGCCGAGCTCGCGGTCGAGCTCGACCTGTCGGAGGAGCGGGTACGAGAGCTGATCGACCTGTCCCGTGACCTGGTCAGCCTTGACCAGACGGTCGGCGCCGACGACGACGCGGCGCTCGGCGACTTCATCGCCGACGACTCGGCGCCTGCCGCTGAGGCCGCCGTCGAAGCCGGGCTTATGCGCCGGCAGCTCCAGTCGGTACTCGGCACGCTCGAGGCTCGCGAAGCTGCCGTCGTGCGGATGCGGTACGGCCTCGACGACGGCCAGCCCCGCACACTCGACGAGATCGGCCGGGCGTTCAAGCTGTCGCGCGAGCGCATCCGGCAGATCGAGCGCGAGACGATGGCCAAGCTTCGTCACCCGTCGCGCGCGCAGGCGTTGCGCGACTACCTCGAGTCCTAGCCCGAGCTGGACCGTCATCCGCCCGACCCGCTGTCAGCGGGTCGGGCGGACTCTCTTGTTGAGCTCGGCGGCCGGCCCATGGTCGGACCGACCGGTCGGTCGGGCTCAGTGCCGCCGGTATGGGCCGGGTAGCGGCGCTATACGCGCTGAACAGCCCCGCAGACGTCCCGTAGTTCTAACATGGCTGCAGCAACCGCAATCGGAGATTGGGCCAGTGAGCCACCACAGCGACCTCATCGACACGACCGAGATGTACCTGCGGACCGTGTACGAGCTCGAGGAGGAGGGCGTCGTTCCGCTGCGAGCCCGCATCGCCGAGCGCCTGGGCCAGAGCGGCCCCACCGTCAGCCAGACCGTCGCCCGCATGGAGCGCGACGGACTGCTGCATGTCGCTGATGACCGCCATCTCCAGCTCTCGGCACAGGGCCGGCGGGAAGCCATCGCAGTGATGCGCAAGCATCGGCTCGCCGAACGGCTGCTCGCCGACGTGATCGGCCTGGACTGGGAGCACCTGCATATCGAGGCGTGCCGCTGGGAACACGTCATGAGCGACGCTGTGGAGCGGCGCATCCTCGCACTGCTCGACAAGCCCCTCGTGTGCCCGCACGGCAACCCGATCCCGGGTCTGGAGGAGCTCGGCCTGCCGTTCGCCACCGCGGACCCGGCCAGCGGGCTGCTCACCCTCACCGCGGCAGCAGCGCGCGCCGACGCCGTCGTGCGGGTGGACCGGATCAGCGAGCAGGTGCAGGCAGACGCCGAGCTGATGGGACGGTTCAACGCCGCAGGCTTACGACCCGGCCACCTCCTGCACGTCGCGCCTACACAGGACGGTGTCGAGGTGTGGGAGGCGGGCGAGCACACGACGTTCGACCGGTTCGTGGCGGATCACGTCTTCGTTGCCTTCACCGACAAGGCGACCGCACGCCAGGTCGCCTGAGCCCGGCCGTCGACACCCGAGTGCCGCACCAGGCACGGCAGTGCGCCATGGGCACTCGATAGAATTTCACGACAGTTGCGAGCCACCGCAGCCTCGCCCCTGCATAGCCCGCATGTGCCTTCGCCGTGCCGGGCATGTCGATCCAGAGATCCGTGAGAGGTGCGCCGGTGGCCCACGACCCCCAGGGTTTCCTCAAGCATCCCCGCATCGACACACCGAAGCGGGCAACGCGCGACCGCGTTCGCGATTGGCAGCCCATCTACCTGCGAGCCCGCGACGAGGTCATCGCCGAGCAGGCGTCGCGGTGCATGGACTGCGGTGTGGCGTTCTGCCACGCCGGGTGCCCACTCGGCAACCTCATCCCGGAATGGAACGAGTTCGTCGCCCGCGACGACTACCGCAGCGCTAGCGAGCGACTGCACGCCACCAACAACTTTCCTGAGTTCACCGGATGGATCTGCCCGGCGCCGTGCGAGCCCGCGTGCGTACTCGCCCTCAACACCGATCCGGTCACGATCAAGCAGGTCGAGATCTCGATCGTGGAGCGGGCGTTCGCCGCCGACCTGTTGCCTCCTCAACCGCCCACCGGGCGTACCGGCAAGGCTGTGGCTGTCGTCGGATCCGGACCGGCCGGCCTGGCTGCAGCTCAACAGCTCACCCGGGCCGGCTACGCGGTGACGGTGTTCGAACGTGACGACCGGCTGGGGGGTCTGCTGCGCTATGGCATCCCGGACTTCAAGATGCCCAAAGACATCATCGATCGCCGCGTCGCCCAGATGGTGGCCGAGGGCACAACCTTCCGGGTGAACACGCCGATAGGACCCGATGACGTCGGGATGCTGCGCGCCCGCCATGACGCCGTCGTGCTGGCCGTCGGCGCGCTGCGCCAGCGCGAGCTCGCCAACCCTGGCCGGCAGCTGCAGGGCATCCACCAGGCCATGGAGTACCTGCCCCTCGGCAATCGGGTGCAGGCCGGCGACATCGAGGCCCCGGCGATTTCCGCCGCCGAGAAGCACGTGATCATCATCGGCGGTGGAGACACCGCGGCGGACTGCCTCGGCACCGCGAACCGCCAGGGCGCACTGTCGGTCACCGTGCTCGATCACAACCCGCGGCCCGAACCGCGCACCAGCCTGGTGAACCCGATCTGGCCATCGGCGCCGAGCACCCGCGGCGTCTCGCCCGCCCACGACGAGGGAGTGCACGAGGCGTGGTCGCGTGAGGTTGTCGAGTTCGCGGGCGATGAGCGCGGCGCGGTCCGGGCGGTGCTGGTCGAGGAGGTCGAGATCGTACGGGTGCGTGGCCGCCGAGAGTTCCGGCCGGTGCCCGGATCGCGCACCGAACTGCCGGCCGAGCTTGTACTGCTCGCCGCCGGATTCGTCGGCACGGACGTCCCGGAACTGCTCGACGGGCTCGGTGTCGGCCAGCACCCGGCCAAGGGCACGGCGATAGTGGACGCCTCGTGGCGCACCGCAGCCGAGGGCGTCTACGCCTGCGGAGACGCGACGCGTGGCGCCAGCCTGGTCGTCTGGGCCATTGCTGAAGGCCGTGCGTGCGCGGCTGCCGTGGACGAGGCGCTGAGCGGCGCGTCGCAGCTGCCTCGCCCAGTGACGCCACACGCCGCCGCCCTTTGACGTCGGCACGTCACGCCGACTTCGGCATCCGCAGCCGCGGCGTGCGATGCGGGTCGAGACCGTGCGCCAGCGCGCCGAGGAGCAACTCTGCCGCCGTGTACGCCGGGTCGCTCGCCATGGCTCGTTCGGCGGCGATGCCCGCGGCCGCCCCATTGCCGTCGCGCCACGACGCCCAGCCGAACAGGAACAGCGGCGCGGCGTCGTACGGCGGCGGTACGCGGCGGGCGATCTCGCGCCACAATGCCCGGCCGTCCAGGCGCCGCTGATCGACCGCCAGCCACACGGCATCGCGAATCGGCGTCTCGGACAAGGCGACGGCGAACCGGCACAGCTCGTCGTCGGTGAGCGCGTGCCCGTCGCCTGGAAACAACGATTCGTCCCCGTCGCGAGCAGCCGCGAAGATTGCGCGCTTGACAGATCGTTGCCGCCGCTCGGCGTAGCCGCCTACCACGGCGGCAACGGAAAGGTTCTCGTGTTCGGCGATTGCCGGCTCGAGGGCGGCGCGCTGCGCGTCGTCGTGGGGGTCCAACAGCGCGGCGAGCTCGTCACGGTCCGCGACCGCGACGAGGCCGGCGTATGTCGCCGCCGCGCGGCTGGGCGATGCGTCGCCTGGGAGCTCGCGGCCTTCCGGTGGGCAGCACCCGTGGTCAGCGCAGTGGTACGACCACCAGCGCCCGCCGGCGACCAGGACCGCATCGATCAGATCGATGCCCAGCTCGGGGGTTCCGGCGACAAGATCATGAATCAGGTCGCGGTGGGGCAGCTCAGGCGCTCGCGGATCGGCGGCCAGCTCGGCGAAGATCGCCGCGATAGCGCGCGTCGACTGGCCGTTCATCAGCACGCGCAGCGTGCCCCCGAGCATTCCGGGTTCGCGCAGGTCGTCGAGATCGATGCGCGCCGTGATGCTCACCCGAGTGTCGGCCAGCCCGACGATGACCAGGCTGTCGCGCGGATGGAAGCCGAGTAGGTACGGAATGGCCTCGATCAGGTCGCCCGGGTTGCGCACTCGCAGCACGCTGGCCGCGTCGGCGGAGCGGGTCGTGTCGGTCATGCCGCCGACTGTGGCCTGCCGCTTCTTCAGCCGGAACCGCGGCCTGCGATCTGTGGATAAGCGATGCCGCTGTGGACGGCCGAGACCGATCCTGTCGTGGGTATGTGGTAGGCGCCCGGCCTCAGCGCAAGACCCCGGCCCGCCACGCCGCGGCGGCAGCAGTCAGATCACGGGCCACCCGGTCGTTGCGTTCCGCGAGCTCGCCGCCGACACCCCGCGAGCCCTCACGCCGTCCGACCGCGACGACACGGAAGAACGCGGCTGCCCGGTCGAGTGCGACCGCGAAGTCTCCGCCGTACGCGCTGGTCAGAATCGAGTCGGCCAGCCGGGACATGGCCTCGGCATCGGGATGTGTCCCGGCCCCGGCCACGGCCGCGTCCGGTGTCGCGTACGGCTCGCCGTCACGCCACAGCCGTACGACCTCATCCGGACAGGACCGGCACCACTGTCGCAACAGATAGAGCACCCACAGCGCGCCGGGCAGGCTGACGGGGTCGCAGTCACGCCACAGCTCGGCCAGTGTGTCGATCCCGACCGCGTCGGCGAGGCCGATCAGCCGATCCCGCTCACCGGAAGCGGCGGCGTCCAGCACGGCCCGCGCCGCGGCGGCGGCCGCGGCCTCCGGGCTGCGAAGGGCAGCACCGCCGGCAGCGTCGATCAGCGCCGTCAGGTCCGCGTAGCGAGCCGGACGGTGCGGCCGCTCGGGCCTTTCAGCCATCGTCGGACCTCCTTTCCGCCTCGCAGGCGCGCCGCCCTCGAACGTCGCTCAGCACCACCCTACGGACCCGTGACGTTGAGCCCGACCAGGTACCGTGAACCTGACGCCGGCCCGACCCATGGCCCCCGGTCCCACATTTGCCGCTACGAGCGGCCTTGCGCCGAGAGGCGACCTGGCGGGCCGGCGTCAACCACGGCGGTCGGCCAATGCGAACGCACCCGAACGGAACGCGCGATGACGAGCCCATGAGGGGTGACGGCGACGGATGGGTGTATTGCGCGCAGGGGCACCGGCACTGGGGGCGGTTCGGCGCCGCCGGCCTGCTGATCATCGGCAACCAGCACGCCGTGCTCCAGCATCGCGCCGAGTGGACGCACGAGGGCGGCACGTGGGCGCTGCCCGGCGGCGCCCGTGACAGTCACGAGGACCCCGTCGCCACAGCTTTGCGGGAGGCAAGCGAGGAAGCGGGCATCGAGCCGACCGTTGTGACCCCGCTCGGCTGGTGGCGTGACGACCACGGCGGCTGGTCTTACACCACCATCGTCGCGCAGGCCCATGGACACATCAGCCCGCACGCGGCGAATACCGAGAGCACCGCGATTCGCTGGTGGGCGAGCGCCGAAATCGACCGGCTGCCACTGCATCGCGGGTTGGCCGGGGCGTGGCCACGGCTGCGCCAGCCACCTGCGCCGCTCCGCCTCGTCGTGGATGCCGCCAACGTCGTCGGCTCCCGGCCCGACGGCTGGTGGCACGACAGGCTCGGCGCCGCACGCCGGCTGCGCGACCAGCTCGGGGCCGTCGCACGCGACGGCATAGCGGCGCCGTCGCTTCCCCGCGACGTCCACGTCGGCGGACTCGACGCGCTGTTACCGGCGGTGTCGCTTGTCGTCGAGGGCGCGGCCCGGCCGCTCGCGGGTGAGCGCAACGGCGCCGCCTGGTGGGACGCGGCGATCACCACCCACGCCGCCCCGCATGACGGTGACGCCAGCGTCATCGGCCTGGCTCACGACTCGGTCGCCGGCGGAGAGCAGGCTCTCGTCGTCAGCGCCGATCGCGCACTGCGCCGGCGACTGGACCCCGCAGTCCAGGTCGCCGGGCCCGGCTGGCTCATCGGGCAACTGCCGTTAGCACTGTGCCGACCGTGACCGCAACCCGCCCCGGCGCACTCGGCGAATCTGGGTAGTCCACGATGGCCGCATGCGGCTGGACCACCTCTCGTACGCCGCCGGTCCGGAGGGGCTCGCGGCGTGCGTACAGCGGCTGGGCGCGCGCCTCGGCGCAGCGTTCACCGACGGTGGGCTGCATCCGTCGTTCGGCACCCGGAACTTCGTCCTCCCACTCAAGAACGGCTGCTACGTCGAAGCGGTCGAGGTGCTCGATCACCCGGCTGCCGACAAGGCACCTTTCGGCCAGGCCGTGCGTGCCCGCAGCGACGCCGGCGGCGGGTGGCTGGGCTGGGCGGTGCGCGTCGACGACATCACCGCCATCGAGTCGCGGCTGGGTCGCCGCGCGGTGCAGGGCCACCGCCGCCGCCCCGACGGCTTCGACCTGCGGTGGAAGCAGATCGGCATCAAGGACCTGGTAGTCGATCCGCAACGCCCGTTCTTCGTGCAGTGGCAGACCGACCTGCGGCACCACCCGTCGGCCGGCGGCTCGCGGGTCAACTTGAGGAGCCTGGAGTTCGCCGGCGACGAGTTCACCGTCGACCAATACCTGGGCGTCACGTCGACACAGCCGCTGGACGGCGTCGAGGTGCTGTGGGAGTCGCCGTCCGATGACGAGACCGGTGTCGTCGCGGCTGTCTTCGACACTCCGGGCGGGTTGGTACGACTGGATTGATCAGCCGGTCGCCGACTCCGCGACCGACACCGCAACGGTCGGCTGCGGCGCGCGTTGCCGGCGCCGGGCGGCGAGCACTGATCCCGCGAGGATCAGCGGAAAGCCCACTGCCATGCCCGCCGTGAATCGCTCGCCAAGCAGCGCCACGCCGAGCAGCACCGCGACCGCGGGGTTGACGTAGGTGATCACCGTCGCGCGAGCCGGGCCGATGTCGGCGATCAGCGCAAAGAACACGACGAACGCGAGCGCGGTGCAGATCGATGCCAGCCCTAGCACCGACCACGCGACGTTCGCCGGGACGTGACGCGGCGGGTCGAGCACCGCGACGGGCAGGTATCCGATCGCCGTGATCGCCAGCGACAGGACCACGACGCCCATACCCGGTACGTCCGACAGGCGTCGGCTGAGAATCGTCGGCCCGACCGCATAACACACCACCACGACCGCCACCTCGAGAAGGGGGACGGCGTGTACCTCGCCCACGTCGAGACCGAGCAGCGCGACGACACCGCCGACGCCCAGCAACAGGCCGAGTGCTCGTGACGGGTCCACCGGGTCGTCCGAACGCAAAAGACGCGCCACCCCGACCCCGACGAGCGGAACCGCTGCGATGAGCAGCCCGGTCAAGGAGCTGGAGAGCTTCGTCTCCGCATCGGAGAGCAGCAGCCACGGAAGAGCCACCTCTATCGCTGTGTAGGCGAGTAGCGCCCTCCACAACGGCAGCACCGGGCGCAGCGCGCCCCGCGAGACTGCGAGCGGCAACAGCAACAGCGCCCCGAGCGCGGTCCGGGCGAACACCAGCGTGCCCGGCGCCACATCGCGGACCGCCACGCGGATCATCAGGTAGGGGACGCCCCAGATGACGCACATCGCCGCGAACAGCAGCCAGCTGCGCCGGGACATGCCACCTCCGGGTAGACGCGACCTTCTCAACCTAGAGCCAACGCAGTTCGGTCACGAGCGAATTCCGGACGCGGCACCTCTATGAAATGCCGCGCGGCCAGGCATAGTGGGCGGGTGCACAACATCGCGCTGACGTGGCAGCAGGCGGCCCTACTGGCCGCGGCGCTGGTCATAGCAGCGATGGTGCTGTCCGCGGCCGACCGGCGACGGCTCGCAGCGCTGGCGCCGTTCGCCCGCGAGTCCGGTTATGTAGCCGGGCTGTACGCCTTGTGGCAGCTCGCCGCGTCCGCATCGGTACTCGGCACGTCCGGGGCGTACGCCCGGGGCCGCTGGATCGAGCATGTCGAACGCGACTGGTACCTGCCGAGCGAGCTCGACGCGCAGCGGCTGGTCACGCCGCACCCGCTGCTCACCGAGGCCTGCAACCTGTATTACGCAACGATGCACTTCGCCGCACTCGGTGCGTTGCTCGTGTGGTTGTTCGTCCGCCATCGCGACCGGTACCCCGCTGTACGTACCACGATCGTGCTGCTGACGGCGTCCTGCCTGCTGGTGCAGTTCCTGCCGGTCGCGCCGCCCCGCCTGCTGCCGGACCTCGGCTATGTCGACACCGCCGAGCAGTACGGCCAGTCGGTATACACAGCGCTTTCGGCGGTGGGACCCGACCAGCTCTCGGCAATGCCGTCCGTTCACGTGGGCTGGGCGGTACTGATCGGGCTCGTCGTGGTGCGGATCAGCCCGAGCCCGTGGCGCTGGCTGGTGTTGCTGCACCCGGCGATCACGATCTTCGTCGTGGCCGCGACAGCTAACCACTTCTGGCTCGACGGCGTCGTCGCCGTGGCGTTGCTGGGACTCTCGCTGGCCGTGCAGTGGGCGGTGCAGTGGGCGGTCGCGGCGCTCCGGCGTCCCGTCGTACCGGTCGCGATACCGGAGCCGGATGCGGTGGGTATCCCCGACTGACGCGCCGGGAACCGTATCCTGCGCGTATGGACGGCGCTACCGGACTCGGCCAGGGCGTCCCGCATCCGGCGACGCCGATGCGGGTGCCGATCGGTGACTACGGCTTTCTCTCCGACGGCGAGTCGGTGGCGCTGGTCGCACCGGGCGGATCGGTCGAGTGGATGTGCCTGCCCCGCATGGACTCCCCGAGCGTGTTCGGCTCGATCCTGGGCCGGCACGCCGGCAACTTCCGGGTCGCGCCGTCGGACGTCCTGGTGCCGGCGGCCCGTCGGTACCTGCCCGGCACGATGATCCTCGAGACCAGTTGGGGAACCGCCACGGGCTGGATCATCGTGCGCGACCTACTGGTGCTCGGGCCGTGGCGGCACGAGGACGAACTCTCGCACACCCACCGGCGCACACCGACGGACTACGACTCCGAGCACATCATGCTGCGCACGATCCGTTGTGTTAACGGCGAGGTGCAAACGGTGCTCGAGTGCGAGCCGGTGTTCGACTACGGCCGGCGGTTCGCGCAGTGGAGCTACACCGACCACGTGTACCACCAGGGCATCGCGACGGCCGAGAATTGCGACGTCGAATTGACGCTGACCACCGACCTGCGGCTGGGTTTCGAGGGAGGCCGGGCCACAGCGCGGACGCTGCTCAAGGAGGGTGATGTCCGGTTCGTCGCCCTGTCCTGGAGCAGCAAGGAACCGCCACTGACTTATGACGACGCCTATCGGCGGCTGGTCTGGACCGCCCACCACTGGCAGCACTGGCTGGGTCGGGGGCAGTTCCCGGACCACCCGTGGCGTAGCTACCTGCAGCGCAGCGCGCTCACCCTGAAGGGCCTGACGTATTCACCCACCGGGGCGATCGCCGCCGCGGCGACGACGTCGCTACCCGAAACGCTCGGCGGACAGCGCAACTACGACTACCGCTACAGCTGGATCCGCGACGCGACGTTCGCCCTGTGGGGCCTGTACTCGCTGGGATTCGACTGGGAGGCGATCGACTTCCTGTCGTTCATCGGCGACGTCGCCGCAACCGAGGACGACCTGCAGATCATGTACGGCATCGGCGGCGAGCGCGATCTGCACGAGTCGACGCTCGATCACCTGCCGGGCTACGCCAACTCCCGCCCGGTCCGCATCGGCAACGCCGCCTACGCGCAAAAGCAGCACGACGTGTGGGGCGCGCTGCTCGATTCGGTGTACCTGCACAGCAAGGCTGCCGACCACCTCGACAACCGGGTGTGGGGCATTCTCGGCAAGCAGGTCGACCAGGCGCTCAAGCACTGGCGCGAGCCCGACGCCGGCCTCTGGGAGGTGCGCGGGAAGCTGCAGCACTTCACCTCGTCGAAGATCATGTGCTGGGTGGCTGTCGACCGGGCCGCGAAGCTCGCCGCCTACATAGGCCAGGATGCGATGGCCACCGAGTGGGAGATGCACGCGGACGAGATCAAGGCCGACATCCTGGCTAACGGCGTGGATGAGCGCGGCGTGTTCACCCAGCACTACGACACGAAGGCGCTGGACGCGTCGTTGCTGCTTGCGCCGCTGCTGCGCTTCCTGCCGCCCGAGGACCCACGGATCCGCGGCACGGTACTGGCCATCGCCGACGAGCTCACCGTCGACGGCATGGTGCTGCGATACAAGGTGGAGGAAACCGACGACGGCTTCAGCGGCCAAGAGGGCACGTTCACCATCTGCTCGTTCTGGCTCGTCTCGGCGTTGTGCGAGATCGGCGAGCACAAGCGCGCCCGCGAGCTCTGCGCGAAGTTGCTGTCCTTCGCCGGGCCGTTGGAGCTGTACGCCGAGGAGATCGACGTGCATACCGGCCAACAGCTAGGCAACTTCCCCCAGGCGTTCACCCACCTGGCCTTGATCAACGCGGTGCTGCACGTCATCGGCGGTGAGCGGCCCGACGAGGCATCGAGCGACTCGTCACATCCTGCCTGAGCCACCCCGCCCACGCGAATCGCGCGAGCGCTTACGGCTCGCGGTCCAGCGCGAACCGCGCCGGAGGGCGCGGCCCGCCGAGTGCCAGGTCGGCGAGCATGCCCCCGACGACGGGAGCGAACTTGAAGCCGTGCCCGGAGAAGCCAGCGGCGACAACGATCGTGCCGATCGCGTCGATCACGAAGTCCTCGGTGGGCGTGGACGTGTAGGTGCAGCTGATCGGCGTCCACGCCGTGGCGTCCACGCCCGGCACCCACTCCCGCACATAGTCGAGCAGAACGTCGAGCCGCGACGCCTCGGGGGCGAAATCGCGCGCGTCGGGGTCGCACTCGGGGCCGGAGTGATGGAAGCCGACCTTGATGCCCTCGCCCGGCGTGCGCATGCCGTAGCCGAAGGTGAACGGCGCAGCGTCCTGTCCGCGGTAATGGATGAAGCTGGGCCACTCAACACTGGCAAGAGAGGGGCGTGGCGCGAAGTGCAGCGGCTGCTCCTGGGTCACTCGAAGCGCGGGCAGCCGCAGGTGCCCTCCGAGCAGGCGCTCGGTCCACGCGCCTGCGCACACCACCACCCGCTCGGACCGGTACGTGTCGCCCGTCTCGGTCACGACCTCACCGTCGTCGATGCCCGTTACCCGCACGTGGTGGTGCACCTGCCCACCCGCGGCGACGGCGAGCTTCTGCAGTGCGGCGACCGCGGCGTCGGCGTCGAGGCGACCGCTCGCCGGGTGCAACAGCACGCGGCCGTCGAAACGCAGGCCGGGCCAGCGCCGGGTGGCCTCCACGGGGTCCAGCGACTGGCCGGGCACGCCGACGAACTCGAGCGCGTCGGCGATAGCAGACGTGGCTGCGTCGACGCCGTGATCGACCCCGCCCGTGACGGCCAGCAGGCCGACACCCGCCGCCGCCTCGATGTCGCGCCAGGCCGGCAGCGCCTGGACCGCGAGCCTCGCGTAGAACGGGTCCGGGTAGGCGAACCGAAACATCCGCGACGCCCCGTGCGACGCACCGCGCATGTGGCCGGGCTCGAACCGCTCCAGAAGCACCGTGTCGGCTCCCCGCGATGCCAGCTGCCACGCAGCCGCCGAGCCCATGACTCCGCCGCCGACCACGACCACGTCTGTTGCGATAACGCTCACGGCACCGTCCTACCAGAGGGGTCGTAGCCTTCGCCCCATGCGAGCTGTCGTCTATCGCGAGAACGGCCCGTCGAGCGTGCTGCGGCTGGTCGAACGTCCAATGCCGGAACCGGAGCCTGGCGAGGTCCGGGTGCGGGTGCACGTCTCGGGCGTCAACCCGACGGACTGGAAGGCGCGCGCCGGCACGCCGCTCTCGTCGCCGGAGCAGGTACCGAACCAGGACGGTGCCGGAGTGATCGACTCGGTCGGGCCGGGCGTCGAGCCGGACCGGGTCGGTGAGCGCGTCTGGCTTTGGGAGGCCGCCCGCCAGCGCACCGGCGGCACCGCTGCGGAATACCTGGTCGTGCCGTCAGTGCATGCTGTGACGCTGCCGGACAGTGCGCCGTTCGAGCTCGGCGCGAGCCTCGGCGTGCCGTTCCTGACCGCGCACCGCGCGTTGACGATCAACGAGGGCGGGCCGCGGCAGTTGACACCCGGCACGCTCGACGGGCGCACCGTGCTCGTCGCGGGCGGCGCCGGAGCGGTGGGCAACGCCTCCATCCAGCTGGCCCGGTGGGCTGGCGCCACGGTGATTGCGACCGTGAGCAGCCCTGAGAAGGCGGCGCTCGCCACGTCGGCCGGTGCCCAGTACGTGATCAACTACAGGGTTCAGGACGTGGCGGCCGAGGTGCGCCGGATCGCCTCGGGTGGTGTCGACACGGTGGTCGAGGTCGCCGCAGCCGCTAACGCGCCCCTCGACGTGGCCGTGCTCGCTCGGCAAGGCGCCGTGGCGATCTACGCCGGCACGCCCGGCGATATCGTCGCGACCCCGGTACGGGAGCTCATGACCCTGAACGCCCGCTGGCAGTACATCCTGGTCTACACGATGACGAATGCGACCAAGGCGGACGGCGTCGCCGCGATCAGCGCCGCTGTCCGGGCGGGCGCGGTTCGGGTCGGAGAGGACGCCGGCCTGCCGCTTTCCCACTTCCCGCTCGACCAGACCGCGGCCGCCCACGATGCCGTCGAACACGGCGCCGTCGGCAAGGTGCTCATCGACGTCGGGTGACTCAGCGCAACTGCAGCGCGATGATCCCCACGCCGATGGCAAGCAGGAAGAAGACCGCGACCGACAGCAGCACCACCGTGTCGTAGAACTTCTCGTCGTCGCGCCAGGCCGTGGACATCGCGCGATCGTCTGCGCGCCGCCGGGCACGCCCGCGGGTGTGGCGCGGCTGACGGCGCGTGCCATCGCCTCGCCAGCCCGCGACCGCGCCCGCCATAGCATCCGGTGTACCCGGCGGAGCGGCGCATGACCACTGTCCGCTGATGATCGCAACCGGTCTGTGACCAGCCGGCCGGGGCCCCGCTCAGCTGCAGCCGCTGGTGCTGCCGCACCCCTCGCAGACGAAGCAGCTGCCCGCCGGGCGCATCTTGGTGCCGCAGTTCATGCACAGCGGCGCGTCGGCCGACGAGCCGGTGATCGACTCGAGCAGTTCAGTCGAGCTGTGCACCTGCGGCGGTGCGCCGTGCGCCGTGTCGGCGACGACCGGATCGGGCGACGCCGGCGACGGGTTGACCGGCGCGGACTGGGCAAGACCCTCCAGGTCCTCCGATTCCTCAGGGGGCGCGTACGAGCCCGTCTCGACCTGACGCGTGCGCTCGGCGACGGTGTGGATGCCCAGCGCGGCCCGGGTCTCATACGGCAGGTAGTCGAGCGCCAGCCGCCGGAAGATGTAGTCGAGCACTGACTGCGCCATCCGGATGTCCGCGTCGTCGGTTAGCCCTGCCGGCTCGAAGCGCATGTTGGTGAACTTCTGCACGTACGTCTCGAGCGGCACGCCGTACTGGAGCGCGATGGAGATGGCGATCGAGAACGCGTCCATCACACCCGCGAGCGTCGAGCCCTGCTTACCCAACTTGAGGAACACTTCGCCGAGGCCGTCGTCGGGGTAGGAGCCGGCCGTAATGTAGCCCTCGGCACCGCCCACGGTGAACGAGGTGGTGCGCGATGGCCGCGACTTGGGCAGGCGCCTGCGGGTCGGCCGGTACTCGACGACCTTCTGCACCTCGACCTTGCCGGCGCTACCATTGCCTGCGGAAAGCGGCTGGCCGACCTTGCAGTTGTCGCGGTAGACGGCAAGCGCCTTCAGGCCGAGCTTCCAGCCCTTGAAGTAGATGTCCTCGATGTCCTCGACAGTCGCCGACTCGGGCATGTTGACCGTCTTGCTGATTGCGCCGGACAGGAACGGCTGGACTGCGGCCATCATCCGCACGTGCCCCATCGGCTTGATCGCCCGGGTGCCCATGGCGCAGTCGAACACCTCGTAGTGCTCGGGCCGCAGGCCCGGCGAGTCGAGGACCTGGCCGTGCTCGGCGATGTATTCGACGATGGCTTCGACCTGCTCGTCCTGGTAGCCCAGCACCCGCAGCGCCCGTGGCACGGTCTGATTGACAATCTGCATCGACCCGCCGCCGACCAGCTTCTTGAACTTGACCAACGCCAGATCGGGCTCGATGCCGGTGGTGTCGCAATCCATCATCAGTCCGATCGTGCCGGTCGGCGCGAGGACCGACGCCTGCGCGTTGCGCCAACCGTTCGCCTCCCCCAGCGTGTTTCCACGCGCCCACTCGGCGGCTGCCGCCTTGAACAGCGCCCGGTCGTTGTCATGCATCGGACGGGCGGCGTCGTTCGCGGCTGCGTGCTTGCGCATGACCCGGGCGTGCGCGGCGGCGTTGCGAGCGAAGCCCTCGTACGGCCCGGCGATGCCGGCAAGTTCTGCCGAGCGGCGGTACGACACCGCGGTCATCAGCGACGTGACCGCTCCTGCCAGCGCCCGGCCGCCGTCGGAGTCGTAGGCCAGGCCTGACGCCATGAGCAGCGCACCGAGGTTCGCGTAGCCGATTCCTAATTGGCGGTAGGCGCGGGTGTTGACGCCGATTGCCTCGGTCGGGAAGTCGGCGAAGCAGATCGAGATGTCCATCGCCGTGATGACAAGCTCGACGGCCTTGACGAACCTGTCGACGTCGAATGTGTTGTCGGCCCGCAGGAACTTCAGCAGGTTGAGCGACGCCAGGTTGCACGACGTGTTGTCGAGGCTCATGTACTCCGAGCACGGGTTGGACGCGGTGATGCGCCCGGTCTCGGGGTTGGTGTGCCAGTCGTTGATTGTGTCGTCGTACTGGATGCCCGGGTCGGCGCACTCCCACGCTGCCTGAGCCACCTTGCGGAACAGGGCCCCGGCTTGGACGGTCTCGAGTACCTCGTGTGTCGCGCGGGCCCGCAGGCCGAACGCACCGTCGTCCTCGACGGCGCGCATGAACTCATCCGATACGCGCACCGAGTTGTTGGCGTTCTGATACTGGACACTGGTGATGTCGTGACCGCCGAGGTCCATATCGAAACCGGCGTCGCGCAGCACGCGGATCTTGTCCTCCTCGCGCGCCTTCGTTTCGATGAACTCCTCGATGTCCGGATGATCGATGTCGAGCACGACCATTTTCGCCGCACGGCGGGTGGCGCCGCCTGACTTGATCGTGCCGGCCGAGGCGTCGGCGCCTCGCATGAAGCTGACCGGGCCGGACGCGGTGCCGCCCGACGACAGCAGTTCGCGCGACGAGCGGATCCGTGACAGGTTCAGCCCCGCGCCGGAGCCGCCTTTGAAGATCAGGCCCTCCTCCCGGTACCAGTTCAGGATCGAGTCCATCGTGTCGTCCACCGACAAGATGAAGCAGGCCGACACCTGCTGCGGCGAGTTGGTCCCGACGTTGAACCAGACCGGCGAGTTGAAGCTGAACACCTGGTGCAGCAGCATCGAGGTCAGCTCGTGCTCGAATACCTCGGCATCGGCGGCAGAGCGGAAGTATCCGTGCTCTTCGCCAGCGCCCCGGTAGGTCTTGACAACCCGGTCGATGAGCTGGCGCAGCGACCACTCGCGAGCGTCGGTGCCCAGCGCACCTCGGAAGTACTTGGTGGTGACGATGTTGGCCGCGTTGACCGACCAGAAGTCCGGGAACTCGACACCGCGCTGCTCGAAGTTGATCGAGCCGTCGCGCCAGTTGGTCATGACGATGTCGCGGCGCTCCCAGATGACCTCGTCGTAAGGGTGCACGCCCGCAGTGGTGTAGACGCGCTCGACGGCCAAACCGTCCTTCGCAAACACCGGACCGCCGCCACCTGCTCGGCCGCCCCGCTCCACCTCGGCCGTGCCGTGCTTTTCGACTGCCTCGGTCATTCGCCTGCTCCCTCTCATCGGCGCGCTGATGTCATTGCTGGGTTCGGGTGTCACGGCTGGTGCCCGGCGGCTGCGCGGTGCGCGTGCCGCAACTCGGAGATTGCCTTTTCGAAATCGTCGACCGAGCTGAACGCCTGGTACACGCTCGCGAAGCGCAGGTAGGCGACCTCGTCGAGCTCGCGCAACGGCCCCAGGATCGCGAGGCCGACCTCGTCGCTGGGCACCTCGGCAACGCCGGTCGCCCGGATGGCCTCCTCCACGGCCTGGGCCAGCTGGGCCAGCGCATCCTCGTCGACAGGACGGCCCTGGCAGGCGCGCCGGACGCCGTTGATCACCTTCTGCCGGCTGAAGGGTTCCGTCACGCCGCTGCGCTTGATCACCGCGAGGGTGGCCTCCTCGACGGTGGTGAACCGCCGCCCGCACTCCTGGCAGCTGCGCCGCCGGCGAATGACCTGGCCCTCGTCCTGCTCCCGCGAGTCGACGACACGTGAATCCGGGTGACGGCAGTACGGACACCTCATCGGCGGGCCGCCTCCTCTCGAATGTTGCCCGATGCCCACATCGCCTGCGTGCCTGTGGACGGAGTAGCGGACAACATGGGGACGATCTGTGGATCGCTGATCCCCAGCTGTGGACCCCTGACCCCAATCTGTTGATGACTTACACAAGTGTAACTACTACATCTAGGGGTTGACCGTAGAACGCCCGAGCTCGGAACGCAAGGCGAAACGCGGTGCGTCGCAGCCCGGCGCGCAACTGACGACCGGGCAGTCAGCGGGTGCGGAGGATCTGCCCCGGCGCCACCGTCGGGCTCGACAGGTGGTTGACGTCCTCAAGCTCGGCCACCACCAGCCGCGGGTCGCGCTGCGGCGCGATCCGCGAGGCGATCGACCAGAGCGTGTCGCCATCGCGGACCGTGACTGCGCCGACGTCGGGGGCGCGCGGACTTGCGGGTACCGATGCGTGCGCCAGCCACAGCAGCCCGGCAACGAGGGTGGCCGCCAGCAGGCCGACCACCGCATAGCCGCGTCGGGTCAGGCGGAAGGAAACCTCACCGGTCCGAGACCGGCTGCCTGCCGGCGCCGCGCCGCCCAGCGGCGCCGGGTCCCCGCCCGCCTGCCGGGTACGGAAGGGCAACACGGTGGCGTCCCGCTCCGGCCGGGCGCGCGCCGGTACCCAGACGTCCGGGTGGAACTCGGTGGCCACTGACATGGCGACTCCTCCGTGCGCTGCCGCAGCACGGGCCGCGGCGGTATGCTGAACCTCGAACGATCGTTCGATCGAACGTCTGTACGATCGTCTACCACCGCGGTCTGACAGAATCCAGAATCGTCCGGCGTGTTGTCGAACAAATGTTTGGGATTCGGCTGCTGCCCGGCTACCGTCTAGCCATCCGGACGACAGCCGCCGGACGACCGAGGGAGCTGAACTAGTGCCGCGACAATCGCAACCCACGCCGACGTCCGAACGCACCCACGCCCGCACGTCGGCGCGCAAGCAGGCCGACGTCGCGAAGGTCACCGACCTGTCCAGCCGCCGGCGCAATGAGGGACTGACTGAACGCCAGCAAGTGATCCTCGACGTCATCCGCGACTCGGTGCACAAGCGCGGCTATCCGCCGAGCATCCGTGAGATCTGCGAGGCAGCCGGCCTCGCCTCGACGTCAAGCGTCGCGCACCAGTTGTCCGTTCTCGAGCGCAAGGGCTACCTGCGGCGTGACCCCAACCGGCCGCGGGCGGTCGACGTGCGTTCCGGCCGGGCCAAGCGTTCCCGACACCCGAGCGAGGCGCCCGCGGGAGCAGCCGCACCCGTCTTCGTCCCGCTCGTGGGGCGGATTGCCGCCGGCGGCCCGATCCTCGCCGAGGAGATGATCGAAGACGTCTTCCCGCTCCCCCGGGCCCTCGTCGGCGAGGGCACCCTGTTCCTGCTCCGGGTCGCCGGTGACTCGATGATCGACGCCGCGATTTCGGACGGCGACTGGGTTGTCGTCCGGCAGCAGCCCGACGCCGAGAACGGCGACATCGTGGCCGCCATGATCGACGGCGAGGCAACGGTCAAGACGCTGCAACGGCGCGACGGGCAGGCGTGGCTGCTGCCGCACAACGCCGCGTACCAGCCCATCGACGGCACCGACGCGACCATCCTCGGCAAGGTCGTCAGCGTGCTGCGAAGGGTCTAGTCCCGATGGGCACCGTCCCACGGCCGGCGAGCCTCGACGGTCGGCAGCCCCTCGTGGCCGGAGGCACGGAACGTCTGCAGCGTGAGTGCTGCGATCTTCCCGTTCGCGAGTTGGGCTATGTAGTGGCCGTGCACGGTCCAGGCGTCGCCGTTCGGCAGCCAGTGGACGGCGGTGACGTGTGTCTCGGCGCGCCCGTCCGAAACGACGATCGGGCCGGTCTGGTGGTGGGTGGCCGCGAGGTTGGCAGTGAATTCCTGCCATTGCGCGATGAGCAGCTCGGCGCGCACGTCGGCAGGCTCGCCGCCCCACAGTGACGTGTAGTCGGTAGCGACCACCGGAGCGAACGACTCCCGGACCACCGTCCAGTCGAGCCGGTCGATGGCGTGCAACATGCGGGTGATCACATCGGCTTCGCTCACAGCGTCTGCCGGAAGTGTCGATCGGCCGCCTCGACGGCCAGGTCGACCTGTTTGGGCTGGTCGTAGAAGTCGGTCTGCATCCCGTCGGCCCAGACCAGTTCGCTCGGCCCCGGCACGCGCTGCTGGACGGACCGCGCGTTGTCGGGCAGCACGCAGTCGTCGCCGTGCACGAACAGCGACGGCACCGCGACCCGCCCTGCCGGCGAGAGTCCGTCGAAGGCAAGCCAATACAGCCAGCTGAGTTCGGCCATCTCGTTGCGCCACTCGGGCACCGCCCCGCGCTCGGCGGACGCGTAGTAGTCGAGCTCGAAGAACATGCCCGCGCGATCGTTGCCGTTCTCATAGGCGGGCACGGTGCGCACCGCGCCGTCCCGCAAGAAGTCGTCGAACGCGAGCCGGGCGCGGTCGATCCGCTCGGTGACCCCGTCCAAGCCGCCGTAGAACGGTGCCACCGACTCGGTGTCGTGATACCAGCCGGCGACGCTGACGAACGAGGTGACCGCAGCTCCCTCGGCGATCGCCCGCAGTGCGTACTGGGCGCTCGCGCAGATCGCGAGGTAGCCCACCGAGTCCGGCCGGACGAACGACAGGCCCGCGACACTGCGCGCTGCGGCAGTAATGTCGGCGATCTTGCGCGCAGGGATCTCTGCCTGCCGTGGCGCACCGCCGCTCTCACCGAATCCGCTGAAGTCGAACGTGAAGGCGGTGTAGCCGCGCTCGGCGAGCCGGCGTGCGTAATGATCGGCCATCTGCTCCTTCACGGTCAGCCAGGAGCCGGTGACGATCACTGCGGGTTGGCGTTCGGTGAGGTCGTCCGTGTCGCGGTAGATCCGGACTGACAGCGGGACATCACCGCTGAACATCAGGTAGGGACGGGGTTGCATGCTGCGATGCTTGCAGCCCGCGATGTCATGCGGAGGGTCCGAACTTGCTGTCTTCGCGCAGCCGTCCCGGCGTGACGCCGAGGTGAGTGCGGAACACCCTTCGGAAATGACTGATGTTGGACAGGCCCACCGCGTGTGCGACCTGATCGACACGGGCTGTGGACTGGACGAGCAGGGTCGTGGCTCTGTGCATACGGCGGGACGTCACGAACTGGTGCGGGGCCAGCCCGGTGGTCGCCTTGAACGCGCGGGCGAAGTGGAACGGGCTGAGCCGCGCGACGGCCGCAAGGCGGTCGAGGGTCAGCACGCCGGACAGCTCCGCGTCGACGAACGCGGCCACCCGGTCGACCGTGCGGCGGTCGAGCCGCGTCGGCACCCAAGGGGCGGCGTCCTGACCGCGGCGGTCGCAGTAGTTGTCGAGAAGGTGCCCGGCCAGCTTGTGTGCCAACGTGCTCGCGGCGACGTCGCTGAGCGTCGAGCCGGTGGCGTGCACGCGCTTGAGGATCGAGGCGATGCCGAGCACGGTCGCGTCCCGGCCCGGTGGCACCGGCTCGAGCGCCGCCGCACCCGGAACGAGCTTCTGCAAGAGGTTCAGGTCCGGGTAGATCTCCAGCGCCTCGGTGGTCTCACGGACGCGCAGCCAGGTGATCGGATCGCGTCCGGTGACGATCACCGACCCGGCCGCGAGGTCGGTTTCGATCGTTCTACGGCCCGACTCGTAAACCAGGGCATTGTGCGCGCTGAAGGAGACGCCGATCTGGTCGGGGGCCGTCCGCGTCGGCTCACCGCCGGGCGGAATCCAGCTGTACTCCGAACGCATGCCCGGCCATTGATATACCGACGTCCAGGCCCGGTCGAACCGTGCCGCCACAATCGCACCTTAACCAGTGCGCTCCAGCCATTTAGCCGCCACCAGCCCGGTACGTGGCGCAACTACTCGCGTCCCTCGTGTCTGTTCTGTACGTTATTCACCGCGAATGCGTCGCGCTTGAGGGGCGCCGACCACCACGGACGGTGAGGAAGCATCGTGAGCGGATTCGGTATCAGTCACGAGGCCATGCTCGCCGGCGCCGACGCGGTCGAGGAAGCGCAGCAGGCGATGACTGAGCATCTCGGCACCCTGCGCAGCGAGGTCCGTCAGATGACGAGCGGTCGGCGCGGCGAGGCAGCTGCGCTCTTCACGAACGTCGACACCTCGTTCGAACAGAACGCCGACCGTATCAACTCGGCGCTGGCCCGCATGCACGAAGCACTGGTCGCGCAAGACCCCGACCAGGCCCGGACGTTCGGAACCTGAGCGGCCAGGTCTACTTGACCTGAGTGATCGACTTCCAGGGAGGGGATCCTGCCCATGGGTGACCAATTCGACTCGCTGCTGCGAGGTCAGGTTGGCATCGCGCAGACCTACAGCCGTCTCACGAGCGCACTCGAGGAACTCGAGAACCGACTCAACCCTCTGATCGCGATGTGGCCCGGGCCGGCCCGCCAGGCGTACGTCCAGTCCAAGAAGCAGTGGGACGAGGCGGCTGCGAACCTCGCGACCGTGCTGAACTCGATCGGTCACACTCAGGACAGCGACCGGGCCGCCAAGACCTCCGCCAATGGCGATTGGGCCTAACTCGGTCGGCTAAGTCGGCGACCAACTCGACGCGGCGCGGCGATTTTGCGCTGGTCATCAGGTCTATACGTAGAGGGCCGGCGCGTCGCTGGCGGTGCCGCCGATCAGTTGGAGTGGCCGATGACGGTCAGCGAGGATTTCACCGGTCTCACCAGCCGCTTCCGGGGGGAGTTGCTGGCGCACTGCTATCGGATGCTGGGCTCGGTTGACGAGGCAGAGGACCTGGTCCAGGAGACGTTCTTGCGGGCGTGGCGGTCCTACGAAGCATTCGAGGGCCGGTCATCCATCCGTACCTGGCTGTATCGGATCGCGACCAATGTGTGCCTGACCGCGATCGAGCGGCGTGCGCGCCGACCGCTGCCGTCCGGTCTGGGCGCTCCGACCGACGATCCCGAGGCACCCCTCGAGGCGGCGCGGGAGGTGCCGTGGCTGCAGCCGCTCCCTGACGCGCTGATCACGCAAGACCGGGATCCGGCGGACGTCACCGCCTCGCGGGCGGGTGTCCGGCTGGCCTTCGTCGCGGCGCTGCAGTACCTGTCCGCACGCCAGCGCGCGATGCTGATCTTGCGAGATGTGTTGGAGTGGCCAGCTGCCGATGTGGCGGAGCTGCTCGGCACGACGACCACCGCGGTGAACAGCGGCCTGCGCCGCGCCCGCGCCCAGCTCGCGCAGGCCATGCCGGTCGAGGACGACCTCGCCGAGCCGGCCGACGCGGAGCAGCGGGCCGTGTTGGAGCGGTTTGCGGCGGCCATCGAGGGCGCCGATGCCAGCGCGCTGGCCGAGCTCTTGCGCGCGGACGCTGTCCTGGAGATGCCGCCGTTCTTGACGTGGTTCGCCGGCCGGGATGCCGTGGCCGGTTTCGTCGGGTCGCAGCTGCTCTCGGCGCCGGGCGACCTCCGGCTGGTGCCGGTGAGCGCGAACGGACAGCCGGCGTTCGCCGTCTACCGGCGCGGCGACCGTGGGGCGTACCACGCACACGCGCTGCAGGTGCTGACACTCGCCGCGACGCGGATCGTACGGATCGTCGCCTTCAGCGAGGTGAGGCGGTTCACCTCCTTCGGCCTGCCGTCGGAGTACCCGGCTGGACCGGCACAGACGTAGGCACGTGGTGGCGGCGCTGACCAGGGGACTCGAGCTGCTCGAATCGGCGGTCGGCTATGCGCTGACCACCACAGCGATTGTCCGGCCGCAACTGCTGTCCCGATCCACGCCATGCACAGGCTGGAACCTGGCGATGTTGCTCGACCACGTCAGCGACTCGGCCGACGTGTTACACGACGCGATCACCGCCGCTCCTGTCATGCCTGCGCGATCATCCGACCCCGTCCGGCGGCTGCGCGCGAAGCTGGTGGCGCTGCTCGCCGCGATGGCGAGAGCCGGGCCGGCAGACCGGCCGGTCGCCGTGTGGGACCGCGAGCTCGCGACAAGCAGGATCGCGGTTACCGGTGCCATCGAGATCAGTGTCCACGGCTGGGACATCGCCGTTGCGTGCGGCGCCGACCGGCCGGTGCCCACCGGCCTGGCCACCGTCCTGCTGGCGACCGCTCCACTGCTGGTTCCCGCGCACGCACGGACCGGGCTCTTCGCCGACCCGGTCCCGCTGGGTAACCCGGCCCGGCCCGGTGACGAACTCGTCGCGTTCCTCGGCCGGCAGCCGTTCCGCGGCGATTCCGAGGGATCCATCTGGTCTGCATAAGTAGGGCGCCGCACCGGGCGGCGCACAAGCGGAAGGCACGAAGATGACCATCCACGGAAAGACGGTCCTGGTGACCGGGGCGAGTCGTGGCATCGGCCAGGCACTGGTCGAGGAGGCGCTCAGGCGCGGCGCCAGGCGGGTATACGCCGGCGCCAGGCAGCCCGTGCCGCACCCCGACGAGCGCGTCACTCCTGTCGCCCTGGACGTCACGGATCCCGCGCAGATCCGGGCAGCTGCAGGCAGCGTCGAGTCGGTCGATCTGCTGATCAACAACGCCGGTGTCCAGCCCGTCGACGACCTGAGCGATCCTGCGGCCCTTGAGCATGCCCTGTCCGTCAACTTGTTCGGCACCTACCGTGTGACCCAGGCCTTCCTGCCGTCGCTGACGCGTTCTCGCGGAACGATCGTCAACAACGTGTCGCTGTCGGCACTTGCCCCTGTGCCGTTCGCGCCGGGGTACTCGATCTCGAAGGCGGCCGCGTTCTCGTTGACGCAATCGCTGCGGATGCTTCTGGCACGGCGAGGCGTGAACGTCCACAGCGTCCTCACCGGCCCCACCGACACGGAGATGACCCGAGACCTCGACATTCCCAAGAGTCCGCCCGAGTCCGTAGCGCGAGCGATCTTCGACGGCATCGAGAACGGCGACGAGGACATCTTTCCGGACCCGCTGTCGCAGGCCCTGGCCGACGGTTGGCGCGCCGGAGTCGCCAAGCAGTTCGAGCGCCAGAACATGGCCCTCATTCCTGTCGAGTCATAGGGGACGCGATGCCCAGTCATGCGATTGTCGGCCGGGAAGAGTGGCAGGCGGCACGGGCGGAGCTGCTCCGGCTGGAGAAGGAGCACACTCGCGCGGGCGACGAGCTTGCCCGCCGGCGCAGCCAGCTGCCGTGGGTCACGGTCGGCAAAGAGTATGTGCTCGACACCGACGAAGGGCCCCGAGCGTTGGCCGGGCTCTTCGACGGACGCTCCCAGCTGGTCTTCTACCACTTCATGTTCGGGCCGAGCTACACAGCGGGGTGCCCCGTCAACTCCTCGATCGCCGATGCGCTCGACGGCCTGTTGCCGCATCTGCACGCCCGCGACGTGACCCTGATGCTCGTCTCGTCGGCTCCGCTGCCGAGGCTGCGGACGTACAAGCAACGGATGGGCTGGACCCTTCCGTGGGTGTCCTCGGCGAACAGCGACTTCAATCGCGACCGCGATGCCGCATTCACCCCAGACCAGGTGCGTGAGTGGATCGCGCCGATCGAGGACACGCTGCCTCCGATCGTGCGTCAGAACGCGGCCGCGACCGGCACCGACGTCCTCGGCTACCTCTCGGAGGCGCCGGCGGTCACTGTCTTCACGATCGAGAACGGCGTCGTACACCAGACCTACGCGACCAGCGGGCGCGGAGTCGAATTCGTCATGCCCTATTACCCGATCCTCGACCGAGTGCCCAACGGACGCGACGAGGGCGATGGATTCCAGACCTGGATCCGCCGGCATGACGAGTACGTCTGAGCGCTGAGCCGATCGACTCCGCGCCCGACCTAGTGGCTACGCTTGCGGCGTGATCAACGGTGGCCACGTCATCATCTACAGCCAGGACGCAGAGGCCGACCGGGCCTTCCTTCGGGACGTGCTCGAGTTCCCGCACGTCGACGCCGGCTCCGGCTGGCTGATCTTCAAGGCTCCGCCCACCGAGATCGCCCTGCACCCCGTCGAGGGTCCGGCTGCTCACGAGCTGTACCTGATGTGCGACGACCTGGACGAGACAATGAGCCAATTGGCCGCCAGGGGCGTCACATGCGCGGCCGTCACCGAAGCACGTTGGGGGCGGCTTAGCCGGCTGCGACTTCCAAGCGGTGGCGAGATCGGGCTGTACGAGCCGCGGCATCCCCGGGCCACCAGCCTTTGATCATCCCGCACTAACGGGCACGGTATGCGCAGGTCTCTTGTGCTGCGAGGGTGATGCGCCGACACTCTGGTCGTTACCCACGCCCCAGGCCGCGTGGGTCCGCTGCCGGGGGTCCTAATGCCTGGTCACTTCACCCACATCTACACGGCACGCCGGGTGGCTGATCTGCTCGCCAGTGGCGAGTTCACCGATTGGCCCGAGCTCGGTGAGGGTGGTGACGCCGTCGCCGGCTATGACCCTCGAACGTGCGGCGAATTGATGCAGCAATGGGAGAAGTTCACGGCCATCGGCGCGATCGGCCCTGACCTGTTCTTCTTCTCGCAGGACTGGAGCAACGAGATCCTGGGTCCGATCTCGGACGACATCATGCTGGCCCTGGCGGTCTACTACTTCTTCGACGCCGCCAAGGAGGACGACTGGGAGCCGGTACTCGCCATCCTCGCAGAGGTCAATTCGACGCTGGCCGGCATCATTCGCCTGCTGATCCGGCT
Source organism: Jatrophihabitantaceae bacterium (assembly GCA_036506155.1). Taxonomy (GTDB): domain Bacteria; phylum Actinomycetota; class Actinomycetes; order Mycobacteriales; family Jatrophihabitantaceae; genus DASXRA01. Next base: position 161,394 of record DASXSF010000108.1, read on the forward strand.
GCAGAAGATCTGGAACGACTTCGTTGCCGTATGGGACAAGACGATCGGGCCGTTCGTGGAGATCGCCGGCGAGATCGCCGACGACCTCACCGGCGGGATCCTGAGCGAGTTCGGCGATGCGTTACAGGAGTTCCTGAACGCGATCGAGACCGTCGGCGTGCAAGAGATCACCACGTACGCGGGCATCTGGAGCCTGATGAACACGGTCGTCGCGAGTGGCTTCCAGGAGAACTCGTTCCTGTGGAGCGACATGACGCACTACCGCCGGACGTCCGCACTCTGCCGCGCGTTCGTGCATCAGGCCGAGTTGCTGCTCGATGGCACGGACGGGGCCCGGGAACGGCACGATCAGTTCCTGGCATTCACCCTCGGCTACATCACCCACATCGGCACCGACACGATCGCGCACTCGTTCGTCAACGAGCAGTGCGGCGGCCCCTATCGCGACCATCCCACCCGGCACCACCTGATCGAGAACCACATCGATGCCTGGAACTACGCCCAGACCGGCCCGGGCGGAACGATCCCACCCGACCCGTGGGGCAAGACCGACGACTACCCGGAACTGTCCTCGTCCGCGCTGTGGTTCGCCGTGCAGCTCACCCCGGATGATCCGAACGGCAAGCAACGGCCGTCCCCGCTGTCGGACGACCCGGACACGCGTAAGCAGCAACTCGATGTTGACGGCGAGATGCCCGGCTGGATGGCCGATGCGATCGTCGCGGCGTTGATCGAGACGTTCACCGATCACCCGCATCCGCTGATCTATCAGGGTGACGCGTACCAGCAGCAGATCCACCAGGGCAAGCTGACGTCCGTCGTCGAATCGGTGACCGGACACCGGCTCGACCGCCCATTCCAGGATTTGCTCGACGACATCGCGCCGCCGCCGCCGTTCCAAGTGCCGCGAGGTTTCCCGCTGCCGTGGGAGGTTGCGACGGCATACCGGCTGATGATCACGCTGTACAAGCTGAACTTCAACGGAGGCTGGGAGCTGCCCAAGCCACGTCAACCCGACTTCGTGATCGTCCCGCCGCAGTCGGACTTCACCAATCTGTTCCAGCCACCGGACTTCTCCGGTGTGAACAGTGACAACCCGATCGAGGATGCCTGCGACGTACTGATCGCGCTCGTCCAGTGGATCGTCAAGGAACTCGCCGCGGTCGTGAAGCTGATCGGCGACTTGATCAAAATGGGGCTCAGCCCATGGACGTTCCCTGTGCGCGCCAAGCTGTACGAGATCGCCATGAAGCTGTGGGACATCGCCACCAAGACCCACGACGTGATGGCGCACACCGGTGTGTTCATCCCGCATGCGGAGCAGCGCTATGCCGACAACGGCGAGCTGAAGTGGCCGAACGAGATCGACCTGCCGCTGATCACTCTCGGCGCGACGATCGACGGGACGTTCAAACAGGCACTCGCCGACGCGATCGACCCGTTCGGGGCGGTCGATCGTGACACGGACGTCGTCGTGAGCCACTCGGTGCGCGACCCGAACATGCCGTTCTACCCGGTGTTGCAGTTCCACAGTGACGGCAGCCCCGCGGTCGAGTGGGAATACCACCGGCCCTGGGCGTACCCGTCGACCAGCGAGCTCGAGAGCGGCGGCACCAACGTCGAGGTGCCGACTCCGACGGAGACCTACGACCCGAGCAAGTGTCACAACCAGCCCGGGCCACCTGGGGGCGTTCAAGCCGATGCGGCCGGGCCCCTACCCGGAAGGCACCACCCCGGACCAGGTGTTCTTCCGCACGACAGCCGGGATCAGCGCGGATGGGCTACGAGTACGAGAACTCACAGTCGCCGTGGCAGACCGACGAGCTCAACGAGCAGTTCATCGGCAAGGCGCGTGTCCGGCAGAGCCCCCTCGGCGATCCGGTTCCGTTCTCCGCGTATCTCATCGGCCGCCTGGTCAACGACACCAACTACCAAACGCAGTTCAACCTCGATGCCGACCGCGCCTACGGCTACCTGACCTGGGACTGGATCCGTCGCGACGACCATCCACCTCTCGGCAAGACGCCCATGAACTTCGCCTACCAGGTGCCCGTCGCGCCGCCGTGGAAGGCCGACGGCCACGTTCCCCAGAACACGTGGAATCCCAACACCCCGATGCAGCTCGACTACGTCGACGCACCACCTGTCGTGATCATCGAAGAGCCGGCGCCGGGTGGCGAGGAGAACGGCCCGCAGGGCGGTGCGTCATGACGGACGCGTGGGCGGCCGCGGCGGCTGAATGGGGAACTCGATCGACGGTGATCGCCGCCGGGATTGCCGACCGCGACTGCACCGGCCGTACCGGAGGCGGAGACGGTGGCGGCACAGGCGGCGGTGGCGGTGGCGGAAAAGACGGGGGCGGCGGCGGGTGCCGGTGTGGCTGTCACGCTCACGGGCACCATCCTCACGGATGCCAGGGTCACGAGCACTGTCATTGTCACGTTCACGACCACACCGCGCACGGGTGCCGTCATCACGACTGTGGCTGCCACGCCCACGACTGCGACGACCGTGACGGTGACGGTGACAGCCTGGGCACGGCGAGCACGGTCGGCACCCGCCCCGGCGGCGGGATCACCCTGGGCTGGAAGAACCCGAACCGCCCCGCCCGTCACTACGGCACCTCCACCGGCGTGATCCCGAACGGCCAGCTCGACCCGTGCGACTTCAGCACTCCGCCGTGGAATAGCTGGCCCGGCACCCGCGGGGATCTGTTCCTGCCGTTCCTGTTCATGCGCGCCAACGCGGGCGATCTCGGTGCGCGGCCGGTCGTCGGCCCGTTCTGGGAGAGCCCCGACATCCTCCTGCTGGCCGACGTCGACCCGGCCGTCGCGCCGCCCGTCCCGCCAGAGCTCGGCCAGACCGCGCAAGCCGGAAAGCCGACCACGCTGTACGCCCACGTATGGAACTTCGGCATCGCTGCGGCACCGAACGTCGTCGTCGAGTTCTACTGGTGCGACCCGACACTCGGCAACAACGCGACGGGTGCGCACCTGATCGGCGTCACCGCGGTGGCGCTGGGCGCCCGAGGCAGCGGTCGGTCGCATGCCGTCGTCAAGTGCCCGACCCCGTGGTACCCGACGTTCGTCAACGGCGGCCACGAGTGCCTGCTCGTCCGCGTGTGGGACGAGACGAGCGACGGTCTGGGCGACCCGCCTTGGGACGCGTCGCTCAACCGGCACGTGGCGCAGCGCAACATCCACGTCGCGGCGGCCGGCGAGCAAGCTATGCATGCCATGGCCCATGTGGCCGACGAGCCATTACTGGTACCGGCACCGGTGAATCTCCAGATCGGACCACTCTTCGGCGAACCTGCCGAAGTAGCGGTCACCCGTGCCGCCCCGAATGCCATGCCCTGGTTGCAGCAACGCACCGGCACGCGCGGGCAGTTCCCGGCACAGGCTGCGCCGACCGGAGACGTGCTGCTGGGAGCCCCGACCACCATCGGCGGCGGCCCCTCGACGACGGGCGCCGCGACGACCCATCAAGTCGTCGGCGACGACCAGCAGGTCACATTCACCACAGCCGATGCCGTTCCATCGCCGGGGCAAGCACACGTGTACCGGGTCACCGCCAGCCAGCAGGGGCAGGTCTTCGGCGGGTACACGATCGTGCTGCTCGGCTGACGGACGTCAGGGCGCCGTTACCTGCTGGGCGCCTGCTGGTCGGCGACTGTGATCGCCGAATAGGTCACCGGGAAACCGAGGCGCCAGGACGGGTAGCGCGGGGTCCAGCCGAGTTCCCGCTTGGCCTTGGCGTTGGAGGCGCCGCGCGCCTGGGTGGCGAGCACCGCGGTCGCTGTGCCGGCGATCAGGCGGGCCAGCCAGGTCGGAGCGTGGCGCGGCGGCTTGGCGCCCAGCGCGTTGGCGAGCACCGGGAGCCAGTCGCGCACCGGGGCGGGTTCGTCATCGACGATGTTGTAGATCCCGTGGGCTGAATCGTCAGCGTGCTCGAGGGCGAGCACCGTCGCCATGGCACCGTCGTCGAGGTGCAGCCACGAGAAGATGCCGCCGCCCTTGCCGACGACCGGGAACTGCCGCTTCCGAACCGGCTCGATCAGCGCGTCGTTGGCGGCGCCGTAGAAGCCGCCATAGCGCAGCGCGATGCCGCCGAATTCAGTTGTCGCCTTCTCCAGGTGCATGATCGCGGCGTACGTCTTCGCGGTGTTCGGCGGCGGGGTGTCATCTACCGGGTCGGCCTCGGTCTTGATCGGTCCGCCCTGGCGCTTGTAGATGTAGGGCGCGAAGCTCTGCGCCACGAACCGTCGCACCCCGGCCTCGCGGGCCGCCGCCAACAGCGCGTCCGTTCCCTCGGTGCGCAAGCGGTTCGTGATGGCGAAAGTCTTGTCCAGATTCCGGCCGAACTTGACGTTCGCCAGTGCGGTTGCCTGGTGCACGATCGCGTCCGGCTTGCTGTCCAGGACGGCTTTGCGCACGGCGCGGACGTCGAGCAGGTCGACTCTGACGGGTTCGGCGCCCAGCTCCGCGAGCAGCTGAGCACTCGCCGGCGAGTTATGGGTACCGACCACCGTGTGCCCGGCGTCGATCAACTGCGGGACAAGGCGGCTTCCGAGCGCCCCGCTCGCCCCGGCAACGAAGACTCGCATCGTGTATTCCTCTCACTGGGTCTGTGCGGTCATTGGGGAGACACCTCGGAACCCGCCGATGTGACCGACACGAGCGTGATCAGTCACATAGGCCGCCCGTGGCGGGTCTATCTGCAGAACCCGTCGCCGAGGGGAGGATTCTGACCGGATGAGCGAGCAGGACTGGCTTGCGCAGCGGTTCGAGGAGCACCGGCGCCGACTGCGGGCGGTCGCCTACCGGATGCTGGGCTCGATGAGCGAGGCCGAGGACGCCGTGCAGGAGGCTTGGCTGCGACTCAGCGGCTCCGAACCGGGCGAGATCGAGAACCTGTCCGGATGGCTGACTACGGTCGTAGCTCGGGTGTCGCTGAACATGCTGCGCTCCCGTGCGGCGCGCCGCGAGCAGCCGCTGAGCCCGTACCTGCCCGACCCGATCATCGACCGCGTGGACGGCGTCGATCCGGAGCACGAAGCGCTACTCGCCGACTCGGTCGGGCTTGCGCTGCTCGTGGTGCTCGAGACACTGACGCCACCAGAGCGGCTCGCGTTCGTGCTGCACGACATGTTCGGCGTCCCGTTCGAGCAGATCGCCACCCTTCTCGACCGCTCTCCGGAGGCAGCACGACAGTTGGCCAGCCGGGCCCGGCGGCGCGTCCGCGCCCAGCCGACCACTCCCGACGTCGATGTCAGCGCGCAACGCGAGGTCATCGACGCGTTCCTGACCGCAGCGCGCACCGGCGACTTCGACGCACTCGTGGCGACACTCGACCCCGACGTCGTGCTGCGGGCCGACGGCGGTGCCGCACTTGCCGCCCTGTCGGCCGAGGTGCGCGGCGCGGTGAACGTTGCGCGACAAGCCACCTTGTGGTCCCAGGTCGAGCTCACCATGCACCCCGCACTGGTCAACGGCGCGGCTGGTGCCGTCGTGACCCGCAACGGTGCGGTCTTCGCGATCGCCTCGGTCATCGTCCGCAACGGAAGGATCGCCGAGATGGACTTCCTCGCCGACCCGGAACGTCTCGCCCGCCTCGACCTGACGATGATCGACTCTTAGCGGACCGAACCGCCTGTCGCGCGGCTTGACCGCAGATCGGTCACGTCGGGCTGGCGCAGGCCCGGCATCTCTGGGAGGGTGGCGACGGCATGGCCACGTACTCGCAGAGCCGGCTGGTCGACAGCGGGGACGGGCGCCGCCTGCGGGTACAGGCTGCCGGAGACGGTGATCGGGTCATCCTGGCGCAGCTGGGCACGCCCAACGCCGGCGTGCTGTTCGGCCCCTGGGTGGACGACGCACTCAGGCGTGGCCTGCGCCTGGTCACGTACGACCGCCCCGGCTACGGCGGGTCGTCTCCGCAGCCGGGACGGATCGTCGCCGACTGCGTGGAAGACGTCCGCGCGATCGCCTTCGCGCTGGGGTTCGCGCGCTGCGCTGTCTGGGGGTTCTCCGGAGGCGGTCCGCACGCGTTGGCATGTGCGGCGCTGGCCGGAGATCTTGTATCGGCAGTGGGGACGATCGGATCGCCCGCTCCTCCCGATGCGGCGGGCCTGGACTACTTCGCGGGCATGTCCGACGAAGCACGCCAGGACATCGAACTGCTTCGCACCGACCGTGCCGAGTGGGAGCGGATCAGCGCTGAACAGCGCGAGGCGGCACTCGCCATGACCGCTGCGGAGCTCGTTGAGAGCTGGTCGCATCGCAAGGCGCCCGCGGACCGCGCGGCTTTGCGCGGCGAGTTCGGCGCCTGGCTGCATCGCGCGGTCCAGGACGGTATGACCCCAGCCAAAGACGGCGTGCTCGACGACAACGTCGCGATCTTCCACGCTCGATGGGGCTTCGAGCTGGCGTCGATCTCGGTCCCGGTGAAGGTGTGGCACGGCGCCCAGGACCGCTTCGTGCCGTGGCAGCACGGCCGCTGGATCGTCGAGCAGATTCACGCGGCGGAGGCCGACCTGAACGATCGAGACGGGCATATGACCGTCGCGGCCGAACGCATCGGCGACGTTCATGCGTGGCTGGCCCGGTACGTCTAGGAGCAGATGAATTCCGGTCTTGGCCCGGCGGGCCTCGGCAACCCGAGCCGCTAGAACCTGTTGCGGATACGCATCGACAGCGGCCGCCCGTCCGGGTCGTAGATCGTGCGGTAGAGCGGGCGCGCCCAGAGCATCGTGCGGCGCGGCAGCGGAGTGTCCGCGTACGGGCGCAGGCGCCCCGGAGGGCGTTCGCCGCGGCGCCCGGTGTCGTGCCATAACGAGAGGCGACGGGCGCTGTCGGCGAACTGCTCGAACGCAGACCCGGGGTCGACAAGGTCCGCATCGTCGCCGTCGTTGCGGTCGAGGTGCTCCCGCGCGAGCTCCAGGCGGAGTCCGCGTGCGAACGCGCGCGCGCCGACTCCGTATCCGTCGACTACACGCGGCTCCCGTTCATCGAGCGCCTCGTCAAGCACGGCACACGAGATCTCGGAGTCGTGTGTCCACGAGCGCCGGTTGACGTTGTCCGAGCCGATCGCGGCCCATACGTCGTCGATCACGCACACCTTCGCATGCACGTACACCGGCGTGCCGACACGATTCTCGGCGCCGTATATCGCGACCCGGTCGCCACCCGCGTCGCGCACCATCCGAAGCGCCTCCTGGCGGCCGACCAGATTCGGCGGCAGGGACCATCGCCCGTCCTGGTCGGGGTGATGCGGGACCACGACGATGAGCCGCAGTCGTGGGTTCGCAGCGAGCGCTTCGGCGAAGGAGCGAACCACAGGTGCAGCCCAGAAGTACTGATCCTCGAGATAGATCAGACTGCGCGCACGGGAGATCACCTTCTGATAAGCGCGTGCGATGCTGCGTTCGCCGCGCGCAGCGAACGGGTAGCCCAATAGGCGGGCCGGATACGTGCGCAGGACCTGCACGGTGGCCGTGCCGTGCCCGACCGGGTCCGGGAGCTGCTCCGGCAGCGGATCGGGGGTGTCGTCCTCGCGGCGACCGAGGTCGATCAACCGGTTGATCGGGTTGCGGGTCAGCGCGGCATCGTCTTCCCAGCGCTCCCGGAAGGACGCCTCAAGATCACCGACGGCAGGACCGCGCACCGCGAGCTGCGCGTCGTGCCAGGGCGGACGCTCGCCGTACACGGCGGCCATGGGCTGGCGTTGCGGGTCACCCGCGTGCGCGGCATCGTCACGGCGGCCGTGGCAGAGGTCAATGCCGCCGACGAACGCGATGTCCGACTCCGGGCGCCCCGGGTGGCGGAGCACGACGAGCTTCTGGTGATGGGAGCCGCCCGGTCGTACGCGCATGTCCCGGAGGCATTCACCGCCCGCCGACTCGATGTGCTCACCGAGATGGCGGTTCTCCTCCTCGCTGAACCCGAACCGGTCCAGATGCGAGCGCCAGACGAGCCCCTTCACGATCACGCCGCGTTCAGCTGCCGAACCCAGCACGCGCTCCACCTCCGTGCCCGGCCCGTCGAGACGCTCATCAGGATCGCCACGCCAGTCGGTGAACATCACAACCTCGCCGGCGCGCATGTCCTCGATGCGGCGCAGCAACTCCGCGAAGTACGCGGTGCCGTGAACCAGAGCACGAACATCGTTGCCCTCCGTCCACGCAAGACCCTGGTGGCGGCAGTCGATCGCGGTGTGCGGATTGCCCCGCTCGTCCGGTGTCAGCAGCCAGTCCGTCGCACTCACGCCAAGGGGTATACCCAGATCTCGTGCGCTACCTGCCTAAGCGTCCTCGTCGGGGACGCCGTGGGCTCGTAGGAGTTGTGCGACGTCGGTGCCGGGTGGGTGGTCATCATCGGCGGACAGAGTGATGCCGTCGATGGCCGCGCCGGCGGCTAGCAGCGTTTGCACGGTTGCGGCCCAATTGGCGCCGGGGTTGTGCGTCGGTCGATCGCTGCTGCCGATCTTGGCCCAGACCAGCGGTGTGGAATCCCACGTGGTGTCACGGGCTTCGAGATCGGCGTCGTGATCGAGCAGCAGCCTGACCACCGTGTCGCTTCCGTTGTAGGCCGCGGCATGCAGTGGCGTTCCTCCGTCGTCGCCGCCGCGGGCATTGATCGGGAAGCCGAGGTCGAGCATCAGGCGGACGGCTGCGGAATTCCCGATCTCCGCGGCGCGATATAGGGCTGCGTGGTCGTTGTCCGTGAGTTGATCCGACCGCACCCGGCCGGCGTCCAGCTGCCGCTGCACGGCCGGGCGATCGGCTTGGATGCAAGCGGCTAGGAAGAGGTCCACGTCGGTGGCGCTGGGCCGGGCGCCGTAGCGGCGCAGCAGGTGCACCACGTCGGACCGGCCGCGCCTGGCTGCCAGCTGGTCGGGCGAATAGCCGTCGGGGCCGGTGGCGTTCGGGTCCGCCCCGGCCGCTACCAGCAGTCGGATGAGCTCGATCGGACAGTCGGCTCCGACTGCCGCATACACCGCCGGAGCCTCGACACCATTCAGTTCTGCCGGCAGCGGCTTGTTCGGGTCCGTGCCGGATTCGATCAGCAGCCGAACGCCCTCGGTGTCCCCGGTGCTGATCGGAGCGGCGAGCGCCGTCGTCTCGGCGACGTTCGCTGCACGCTCCAGCAGCAGGCGCAGGCTCTCGTGGTCGTCCTCACCGAAGCAGGCCAGATACAGGTCGTGGTCGTCGGGCACCGCTCCACGCTCGAGCAGCAGCCGCACGATCGGTGGGTTTGCGACACCTGCCACCGCGCAGCGCAGTGGCGTCCAGCCACGATCGCCTACAACGGCAGTCGCATCGGCACCGGCATCCAGCAGGTGAGCTGCCACGGCCGTCAGCCCGTCGGCCCGCGCCGGGTCGAGGCGATGCCACCGCGATCCGCATACAGCGTGCAGCGGCGTCCATCCGGACGCCGGGTCGGGCCGGGTCGCCGCCGCCGGATCCCGGGCGAGGACCGCCCGCACCCGGGCTTCATCGCCGAGCACCACGGCCGGCGCCAGTCCGGCTGCGGCGATCTCGGGTCGCGCCGCGAGCATCCGCGCAGCCCTGCCTGTCCAGTCGCGGATGCTGGCCTCGCAGAACGCCCGCACCAGCTCAGGCATGCCGGCGGTCCGCGCCGCTACCTCGTCCTTGAGCCGTGCCCAGCTGGCGAAGCCGTACTCACGGGCGATAACCAGCCGCGCCGCGCTCAGCGTCAACCGGTCCGACACCGCGAGGATCCGATCGGCGGCGTCGACATCTTCGGAGCGGGCCGCGCGAAGCAGATCCTTCGCCTGCCGGCGCAGCTGGTCGAGGTCGGGTCGAGCAGGAAGACTAGACATGACGTCTCCTTCACCGGCCCGTGGTCCGCGTAACGAGGCCGAAGGAGATCGCCGTCGTCAACTGCCTGAAATTCGAGGTGGACTCAGTCCTGTCCGCGGACCCGGAGGCGCCCTCACACGCCCAAGGCGGAGCCTACCGGCAGCGAGTCGGACACACGCCACGCTGAGGCGTTCAATGCCGGTTGCAGTACGGCAGGGCGGGTATACCCAATGCCGTGTGGGAGTACCCGAGGAGCGGCGCGTCGCCTGAAGCGGCCTGTCCTGGTCGCGAAGCTGCCGTCCGATGACAGGCGGTCACGTAGGCCCGGGCGCTGATCCCGCGCCGCCGTCAGCACCTCCGCAGCCGACGACCCCGATCCTGTCCGACAGCCGTCGCAACGCTACCGAAGCGGTCACCTGGCCCGTCCGGGTGGCCACGGCCTGGACTTGGCGGTTGCTGGTCCTTGCTGCGGCGGGCTACGTCGTATTCCGGGTGTCGACACGCGTCGAGTGGGTGCTGCTAGCCGTCATCATCGCGCTTTTCCTGACCGCCGTGCTGCAGCCGCTGCAGCGTCTGTACCAGCGCTTGTTCCCGCGCCCGAAGTCCTTGTCGCCGCTGCTCGCACTGCTCTCCGGTGTCGTTGTGCTCGGCGGGATCGCCTACTTCGTGGTATGGCAGATCACCACGCACGCCACGCAGTTGGGCAACCAGCTGTCCAATTTGGTGACGCGGACCAAGCACTGGCTGCAGACCGGGCCGGTGCACATGAACACCGCGGACCTCAACAAGCTGACGACCAGGCTCACCGACGCGATCACCGGACATCCGGGCCAACTGATCAGCGGTGCGATCACCACGGTGCGCACCGTCGCCGAAGGTATCGCCGCCCTGCTGCTGATCCTCCTCATAACCTTCTATCTGCTACGCGACGGTCCGATTGTGTGGCAGTGGGTCGTACGGTTGTTCCCCCGCTCTGCGCACGCCCGGGTTGACAATGCGGGCCGAGCCGGGTGGGGCGCGTTCGGCGGTTACATGCGCGGACAGCTGCTGATCGCACTGATCCACGGGGTCTCGATCACGATCGTGTTGCTCGTGATGCGCGTGTCGCTCGCCGCTCCGCTGGGCGTGCTGATCTTCCTCGGCTCCTTCATTCCACTGGTCGGTCTCACCATCACCGGCGCGATTGCAGTGGGCTTCGCATTGCTGGAACACGGCTGGGTCACTGCACTGGTGGTAACCGTGGCGATCGTGGTGCTTGTGCAAATAGAGGGCCACCTGCTGCAACCATTCATCCAGAGCCGCACCGTGCACCTCCATCCCCTAGCCGTAGTTCTCGCGGTCGTCACCGGAACCACGCTGGGAGGCATCCCCGGAGCGTTGATCGCGGTGCCGCTCGTGTCATTCGTGAACACCAGCGTGCGAGCGCTGCGAGCCGGCCCCGAGGAATCAGCTCCGCGCGACCGGTCGCCCGTCGACGACACCTCTGTCGCAGAGGACGACACGCCGCGATGACGCGCGGCGATCACGCCAGCGGGTAAGCCTGCAGTTCATAGATCGAGTAGCCGTACTGCGTGGCGCGGCTCATCCCATGCATCCGCAGGTACTGTGCGCCGGACACGTCCACCCACTCGGTCTCGGTGCCACCGAGGCTGCCCGTCACGGCCCGGGCAGTGCTCCAGGTCGTGCCGTGGGTCGATGTCTCGAGCCGGTAGCTCGCGGCGTGCGCGGCCTCCCAGGAGATGACGATCTTGCCAAGGTTCCGGCCTTACGCACGCACCAGACATCCGATGTGCCAACCGCTTGCCGCAGTCGTTGCCGCCAGATCGCGTACGTCGTCCACTGACGAGGGGTCGGTCCGTAAAGAGTGTGATTTTGCTGCCGGGAAGAAGCTGGTTCGATACGATACTGGGGGCGCCTCTGTACGGCAGCTGAGTCCTTGATTCATCAGATGCCTAGTGCTTGTGTGGCAGCATGCCCCGGTTTCTCGCATGTGTCGTGTCGGCCGTGCTCGTCGCCTCGGCGCTCTCGCCAACCGCCGCACGCGCGGACACCTCGAGCGGCTGCGGCCCGTGGATGGATCCGAGCCTGCCACCGGACCAGCGCGCGGACCTCGTCCTGGCGCAGATGACCCTGGATGAGAAGGTCGCGATGACACACGCCATCTCCGACAGCACGCACTCCCGCGAAGTGCCCGGCAACGAACGACTGTGCATCCCGCCCTTGCTGCTGAACAACGGCCCGGCCGGTGTCGGGTCCGGCGGCGTGGTTCAGCCGAACACGACGGCGCTGCCGGCGCCGCTCGGCCTCGCGGCGTCGTTCGACCCGACGGTCGCGCGCGCGTACGGGGCGGTTGAAGGACGCGAGACGCGCGACGTGGGCCGCAACGACATGGAAGGCCCGAACGTCAACATCGCCCGCACCCCGCTCAACGGGCGCACGTTCGAGGCGTACGGCGAGGATCCGTACCTCGGCGGGCAGATCGCGGCCGGCAACATCCAGGGGATCCAGTCGCAAGGTGTCATCGGCACGGTCAAGCACTACATCGCGAACAATCAGGAGACCAACCGGGACAGCATCAACGAGATCATCGACGACCGCACGATCCACGAGATCTATCTGCCGGCGTTCAACGCGGCCGTGACGCAGGGCCACGCCGGTTCGGTGATGTGCGCGAAGAACGTCGTGAACGGGGTGCACGCCTGCCAGAACGAGCCGTTGCAGCAAGGCGTCCTGAAAGACGATTGGGGATTCGACGGCTTCGTCGTGTCAGACTTCTCTTCCTGCCACGACACGGTGGGGTGCGCGACCGGTGGCATGGACCTCGAGCTACCGTCGGCCACGTACTACGGCGACGCACTCAAGGCGGCCGTGCTCGCCGGTACGGTCAGCGAGGCCCAGCTCGACGACCACGTGCACCGCATCCTCGCGACGATGTTCCGGCTCGGGTTGTTCGACCGTCCACAAGGGACAGTCACGCCGATCGATGCGGCACGCGACGGTGCGGTCGCCGAGTCCGCCGCCGAGGCGGGCACCGTGCTGCTCAAGAACGCGGGCAACGTGCTGCCGCTGAACAGCGACCGTTCGGTGGCGCTGATCGGGCCGAGTGCCGCCACGCCGATGACCGGCGGCGGCGGCAGCGCGGGCGTCGCGCCGCTTTCTTCGGTGAGCCCGGTCGACGCGATCAGCCGTCGCGGCGTCACGCTCAACTACGCGCAGGGCATGGGGCCTGTCGACCTCGGCCCGCAGCCGGCCTTGCCTACCTATACGGTGACCGCCGACAACGGCAGCCTGGGCTGGACGGCGCGCTACTACGCCAACACGACGTGGTCGGGCGACCCGACGCTGACTCGCACCGAGGCGAACGTCGAGATGGATCCGAGCGGCGGCACCCCGGCGGCGGGCCTGCCCCCGAACGGCTGGTCGATCCGGTGGACCGCCACGGTCACCGCCCCGGTCACCGGCGACTACACGTTCAACCTCACCAACCACGCCCGGGCCGGTCTGTATCTGGACGGCACTCGGGTGATCAACAACGGCGGCGGCTTCCCCGGCGTCACGCGGTCGGCGACGGTGCACCTCGACGGAGGTACCCAGCACGCCATTCGCGTCGACTGGGCCAAGCCGGACGGCCAGGCGATGATCGAACTGGCCTGGACGCCACCCGCCGACACCCCGAACGTGGGCATCGAGCAGGCGGTGGCCGCCGCGAAGAAGTCCGACGTGGCCGTCGTCTTCGCCAGCAACAAGGACACCGAGGCCATCGACCGCACCGACCTGGGCCTGCCCGGCTACCAGGACGCACTCATCGAGGCGGTCGCCGCGGCCAACCCGCACACCGTCGTGGTGCTCGACACCGGCGGACCCGTGACGATGCCGTGGCTGGATGACGTGGCCGGCGTGCTCGAGGCGTGGTATCCCGGCGAAGAGGACGGCAACGCCGCGGCGGCCGTGCTGTACGGCGACGTCGACCCTGGCGGCCGGCTGCCCATCACGTTCCCTAAGAGCCTCGCGGACACCCCGGCCGACACGCCCGCCCAGTATCCGGGTGTCAACGGCGTGGCCACATACTCCGAGGGACTCGACGTCGGGTACCGACACTACGACGCGGACGGCATCGAGCCGCTGTTCCCCTTCGGCTACGGCCTCTCCTACACGACGTTCCGCCTCGACGACCTGTCCGTACACGGGCCCACCGTCGGCGTCGATGTGACGAATACCGGGCAGCGCACCGGCACCCAAGTGGTGCAGGTGTACGTCGGCGGGGCGGACGGCGTTAACCCGCCGCGGCGGCTGGAAGGCTTCGCCAAGGTTTCGCTGCGACCCGGGGAGCAGCGACACGTGGTCGTGCATCTTGACGCCCAGGCGTTCGCGCATTGGGACACGACGACCCAGTCCTGGCTCACGCCTCCCGGCAACTACACCGTGTACGCCGGTACGTCCTCGCGCGACCTGCCGTTGTCCGCGCAGGTGTCGGTGAGATGAGCGGCGCTCTGCGTTAGTCGAGTTCCGTCCACGCGGCATCGGGCACCGACTCGGCCAGCCGGCATGTGTTCGTCTCGACCTCGCCGGGGCTGCGCATGCCGACGACGACCGAGGTCACGACGGGATGCCGTAGTGGGAACTGCAGCGCGGCGTGCGGCAGCGTCGTGCCGTGCGCGTGGCATACGTCGGCGTACTCGCGGGCCAGGGCGAGTCGCGCGGCCGATGCGGGGGTGTAGTCGAAGCGTGCGTCGTCGGCCGGCCAGGGGCGGGCGAGCAGCCCGGAGTTGTATGCCGCCGCGGCGAGCACGCCGACGCCGCGCTCGGCGCAGGCATCGAGCAGCGGCGCGGCAGAGCGGTCCACGAGCGTCCATCGACCCGCGACCATGACGGTGTCCACGTCGGACTCGGCCACGATCCGCCGCAGCGGCTGCCAGTGGTTCATGCCGGCGCCGACCGCGCTGATCACCCCCTGCTCGCGAAGTTCGACCAGCGCGGGGATCGTCTCGGCGATCGTCCGGTCCAGGTGCTCGTCCGGGTCGTGGACGAGAACGACGTCGACGCAGCCCATGCCGAGACGCCGCAGGCTGGCGTCGAGCGATCGCAGCACGCCATCGCGGCTGAAGTCGAACACCCTGGTCAGGTCGTCAGGGACGTCGAAGCCGGCGGCCAGGTCGCTGCCGGACGCGTGCGTGTTCGGCACGAGCAGGCGGCCGACCTTGGTCGAGACGGTGAACTCGTCTCGTGGCCGGCCGGCGAGCGCGGCGCCGAGGCGGCGTTCCGACAGTCCCAGCCCGTAGTGGGGCGCCGTGTCGAAACAGCGGATGCCGGACCGCCAGGCAGTTTCTACCGTCGCCGCGGCCGTCTCGTCGTCCAGCGACGTATAGAGGTTGCCGAGCGGGGCGCCGCCGAGGCTCAGCTCCGTGACGGCGAGCCTGGTGCGCCCGAGGTAGCGGCGGTTCACGCCCGGCACGGCTGGTTGCGCACTGCGAGGTCGCGGACACGGTGAGGCGCGTCACTCTGCATGGAAGACCTCCTCGGCGGGCGCCCACCACTCCCCCTCCGCGGCGGTCTCGAGCGGCTGCTGGCACGGATCGGTCAGTTGCCACCAGCGCCGTGTGTCGGGGTCGTCGGCGATCCGCGCGGTGTCGGCGTCGTAGTCCTCGCCGACATACTCGAGGTAGCTGAACAGCAGCCCGTCTCGCTGGAAGATCGAGTAGTTGGTGATGTTGGCTCGGCGCAGCGTCTCCAGCACGGCCGGCCATACTGCCGCGTGCAGCCGCCGGTACTCGGCCTCCTTCTCCGGCCGCAGCCGGATCACCGCCGCAACCCGTCTCATCATCGCCGGAGGCGGAGCCGATCCATGCCGCCGTCGACGGCGATCCACGTGCCGGTGGTCGAGCCTGAGGTCGGGTCGACGAGGTAACAGATCGCCGCGGCCACCTCCGAGGCGGTGACCAGCCGGCCGTGCGGCTGGCGGGCCTCGAGCGCCGCCCGCTCCGCAGCCGGGTCGGCCGCGGCATCGAGCAGCCGCCCCACCCAGGGTGTGTCGGCCGTCCCGGGGTTGACGGCGTTGACGCGGACGCCCTCGGGTAGCAGGTCGGCCGCCATGGCCAACGTCAGCGACAGCACCGCACCTTTGCTGGCCGAGTACAGCGCACGGTTCGGCAGTCCCGCGGTGGCCGCGACGGAGCAGGTGTTGACGATCGCCGCGCGTCGCGATTCGCGCAGCGCCGGCAACGCTGCGCGGGTCACCCGGACCACGCCTACGACGTTGACGTCCAGCACGCGGTGCCACTCCGCGTCGTCATTCGCCTCGACGCCGCCCTGTGCGCCGATACCCGCATTGTTCACGAGCACGTCGAGCCCACCGAGTGTTGCGACGGCCGAGCCGACCGCTGCACGCACCGCGGCATCGTCCGTCACGTCAGAGCGCACATAACGCAAGCCGTGCGGGCCGGACGCGGCGACGTCGAGCACGGCCACCGCGGCGCCCTGGGCAGCGAGTAGCGACGCGGTGGCGAGGCCGATGCCGGACGCCCCGCCCGTGACCAGCGCGCGCGTCCCCTCGAAGCGCGCCACATCAGCCGTCAATCGGATGCCTTTCCGCTCACGAGCCGGGTGATCACCAGGACGGCGAGGATCACCGCACCGTCGAGGAAATCGAACCACTCTCCGCTCACCCCGGCGAACGTGAGGACGTTCTGCACCAGGAACAGCAGCAGGATGCCGGTGAGGGCACCGAAGATGCTGCCCTTCCCGCCGTTCAGGCTGATGCCGCCGATCACCGCGGCAGCGAACACCGTGAAGATCGCGCCGCTGCCCTGGTTGGACGCCACCGACGCGAGGTGGCCGGACAGCATGATGCCGGCCAGCGCCGCGAGCAGGCCGCCCAGCACCAGCGCGGCGAAGATCGTGCGGTTGGTGCGGATCCCGGCGGCGCGGGCAGCCTCCGCGTTGCCGCCGATCGCGTACAGCGCGCGCCCGGCGCGCAGATAACGCAGCGCGAAGATCGCGACCGCGTACGCGATGACGAAAACCCATATCGGACCGGGGATTCCGAGCCAGTTCGCGGTGCCCAGGTACATCATCGACTTGCCCATGCCGAAGAACGTCTGCCCGGAAGAGATGCCCGTGAGCAGCCCGCGCAGGGTTATCAGCATGCCGAGCGTCACGATGAAGGCGTTCAGGCCGAGCCACACGACGAGCACGCCGTTGACGACGCCGACGAGCACGCCCACGGCCAGCGCGATCGGCACCGCCCACGCGGACGGCACGAGGTGCACGCCGTGGTTGATGCCCTTCGGCAGGGTGAGCCACGCCGCCACGCCCGGGGCGAGGCCGACCGTCGACTCCAGCGAGAGGTCCATCTTGCCGGTGAGCAGGATGATGCCCTCCGCCAGCACGAGCAGTGCCACCCACGACATCGACACCAGCACGTCCTGCAGGTTGCTGCGCGTCAGGAAGGCCGGGGAAACCACGGCGCCGATGATGATGATCACGATGATCGGCGGAATGAGCGCGAGGTCGCGCAGGCGGGCCGCGGCCACGCGCAGCGAGAACGCCGACTCGGTGTCGCGGAGCACTTTCTTCGCGCTCGCAAGCGTGTCAGTCACGGCTGATTTCGACCCCCTCCATGGCCGCGACGACGTCGCGGTCGACCCATGTCCCGGCCATGCCTGCGACCATGTCTCCGCGGAACATCACGACAATGCGATGGCAGTAGCGCAGGTCGTCGAGATCGTCGGTGACGAGCAGCACGGCGGCGCCGTTGCGAGCGGCCGCTGCCGCTTGATCCATCACCGCCTGCTTGGACTTGACGTCCACGCCGAGCGTCGGCGCCATGAGCACGAGCACGCGGGGCCGGTCGACCAGCGCCCGCGCCATGACGACCTTCTGCTGGTTTCCGCCCGAGAGATCGGCGACGGCGAGGTCAGGCCGCGGCGGCACGATGTCGAGCACGCTGATCAGCTCGCGAGCCAGGGCGGTACGTCGCCTCGGGCTGACGAACCCGTGCCGGCCGAGCCGGCGCGGCACCGTCATCGTCGCGTTCTCCGCCACTGAGAGGCCGCCGACGAATCCTTCCCGGTGGCGGTCGCGCGGAACCACGCCCACGCCGGCGGAAAGGACACGGGGCACGCTGCCCGGCCGAAGCGGCCGCCCGGCGACGAAGATCGTGCCGGCATGCGGCCGGACGAGCCCCGCGATCGCCTCGGCCACCGCGAACTTGCCGCTCGCACCGGCGCCGGCCAGCCCGACGACCTCACCGGCGGCGACGTCGAACGATACGTCCCGGCACTGGCTACCCACGGCCAGACCCTGCACCGAGAGCACCGGCGCGGCCGCGGTCGGCTGCGGCGGCCGGGGGTCGGACGCGTCGCTCACCGGCTCACCCGTCATCGCCTCCACCAGCGCGCTGTGGCTGATCTCGCCGACGGGCGCGGTGATGATGCGCCGTGCGTCGCGGAGCACCGTGACCCGCTCGCACAATTCGAAGATCTCCTGTAGGTGGTGACTGATGAACAGGAACGTGACCCCCTGCCGCTGCAGGGCACGGATGCGTCGGAACAGCCGGGCGATGCCGCCGGCGTCGAGGCGCGCGGTGGGTTCGTCGAGGATGATGAACCGCGCTCCGAACGACAGCGCCCGCGCGATCTCGAGCAGTTGCCGCTGCTCGACGTTCAGCTCGCCGGCCGGCACCCGCGGGTCGACGTCAAGTCCCCACGCGTCGAGCAGCGCGCGAGCCTGGCGGCGCACCCCGATCCAGCCGATCGGGCGGCGGGACGCGGCCTGCCGGTTCAGGAAGAGGTTCTCCGCCACCGACAGGGCGGGGATGATCGTCAGCTTCTGGTACACGCAGGCCACGAGGCGCCGCCACGCCTGCCGGTCGCTGATCGGCGGCGCCGGTTCGCCGCTGAAGCGCACGGTGCCGGCATCCGGGGCAGCCAATCCGGTCAGGATCGACACCAGGGTGGACTTGCCCGCCCCGTTGCGCCCGACGAGGGCGTGCACCTCGCCGGGCGCAACGGCCAGATGCACGTCCTCCAGTGCGACAGTGGCGCCGAAACGCTTGCTGACGCCGCTGACCTCGGCGACCGGCGCATCGACTCTGCGGTGCTCGCTCATCAGGTGATCTGGTTGCCCCACAGCGACTTGTCGTCCACGCTCACCGAACCTGGGTACTTGCCGTCCGGCGTCACCAGCGGTGCGGGAATCTGGTCCTCGAGGATGTCGGAGCTCACCTGCACGATCTGCCCGCCGTGGCTGTCCGAGCCCGGCTGCTGCGTCTTTCCGTCGATGGCCTCCAGCACGTACTGCAGCGCGTACTTCGCGTAAAGGTCGGCCGGCTGCGACACAGTGGCGTCCATCGTGCCGTCCTTGATCGCCTTGTACTCGGCGGGCACGCCGTCGTTGGACACGATGACGATGTGCCCGGCCTGGCCGCGCGGCTTGACGAGGCCCTTCTGCTGGAGTGCCTGCATGGTCGCGGGGAGGAAGATGCTGGCCTGCATGTAGATCGCGTTGATCTTGTTGCCGGCGAGCACCGCGTTCAGCTTGGAGACGGCGGTCGGTGGATCCCACTTGGTGGGCTCGCCGAACACCTTCATGTTCGGGTAGTTCTGCTTCATGCAGGCGTTGAACGCCTCGGTGCGGTCACGTCCGTTGATCGACGCGAGGTCGCCTTCGAACATGACGACGGTGCCCGTGCCGTGCAGGGTGTCGCCGATGTACTTGCACGCCTTGGTGCCGTAGGCCTTGTTATCGGCGCGAACCACCATGTAGACCTTGCCGCTGTCCGGACGGGTGTCCACGGATACCACCGGGATGTGCTTGCTGTCCAACTGCGCCAGCGTGGGTATCACCGCCGCGGTGTCCTGCGGCGCGATGACCACGCCCTTCACGCCCTGCGCCACCAGCGTCTGGACGTTGTCGGCGAGCTTGCTGATGTCGTTCTGCGAGTTGGTGGTCTTCAGCTTCAGACCCAGCTGGCCGGCCATCTGCGGAACGTACTTGATGTAGGCATTCCAGAAGTCGGAGTCCGAACGCGGATAGTCGACCCCGACCAGTGGATGCGAGCTGCCGCCCCCACCGCCGCCGCTGCCGCTGCCGCTGTTCGCCGAGCTGCACCCGGCTGCGAGCACCGCGGTCACCGACGCGACGGCGGCCACGCGCAGCCCCGTGCTGAGGGCGTGTCCCAGTCTCACGATCGCTCCTCCAGGTCGCGGCCGGCATCCCATACCGGCCCGTACGGATACTCGAAACGCTGCAACGCTTCGGGCCGCAAAGCGGCCCCGGAGCCGGGCGCTTCCGGGGCGAGGTACCGCCCGTCGCGCACCCGGACCGGATCGACGAAGTGCTCGTGCAGGTGGTCGACGTACTCGATCCACCGGCCCTCCGTCGTTCCGGAAACCGCCACGTAGTCGAACATCGACAGGTGCTGCACCGCCTCACACAGCCCGACTCCGCCGGCGTGCGGGCATACCGGCACGCCGTACTTCGCGGCCAGCAGCAGGATCGCGATGTTCTCGTTGACGCCCGCCACCCGGCACGCGTCGAGCTGGCATACCGCGATCGCGCCGCTCGATAGCAGTTGCTTGAACAGCACGCGGTTGGCGACGTGCTCCCCGGTGGCCACCCGCACCGGGGCGATCGCCTCGGCGATGCGCCGGTGGCCCAGCACGTCGTCAGGACTGGTCGGCTCCTCGATCCAGTAGAGGCCGCTCGCGGCGAGCATGTGCACGTTGGTGATGGCTTCCTCGACATCCCAGTGCTGGTTGGCGTCCGCGGAGATCGTGACGTCCGGGCCCACGAGCGCTCGCAGCATCTTGATCCGGCGCACGTCGTCCTCGATGTCACGGCCCACCTTGAGCTTCAGGTGTGCGAACCCGTCGGCGAGCGCTTCCCGGGCCAGCTGGGCCACCTTCTCGTCGGGATAGCCCAGCCAGCCCGCCGATGTCGTGTAGGCCGGATATCCCTCAGCGCGCAGCCGCTGCATGCGCTCGGCCTTGGCGGGCTCGGCCAGGGTGAGCAGGTCGAGGGCTTCGTCCGCGGTGAGCGCGTCGGTGAGGTGGCGGAAGTCGACGAGATCGACGATCTCGCGCGGGCGCAGTTCGGCGAGCAGCTGCCACAGCGGCTTGCCGGCCCGGCGCGCGGCGAGGTCCCACACCGCATTGACGACCGCCCCGATCGCCATGTGCACGACGCCCTTTTCCGGCCCTAGCCAGCGCAGCGGGCTGTCGTGGGTGAGCCGCCGCCAGAATCCGCCCATGTCGGCGAGCACGTCGTCGACGGGCAACCCGACGACCAGGCGCTCGACGGCCCGGATCGCGGCAACCGCCACCTCGGTGCCCCGGCCGATCGTGAACACGAAGCCGCAACCCTCGTCGCCACCGGACGTGCGCACCGTGACATAGGCGGCCGAGTAGTCGGGGTGGGGGTTCATGGCATCCGAACCGGCCAGCTCCCGCGATGTCGGGAACCGAACGTCCGCGACGGCGAAGTCGACGAAGCGCTCGGTCATGGCGTGTTGGCCAGCGTCACGAACGGTCTCCTGCGGGTATCGTGCTCCGATGACTGGACGGTCCGCTGAACGCGCGGTCGAGACATCGGATGTTTCGTGGGTGCATGTATAACCCACGAAATCCCCGATGTAAAGGGGAGATTGCCGATCGCGGAGCACAATTCTGTCACGCAGGCGGTGCTTCTCGGTACGCTCATTGCACCGGGATAGCTCCGATGACTGGAGGTATGGATGGCCGTCACTGACGAGGCGATCGAGAAGCTGAAGGACATGATCGTCTCCGGGCGGTTGCGCCCCGGGCAGCGATTACCCCGCGAAGCCGACCTCGCCGCCAGCCTGGGACTCTCCCGCAGTTCGCTGCGCGAGGCGGTGCGTGCCTTGTCAGTCATGCGCATTCTCGATGTCCGGCAGGGCGACGGCACCTACGTCTCGAGCCTCGCCCCCGACTCCCTGCTCGAGGTGCTCAGCTTCATCGTGGAGTTCCACCACGACGCGTCAGTGCTGGAACTGCTCGAGGTACGGCGCATCCTCGAACCGGCCGCGAGCGCCAGCGCGGCCGTTCGTATCAACGACAAGACGCTCACCGAGCTCGGCGAGATCCTCGACCGCACTACGCCCGAATCCGGCGTCGACCACCTGGTCAGCGCCGACATCGAATTTCACCGGACGATCGCGACCGCGGCGGGTAACAGCGTGCTGGCCTCGCTCATCGAGAGTCTCTCCGGGCCGACGCAGCGCGCCCGGGTATGGCGCGGCGTCACCCAGGAGGGTGCCCTGGAACGCACCCTGGCAGAGCATCGCGCCATCTACGACGCAATCCGCACCCACGACCCGGAGCTGGCCCGCACCTGGGCGACCGTGCACGTGGCCGGCGTCGAGCAGTGGCTGCGCAGCACGCTCGAATAGGCGCTGCTCCGGGACACGACGTCGTTGGGAATCACCAGTCGTGCACGGACCCGTCGCGTAGCCGGGTCACTGGCAAGTAGCGCCGCTGATAGGGGTAACGCGCCGCGGCCTGCTCGTCGAAGGCGACGCCGAGGCCCGGCGCGTCGGACAGGTGCAGCATGCCGTCGGCGTAGTGATAACCGGGCTGGAACACCTCGCCGGCCGGTGGTATGTGGTCCATGTACTCCTGTATGCCGAAGTTCGCGATGGCGATGTCGAGGTGCAGCGCAGCCGCGATGCCGAGAGGTGAGACGTCGCCCGGGCCGTGCGAGCCGGAGCGCACCCCGTACAGGTCGGCGTAGTCGAAGATGCGCCGCACGTGCGTGATGCCACCCGCATGCGGCACCGCGGTGCGGATGTAGTCGATCAGCCGCTCGCTGATCAGCGTCTGGCAGTCCCAGATCGTGTTGAAAACCTCGCCGACGGCGAGTGGGGTGATCGTGTGCTGGCGGATCAGCCGGAACGCGGCCTGGTCCTCGGCGGGCGTGGCGTCCTCGAGCCAGAACATCCGGTACGGCTCCAGCGACCTGCCCAGCCGGGCCGCCTCCGTCGGGGTCAGCCGGTGGTGGGCGTCGTGCAGCAGATGGAAGCCGTACCCGAGTTGCTCGCGGGTCGCCGCAACCAGGCGAGGGACGAAGTCGAGATAGGCCGCCGTGTCCCACAGCTCGACGACCGGCAGATCGCCGGTGGCGGGTTCGTAGGTCAGGCCGGTGTCGACGGCACGGATGCCGTAGGTGGACTCAAGACCAGGGATGTTCGCCTGTACCCGGACCGCGCGGTAGCCGGCTTCCAGGAACCGCGCTGCGTCGGCCACGGTGTCCTCGATCGTCGCGCCGCTGGCGTGGCCGTAGATGGTGAGTCCGTCACGGGCCGCGCCGCCCAGCAGCTGGTAGACGGGGCGCCCGACCGCCTTACCGGCGATGTCCCACAGCGCGATGTCGACGGCCCCGATCGCCGTCATCGTGACCGGCCCGCGCCGCCAGTACGCGCCGCGGTACAGGTACTGCCACGTGTCGTTGATGCGGTTCGCGTCCCGGCCGATCAGCAGCGGACACACGTGCTCACGAAGGTATGCGGCGACCGCCAGCTCCCGGCCGTTGAGCGTCGCGTCGCCGTAGCCGACGATGCCGTCGTCGGTGACCACCTTGAGCGTGACGTAGTTGCGACCGGGAGAGGTCACGATCACGTCCGCCTCGACGATCTTCATGCGACCCCTTCCACCGACACGGTAATCCGTTCCAAGGCGTCGACCAGCAGGGCTCGCACGACGGTGTCCTCGCGCAGGTCGTCGCCGAAGATCTCCGGTATTGCGAGCAGCCGGTCGACGACCTGCTCCGGCGAGGCGCCGGCGACCGCGGCTCGCAGCCGGTCGGCCATCGGGTCCTCCAGCCAGGGCGCGACGCAGACCCAGCGCATCCACCCGGCCACCGCAAGCGCCGCCCACCGGGGTTCCGCGCCCGCGGCGCGCCGCTCCCGAATCGTCGCGAGCAGCCGCTGTGGGAGCTTCTGCGAGCCGTCCATCGCGACCTGGACAGTGCGGTGTCGCAGTGCCGGGTTGGCGAAGCGGTCCAGTAG
Source organism: Jatrophihabitantaceae bacterium (assembly GCA_036506155.1). Classification (GTDB taxonomy): domain Bacteria; phylum Actinomycetota; class Actinomycetes; order Mycobacteriales; family Jatrophihabitantaceae; genus DASXRA01. The sequence continues at coordinate 185,237 of DASXSF010000108.1, forward strand.
CTGCTGCTCGTACGCGGCGAGGTCGAAGCCGTCCGGGACGTCGAGAGTTGGCGCGACATCGTCGCTCATCAGCCTCCGCGCCACCTCGCCGAATCGTGTCATTGCTTCGGCGATCGTCTCGCAGCCCGCCAGCGCGCCGAGATACGCCAACGCCGAGTGTGCGCCGTTGAGCATCCGCAGCTTGATCACCTCGTACGGCGTGACGTCGGCCGTCAGCTGCGCCCCGGCCTTCTCCCAGGCCGGCCGCCCGCCGGGAAAGTCGTCCTCGATCACCCATTGCTTGAACGGCTCGGTGACAACCGTCCCGAAATCGTCGAGGCCGATGAGCCGGCGCGCCTCGGCGAGGTCCTCGGGCGTCGTGGCCGGGACGATCCGGTCCACCACTGTCGACGGGAAGCTGACGTGCGACGCGATCCACTCCGCGAGCGGCTCATCCGGCAACGCGGCGACGAACTCGCCGACCAGGCCCGCCAGTGTGCGGCCGTTGTGCGACAGGTTGTCGCAGCACACCACCGCGACCGGGCCGGCGTCCGCGCCTCTGCGCGCCGCGAGGCCACGCACCAGCTGACCCACGACGGTGCGCGGCGGCGCGCCGCCCAGATCGGCCCGAATGCCCTCGTCGTCGAGGCGTAGCCTCCCCGTCGCGGGATCGTGCCGATAGCCCTTCTCGGTGACGGTCAACGTCACCACACGCACCGCGGGCTCGGCGATCCGCGACGCGTCGGCGAATCGCAGCTCGCGCACCGCGCCGACCACCCGGGCGTCCACGCGGGTCGCCGATTTGATCAGCACGCTGTAGAGCCCGTCCTGCGGCGCGAGTTCATCGATCACTGCGCGGCTGCGCTGCGACACACCGCAGATGCCCCAGCCGTCGCGGGCGTCCTCGGTGAACACCGCCTGATGCGCCCGGTGGAACGCGCCGATGCCGAGGTGAACGATGCCGATGCGCACCCCCGCAGGATCAAGCGGCGGCCGCATCTCGACGGGCACCCGAGCCAGCGTGCTGAGACTCAACCGCATTTACATCACCGGCTCGAACTGGCTGGTCAGCAGCCGCGCCCGCTGACTCGCTGACGACACCTGCTCTTCGGGCGAGCGCTCATCGTCCAGTCTCTACCCGCCGTATCGAGGGCCGCGGTGCGGGATCGTCTCCCGGTCTAGTCGCCGAGCCGACGCGGTGTGCCGCTGGCTCTGCGGCGCAGAAATCAGAAGGTGTTGCCGCCCCGGTTCGATGCTGACCTCGCGTCCGACCCACTGTCCATGACCGCCACGAGATCGGCCACGCTGAGCATCCGGAGTTCGTCCAGGCTCGGCGTGCGGCCGAGTTGGCGCAGCCGCTGCGACTGGGCCTTGCGAAGCGACTCGAACAGCTTTCGCGCGTCGCGAGCATTGCCGAAATGCGGGTCGCGGCTTATTGAAGAGAAATGCCGCATCAGCAGCGGCCGCGTATCGGCGTCCAACGTATAGTCGCCGGAATCGACCATGCGGTTCACGATTAAGGTCAGTTCATCCGGCGAATAATTCTCGAATTCGATCGTCTTGACAAATCTAGATGCGAGCCCCGGATTTGCCGCGAGAAAGTCGTGCATTTCGCGGGTATATCCCGCGGCGATGACGGCGATCTCGTTCCGCATGTCTTCCATCATCTTGACGATCGTGTCGATGGCTTCCTGGCCGAAGTCGTTGCCGCCACCGCCGGCCTGCCGCGACAGCGTGTACGCCTCGTCCAGAAACACGACGCCACCGCGAGTCTCGTCGAAGACGGTCGCGGTCTTCTCCGCGGTATGCCCGATGTACTGGCCGACCAGGTCGCGGCGTGACACCTCGCGCAGCGGGCCGCCGGATAACACGCCGAGCGCTGCCAGCAGCTGTCCGTAGATGCGCGCGACGGTCGTCTTACCGGTTCCTGGAGCGCCGGCGAAGATGAGGTGATGGCTGACTCCGCCGACGTTGAGGCCGGCACTGCGGCGCCACTCGTTCACCTGGATCTCGTCGATTATCGCGCGGACCTCGGCCTTGACGCTTGCCAGCCCGACCATCGTGTCGAGCTCCGCGAGCAGGCTGTCGACCTTGGCCGGGTCGCCGCGAGATCCGCTCGCGGCGCCGACGCCCGCGGCTGCGCTGCCTTCGATCACCTCGACGCGCGCACCGTCCGCTATGAGCACCGCCGGCTCCGCGGTGTTCTCGATCTTGCAACCGTTGAGCTCACCCGAAGTCGTGGCGGCGAACGAGACCCCGACGCCCTGGGTGTCATGGACGTGACACCGGCGCAGGATGGGGCTGCTCTCATAGGCGACCGCGATGCCCTCCGCACCAGTCGCGGAGATCTCGCAGGCCTCCAGTGTCGGCTTGCCTGACTGGTACGCGTACAAGCCGCGCTGACCACAATTACTGATGCGGCAGTCGCGGAACGTGATTTCGGCGCCCAGGCGGATGATGATCCCGTCGTCCCCGATATCGGTGACCGTCGACTTGCTGACGGTGCCTGCACTGTCTTCGATGACGACACCTTGCTGCGCGCTGCTGATCGTGCACTCGTTGATCGTCACGTCGGTCCGGTCGGCGAGCAGCACGGCCGGCCCGTACCCACCGGTGATCGTGCAGTTGTCGAGCTCTAGCCGTGCGCTCTGCGTGCGCACCGCGGTTTGCTCGGCCCGCAGCGTGAGGCCGCGCAACGTAAGCGTTCCGTCGCGGCAGACGACGACCGGGTCGTAACTGTCAGCGCCGTCGAGCACCACACCGTCATCAGCGGCGGCGATCGTAATGGCGCCGCCCGAAACGTGTATCACCTCGGAATAGACGCCGGGATCGACAACAATCGTCGCACCTGAGGTCGCTGCTGTAAGCGCGTCTCTGATCGTGCCGAATGCGCCACGGCGCTCCGGAGATACTTGTAAAATGCGGCTCATGCTCCGAAAAGGGTTGGCGACCTTGCCGCCACAGTACCGTAGCCGGAGGCCGCATCGCACGGGACTTGGCGTCGTGGGCTACCGCTTCAGAGGCGCGTCGCGCTCGGTAGGTTAGCGTCCGTGCAAGCCTGGCAACCGGCCGATCTGTTCGAGGAGCGACTGCTTCAGGCGTCGACCGCAGATGACGCTGGAGCAGCTGCCGCGGTGCTGCAAGCTGCACAGCTGTGCCTGCCGTTAACCGGTGCCGCGGCCGCCGGTGACGAGGCGCCCGTCTGGCCGACCGTGTCGGCAGCCGATCAAACGTGGATCATCGCCTATACCTCGATCGAATCGATGCACCTCGGCAGCGGCGGCGCCCTGGAGCACGCCCGCGCGACGTCGCTGCCGGAGCTCGCCGCCGGCTGGCCCGACCACAGCTGGGCGCTGGTGATCAATCCCGGCCTGCCCGTACAAGTGACGCTGGACGCCGCAGCACTGGCGCGCGTCGCCGCGCCCTCGCTGCTGGAGGACCGGGCCGCGCAGCCCACGGCGCGAACCCCCATGATGCAGAAGCTGTTGCGCCACGCCGACGTCCACCACACGCTCCAGTTCGGCGTGACCCGCGTCTCCGGCTACTGCCACCAACTCGTCGACGTGGCGCATATCGCTGCGCCGGAGGGCCTCGTCGAGGCCCTCGGACGCAAAAACGAAACAGCCGAGCTGATCACCGACCAGGGTTCGGTCAACGTGCTGCGGTGGCCGGCAGTCGGCCTCGAGCTTTATCGCAACGCGTTCGGGGGAATCGACGAAGCGTCCCGGGCGGCCGTGAACGGCTGGCTGATCGAGGAACCCCCCTTCGTCGGCCTCGGCTTCGTGCCCAGTGCCGATCAGCTGATCCGCGAGTACAAGGTCGACGGCGTTGGGCTGCCGCACGGCGCCGAGATTTGCGAGCTGACCGCCACCGGCACCGCGGAGACTCGTGCCCTACTCGACGTCGATCTCGCGCAGTGGCTGTTGATAGTGCCCAGCGATCCGCCCGACTTCCCAGATTCCGCCCGGGCCGGCAATGGCAGTTAGCTGGCACTCCTACCGCGTCCGCTGGCACGGGGACGAGTACGACGCCGGTGCCGACCCGCGACCGGACCAGCTCTGGATGCGCCTGTACGTGTCGAGTCCGGCGGCGGGGTTCGACGAGATCGAACCTCGCCGGCACGTCCGCGTTGTGCCCGCCATGGAGTGCGAGGTCATCCTGTACGTGACCGTTGTCTGCGAGTGGCGCGGCGCGCCCTTCCAGGTGCACGGCGACAAGGATCACGAACTTCTGCTGGAGTACACCGGAGGGCTGGTGCACGTTGCTCAACGCCTGCAACTGCAGCGGATCGAACGTGGCGTCTACCGCACCTGGGTGCCGCGCGAAGAGGTTCGCGCGATGCGCGAGCACGCCGTCGTGTTGAGTCAGTGAGTCACCGGCGCGGCTGCTGGGCGATCAGTTGACTCTCGATCGTCGTCATGGAAAGCCGCGCCACCCGGATGTCGGCGCGGCTGATCACAGCGACCGTCCGATCGGGCAGCGCCGCGAGGGCAGATACGTAGTCGGGCTTGTTGACCGCTCCGCAGACAACGACGGACTCCTGCACCGACAGGGTCTGCGCGAGGATCAGATCGGTCCGGCCGAGCAGATTCGCGTCCAGGCGGCCAACCTGCTCGCGAGCCGCAATCAGCGTCGACCACGCGTGCACGGCCGGCATCGCGCCCACTGCCGAGGTCGAGTAACTGTCGACCAGCAGCAGCTGCGGACGCAGGCTAGACCCGTACCAGTCGGGTTGCCGGTCCGGCCACGCGATCTCGACCGCCCCGCGCGTGTCGGCCGCGGCACCGGCCAGCGCCGACCAGGCGCTCGGCCGGACGGTCTTGACCACCAGCGCGGCACCGAGGGCCAGCGCACGAAAAGCGACGAGCTGGGCCAGCCCGACCCGCCCGAGCACCGCGACAACGGTCGGTTCCGGACGGAACAGCGAGATCATGACCGGCTGGCCGTTGGGGTTTGTGCCGAGGATCAGCCCTGAACCGGCGGTGTGCACCCGGATCGCGTCCGCGGTGCCGGCGTCGGCGACCTGGGTCCCGACCTGCGTGAACGACGCGACCGCGGTCACGTTGCGAACCCGCCCAACGGCAGCGAGGCGGCGACGCCGAAGACATGCTCTCCGTCCATCCGCTGTATCCGGACACGGTGCCGCCGCGTGAGGTCGCGCAACTGGTTCGCAGCAAGGTCCGGCCGGTCGAGCGGAACGCTCACGCGAAGGGCTGCCTCCAGCTCGATGTCGGCGGCGTCGGCGCTCGCCGGCTTCATCGCGTGGCGGGCCGCGATGCCCACCGTGGTGGCAACGGTGGGCAGGGTCACCAACTGGTCGAAGAACTCGCGGCCCGCCTGCGTCCCGAGGTCTGGCCACTCGAGGAGGCGGTATGCCACCTGGGGATGCGATCCGGCCGACCACGAGTCCCAGTGCTCGCGCAGCCGGACACCTGTCGCGCTACCCGGCTGGCGCATCGGCATTGCGTCGCTCAGCACCGCCAGGTCGACGGCCAGCTGGGTGCGGTCGAGCGCGTTACCACGTATGCCGGCTCGCCGCAGCCGACGCTGGAGCCGCGAGACCGCGCGGAGCAGCGCGCGCCGGAGCTCCTGCTCGTCGGCGTCTTCGTCGCCAGGCATCCGCAAGGCCTGCAGCGCGATCCACGACCGACGCCGCGCGGGAACCATGCCCTGCGCGAGCGCCTGGTAGGACCGCGCAACGACCCCGTGTGCGCGGTACGCGCCAGGTGCGGGCGTGGTCTGTACGACCAACTGGGCGGCCACGGGCGGTCCGGCCTCGTCGGCGGGCGGCAGCAACACCGTTGGCGGCGGCACGATGGGTGCCGAGTCGACGACCATGCTTGTGTCGGCCGGCGAGAGCTCCAGAACGAGGCTGAGCCCGCCCACGTGGCTGAGCAGCGCCCGTTCCACATCATCGATCTCGATCGTGTCCAGGCGCACCCCGCGCAGGAACGGGCGCAGGAGTTCGCCGGCCGACGCGCCGGCGCCGATCGTGCACCCTCGGCGCCGGCACACAAAGCGCAGCCAGAGCCCGAGCCATTGGTACGCCCAGCGTCCGTTCCACCGCATGACGCTGATCGCGAGCAGCGCCGCCGCCCCGACCAGCAGCGGGATCATCAGGACAGGTCGCTGCTGCAGCGCGATGAGCACGGTGATGATGCCGACCTGCCAGGCCACGATCTGCGCCACGTGCAGCGACCATGCCGTCGCCGGCTTGCGCGGCGCGCGCGGCTTGCCGGGCTGACTGAGCACCTGTGGCTTAGCCGCCGTCCCGGCGACCTCGCCCGCGTCCCAGTAGTGGGGCTTGCTCCATGCCGCCGCGACGGGCGCGGCCCTCGCTGTCGCCGGTGCCCTTGCCGCCGTCGCCGTCGCCAGCGCTCGTGACGCGGCCGCGGGCGCTGCCGCAGCCACGTACGCGCGAGGAACGGTCGAATCGGCAATCGACTCGGCCTGCGGCGGCGCCGCAACCCGAACCGCCGGCGCCGCGCCCTGGCTGCGGTGCAGGTTCGCTACGGTCGCGGACGGCGGTGGTACGGGTACGGCGTCGGCCGGCTGCGGTACCGCGGCGGCCGGTGGCCGGCCACCGATGATCCCGCTCCGGGTCGAACGGGTCGAGGTGTCGGGTTCGGCTGAGCGTGCTGCATAAAGCGCGGCACCCGGCTGTCGCTGCTCGGTGGCATCATTCGGCGGGTCGCGCGGCGGCTCGGCCGGATCGTCGGTGCCGTGCCGCGCCATCTCGTCGGTCTCCTTCGCGCTCGAAATCCGCCTGCCACACCGCCGCCGGTCACGTCACACTAGGGTCCGTGGGTCCGGGCCGCAGCGCGGGGTCAGGTTGGGCATCCGGCTTCGACTCAGCCGGCCGCTCGATGACTGCCGGCGTCGACGGCTCGGCGGTGAACAGCTCGGTGTCGCCGACGAAGTCGATCCGCGACTCGTCCCCGGTCGCGATGACGTGCCTGTTACGGGCCTCCTCCGCCGGACGTCGGGGCGCAATCGCCGCGGGACGGCTCTCGGCCGCCTCGGGCTCGCCGGCCAGGCCAGGACCAGGCATCCCCCGACCGGCCAAGCCCTGGCGCAGCGCCGAAAGCGTCGACTCCATGTCCTCCTCGGCCAACTCGGTGGCAGGACCGAGCCGGCCGTTCAGGGTGGGCAGCCGGCGTAGCGGCATCTCCTCCGTCTCGGGCGTGCCCGGCCGCCGTGTAGGCGGCTCCGGGTTGCGAATCCCCTGCAGGCTTCTGGGCGTGCCGAAGCGACCGGGGTTGGGGGGAATGTCGTCGCCGGCAGCACCAGGCCGCATCGGATCGGCCTCGTCGAACTGCCCCGGCTTTCTGTTGTTGCGACCTGGCAACGCAGGCATACGCCGACCCGGTGGCGGCATCTCGGGCATCTCGCCGCGCGGTACACCCGGACGAGATGCCTGCGGCGTGCCGCGTGCGCCTCCACGGCCGGGCAGCGATGGCGGCGGGGTGCGCATACCCGACCCTGGTGGCGGTTCGCCCATGCCCTCCGGCGCTGCGCCCGTTCCGCGTCCCTGCAGGCCGCCTGGCATCTCGGGCGCATCGCGCGGCCCCAGCGCGCCGGGTCCCAGACCGCCGAGGCCGCCTCGCAGCTCACCGAGACCGACGGGTGCCTCGCCCGGACCTCCGGCCAGCGCGGCGGGCGTGGCGCCGAGCGCGGCCGGTGCGATCAGCCCGGCCGGCGGCGCCCCCAGCGGCGCCGGAGGCTGGCCGGGCGCCTGAGGCAGCGCACCCGGCGGCAGCGGCGGCAGGGGCGACGGCATCCCTTGAGGCGCCGCGTTCGGCAACGGTGCGGGGGCAGGCGGCTTGTGGGCAAGCGGTGGTGGCGCTCCGGGCGGGGCAGGCGGCGCGCCGGTCGGCGCTGGCGGGGGCGCAGGCGGCGCGCCAGGCGGCGGGGCAGGTGGCGCCCCCGGACTTCCCGGAGGGCTGCCCGGCGGACCACCTCCGAGGCCGAATGCGTCTATAAGCTGCTGGTTCGTCGGAAAATGCGCGTTGGTCGGCCCGGTGAACTTCTGGCCGGGGTTCACCGCCCCGAACGCGTCGAAGAAGGCGCTGTTCAGCGGCTCCAGGACCTCCGACTTGGCTCGGTTGGTGTACTCCTCGAGGATCGGGTCGAGCAGGGTCTTGCCGGTCCACCCCTCCTTGAGACCCTCCCACCATCTCTTCGGGTTGTCCCAGAGTGCCTGGGACTTGTGCTCCTCGGTCTCCGCGGCCGCGATCTTGCTGTTGAACTCGTTCCACAGGTCGACCATGTGGTTCTGCACCTTCGTGATCGCCCCGGCCAGAGTGGTCAGCGCTGTGGCGTTCCCGGTCGCCATGTCGTGCCAGTCGGACAGCGACGCTTTCGAGTTGTCGACCCACGCGTAGAAGACATCGGCGGCGTCACTGGTCCATTGGGGTTTGAGATCGCCGTAGTGCTTGTCCAGATGAGACATCGTCGTCGTCAGGAGTGTCGCAATAGCGGTCCAGCCATGCGCGGCATCGGTGACGGTCGCCGGCTTCTCGCCCATCACGAAGATATAGATCTCCTTGATCGTCGCGGTGACGGGAATCTGACTCGAACGGTCCGCATACGGGTCGAAGTCCGGAGTGGCGTAGCTGGGCGCGCCGCCATATGGGCCGTACGGAGGGTAACTGCCTCCCATCGTTCCCCCTGTCGATCTGTCGGACAACCTCTGGCGACGCCGAGCGTTTCGGCGCGCCGCTCAGGCCTCGGTCACCGGAGGCGTGTCAGGTCGACCGTCGAGGGGTCCCGGGGCGAGGATCTTGACGTTGGGATCCGGGGCGTTGGGATCCTTCGGGGTCCAGTGCTCATCCTTGAGGTAGTGGTCGTTGTGGATTCGGACCTGTTCCATCGCTGAAGGTGCGGGGTTCGGGTCGGTCGGGGGGTCGGACTTCGTCGGCGGAGGCAGGTGGTCCTCGCCAGTCTGCTGCAAGAGCCGGCGCACCCTCGCGTCCTCGGCCTGCTTCTTGGCGTCGCCCGCCGCCAAGAAGGTGGCCACTGACTGCGTGCCCGGGGCGGGGTTGAAAGCCGCCTGCACGTCGTGCAGCGCCTGAGCTTGAGATAGGTCGCCTGCCCGGTAGTTGGCCGCTTCCACGACGGCGCCGCAGCCCATCGAGAGCAGCCCCTTGTAGACGTCCTGCTGGAACTGACCCCACGAATAGGCGACGACGTGATAGTAGTAGTCCCGGAACACCTGCGCCTCGTTGGTGCCGGAGAAGCCGACCTGGGCCTGATCGATGCCCGTCGCCTTGTTGACGCCGCTACCGAAGTCCCCGACCATGGGCTGGTCGCCGAACGCCAACGCCTTGCCGAACGCGGCCAAGGCGTCGATGTTGACCTTGCTCTCATCCGCCATACCCAGCTCCTCCCGGGGGCGCCGCTGCTACCGCCCAGAGGCGGATTGATCGGTCGCTACGACTGTAGCGTCCGACCTGAGCATTGACGAACAATCTCACGAAATCTGACCTGAAGCGGTTCACTCCACCTAGATCGGCGGCGGCAGCCATGCCAGCTGGACCAGCCGGAGGCCTTCCTTGCGGGTGATCAGCCACCCGCGTCCGGGCGGCTGCGCGGATGGCCGGACGATCCCGACGAGCGCACCCTCATCCCGGTCACCGGACATGACCAGTCCTGGCGAGGACAGCTCGCGCAGCCGCATCAGCACGGGTTCGTACATCGCCCGTCCGGAGCCACCGCTGCGCCGGGCCACGATCAGGTGCAGGCCGATGTCGCGGGCCTGCGGGAGGAACTCGACCAGCGGCTCGAGCGGATTCGGGCTCACGGCAGCCACCAGATCGTAATCGTCGACCAGCAGGTACAGGTCCGCGCCGGTGTACCAGCTTCGGGTGCGCAATTGCTCCGGTGTGATGTCGGGCCCGGGCAGCCGCTTGCGCATGACGTCGCACACTTCTGTGATGATCGACCGGGTCGTCTCCGAGGACGTACCGTAGCCGATGAGGTGACCGGTGGTCACCGCTCGGAGCAGGCTGCGGCGGTGGTCGACCAGCACGATCCGCGCCTGTCCGGGCCGGTGCTGCTCGACGATTCGATTGCTGAACGCGCGCAGGAACCCGCTCTTGCCGCACTCGGCGTCGCCGTAAACCACGAAGTGCGGGTCGGACGACAGGTCGAGGTACACCGGGCCCAAATCGTTCTCGGCGATGCCGATCACGATTCCCCGCTCGGCGTCCACGGGCAGGCTGTCGTACGGCACCAGGTCGGGCAGCAGCCGAACCGGCGGTGCGAACGCGCCGGGCCAGGCCTTGCGGATGTCGTCCACCATCGCCGCCACACCGTCGGCCAGATCGTCGGCGGTGGCCCTGCCGTCCAACCGCGGGAGGCCGGTGAGCATGTGCATCTTGTCCGGCGTAATGCCGCGGCCCGGGGTCTCAGCCGGAACGTTCATGGCCGCACGGCGATCGAGGGCCGAGTCGCCGGGGTCGCCGAGGCGCAACTCGAGCCGGGTGCCGAACAGATCGCGTATCGCCGGACGCAGGTCCATCCACCGGGACGCGCCGACGACGAGGTGGATGCCGTAGGACAGGCCGCGGGTTGCCAGGTCGGTGAGCACCGGCTCCAGATCGTCGAAGTCGTTGCGGATCGTGAGCCACCCGTCCACGACGAGGAACGCGTCACCGAACGGATCGTCGGCGTGCTGGCCCTGCTGCCGGAGGCGGCGATACGTCGTCATGCCGTCGATCCCGTGCTTGGCGAAGCGCCGTTCGCGCTGTTCGAGCAGCGTCACCATTTCCGCCACCGTGCGACGAATCTGCGCGGCGTCTGTCCGGGCAGCGACACCGCCGACGTGCGGGAGCTCGCGCAGCGAGGCCAGCGACCCGCCCCCGAAGTCCAGGCAGTAGAACTGCGCCTCGCGCGGCGTGTGCGTGAGCGCCATGCTCGCGATGAGCGTCCGCATGACTGTGCTCTTGCCACTGCGTGGTCCCCCGACTATCACCGCGTGGCCACTGCCTCCGGCCAGGTCGAGGGTGAGGATGTCGCGGCGCTGATCGAGCGGCCTGTCGATGATGCCGACCGGGGTCCGCAGCCCACCGCGCTGATCGGGATTGGACACGGTCAAGCCGCGCTCGGGATCGATGACGAGTGGCGGGAGAAGCGTGTCGAGGGTCGGCGGATCGCCCAACGGCGGCAGCCAGACCTGGTGCGCCGGCGTGCCGTTCCCCTCGATCCGCTCCACAAGGACGTCCAGCAGCGTCTGGCCGAGCGCGTCGTCGGTTTCCTCGGTCGCTTCAGGCGTGGCCTCCTCGGCCTCGAGCGGTGGCGCCAGGTAGCGCGTGTCGTAGTCGCGGACGCCGTCCCAGCCGGCGCTCGCCCCCAAGGCCGCCCGTTGCCCGGGCCGCCGATACACGCCCGACACGTACGCCGCTCGGAACCTGACCAGCGGATCGGTGCCGTACTTGAGGTATCCGTGCCCGGGAGCCCGCGGCAGTTCGAAGGCATCCGGCGAATTCAGCACCACCCGAGACTCCATCGCGGAGTTGGTGCGCAGTCCGATCCGGTACGACAGGTGCGTGTCCAGACCGCGCAGCCTGCCCTCCTCCAGGCGTTGGGACGCCAGCAGCAGGTGCACGCCCAGCGACCGGCCCACACGGCCGATCTGCACGAACATATCGATGAAATCCGGCTTGGCAGACAGCAGCTCGCTGAACTCGTCACAGATGATCAGCAGGCTGGGTACCGGAGACAGCGGCGCGCCCGCCAGCCGCGCCTTCTCGTAGTCGCGCACCGAGGAGAAGTTGCCGGCCCGGCGCAGCAGTTCCTGCCGTCGCAGCAGTTCGCCGTTGATCGCGTCGGTCATCCGGTCGACGAGCGGCAACTCGTCGGCGAGGTTGGTGATCACCGCGCTCGTGTGCGGCAATCGGTCAAGCTTGGTGAACGTCGCACCGCCCTTGAAGTCGACCAGCACGAAGTTGAGCGTCTCCGAGTCGTGCGACAGCCCCAGCGCCAGCACCAAGGTCCGCAGCAGCTCGGACTTGCCCGCCCCGGTAGCGCCGACGAGCAGACCGTGCGGGCCCATGCCGTCCTGCGCGGACTCCTTCAGATCCAGCTCGACCGCCTGCCCGTCCGGACCGATGCCGATTGGCACCCGCAGCCGGTCGCGGTTGGGGCGTGGCGCCCAGCCGATGCGCGGGTCGAAGGAGAAGGGGTCGCCGAGCTCGAGCAGCTCGGCGAGGCCGAGCGCCGTACTCATGCTTTGTTCGCCCTGCCCGGCGACCGACATCCGCATCGGGGCGAGCTGGCGCGCGAGCGACTCGGTCTCGGCGAGGCTCAGTGAGTCGGCGTGGCCGATCTCGGTCTCGCCGTCGATGGTGCGGCTGACCAGCGTCGCCTTGTCGTCGATCTCCAGTACGAGCGTGGCCCGGTCCAGCAGGCGCGGCGGCGGGTCTTGCAGGTCGATGATCGTGACGCCCTCGACGCCGCCCTCGGTCATCAGATGGTTGGACCCAGCCACGTCGCCGCCATCGAGGACGACCACCACGTGCTGGCCGGTAACCTGCGGCACCGGCGCGCTCGGATTGAACCGGGGTCTCGTGGCGAGCAGGTCGTCGAGCATCGCCTCCAGTGCGGTGATGCTGGGCGCGACCATCCGCAGCGGGCCGAGCGCATCGACGCGCTCCGGATGCAACGCCTGTGGCAGCCACTTGGCCCACTCCCACTCGCGCCGCCGATGCTCGGCGGCGCAGACCGCCACAAGCACGTCGTCGGGCGAGTGGTGCACCGCAAGCTGTGCGAGCAGAGCCCGGCAGGTTGCCCGAACACGCTCCTCACGGCCACGGACGTACACGCGGCTGAATCCGTTGACCGCCATGGCGACGGGCAGGTCCGGGACCTGTGAGTACGTCAGCACGAATTGCCGCAGCGCCGACGCGCACACCGGCTCGAGGTCGTCCAGTGGGCGGGTCTGTGGCGGGATGATTGGCGTGGCGAGTTCCTGCGGGCCGATCCCGATCCGGACGACGCCGAAGTCGGCGTCGTTGCGGCGCCGCTCCCAGAGCCGGTAGCTGGCCGCCGTCGTCCAAAGGTCCCCCGGATCCGGGTGGCGGTAGAACATGGCTTTGCGCTGCTGGATGGCCGTCCTCCTCGCCTTGCGGCGGTGCAGCGCGAGATGCCGCATGTAGTCGCGGCGAGCCGCGATCATCTCGCGCTTGCTCTTGCCGCCGCCGCTGACCAGCTGCATGCCCACCATGCCGAGCGCCGAGACGCCGAACAAGCCGCCGGTCATGTACGTCAGCGCACCGCCGCCGCGACCCGAGAACATCAGCGCCATGGCGGCGGATCCGGCCAGCATCGGCATCATCATCATCATCTGGGACCAGTTGCGACCCTGCGCATCAGGAATGACCGGGGGCGGGTCGATGATCACCTCGCCGGATGGCAGCTCTGGCGCGTGCCGGCGCGGTTGCCGTTTGAGCACGACTGTCCCCACCAGAGCCATCCTCCTTCTGCACAGGGGTTCACGGCCGCGCCCAGAAGTGCGCCTTTTGGGGTACCGGCCCCTATCGTATGGTCCATGCGACCGAAGCACACCGGTCACCGCACATCCCCGCATGGACGGTATCGCCACCGAAAGGCTGACTGTGACCAGTAGCGCCGGCGGGCTGGCCCGGGTCACGATCGCCTCCCCGACGCGCCGCGTCGACGTCGCATTGCCCGAGTACGTGCCTGCCGCCGAACTGCTGCCCGGCCTGCTGCGTCACGCCGGTGACGATCTCGCCGACACCGGCCAGGAGCACGGTGGGTGGGTGCTGCGGCGCGCGGACGGCTCGGTCATCGATCCCGGCCAGACGCTCGCGGCGCAGGCACTGCGGGACGGCGAGATCCTGCACCTCACGCGGCGGTATGAGGACTGGCCGGAATTGGACTACGACGACGTCGTCGACCTCATCGCGACGGAGGCTCGCCGCCAGGTGCGCACGTGGGGAGGCGCAGCCACCCGCCGCGCCGCCATCGTCGTCGCGATCGTCGCCGGTGCGCTGGCTCTTGGGCTGACGCTCAGCGTCGGGCCACCGTGGACCAAGCCCGCGAGCGTCCTCCTAGTAGCGGCGGGCCTGTGCCTCGTCGCCGCGACGGTGCTCTCGCGTGCGCTCGGCGACTCGGGCACGGGCGCGGCGGTGGGCACCGTCGGCATGATCTACGCCTTCGCCGGCGGGCTCACGGTACTCAACGGCAACCGCCCGCTGCTCGGCCTCGGGTCCCACCAGTTCCTCGCCGGGTCGGCAATCCTGGTCGCCGCCGCGGCGGTGTGCTATGTCGCCGTCGCGGACCGGACGCAGTTCTTCGTCGCCGGCGTCTACGCCGGCATCTTCGGGATCATCGGCGCGCTGGTGGGTCTCAGCGATCTCGGAACGGCTGAGATCGCCGGCATTCTCGTCGCGGCCACGGTGATCGTCGCGCCGGCGCTTCCGCTGATGTCGATCCGGCTGGGCAAGTTGCCTGTGCCGGCGCTGCCAGCCACGACCGACGATCTGCTCGCCGAACAGCCGCGCGTCTCGCGCCCGCGGGTCTACGCCTCGGTGCGGCGTTCGGACGAGTTGCTGACCGGCCTGTTGCTCGGCAACGCCGTCGTCGCCACGCTCAGCCAGGTCGTGCTGGCCCTCGACGGCCGCGGCACCGCGCTGGTCCTCGTCGGTCTGGTGGCCGCAGCGATGCTGCTGCAGGCACGGCTGTTCCCGACGGTGCGCCATCGCACCTCGCTCCTGACCGCGGGCGTGGTCGGCGCGGCGGCACTGTGTGCACGTGCTCTGACCGCCCCCGACAACTTCCGGCTCGCCGTCATGGTTCCCGCCCTGATCGTCGTCGCCGGTGTGGTCCTGGCCGCAGGCCGCCGATTCCAGCACCACCAGCCGGGGCCGTACCTCGGCCGTATCGCGGACATCCTCGACGTCCTGGTGGTCATCGCCGTCGTACCGACCACATGCGTCTTCATCGGCCTGGTCGGCTACATGCGCAACCTCTACGGCTAGCGCGGAGATCAACGAGCGATGGCGAGCAGGCGCGACCAGTTCCAGTCCTATCAGTTCATGGTGCGGCGCGTCATCTCGTCCTTCGTTTTGCACGAGACCGACCCGGCCCAGCCGCCGCTTCGCCGCATGACCGGCGCCGCGCTCGGCAGCGTGATGGTTGCCGTCATCGTCTTGGCGGTGGCCGGCGTCATCGGGGTGTTCAAGCCCTCCGGCAATGCGAACTGGATGGACGGCGGCCACATCATCATCGAGAAATCGACCGGCGCGCACTACATGTGGATGCAGGACCAGGCCAGTGGTAGCTGGTACCTCTACCCGATCACGAACTTCGCGTCCGCCGCGTTGCTCGCAGGCTCGACGGACACGACCTACGTGTCCACCAAGCAGCTGATGGGCGTGCCGCGCGGGCCGCGGCTCGGTCTGGGAGACGCACCCGACTCGATCCCGACGACGAATCATCTGCTGGGCGTGCCGTGGACGCTGTGCTCGCTGCCGGCCGAGACGATCAGCGGCGAGCGGGTGCCCAACACCGCGCTGGCACTCGGGCGGCAACGAACGAGCGGCATTCCAGTCGGCGACTCCGCGATGCTCGCGCGCGACATCGAACGCGGCACGCTGCACCTCGTCTGGCACGGCCACGACTACCCGATCCCGGACGAAGCACCGGTGCTCGAAGGCCTCACCATGCGTGACGTTCCGCAGGTCCAGGTCGGAACAGCCTGGCTCAGCGCGTTGCCCGCAGGCAAGCCGCTGGCAGTCCCGGTCGCGCCCGGCCGTGGTCAGCACACCGATGTGCTGCCGGGTGGGGCCACGGTCGGCGAGGTCCGGGTGGTTCAGTCGGGTGGCGGCACACAGTACTACCTGGTCCAGAAACAGCGGATTCAGGCGATCACCCCCGTGCAGGCTGCGATCACCCTGGCCGACCCTTCGGTGCGGCAGCTGGTGTACGGCGGAAACAACCCGGTGCCCCGGCCGCTGCCGGCCGCGGTGGCCAATTCCGTACCGCGGCTGAATACGCCGGCCGTCGACCCGACCGACCCGCCCGCGGTGAAGCCGTCGATGGCCGCCGTCAACTCCGACCAGTCCACGGTCTGCGCCTCATTCCACAACGCGGGCCTGGTGCCCGAGGTGGCGTTCGAGGCGGCAGTGGAGGGAGCCGAGGTCGCGCCGGCAACGGAGCAGCGAACGCAGAACGGGACCGTTCTCGCGAACCGAGTCGAGGTGCAACCCGGCTGGGGCGCCGTGGTTGAGTCGATGCCCTCGCCCACGGCGACCTCAGGGAGCCTCTTCCTCGTCACCGACGACGGCCGGCGGTACGCGATCGCGAACGGCGATGCGCGTGACGCGTTGGGATACAGCCCCGTGACACCGGTCCAGATGCCTGCGTCACTGGTTGCTCGCATTCCCGCCGGTGACGCCCTAGATCCGCAGGCAGCCCATCAGCGGCGATCGTGACCGGCCGGTGAAATTCGCTTACTAGCCAGCAACTGGCTCGAACCCAGACAACCGGATACCCTTCACAGCGTGGCGTGAGACACAGTCCGGTGTCTCAAATCTGCCCCGAGAGCGAGGTGCGTTAGATGTCCGGTGGTCATGCGACGAGCGCAGAACTTGCGTCCCTTAATCAGTTCGCGACCAAGGCCAACGACGCGGCAGGGCAAATCCAGCAGACCCTGTCGACTATGGAGTCAAACCTTTCGACTTTGATCGCCAGCTACCAGGGAGCCGGCGGCGATGCCTTCCGTGCAACCGTCACGGTGGTCAACGAGGAGATGACGCGCCTGCATCAGGCGTTGACCTACCTGTCCGGCCACGTCTCGACGGCCGCCCGCAACTACCAGGCCGCCGACGATGCGCAGCAGGCGGAACTGCGGAAGACAGGCACCGAGATGAGCGGCCTCGCCGCCAAGCTGGGAGTTTAGGGAGGAAGGGCACCGCCATGTATCAGGTCAACTGGGACGAGGTGCACGCTGCCTCGGCGACTGTAAACAGCGCGACCACACAGCTGGACGCGATTCTGAGCGACGTCAACACCCAGGGCAATCAACTTTGCGCCAACTGGGCCAGCGACACGCAGAAGGTCTACCACGAGCGCCAGGCAACGTGGAATCAGTCCGGCGCCAATATCAAGGACGCACTCGCCATGTTCGTCAAGAATCTGACGGCGGCCGCCGAGATCGCCTCGAGCACCGAGCACACCAACGTCGGTGTGGTGTCGGGCTGACGACTAGGCGGAATGTTTCGGCGATGGCCGCGATCCGAACGTCGGGTCGCGGCCATCGGCTTTGTCCGGGTCAGTTGCTGTCGCGCATCGGGGGCCGGAACAGGGCCTCACTGGCCACGAACTCCGGTTGATCGTCGGGCGGCGACTCCACGATCTGCGGAGCTCGCATGGCCCGCCACCGCAGCGTACGGCCGCGCGGCACGACGACCGCGAGCACGAGCAACAACAACACCACAGCGCCGAGCATCAGGGCCAGTCGAAGCGCCATGCTGCCGGTGTGCCGGTTGAATCGCGCCGCAGCCTCCTTGACCGGATCGGGCTTCGGCGGCGGTGGCGGGTTATAGGCGCCCAGCGGAGCAGGTGCGCGATTCGACGCAGTCTCGGTCAGCGCTCGGTACGGATCGACCACGCCGGCACCGTAGGCGAGGCTCTCCTCGGCGGACAGTTCCGGCCCGGCGGTGGCCATCAGTCGCTTGGTCATTGCGGTGACCCGAGCCGGTCCGGTGGGATTGCCGATCAATGACGGCCGTTCCGCCAGCACGAGCGCGGCCGCGGCCGCGACGAACGCCGAGGCGATGCTCGTCCCGTCGAACTGGTTCTGACCGCCCGTGGCGGATGCGACGACCTGCGATCCGGGCGCGACCAAATCGACGTAATCGCCGATCTGCGAGGTCGACACCCGGCTGCCGTCGCTGTCGACGGCCCCTACGCCGATCACGCCGGGGTAACTCGCCGGCTCCGGAGGAGGTACTCGAGTCGGGCCGATCCCGTCGCGGTCCGCATTGTGCGCGTCGCCGACCATGGCGACCACGACGACGCCCTTGTCGAGTGCGTGACGGACGGCGGCCGCGACGCGAGGATCGTCACGATAGCTCACCACCGCGCAGTCGATGACGTCGGCACTATGGTCGGCGGCATAGGTGATAGCGGCGGCCAGCTTCCCCGTGTCGACCGGCTGTGACTTGTCGTCGACCACCTCGTGTTCGCTGACGCGTAGCGGCAAGATCTTTGCGTCGGGCGCTAGGCCGTATGACCCCACGCCGGGCAGTCGCGTCGCGGCGATGACACCCGCTTCGGCCGTGCCGTGCGGGACGCAGTCGATATCGCCCTGGGGCACGTTGCGGACGAAGTCGAAACCAGGCAGCACCTTGCCGAGCAATTGCGGGTGGGATGCGTCGACCCCGGTGTCGATCACCGCGACCGTCGTGCCCGCTCCGGTGCTGAACGGCCAGATCTTGTCCGGCGCGTCGAACCACGCCTGGTTCCAGGGCTCCTGGCTGATGACCCCGCTCGGACTCGGCGGGTTCTTACAGGCGACCGGGACTGGGGCCGCCGACGCGATCTCGGCGCCGGGCACGGGCATACCGATCGTGCAGACCGTGGCGAGGAGGAGCGATGCGGCGACGGCCCTTGCTGTCGCCATCGCCGCTCCTCCATGACCGCACAGTCAAATTTAGCGAGTTACGTGAACCCTGTGTGGCTTCTACCGTGAGTTAGGATGATGCGATCTTAGCCAGGTACGTACGGGCACCGTAGACGTTTGGTGCAGGAGGGGCGATGCAGCTGTCTAATCGACCCGACGACCTCCCGAGTACCGCGGGCATACGTGCCTACGCCGAGGAGTTGGAGAAACGGTTCTGGCGCCTCCAGGAAGAGGGCCCGAAGCTGCAAGAGCGCGCACGCTCACTGCAGGTCACCGAGAAGTCCGGCGATGGACTTATCGCCGCGACCGTTGGCGCGCGCGGCGAGCTGCTCCGCCTCGACATCGATCCGCGCATCTATCGCCGCCCCGACGCGCGAGCGTTGGCGGACGACATCACCGAGACGATCAAGAAGGCGGGTGCAAAGGCCCGCGACGAAGTCGTCGAGCTGTTCGCAACGCTGGTCCCACGCGAGCAGGTGGCGGCGCAAATGAGTGGCGACACGAACACGTTGATCGAAATGATGCACAAGCAGTTCCGGGGCGAAGGGTGACCGCCATGGCTGGTGACGAGGTACGGATCGAAGAGCAGGCCATCTCGAATGCGCTCGGCGCATTCGACACCGCGGCAGAGCAGCTCCAGGCGGACTTCCAGGCGAAGGCACACGTCGCCTTGGACAAATTCAACGGTGCGAACTGGGCCGGCGAAGACAAAGCCGGTGACGATTTCCGTCACGCCATCGACGTCGGCCAAGTCAAGGATCTGCTCAAGCAGCCGGACGGGCAGGGTTCCCAGGTCGTCGATAAGATCGTCGAACTGGGAAAGCACACCCGCGACGCCATCAACAAGTCGCTCGCATCCGACCAGGTTCAGGCCACCGAGCTGAAGAAGCCGCAAGGAAAGCTGTAACGCCGCCACAAAATATTCGGTCGGCACCCGCCGCGACACAATAGTTGATCATTCTGTGTGAGACGTTCAGGTAACGGAGGACCGGGCACCGTGGGGGTCGTTTCGTGCGGTCACCCGGCTGAGCGGTTGCCGCACGTGAGGCTGCGCCGGCAGGGCTGCGGTGCCTGAGGATCCGCGTGATGTGACGCCGTGCTGGACGACGCATCTGCCGAGCTGGGCTGATGATGTTATTTCGATGATTGTGGCGGCGCAGTCGTGGCCGGAGGGTAGTGAGAATCTGGCCTTTGATGCGCAGCATGCGTTCACGGATCTGTTGAATGCGGTCGGTGACGCGATGGATGTGTTGGGGCCGGCGGGGGATCGGGTGACCTCGGGCGAGGCGTGGGCGGCGCCGGCGGTGGAGGCGTTTCAGCAGAACCGGATGAACTACATGTACACCCCGGGGGCGGGGTTGTACGGGTTGCAGTCGGCGCTGCAGGCCTACGCCATGCAGACGGATAATTTCGGGTTCAACACCGAGTTCGGCAAGATCTCGATCAATGTCGCGGTGTGGGTGCTGCTGATCACGGTGTTCATCTCGCTGCTGCTGGCGTTTTTCACCGGCGGCGCGTCGGCGGAGGGCATCGGCCCGGCGGTGGCCGCGACGAAGCAGACCATCTCCACGATCTTGGCCAAGGTGGCCGCGGCGGTCGGGCGGCGCTTCGGCGCCGAAGCCCTCGAAGACCTCGCCGCCGACGTCGGGAAAAACCTCGCCGCCGACGTCGGCAAAGACCTCGCCGCCAACGAGGCGAAAGACCTCGCCGCCAACGAAGCGAAGAACCTCGCCGCCAACGAAGCGAAGAACCTCGCCGCCAACGAAGCGAAAGACCTCGCCGTCAACGAAGCGAAAGACCTCGCCGCCAACGAAGCGAAAGACCTCGCCGCCAACGAAGCGAAGGACCTGGCCGCTAAGCAGGCGGGGCGGGCGGCGGCTCGTTCGGCGGGCGACAAGTTGAGCACCAACGTGGTCAAGGTCGCCGTGTACGGCATCATCACCAATGTCGCGTCCAACGTCGAAGAAATGCGGCACAACCCGAACGCCAGCTGGAACTGGGCCTCCACCGCCACCGCCCTGCTAACCGCCCCACTGGCTGGGGGCATTGGCCACGGCCTGGGAAAAGGCCTCGCCAAATTCGCCGCCCGCGATGCCGCCAACGCCGCCGACAACGCCGCGGACAAGGCCACGACCTCGCTGGCTGGTCGCGCCTTGCGCTTCACCGGGCGCACCGCGCTGAGTTCCGTGCAAGTCGGCGCGGTGATGAGCGTGGCCATGCCCGTCAGCGGCGCCCTGGCCACCGGCGACCTGTCCCACCTAAGCGACCCCAACACCTACCTCGGCGCGTTCGTCAACGGCGCCGTGTTCCACGGCGCCACCGAAACCGCCAAGGGGATCGGCCTGGCCGGACACGCCTGGGCCGTTCGCCCCCCCGGCGAGGTAGCCGCCCCCACCGATACCGCCACCGCCCTGGCCACTACCCCCACCACCGAACCCCTCACCGAAGCCAGGCCCGAAGTCCCCGAACTCACCGCCGCCCCTGACGCGGTTACTGCACCCGTCGGCGCCGGCGAACCCAGCCTGGCCACCGCCGGCGAACCTGCCCCCGCCTCGGGTGGCACACAGCCGACCCCCGCCACCGGCGGCGAACCCGCCCGTACCAGCGCTCCTGCCACCGGCGGTAAGACCGCAGCCACCAGCAAGGCCACCACCGGCGGCGGCGACGGCCCACCACCCCCTGACCACACCCCAGCCACCCCCGACACCACCGCCACGACCACGGACGGGCACGCCCAGAGCGTCACCGGCGACGGCCCACCACCCCCCGACGGCAGCACCGCCACCCCCGACACCACCGCCACGACCAGCCCCAACGGCCACCCCGCCACCAGCGACACCGGCCCACCATCCGACGCCACCACCGCCGCGCCAGCCGGCGCCCACCCCGACCAAGCCGTCCCAGTCGATCAGGCACCTCCCACCGACCACACTGCGCCAGACCAGCCGGTGCCCACCGACCATGCAGTCCCGGTCGATCAAGGCGGCGTCCACGAACCCGCCGCGGCCACGCCCGGAGACAACGGCAACGGCCCACCACCCGACGGTGTTACGGCCAGGACCGACGGCACGGTCCCAGACGGGACCGCCCCGGTGCACCCGGAGCCAGCCGCGGACCGTACCGGCACGGATTCGACCGTGCCGAGCACCCATGAGATACCGCCGTCGCAGGAGGGCGCCGTCCCGACCGAGCGGGTCACCGAGGAGACGGTCATCCCGCTCGACCCGACACTGACCGGACATCCCGACGAGCTACCCCCCGCCGCACCAGCCGCCGACGATGTCGCTGCTGTCACGCCCACACGAGCCGAAGACGCAGCAAACCTGCCGACCACCCGCGGCGAAGACACCACCATCCGCATCAACGACGAGCCGGCCGCGGCGGCTGCTGGTGAGCCGGTCGGGGAGCTTCCACCAGCCGGCTCCCCGGCTGCGATACGCCCGGACCAGCCGGCCGAGTCTGCGTCACGTGTGAGCGGAGCTCGGCCCGAAACGCCCGCCAGGACAGAGGACGGCGCCGCCGGTGAGGCGAGAGCCGCTGAAACGCGTGCAACTGTCGTCGAAGAGGCGACGGACACTGCGGCTGCCAAAGAGGTTGCCGGCAGCACAGACATCACCGGGCGCACCGAGCAGCCTTCCCCGACTAGCACTCCGGTCGACAGTGACCACGCTGCCTCCGGCCAGCCCGACGACACGAGGTCCGCAGCCGACGCCGGGCATGCTACAGCCGACCACACCGGACCCGGCGAATCTGACGGCACCATCGCCCGCACCGTCGCCGAACCCACAGACCAGGCCATTGCCGCCATGCAGACTGAGGCGGCGGATCGGGCCCGTCAATGGGCTGAGGTGCTCGACCCGCTGCGCGACGAGAACGGGCAGGTACCCGTGGATGCGCTGCGTGAGCTGGCGGAGAACGGTGATCGGATCGCTCGCGAGGCGGCGGTTACCGAGCGGATCCTTCAGGTCAAGAAATATGAGGCACTGAAATGGACGCAGGTACATGCCGGCAAGGCGCTCATTGACGGCTTAACCTTCGATCAGCCCGCTGGTGAGGGCAAGACCGAGGCCTTCGACCAGGCCAGCGGCGTGATTGCCCTCGAGCACGGGTCGGTGCTGCGGATCACCTCCAGCAAGTATCTGGCCGGTCGTGACACCGCGGTGCTTCGGGAGATCCTCGAACCGCTGGGTATCGACGTGGTCGAAGTCGACAAAAACACTCGGTTGACGCCGCCGGAGCGGCCCACGGTGTATCTCACCGACGTGTACGAGCTCGGTCACTACCACCGCCACTGGGGCGAGCGGGTACCCACCGACTCGTTCATCGCCGACGAGGTCGACGTGCTCAAGGACATGCTGGACCGGGGCATGGTCTTCATCGAAAGCGAAGGCGTGCACGAGCTGGCCGGGCCCGAGGTCACCGTACCGGTGCAGTGGGCCAAGCAGAGCTTTGAGGACGGCACATTCATCGACGCCGACCTCGAACGCAGGCCCGAGGGTCGGTGGAGACTGACCGACGCTGCACGGGGCCGGCTCGCCGAGAACCTGCCTGAGGACGCCACCCGCTTCTTCGGCAAGGATCCGCTGGTCGAGGCCGAGCACCGGCTGACCCAGGAACTGGCCGGCCGCAGACTGGTCGAGGGCAAGGACTTCCTCGACTACGAGGGTGACACCCCCGAACACAGCGGAATCCGGATCATCAACCCCGACACTCACGAACCACTCTACGACCCGGCCACCAACCTCGAACAACGCTGGCAGAACGGCCTCACCCAAGCACTCGAGGCGAGATACGACCGCCCCATCCACGCCGACCCGGAAAGCAACAAGTCCACCACGCTGCAGGAAGTCCTGGATTCCTACCGGCGGCTAAAGGGCGGCGGCTCAGGCACCGCCTTCGCCGCCGCGACAGGTCTGAATGAACTCGGCTTCGGCGACGTGCAAGTGATCCCCCGCCACGACCCGAACCGCCTCGATGTACGCCCCGACAACCTGCGCATGAACGAGAGGGCTGCGCAGGACGCCATCGTCAAAGACACGATCGACAATTACGACCAGAGCACCGGCCGACCCCAGCAGATCATCGTCCACCGCAACGACTGGGTCGCCGAGATCCGCCAAAAACTCATAGACCAAGGCGTGCCCGCCAAAGACATCCAAGCCCTCGACGCCACCTGGATTCTCGACCAGGGCACCAACCGCGACCCCGCCATGAAAGCTGCATTCGACCAGGCTGGCGGCCGAGGAAAGATCATCATCACCGGCCGTTTCGGCGGCCGCGGCTCGGACATCAAACCCGCCGAAGACACCTACACCCACATCGTCGATGATCAGCACGGCCAGCCGATCACCGACAAGCACGGCAACGTCTTGCTGAGCGACGAGGAAGGCAACCCGGTCAAGGTTCTCCACGACGCCAACGGCAACCCGATCAGGACGGGCGGTGGCCTGCGGGTACTCGGCACCGGTCGTGCTGCCGAATCCGAGCGCATCGACATCCAGCTCCAAACCCGTGCCGGCCGCAACGGCAACCCCGGCGACGCCACCTTCTACGGATACCTGGACCACGAACTGTTGCAGCGGTACGAGACCCATCCGGACGTCGCGAGCTTCCTCACCGGCGCGAGGAACCTCCTCGAACAGGAAGCTCCCGATCCACAGGCGCTGGAGCGGCTAGGCCGCGAACACGCCAAACTCATGCGGCGTATGCAAACCTCTGCCGAATACCGCACACCGCTTGCCATCTCGCACACCACGGCCCCGGACACAATCACCGACACCAGCGAACCGGCGCCGCAAGCCCACACACCGGCCAGCCCCCCCGCCCACGCACCCCCCGCAACCGAGCACAGTGCAGGCGAGCCCCGCCAGCAGACCCCGGCCGCTGGCCTCATCCACATCCCCGACGGGCGGACCACAGATCCGCCAGCACCCGTCGGCGACTCCGTTCCCGACGCGACAGCCCCCGTCATGGACGCGACCATGCCGCCGCCCCTGTCGCAAGGCCCGGCCACCCCGGACCAGCCGGCACCGGTTGCGGACGGCCGCGACCCGACACCGCCGATCCACATACCAACGACCGGCGCGCAGACCGCCCCACCCTCGGCCACCCCCGATGCGCCACCCGTGCCGGCGAGCCCGACCCCCGCCGCGGAGGCACCGGATACGCTCGGCCAAACCCATGCTGCCCAGGCCGCTACCTCGGCCCCTGCGCGGCACGGCGATCAGACCATCGCAGCAGCAACCGGGCAGCAGCAGGACGGCGAGCAGGTCAGCGCACACACGCAGGCCGCGGGAACGACTCAACCGGCAGCAACGACTCCGACCGCAGGAGCGCCAACACCACCAGCCCACCAAGGTACGGTCGGCGCACAGCAGCCTGGATCGCAGACGCCCGCTCACCACGCCGCTGCGGCAACCGACCAGGCACAGGCCGTTGCACCCGCGGCGGGCGGGGCCGCCGCCACTGAGGTCACGATTCCGGACGCGACGGCCGACCAGCAGACGATCATGTCGCCGGCACCCGCCACGACGAGCGACAACACAACTGCCGCACCCGGGAGCGGCGTTACCGATGGGACTACACATGCAACCGACGCCAGAGGCGACGTCGTTCTTGGTGACTCACGTGTTCGACCTGCCGGACCGGGATGGACTGCTGACCAGCGGCAAGACGCTGTCGGGGAAGCTCCAGCCAGAGATGATCTTGGAGGACAGCAACAACCTGCGAGTGCGGGTGTTGGCGCTGGAGTTCCTCTCGCCGCGGGATATCAGGACCGGCGAGGTGACGATCACGCTCGAACGCACGACACCGAGCCCGGTGAAGCCGAACGCGGTGCTGAGGTCGGTCGCGGCGAAGCAGTAGCCGCAGCGGTGCCGCAACTGCGGCACATCGCCACCCTCGCCGATCTGACGGCGGCCCTAGACCAGATCGGCGCCGGCGACGCGACGCGGTACGCGGTCGTCGTCAGCGGCGCGAACGCTCCGGACGCGATCGACTCCAGCATCGAGGGCGAGGTCGAGGCCGCGTGGCGGGCGTTCGTCGCCGAACAGCTCGGCCAGCTTCTGAGCGCCGGCGCCCGCGGCGTCAATCTCGAGACAGTTGCCGCGGACGATCCGTATCGCCACGCGCTCGGCCTGGACCTGCCGGTCGGACAGCGGCCTGCCGTAGTGCTGTTCGTCGGCGACCCGGGCGACTACGCCCGGCTGACCGCTTCGGCCGGCGAAGCGCGGGGTATGCCGAGTGCCCCTGAGTCGGCCGAGGCGGGTCGACCGCTCAGCGGTATTGGGGCCGCACTGAGCGCACCCGACACAGTCGCGCCGGCGACCGCCGACTCGGCGCACGCCGAACCGGCCGAGGCCGAATTGGCCGGTGCCGGGTTGCCCTATCGGCGCCAGCCCGGGCAGCGGACCAACCGCGAGTCGCTCGACGATCCGAGCCCGCAGGCGGTGGGCCGTACCCCGGAGCTGGTGCGGGCGCTGGCAGGATACCTGTACCAGCGGGAACTGACCGGCGGCGTCGACCCGGCCGAGGTCAGGTTCGAGATCGTGGAGGACCCGCGGGGCGTTGACGTGCTCGACTTCCATGAGCAGTTGGCGCAGACGAGCACGGTTGCCGACCGGGTGCGCCTGGGCCCGGGTGCCTTCGACGGTGGGCTGCCGCTGCTGGCCCGGGTGCTGCTGCACGAACTCGCCCGCATCGGCCAGCGGCGTCGCGGCATCACCGACCCCCACGATCGGGCCGCCAACGAGGAGGCCGCGGCGGCCGAACACCGCGCCGATGGGATCTTCTGGGACACCATCGCCATCGACGGCAGCGCGGTCACCCGCTGGCAGGGCCCGCAGTCGCTCTCGGGTCCACGCAGCAACCGCTCGGTCGCTGCCGACCCGTCCACGGTGCCGCACACCGCACAGGGAGTGCGGGAGCTGGCGGCGGTGCTCGGGCTGGACTTCGCGGGGGTCGAGATCGTCGTCGTCGATGACGCCGCTGAGATCGACTCACTGGACGGGTGGAGGCACACCGCCGAGACACCGTTCGACCAGCACGGGCACCAGATCCGATTCGGCCCGGCGGCGTTCGCGTCCTGGGACACCCTGGCCAAGACCATCGCCGACCAGCACCACCGCGCCGGCCAACTACGCGCCGGACGACCCCCCACCCTCGCCCCCAGCCCCGAACTCGAACTCGACGCCATCGGGCTGCTGGTCGAGCAGACCCTGACCCGCCTCGCCGACAACGAAGCAGCGCTCGCGACGCTGGCAGCCCGCTACGGAGGGGTCGACCGAGCCGGGCAGATCATCGACTTCCACGAGAACCCGGCCTGGCCCACGGCGCGAGCGCTCGCCGCCAAGGCCGAGCGCGGTACCACACAACCACCGGGCCTATCCGCCTTCCGCCCCGAACCACACGAACTAGCCCGCGCCACCCCCGCACAACTACGCCACCTAACCTCCACCCAACAACGCGACGCGCTACGCCAGCTATCCAGCCAGACTCCCCCGCCCGGGCAGCGACCGCCAACCGGCACCGCAGCGCAGCCCGATGCCGCGCTTGACCGCGTCTGGGACAACCGCGCCGACCTCGCCAACGAGGTGCCGGGCGCCACCACGATCGACGCGGCCGGGACCGGCTGGTTCCGGGTCACGACTACGGCCGGGCAGCGGATCACCGTCGGCGTCGCCCGCAGCGATAGCGGCGAGGCCGCCGTGCGGACAGCGCGCATCGGCCCGACCGAATCTCCTGCCTACATCATCACTGTCCCGGCCGGTCTCGCCGCCGACGACGCCAACCTGGCAGCCCTCGACCGCGAACGCGTCGAGATCATGGTGGCCACCGAGCTCGCCTCACTCACCGCCAGGCTCAACTCAACAGCGCCTGCCAGTGCGACGCTCGAGCAGGCAGACACCGTCGTCGCAGGGCTTGCGGACGAGGACGCTCGCACCCGGCTGAGCGCAGCACTCGGCCGCGCTCGCGCCGCGGCACTCGACGCGCACCCGAATCCTGCGGCGCTCGACGACGCCGCCACCGCGCTGACAACCGCCGCGCAGACGCTTGAGCAAGCGGCCGTCAGCGCAATCCAGCAGGCCGCGCAGGCCCTCCACTCGGCCGCGGCGGCCCTGACGGTCCCGGATTCGCTGCAGCCGGGCTACGAGATCCAGCGGGCCATGTCGATCGCCGACCACGCCGCTGCGACCGAGATTCTGGTGCGCGCCCGCCAACTCGACGACTGGCGACGCGGCCGCACGCAATCCCCCGCCACGGCCGGGCAGCAGCGCAGCAATCCACTGATGCGACTGCCCGGTAATAGGGCCCGCCGGCTGGAACTGCGCAACCTCATCGGTCGGCTCGGCCTCGCCACCACGTCCCAGAACGTGGGCGAACGCCGCCGGCTGCTCGTCGACAGCGGATATGACGACGCCGCCCGCCTGGCGGACAACTACGGACCGCGCCGCTGGGCCCGCTGGGCCATTCCGGCCTCGCCCACGCCGGATCGCCCCCCCGTCTATCGAGTCAACGGCCCGACGATCCTGCGCGCCAGCAACCTGGACGAGCTGCGGAGGGCCTGGGAACGCGCGACGCAAATCAGCCCGCACGCCGCCAGGATCACCGTCGCTATCGACCCTTCCTGGACCGTCGCTTCGCCCCGCTACACCACGCTCGTCAGCCGGCGGATCGGCGAACTGGCGGCGCAGACCGTCCTCGTCAATCCGGACGATCCCGGGCGGGCCCGCGCCGTCGTCAACCCGCGATTCGCCGAACTGCTGCGTGACAACCGTGAGCTCGCCGAACTGCTCCAAGATCCGCAGCTGGCACGGCTGCTAACCAGCGCTGAGCTGGCCGACCTGGCCACGGACCCGGAGCTGCCGGAGCTGCTCGCGGCCGCCCGGCAGACCACAGCGCGGGAGCCCAAGCTGGACGTCGTCCGGCATCTGGCCGAGCAGGCCGGCGAGCCCGAGCTGTCCGATCGGTTGGCGGCCATGGCGGACACCGCCGGAGATGCCGAACTGGACGACCTGATCAGCCGGCTGTTCGATTTTGCTGCCGACGCCCAGCTCGCCGGACTCGTGCACCGGCTGTCCGAGCTGGCAGACGATCCGGAGCTCGCCGACCTGCTGACCGGCGCGGCGGTCGTCCCGTTCGGCGAGCCGGCCGTCGTCGACACGCCGGAGGCCAGCGACGCCGACATCCTCCGCGCTGACGAAGCGCTCGACGAGCAGCCCGACGCGGTGGTCCTCCTCGGCGACTTCGGCCGCCTCGCGCAACTCGAGACCGCGGCGCGCCAGTTGCGCTCCAACGCCCTGGATTACGTCACACCGGCGCAGCTGGCCGATCTCACCGATGAGCAGCGTGCCGAGGCACTGCGCCGCTTGCACGAGCAGAGCGCTCCCGCGTACATCCCGGCCGAGCCGGGCCTGGCCCGCATCTGGGCTGATGCCGGCCAGCTGGAAGCCGACATCAACCAGGTCGCGTCGATCGAACGGGTAGGTTCCGGGTGGTACCAGGTGACCACGACCGGCGGCCAGCGATTCCTCGTCGGTGTCACCTACGGTCCGACCCCGGACGGCACGGCCGCCCATACCGCACGCATCCCCGGCGAGCAGCCCACCTACCTCATCACGCTCACCGATGGCCGCACCGACGAACTCCTCCACGAGCTGTTCGACGAGCAGATCAACCGGGGCCTGGCGGCAGACCAGGCCGAGGTCCTGTTCGCCGGCCAGCTCGCCGTCCTCACCGCACAGCTCGACACCGGCAGCGAACTGGACCACGTCCGCGGGCGGCTCGACGCGGCCCACGCCGTCGTGGCCGGCCTGACGGACGAGTCCGGAATCAGCACGGAGCGCCGGGACGAACTCCTCGGGGTCGTCGACGCCGCACGCTCGGTTCTCGACACGCCTGACGACTCCCTGCGCCGTGGTCCGCAGGCAAGCGCGAGGATCACCGCCGTCACGAACTGGGTCAGCCTGCTGGCCGCCGGCAACGAAGCCGTTACGACGGCGCTGCAGACGGTCCAAGAGGCGGCTGACGCGCTTGCGCACGCCGCCGTCGTGCCGAGCACGCCGGCGGCGCTTCTCCCGGCGCACGGCACCCCCGACACGCTCTCGCTCGAGGACCGCCGCGCGGCCACGGAGCTCCGGATCCGTGCCCGGCTGCTCGCGGAGTGGCAGCACGGGCACTCCGGCGCCTCGACGGACCCGTTCGCCCGCTGGCGCGGCACGCAGGCCCGCCGCCACCTCATCGAGACCGTTGTCGGCCGGCTCGGTCTGTCCCGCGATGCCGTGGCGCGCGACCAGCGCGTCGACCTGCTGGGCCGCGAGGGCTTCGACCACGTGGTCAGGATTGCCAACGAGCACGGCTCGTCACGCCGCGCCAGGCTGCGTGAGCCGCTCACGGTCGACCCGTGGTGGGTCACCGAGACCACGCCCGAGCTGGCGGCTGCAGCCGGCGCCGCACCGATCGATCCGATAGCCGACGATGTGTTCCGCGTGCGCTACGGGTCCGGCGAGTCGTTCACGGTCGCGATAGCCCTTGACGGCACCCGGCCTGCAGATGCCGCACCGGTCGACCTCGTCATCCCGGTGGCGTCGGCGCTGCTCGCGCGAGCCGCGCGATGGGAGCTCGCCGGCGAGCTCAACCGGGCTGTTGAGCTGCACCAGCGAGCCGCCGCAGCGCAGGCCAGCCTCGCCGATATGGCCGAGCGTGCCGCGCGGGGTGAGGTCGGCCCGGACCTGCTCGTACCCACGCAGCTCAGCGTCCTGGTGCACAGTGACACGCCGCCGTCCCCGCACGACCACAGGACGGTCGGTTGGATCCGGGCGTTCCGCGAAGACTACGAAGCGGCGGGATGGCGGGAGCGGCGGGCGATGCGCCGCACGTTTCGCGAGGTCGCCGGCGCGGCGGGCCTGGTCCGCGCGCGCCTCAGGTTGCGGGGTAGCCCTGACTATCACCGCAGGTTGGGTGCGCTCGCTAGGTTCGACCGCGAGCTTCCCGGATTCATCTGCCACCTCAACGGGGCACGTCCCGGCCGGGTGCCGGCGCGAGCGGCCCCGGCTGAAGGCCCCCACGAGCTCCCGACCTACCGGCCCGACGGTCCCGTCATCCTGCACGCCGGCGATGAGGCCGGACTGCAGCAGGCGTGGGCGGACGCCGTCGGGATCGCCCAGGACACGGGGCGCATCGCGCTCGTCAACGCGCTCCGCGTCGTAGGCGCCGACGACCGCGCCCGCTTGGTGGCCAACCCGGAGCTCGCCGCGTTGCTGGAGGCCCCGGACGGTAGCGAGCTCCAGGAACTGCTCCAGGACCCCGCGTTGGCCGTGGTGCTGCCGTACGGAGAGCTGCTGCTCGAGCTTGCCGCCGAGCCGGATGTGGCGGCGCTGCTCGATGATCACCGCCTCGTCACCCACATCGTGGAGTCCGATCTGGCCGACGTCCTGAAGACTCCCGAGCTGGTCGGCCTGCTGACGCGGCTGGCCCGCATGCGGGGAAGCCAGGATCTGGGCGCCCGGCTCGCCGACCCGGCGCTGCGCGGTCTCACCGGCCCGGAGCTGACCAGACTGGAAGACCTGCGCCTCATGCTCAAAGGGCTCCTCGCGGTGCACAGCGATCCCGAGCTGCCCGGGCTGGTGCCGAGCATCTGGGCCGCCGACGCGTCCGACGAGCAGATCCTGGCCAGTCGGCGACCGGTCGGCGAGCAGCCGGCCGTGATCGTGTTCGTCGGTGACAACCCGGATCGGCTGGGCCGGTTGCGGGACGCCGTGGCGGCGAATCGGTTGGCCGCGCTGGACTACTTCAACCGCGCGGACTGGGCGCAATACACCGAGCAGCAACGCGACGATGTGGCGCACCGGCTGGTCGGCGGCACGTCGCCGGAACGCCGGCCCGAGCAGGCCGGCGCCGCCCGCTTGTGGGACGACGTCAACCGGATCGCCGAGGCCACCGGTCACGTGCAGACCATCGCACGCAGGGGCACCAACTGTTACCTGGTCACCACGACGGGCGGCAGCCAGTTCCTGTGGACCGTCGAGCGCGGCCAGACGGATCCGGGCAAGAGCGCCCAGCACCGGCACCTGGCCAATGGCGTGATCCCCTTCGTCGCCACCACCATCT
Source organism: Jatrophihabitantaceae bacterium (assembly GCA_036506155.1). Classification (GTDB taxonomy): domain Bacteria; phylum Actinomycetota; class Actinomycetes; order Mycobacteriales; family Jatrophihabitantaceae; genus DASXRA01. The sequence continues at coordinate 216,972 of DASXSF010000108.1, forward strand.
CGGACGATCCCGGCCCCGAGGTCCGCGACGCGTACGGCTACGAGGATGTCAACCGCGTTGTCGTAGACGAGTGGTTCGAGGTGGTGGCCGCTGGCCAGCTCGAGGAGCTCGCGTACACCCAGGACGCGCTGGCGCCTGCCTCGCACGCGATCGAGCAGGCCCGCGAGGCCGTGGCACGGCTGGCGACCGGCCCGACGCGAACTATCGATCGCGCCACCCGGATCGGCCAGGAGCTGGACGAGACACATGCCGATCTCATCCAGGCAGACATCACCGAGTTCGGGCTGAAGGCAGCCAACGCGCTGTTCGCGGCAGCGGCTGAGCTGCGCGACCTCGCCCCGGACGGCGGCGCTGATGTCGCCGACACGGTGACCGCGGCCGCGACCTCGCTGCTCGCGGCCGTGGAGACGATGACTGCGCCGGACGCGTTGCGGCCCGGCTTCGGCGCCCCCGACACGTACTCGCGTCGCGACCGCGGTGCGCGCACCGAGCTTCGGGTGCGCCAGCGGCTGCTCGACGAGTGGGTGCGCGGCGGACCCGGCACGGCGCCCGTCGACCCGGTCACGCGGTGGCTTGGGCGGTGGGCCCGCGAAACCCGGATCGCGGAGTTCCTCGGCCGGCTCGGCCTGGACAGCGACGCCGTGGCACGTGACGAGCGGCGCGAGCTGCTCGCCCGGATGGGCGACGGCGACATCGTGGCGATCGCCGACACGCTCGGACAGGACCTATGGCGTCCGATTCGGTGGTGGCTGCGTCGCACGGCCAAGCCACTGGAGCCGCCGACCGCAGACGAGTGGTGGTTGGCCGAGACCGTGCCAGGACTAGCGGCAATCGTGGGCGCGTCCTCGATCGAACCGCTCACCGGCGGCGTCTGTCTCGTGCGGCGGGGCAGCCGCGAGTTCACCGTCGAGATTCCCGTGGACGAGCTGGCCGATCGGTCATCGAAGCAGGCGCGGTGGGAGGTGGCCGGCCGGATCGCCCAGACCGTGGAGGAGGACCGGCTCGCCGAGGCCGCGGGTGTCGGCGTGGCCGAGATGGCCGCACGCGCCGCCAGCGGACAGCTCGGCCCAGACATCCTGGTCCCGCACCAGCTCAGCGGCCTGGTCACCGAGCAGACACCGCTGTCGCCGGCCGACCGCGGCGCGCTCGGCTGGATGCGGGCTTTCCGCGAGGACTACGAGGCAGCAAGCGGGTGGCGGCAACGGCGCCAGCTCCGGGAGTTCCTCCACGGCAAGGGGCTCGGCCAGCGTTCGGTCGGGATGGCCGACCTGCTTGGGCTGCGCGAGAGCCCGGACCGGCAACGCAAGTTGGACTTCGTCCGCCGCGCCGACCCCGAGCTGGCCGAATTCATCGAGGGCGTGGGCCGCCGGTCGCCGACCACGCGCTCGCTGGCCGAACCGGGCAGCGACCGGCTCATGCTCTACGAGCCCCGCTACGACGACAGCTACCTCGAGGACCTGGTGCGCTGGCTCGGGACACATGCGCACGGCTACGACCCCGACGTGTCGATCGATCTGCGCGCGGGCGAGATCGTCGTAACCCGCCGCGGCGAGAACCGGCCTATCTCGATCGCTGTCCGAAGCGGGGACCTGGTCGGCCCGGACTGGCTGCTGGCCGCCGGGCGCGACGCGGACAGCCATACCGGCATGGTCCAGAGCGGCATCGAACGGCGCCGCGGCGAGCTAGCGATCATCGACGCCGTCTACGAGGCCATCTCACGGCACGCCGCAACCAGCCAGCCCGGCGTGCCGGCCGGGGTGCTGGCCAACCTGGCGTTGCGACGGCGCCACCTCGCCGAGAACCCGGGTCGCGGGATCAACTCGCGGCTGAAGTCGGACCTCTCGGCGTACCGACGAGAACTCGAAGACGCCGGCACCGACCTGACCGGGCTGCCGGCCGATCTCAAGGTCTTCCTGGATGCCAACTCCCGGCACGTGCCGAAGCATGTCAGGAACCGCGCGGCATCGATCGCTGCGCAGGAGCGGGAGTTCGAGGCCGCTATCAGGCGCGGGGACCGCGCCCCGTCCCGGGTCCCGACCAGGCGGCGCTACAGAGGGTCGCAGTTGATTTCCATGGCCGGGGTCGGCGTCAGTGCCGCCGCCTTCGGCATCGCGGTCGTCGGCCAGGCACCCTGGCTCGCCGCCCTGGGAGCTGCCTCCGCGCTGCCGCTCGCGTTCGGATACGCCCGGCAAAAGCGCGGCACCGAGGCGGCAACGGAACAGGCCGATAACAGAAAGCTCGCGGCCGGCGCGGCCGCGCGGGAGCGCGAGGCCAGGCAAGGCGCCGATGCACTCTTCGACCTGCTGGCGCACGAAGCGGTCCGGCCGCTGCTCGAGTCGTTGCAGGGTGCGCCGGTGCCGGCACCCCGCCGGTCCCGACCGTCCGGCGAGGGCCTGCTGGCCGGCCGGCCCGCCGATCCCGAAACCGGCAAGACTTCGTTCAAGCAGCAGCTGGCCAACAACAGGCAGATGGCGTCCTTCGGCGTGGTGCAGTCACTGTTGTTCACCGGTGTCGCGTCGGGCCAGTTGCCTCTCGCGGTCGCGACGGTAGGCGCCACGATCTTCCAGTTCTTCTTCCTGGCCGTGGGCGAGTCGAGGCGCAGCGGCTACCGGATCCGGAACTGGCACCGGCAGCGCGAGTACGACGACGCCCGCCAGGCCCGGATTCAACGCAAGAAAGACCTGGCACAGGCCCGCCAACTACGCGCCGGCCTCGCCGCCCTGACCCAGGCTGCCGGCCGCCCGGTGCTGCCAGCCGCGGCACGACGGCCCCCACGGGCAGACATCGTCGCCAGCGATCCGGTGCACGACCTGCGCCCCTATCGCAGCCTCACCGCGGCGCAGGACTGGCAGTGGCGCCTGCCGGGCTACACCATTCCATTCGCGGTCGCGGCGGCGCTGACCGCCGCGGTCGATCCGGCGTCGGCGCTCGTAGTGGCCGCCAATGCCCTATTCACCGGCGGCATCTGGTCGGGTATCCAGGCCACCTACGACGCCCTCGAGGAGCACAACACCGACCGCCGTGCCAACCAGCACGCCCGGCTCGCGCGGGCCGGCAGCAGGCAGCGTGCCGACCAGCAGGTCCAGTCGCTGCTCGAGGACCTCTACTCGGCGCTCCAGCAGGTGCTTCCGGAACCGGACGGCGGCTGGCCCCAACTGCCGCTCGCACCCGGACAGTCGCTCGCCCAGCACGTCGCGCCTGAGGAGCCCGCTCCGGTCATGCCGTCGCTGCTGGCCAGCCAGCTTCTCGTCGGCGTCACGGCCGGGAGCATCGAAGCGCTGATCGTGCTCGCTTTCCTGCTGCTGCCGATCGCCCAGACCACCCACGCCCAGCAGACTCTGCTGGCCGGCGCCGAATACACCGCCTCGACGAGCATCTTCGGCGTGGCCGGCGACCGCCCGTTGCTCAACGGCCCGAGGGGACTGCAGGGACTCACCGCCGCCCAGGCCTTCTACCGCGCATTGCAGGAAATCTTGCGGGTCGACGACAGGGCGCTCGTAGACGCATTCGCCAGGGTTCGCGAGTGGGTCACCGAGGTAATGCAGGACACCGGGCTGCCGTACCTGCGCCGGGTGGAGCAACGGTCCAACCAGCAGGCCTTTGACCAGCCGAGCGCACGGGCGGTGGCCCGCACCCCGGAGTTGGTGTCGGCGCTGGCGAGGTTCCTGTTCGAGCAGGGCCGGACCCAGGGTATCGATCCAGCCGGAGTCCAGTTCGAGATCGTGGAGACCGCCCCGGGCATTCGTGCGCTGGACTTCCAGGAGCAGTTGGCCGAGACGAAGACACGGCCGCACCCGGCCCGGCTCGAACCCGGCAAGCAGGACCTGGTCCGGCTCGGCCCCGGCGCCTTCGACGACGGCCTAGAGCTACTGGCCCAGGTCCTGCTACATGAGTTCACGCGGGTGGAGCAGCGGCGCGCCGGCATTGCCCACCCGCACGACGCCGCAGCGCGGGCCGAAGCCGAGGCGGCCGAACACCGCGCCGACGGGATCGACTGGGACACCATCGCCGTCGACAACGGCGCGCTGCGCCGCTGGCGCGGCCCCCGCTCGCCAGAGAGTCCACGCACCAACGCCTCGGTCGCGGCGCACCCGTCGACACTGCCGCACACCGCCGACGTCGTACGCGAGCTGGCAGCGCTGCTCGGGCTCGACCTCACCGAGCACGACATCGTCATTGTTACCGATCCTGCCGAGATCGACGCCCTCGACGCCCGAGAGCTTGCCGCCGAAACCCCCGGCCAGCGCGGGCGGGAGATCCGATTCGGCCCTGCCGCGTTCGCCTACTGGGACACCCTCGCCAAAACCATCGCCTTCGAACACCGCCGCGCGACCCAACTACGCGCCGGCCAATCCCCGTCGCTCACCCGCGACGAGATCGGGCTGCTCGTCGAGCACGCCCTCACCCGTCTCGCCGACAACGAAGCCGCGCTGACGGCGCTGGCCGCCCGCTACGGTGGCCTCGACCACGCCGGCCAGATCATCGACTTCCATGAGAACCTCGCCCTCGCTGCGGAGACCTACCGCGCTGTCGCGGCGGGCACGCCTTTGCCGCCACAGGTGCCGGCGGGGCGGATAGCTCCTGCCGACTGGATCTACAACCTGGCGAGCATCGCCGATGCGCCCCCGGGACACCCGCTCGAAGGCCACCCGGAGCAGCCCGTCGACATCGTCGAGCGCAGGATCGGCAGCGGCACGGCACGGTTCCAGAAACTGATCGCTCCCAAGTACAAACACAACCTGACGGTTCCACAAGCCTGGCAGACGGTCGAGGCGGAGCTCAGCGAGGCCACATCCGTGCAGCCCAGTGGCGCCGAGGGCACGCAAAGGGCCTCCGCACACGGGGCGTACGCCGTGGTGGCGATGCGCTTCGCGAACGACGAGAACTTGATCACCTACGCGAGGTACTACGACCCCGCTGACCAGAGCGTGCCGGACGAACAGCGCGGCGTCTACTACTTCGACCCGCGCAGCGGGACCGAGTCGCGCCAGCCGATGGCCGGCGAGCCCGAGGTCTTCGACGTGCTCGTCTACAAACGCGACGGCGAACCGCGCGCGCTGCTACGCGAACACGGCGAGGACGACGGAGGATCGCGGTGGCGCGTTCGGCACCGTGGCACGTTCAGCACCGAGACGATGTCGCCCGCGTACTTCGCGGCGGCGCGCGCCGCCGACCCCGTCACCACCGATCTCCTGGAGATCGCCTCCGAGTTCCCGTCAGCCGGCATTCACGCGGGCGGGCTGGGCACCGTCTTCGACGAAACGGTGTTGGGACTGGCCAATCGTGGCCACCGCGTGTTGGCACTGGTCCCCCAGCAACTCGCCCAGGAGGCGAACGCCCGCGGCGCGGTCCCCACCCGCTGGCAGTGGCAGCCCGCGGACCAGGCCACGGACGACATGCGTAGCCGCGTGACACCGCTCGTCGCCGGCACGCTGGAACCGTTCGCGCATCAAGCGGACAAGGACCGCGACGACGAAAAATGGGCCGTTGCGCTGGGCAACGCCATGAGCAACGGCATCTTCGACTACATCGCCACGACCGGAAGGTTCCCCGACAACATCGTGGTTCACGACTGGGTCGCGACCCAGGTCGCCCACGCGCTCGGCCTCGACTACATGGCCCACGCTCATGCCATCGAGGCGGGCAACACGGAAGGCGACATATCGGATCCGGTCCTGGCCCGGAAGTTCGTGCAGGAGAGCACGCGGTACCCGGGGGCCGCGCATATCTTCGTCAATTCCCCGCACATGCGGGCGGCCGTCGAGTGGCTGTTCGGGATCGCGCCGAACAAGATCACGGTAGTCGCCAACGGCACCAACCTCGAGGAGCAGCTCCACGCCGGCCGGGACCCGGAATCGGCGAAGGAACTCGCCCGCGCCGAGGCGGAGCAACTCGCCCGCGCCGCGGCCGCCCGCGGGGAGAAACCAGAGCGCGTGCGCGCACCGGTCGATCGCTTCGAGGAGGTGTGCCGTCTTATCGAGGGGATCAAACGGCCTCCTCGACGGCAAGTGCGCGGTTACGAGCGTGTGCACCGTCAGCGGCCGCCTCGGCAGTTCGGAATGTATGTCGGACGCGGCATCGAGGCGAAAGGCGTTGAGGACCTGCTCAAAGCGTGGCCCGACGTCAAGCGCGCCTTCCCGGGAGTCCCGCTCGTGATCGCCGGCATCGACCGGCACAACCCCCGTGACCCCGCGCCGGCCGTGATGGACCGGCTTGTCGCCGAAAGACGGCTCGACGAGAGCGACGTCATCTTCCTTGGCTTCATACCTCCCGCCCTGCGAACCTGGGTTGCCAGCCAGGCCACCTTCGGCGTGGTACCCAGCCGTTGGGAGCCGTTCGGCGTCGTCGCCAACGAGTTCGCCGCGCTGGGCAAGCCGATCGTTGCCTCGAGCTGGATCGACTTCGTCGAGCATGGGTGGAGTGGGTTTTCGGTACCCCCCAAGGAGTCCGACGCGCTCGCGCGCGCCGTCAGGCGGGTCCTGCGCTACGTCGACAAGGCTCACGCGATGGCCGAGTTGGGACACCGCAAGGCGCAGACAGAGTTCTACACCTGGCGCCAGATCGTAGAGACCAAGGAAAGGATCTACGAGCAGGTCCGCCTCGGCGGCCCCGCCGCCCACGACCGGATCGACCCGCCCGACAAGGCCGCGATCGCGCGCAACTCCAACGTCTTCAACATCTACCGCGTCTACGTCGACCACGGCAACGGCCTGACGCTGTCCGAGGGAGCAGGCACGTTCGGCCACCACCTGAGCCACCGCGACCGCGACGGGGTCGACGCCCGCGGCAGCTACTGGGACATCCCGCTCCGCGCGGACGCGACGGAGCTCCATTTCCAGATCCACCGCGGCGACCGGACGCTCCGCGTCGAGGGTCAGACGGAACTGTCGGTTCCGGTGAAGACCGGTCGCCGCGTCTTCGAGGGCGGGGTCTTCTACAACAAGGTCCGGTACAGCCGGACCGAGGACGGCCTCATCGTTCAGCCCGCCGCGCCCCCGCCGCTCACCGCGGCACCGCTGCTTGCCAAGACCGAGCCGCCCACGGGCTTCGTGCCCACCCGAGCGGTGCTCGACGCGGACGCGCTGCCGGAACTTGAGAAGCTAGGCCCCGAGCTCCCCCCCAACGCCACCGCCCTCGAGCGGGTCCACTTCGCGATCCAGGCCGCCGCCCGCGCCACAGCCGGCCTCGCCCCGGACTCGGCCATCATCGACGCCATCGGAGCCCGTGCCTCCGTCGACGAAGCGGTCCCGGTCACTCATCTTGCAAACCACTTCCCCGGGACGTTCTACACCACGAGCACCGCCGAACTGGACCTGCACGGCACCCGGGCCGAGTCCGGCCGGACCGTCGAAGAGCTCGAAGAAGAGGGCTACCACGCGGTCAGCACCGCCCAGCACGCGATTGACGTGTTTTACGCCGATGAGGCCAACCACGACGCCTGGATAGTCATCCAGCTCACGAGCTACGACCCGCATCCGGCCAGGAACCAGTTCAGCGCTCACCCCATCCTCGCCCGCCGTGGCCAGAACGGCCACGTGTACTACTTCGAGCTGGCCCCGGCAATGAAGCACGCCTCGCGCGACTGGCTATACCTGCCGGGTTGGGGCCCCGGACTCGACGGCACCGTAACCGTCGAACTGGGCGCCTTCAACGCGCGCGACGACGGCAGCCTCGAGGCCCTCGACCTCAGCAACCTCCCGGGGCTCGCCCCGGTGGAGGACATGGCTATGCGCCGCCCCGCCCCCCGTAAGCGAGGGCAGCGGGGCCTGTACGCCGCCCGTCACGCCGGACCCAGGTTCGCCGATTGGCTGGGACCCGAGGCACCCGCGTGGGCCAGGATTCCCGAGTGGAACCAGGCAACCGAGCCGACCTGGCGGCGATACCTGCGCTCCCGGGACATGCTGGCCAACTTCCTCCAGGCGGCGGAGCGGGCCGTCGATGGTTACCGGCAGGCCTATCGGCAGGGCGATCGGCAGACGCCCGAGCCGCGCGAGTTCCGCCAACTGGTCGAACAACTCAAGGCACACAGCACCCTCGTCCGTCACAGTTGGCCGGCCGACTCGCCGATGTCCGCGGCCGACCCGCTGTCCCCGGCCGCACTTGCGGAGGTGGCCGGTACGGCCGACGCGCGCGACTTCGACGTGCTCGCGGTCGCGCGGTGGGTCGCGTACCTCGAGACAGACCCTGAGGCCGGCCACTTGGGCGCCGGCCCAGAGCTGATCCGGCGGGCGCTGACCGCGGTCCCGCTGACCCGGGAAGGCGTGGCCGCGGTCGGGCTGACCGACCGAGTCGGCGACGCGCTCATCGACGACCCGCACACCGTCGCCGCCTACGACCCGCAGTCCGGGACTGCGCTGATCTGGCCGGGGATGTCGCTGCTGGCGTGGGGCTCGGCGCTGCTGCACGAGGACGAGCACGGCGCGTTGATCACCGGCGCGCCGACACCGGAGCAGCTATGGGTCCAGGAGCTGGAGGACCAGGCGGAAACCCGTGAGGTCTACCGGCGACTCACCGCCGAGCAGCGCGAAGAGGCCGCTTGCCTGCGCCGCGAACAGCTCTACTGGAAGGCCGTGCTCCACGACGGGCAACGACGCCGGATGGACCCCGCCGATCTGCGGGGGCTCGTCCCTGCCGAGGACGCCCGGCTGCCCGACGCCACACCGCTGGAGATCCTGCTCAACGCGACACGCGGCGAGCCACCGCCCGCCGCGGACCTGCTGCGCGGGGACGGCGGCGAGCTGGACACCGTGCTGTCGGAGTTCAGGTCGATACGCGACGTCCATTCCGGCTTGTGGCGACGAATGCTCGCCGACCCGCAGTTCGCTGGTGCGGCCCGGCCCACGTGGCACGTACTGCAGGGGCTGGATCAGGCGATCGACCGGCTGGAGAACGCAGACGAAGCGCGGCGCTCCGAGCTGCTGGCGAGATTGCCGAGCTCGCTGCTCGCGGACGCCGGGCAGCACCTCGCCACGATGGCACGGGGCCTCGCCAGGCGCGACGGCGACGTCGCTCGCCGGACTCGCGGACTGCTCAGCGCCGCCATCGACCTGGAGGAGTTCACCGGTGCGACCCGCCTAGCGGCGGGCATCGCGTGGCGGACGCAGGGCCGTAGTCGCACGATCGTCGCGCCGGACGTGGCCAAGCTCGACGCCACGCAGGACGCTCTCGGCGCCAGCAGCTGGATCGCCGACCGCGATCTTCGTGTCGTGGTGGTCGAGGGCGCGACAGGCGATCCGGTGGGGCTGGCAGAGGAGCTCGCGCTTACCGCTTCCTCCGGTGGGGTCATCGAGGTGCAGGTACTCGGCGACGGGGCCGAGCCGGCCAGCGCCGAAACGGCGGCATTCGCCGAGTCGCTGGTCCGCGAGCTCCGCGCGTTGGCAGCGAATCACACCTTGACCTTCACGACCACCGGGCCCACCGCGCTGAACGCCACGAGCGCCGACTTCGCCGAGTCTGCCGTCCAGCAGGTGATCGCGACCTGGACGGACAGGCAACAGGAGATCTCGGCGGCGGCGTCCGCGCAGGGGTCCGGCTCCACGGCCGCAGCGGCAGCGCGGATCGCGACCGACGCGCTGGGCGCGCTCGGCAGGATCGCGGATCTGGTCGGGGAGTACCGCGCCGCGGTGTCGAACATCGCCTCGCCGGAGGACGCGGCCGATGCGGCCGAGCTGCTGACCCGGATCGCCACCGCCACGGACGCCTACAACGACGCCTATGCACGATGGGTGGCCGCCGAGGAGCCCGACACCGAGGTGCCCGCAGTGGCGCAGTGGCTGCCGGAGCTGTCCGAAGGCGTGCTGCTCTCGCCGGTCGGCAGCACCGCGTCGTCGTTACGGGTACTGCTGGACGGGTCGAACGCGTTGACGCCGCACAGTCTGGCGACCTTGCTGACCTGGTACCGGTCTCTGCTCGAGGTACAGGGACTATCGAGCCACCGGGTGCGCCTGATGGTGATTGCACTGGCCGAGGAGGTCTGGCGCCAGCCGATCGTCGAGGAGCTGCGTCGCACGTCATGGGACACCGCGCTGCCCGACCTGGCCACGTGCCTGCAATACCTGAAGATGTATCAGGACGGCTCGGCGGTGCCTGACGATTTCGACGCCCTTGTCGAATCAGCACGCGTCTACCTGCGCGGTCACGTTCAGGTTCTCGACAGGACGCCGACGGCTTACGCGCACCTGTACCTGCTCGATCGCTGGGCTCAGTCGACGCCGCGACGTGTTTTGACGACGATCAATGACGGCCTGGAGCGGACCGGCGGGACCGTCACGATCGGCGGCGGCCTGGTCAACTACTTCCCGTCCCACCAGTACCTGACGTTCCGGTCGTTGTTCGATCCGGACATGGGCCGTAGGGAGGGGCCCTCAGATGCCGATTCGGATGTGAACATCAGCGGCGATCACCGGTTCGGGGGATTCGCCGAGCCGGACGACCTGCCCGACATCGCCCTGGACGAAACCGGTTACGAGATCGAGGACCGGGGCGGCGCCGTCACCCCGGACCTCATAACCATCGCGGTCCCGCACGAGTTCTTCCACGGCTACGATCGCTGGACGGCTCCCATTCACGGACCGATCCACTCGCGGGCCGGGTGGCGTCAGGTCCACGCCGAGATCGAAGCCTCCAGCGCCCACCACCTGACCCGGCACTGGTCGACAAGAGGCTCGGAGTCCTTCGCGGAGCTCGCCGCAGTGGCCGGGCGCGACCATGCCGACCCCGAGGGCTACAGGCTCGAGACCGAACTGGGCGTCGACCTCAATGACGGCGCGTTCGACACGGCGGCTCGGATCCGCGCCTTCTACCGCGACAACGTGACCCAGTCACCGGCGGCGGCCCCCCTCGACCCTGCGGCGTGGGCCTACTTCGTCCAGGACACCCCCAGCCCGCTCGAGCACCTGCTGGCCGTCGCGCGGGCCGATCCCGCGACGTTTACCGGCTTGCAACCCGACGTCGACGCAATCGAGGCGGCTCTGGTCCGCTGGGACCAGTGGCGCACCGCGCTGCGCCAGCTTTGGCCGGCGCCCACCCCGGCCGACGTCGACGCCGCAAGCAAGCTTTACATCGGCGTAGACGACGACGCCGCGGCTCCGACCAGCGTCGTCCACGTCTGGCAGGACGCCGAGGAGCTGCGGCGAGCGGCGGACCTGATGGTCGAGCACCACGCGGAGACCCTTCCGCAGGCGATCAGGTTCGTACGGCAGTGGCGGGCGGCCGCCGGCCCGCGTCAAGCCACGGAACCGGTCACGCCGAGGGCCGCGGAGCATGCAGTCCACGAGGCGCTGCTCGCGAGCAGGTGGGGACTGCTGGTCCACGTCGCCGACCCGATGCGCTACGCGGCCACCGTGCGACTCGGCGGTACCGAGCGCGAGGACGCGTTCAGCAAACTGCTCCTCCACGCCGAGTTGATCGAGGCGCTGGGACCGGGCGCCGAGCACTGGATCGAGCACGTCCTGCGGGGAGTGCTGCCGAACGACACGTCGTTCGCCGGGATGACCGTCCCGGATGCGGCACGCGTCTTCATCGACGATTCGGGCAGCCAGACTCTCGGCCCGCCGCACCATGGCGGCCCGCTCGGCCCGGACAGCGACCAGGAGAACCCCGAGGCAGGCGGTACGGAGCCAACGGTGGCCGAGCCGGATGCCGCCGGGCGGGAAGCGAGCGAACCGGGGCCCGCCGACTGGCTGAACCTGGTCGTGGCAGGGCTGGGCCCCCGGTATGCGGGCGTCATCGCGGACGCATTGCCTGGCGTCACGGAACGAGAGGTGGCGCAGCGGTTCGCAGACCTCGCCCGTACCGTCTCCGACACGCATGCGGACCTGACCCGCAGCGTCGGGCTCGGCTCCTTCGATCCGGGCATTCCCCGAGCACTGGCGACGGCGACGAATTGGGTCGTCGCCTCATACTTCCCGCAGCCGGAGGACGTCGCCGCCACACTGCCCGACGTGCAGGGCGCGGACCCGATCGTCGCGCTACGGCAGGGCTGGCAGCTGGCGCACGAGAGCGTCGTGGGTTCGGTGCTCGCGGATCTGTCGTCGCACGGCGTTCCACTGCCCGGCGATCTGCAAGAGCTGGCGAACACCGGGCGGCCCGCCGCGATCGCGCCGTGGCAGGACGCCCTCGCCGCGACGCTGGCGGATCTGGATCACGCGAGGGAGCTGGCCGGCGGCCTCCCGGGGACCGCCGGGGCCTTCGCCGCATCGCGTGCTCACCTCTGCGAACAGAGCTTCGTCACGCTGCGGCAGGCCGGACTGGTGCTGGTCGCAGAGTCCGGTGCGCTGGGGACGACGCCGAGCCTCAGGTGGGCGAGGTACGCGCTGGACGAGGCGCGCCAACTGCTCGACCAGTACTTGCGCGAGCTTGAACTGCACGGTGCGGCACTCGATGCCGAGGCCAGGGACCGCCTCCAGCCGGCAGTCGAGTCGGCGATACGTGCGCTGTCCCGGCTCGACGTGCTGGCCGTTCTGCTCGCCGAGGCCGCCGACGAGCAGGATGGCGGCGGGTGGCTCGCCGCACTGCGTGGGCTCCTGGCCGCGCCGGCAGTCGCGGACGCGCAGTCGTTGCTCGATCTCGCCGGCGAGGCCCGGCGGCTGATGGAAGGCGCCAGCGAGTTCGCAGGCGCACTCCCGCTCGTTGCCTCCCTGTCAGCGGCCGCGATGGCGGTTCGAGACCGGCCGGCGAGCGCGGCGCGCGCGTATGCCGAGTTGCTGACCGCGAGCAGGGCGCTCGACGACCACCTGGCGGGCGTGGACGAGCCCGATGATCCGTCGCGGGCCGTGGCGCTCGGTGTGGCGCGCCTGGCACTGGAGCGCGTTTCGACGTCTGCCCGTCAACTGGCTTTCCGCCGGCTCGCGCCATTGGCAGAGCGGCTCGCGGAGCTCGCCGACGACGCTCGCGGCCCGGCACCGTGGCGTGATACGCCGGCCCAGGCGATCCTCGGCGTAACGCGCCAACAGCCGCTCCCGTCCGGAGATGTCCCCCACGGGTCGACTACCGCGGTGGTGGACGTCGTCAAGCGGCGTCTCGACAGCGCGGTGGCCGAGTGGACGCAAGCACGCGACGCGGCACGGGCGGCAGCCAGTGCGCAGCCGGACATGTCACCCGCCGCGGTGGCGGCTCGTGTCGCGGACGAAACGCTGCAGCGGCTGCACGGTATCGACGAGCTGATCGAGACCTACCACGCACGCCTGCGCGACACGTGGTCGCCGGACGCGGCGGCCGCCGCGGCGTCGGCGCTGACAGCGGTTGCCCGCGCCGTCGATGACGTGAACCTGAACTACCGGTGGATCCGGGGCCCGGTCGACGAAGCGGGCGCCGTCGAGGCGTACGTGACGCGGATCGGTGAGCTGGACCAACTGGTGGTCCGCTCCGCCGCCGAGCCCGATCCATCGCTCGCGGCAGTGGTCGAGTGGCTCCCGGCGCCGAGCGCCGCCTCGCTCGTCTCGCCGCACGACGCGGCCGCGGCGGCGGGCTCGGTGCTCGCCGTGGACGCGTCGGACCGGCCCACGAAGGACAGTCTGGCCACGTATTTGTCGTGGTACGAGGCAGTGCTCGAAACGCAACGTCTCTCCGGCGCTGATCTCACCGCACGGGTGCGGGCACGGGCCAGGACTGTCTTGGGCCTACCGGTTGTCGAACGCTATCGCGGGGCGCCGTGGCAGACCGACGACGTGCGTCTGCCCCAGGTCTTTCCCCTGCTGGCCCATACCCTCAGCTACCGCAAGGCGTATTGCATGGGCATTCGCCGGCCGGGTGAGGAGGTGTGGGAGGTCCCGGCCGACTTCGACGAGCGCGCCGCTTGGCTGCGGCAACGGGCAGGAAACCGTGTCGACGTCACCGATCGCTCACCGGCGACCTACTGGAGCTTGGTCGCGGCGCAGCTTTTGCCCGACGAGGTGTGGCGACGCGTCGAGCGCATCCTGAGGATGGGGGGGAGCCGACTCATCATCGGCGGCGGCTACGCAGGTTACCTGCCCGATGCGGACCGGAGCTTCGACCATGTATTCGATCCGGCTGCGTTGCCGCCGATGGACTCGCTCGGCATGTATGACCCGTCGACCGGTGACGTCAGGGCAGGGGGCCTCACCCTGCCCTCGGACCTGCGCGACTTCCAGCCCGGCGGGCAACCCAGCCTCGGCGTGTTCACCACACCGCTCGCCGACGCGCAGGGCAGACCTGCCGGCACTCATGACGTGGTCATCGAAGATCCCTCGCGCGGGGTGCTGATCCACGAGATATTCCATCTGCTGGATTCACAGCATGTCCTCGGGGCGCTTCTCGGCATGACCTCGCTCTCCGGCGCTTGGGCGAGCAACCACCGCCTGATAGGCAGTCTTTCCGGCAGCCACTTCCTGATCCCGCACTGGTCGCGGACGGCTGTGGAGTCCTTCGCGCAGACGGGCACGCTGGCGACGTTCCACCGCGCGGACCCGGCCAGTTCCCCGCTCTACGTCGAGCTGGGTGCAGGCGATTCGCAGGAGGACGTACCGACGGTCAACCTCTCGAAGGCCAGATCGCGAGGTCCGGCCCCGGCCAAGGGCATCGACCCGGCCGAGGAGGCCACGGCCCGGATTCTCGAATTCTTCGATCGGATGCTCCTCCGGCCACCGGGGCCCGTTCGCGCAGACCCGCGCCTGTGGTCGGACGACCTGGTCACGAACGAGTACCCGCTCGTCTACCTGCAGATCCTGTTCACGCACGCACCCGAGCTCGTCGCGATCATGCTGCCGTCGCTTGGTACACAAGACGCGGAGGCGATCGGGAGCCTGGTCACCCGCTGGAAGGCCTGGCAGGCCGACCTTCACCGACTGTGGCTCGCTGCCGAGACGGATGTGCCGGCCGGCGATCGGTGGACGGTGGCCGAACTGACAGAGATCGCGACGGACCTCCTGCGCCATCGCGAGGACGTCGAACTGACGGCGACCTACCTCGATCGCTGGCAGGCGGCGATCGCCGAGGCGCCTGCCGCACTGCGCGGTGTCGCCGCGAGGTCCTGGCACGATGCGCGGACATCGTCGCAGTGGTCGTCGGTCGGCCAACACGCCGACCCGACGCTCCTCTGGGACGTTCAGCGGCTGGGCGGTAACCGGTGGCAGGCGGCCTTCGGCACGGTGCTGCTCGCGGCGCGGTTGATCGACATGTTCGGCCAGCGCGCCGAACGGTGGCTCGAACTGGTGCTGTACGGACTACTGCCCGACGGCCGGCCGCTCACCGGCATGACGCTGCGCGAGGCCGCCGAGCGCTTCGCCGCGGACATCGGCGAGGATCGGCCCGCCCCGCATCAGCTGACCGAACTGCTCGCCGGGCCGAGGGATCAAGAACCGTGGCGGGACTGGTTCGGTCACCTCGTGAACGAGGCGGCGCCGGCACTGGCCGGAGCCATCGCATACGGCGTCCCCGGTGTCGACGTGAACGCGATCATGCGCTGGCTGGAGTGGGTGGCCACTGCCGGTGACCTCAGCCCGGCGGCGGTTGCGGCCGTCGGCGTCCGCTGGGGCGACCCGGACGGTGCCAGCGTCCTGACCGGTATGGCCAGGTCGGGCGCCGCGTCGTTCTTCCCGATACGGCCGGACGTCGGTGCGACGCCGCCGCAAGTGGTCACCACGGCGTGGCAGGAGGCACAGCGCAGGCCGGCACGCGCGCTCCGGGCGTACCTGCGTTACGCCGGCGCACCCGTGGCGGACGACGTTCCGGCCCGGGCTGTCGATGCGCCGCGGCCGGCCTCCGAAGGCCTGGTATGGCGGGCTCGGCTGGACAACACGCTCACGGCACTGGTCGATCTGCAGGAGGCTGACCGAGTACTGTCCGGCAGCGCGTCCGGGCCGGTTCGTGAACCGATACGGCTGGGCCAGCTGAGGGGAAGCATCGCAGCGATCCGCCAGGCCTGGCTGGTGGTCGACGCCGAAATCGAGCGGCTTGGCACGGTTCGCAGCGACGAGTTGGTCCGACGCTCCATCGACCTGGCTGCTGACCTGTTCGGACGGTACTACGCCAATCCTCCACGGACTCGCTTGGACGATGACGACGGCAGGCGGGTTCACCAGGCCGCGGTGCGCGCCGCGGTCGAGTTCGAGGAGCTGCGACTACAGCTCTCCCCTGCCGCCGCTTCGGAGCTCGGGCCGGCGTTAGGTACCTGGTTCGGCCGGCCGCCGCAAGGCCCGCAGCCGATCACGCCGGACCCTCGCGGCGTCCCGGACGGTGCCGGACGCGCTGCCGCCGCGTCGGAGCCGTCGCGCCAGGTGCTCGACCGGATCGCGGCAGCCCTCGATCGCCTGGACGGCGCGTTCGCAGTGGGCGAGCCGACGCCGCTCTGGGCGGAGCTGTGTCGTGCGGGCCAGCTCCTCACGGGAGCGCTGGCCGCAGATGTCGCCGCCCGGCTCGGCCCGCTCCGCGCAGAGGTGGCGCGGGCCCGAGCGGAGGCCGGCGAACAGCCTGCGGCCGGTGCGTCATGGCAGTCGTACTGGCTCGCCGAGGCCGGCGATCGGTTCGTCACGGCGGTCTCCCAGCTGGCCGAGACGACCGGTGACTCGCGCAGCGAATCGTTGCCTGCCGACCCGGCGCGCCGGGTGCGCGACGACGTGGTCGCCGCGGCCGAGTCGCTGCGCTCCGACTTCGCTCTCCTGGCGACGGCGGCGGACCGCCCACCGCCCTGGAGTCCGCTCGATCCCACGGCCTGGCTCGACGAGCTTCCGCGCGACGGTATCGGGCGGCTCGGCGCCCTAGTGCACACGTTCGAGGTCGATCCCGACCTGAACGGCCTCTTGCAGCGCGCTGGCGAGACGGGCGGCCGTGCGCTGCGGTATGTGATCGCCGACCTGGCCGACCAGGTGTCGCGGCTGCCGGGCGAACTGCGCGACGTCATCGTCCGTGGACACTGGCTCTCGGAAGGTGAACTGCGCGACATCGGGGAAATGCTGAACACCTTCCTGGCGCTCGCCGCCCAGGTCGACGCGGAGATGCCACGGCTGCGGCATTCCGTCGCGGCCCTTCCCGCGACGGAGAAGCAGCTGGCCGCCTTGGGTGCCTGGCACGACGCCTGGCGAGCGTGGGCAACGCCCGCGGTTCGCGTGGATGCGCCGCTGTTACGGCAACGCCTCGAATACGGCGCCGGCACCACGGACGAGCTTCTGTTCGGGCAGGCGGTCCTGGCGACCGTCGTGCGAGACGCCGACGGGCTGCACCGCATCCTCGCCGAGACGTTCCCTCCAGGTCTGCCGGTCGGCGAGGTGCAGCGCGAGTTCACCCGGGACCGACCGGCCGAGGATCCGCAGGAGCGCCCCACTGCGCGCGCATCGCGGCGAGTCGCGCCGACGATGCGCGGGCTGCGGTCCGTGGCCGTAATAATCTCCCGGCACGCGAGGGCCACGGCGGACCTCATCACGGCGCAGGAGGACTTCCTCGAAACCGCCCGCGCCGATGAAGACGATCGCGTCGCCGCGGCAGTCCTCGAACTGGAGCAGACAGGCAACGCCGCCCGCTGGGTCGCCGAGTCGGCCAACCTCGTAGCTGACGGCCTGGTTGATGTCGATCCGCGTCAGCAGGGCGCGCGGATCGACATCGGAGCACGCGAGCTGGCCGCCCGCGCCGCCGTGTTGTTCGAGTACGTCTCGGCTCTTGGGCAACATCTGGCATCGATGGGTCGCAGCTCGGGTCCGGAGGGGTTCCTGAGCCCCTTCCGTGAGGTCGAGTGGCGCATCGCCCAGATAGCTGCCAACTGGCGTCGCCTGGACCGCGACCTGCCGCACCTCGTGGGCGTGATCCGCCGCGCGGGTGACGTGTACTGGATGAAGGTTTCCGACACGTCGTGGGTCGTCGGCGCCGACGTGGAGCGGATCCGTGCTGTCGCGGCCCACCGTCAGCGGCACGGGATGATCGTCGTGGCCGACGACATCAGTGGAGCGGATCAGGCCCAGTTGGCCGACACGCTGGCCGACCAGCTCAGCGCCATGCACGATCCACCGCCCTCCGTGGTCCTGGCACCGCCCATCATCGGTGCCGACCCGTCGTGGGCCGAACTGCCGCTGCCCGCCCGGCTTGGCAACACCACACTGCGGGTGCATCCGGACCTCGAGGAGCTGGGCCGCAGCGTGCGCGTACGCCTGATGGGGCTAGGCGGGCTCGGTCCGGTGGCGGCACCCGCGCAGCCGAATGACCTGTCCGACCTGGTGGGCCGGTATCTGGACGTGCACGACCGGATCGATCACTACGGCGCGGCTCACCGTGATCGCGTGGACGGGCTTAACATGATCGACCCGCTCGGCGAGATCGCGATGAACGTCCCGCCCCTCGTCCATGCCGACGGCTTGGTCGACGTTGACGACTGGGCGCGCGCGATCGCCAGGATCCTGCAGGCC
Source organism: Jatrophihabitantaceae bacterium (assembly GCA_036506155.1). GTDB lineage: Bacteria > Actinomycetota > Actinomycetes > Mycobacteriales > Jatrophihabitantaceae > DASXRA01. The sequence goes on from DASXSF010000108.1 coordinate 235,322, forward strand.
GCAGCCGACGACGCCGAACTGGGCGTGCTGATCGGCCGGCTGGGTTACGTGGGCGGCTGGCCACCGCTGGTCGTCGAGGTCGCCGACGGCCTGAGCGACGACCGGTTCGCCGCCGAGAGGGATCCGGAATATCGCGATGGCGCAGCCATCGTGCAGGTCAGCTCGATCTCGTCGGTGACCCTGACCGAACTGGCGGCGCGCTATGTGTGGGTGCTGACTGCTGTCGGGCAACAGGATCTCGCTGACGTGGCCGGTCAGATTGGAGACGCGTTGCGGACGCTGCCGGCGCCGCCGGAGGTGCTGACCGGCGAGTTCAGCCGGCGGCTGGCGCGGGTCGCGGCGGCGCGCGAGGCGGCAGCGGCGGCGAACGAGATCAGGTTCCTGCGGGCCGTCGTGGACCGGGCGCAGGAGGGACCCGAGACCGCAGCCATCGTCGAACTGCTGCGTCGGCGGGAGGACGATGAGCAGGTCGCTGCTGCGGTCCGCGCACTGTATCAGCCAGAACGCGTCGATCCGTCGTTCGCGGAGTTCAGTAGGCTGGCGGCAACTCTCGTGGGTGGCCAGCGGGCCGACGTGGCCCAGTTCAACGTCATTCGGGACCGCGCGAACCACCTGGCGCGACTGGCAGATCGCGACGCCTGGCAAGACGATCGTGCCAACTGGCGGGGCGAGCGGGAGCCCCTGCTCGCAAAGATCGTCATGCGGGCCACGTCGGTCGCCGTGCTGCACGACGCGGTCCATCAATACATAACCCGCCACGTCCCGGAGCGGGATGCGCTCCGGTCCACGCTGGCCGGGGTCGACTTGCTCAACCCGGCATTCGTGAGCCAGCACCCTGCACTCGCGGGCGAAGACAGCACGCTTCATCCGCTCGATCACGCCGTACTCCTGGCGGCGCTCATGAAGTTCGGCCCGCGGCAGGTGTACGAGCAGGCCGCCCGCCTTGAGATTCGCGTGCTAGACAGCTCGAACCTCGCTCACGCAACCTTCGCGTCCCTGGCGGCGACATCGCACGGTGGAGTGTTCCGGTTCGCCGACACCATCTACGTGCCGCCGAGCCGGACGCTGACCCAGCTTCTCACCGGCGTCGTTCACGTTCTATCCGCCGCATCCGATGCGGATAGCGAGGCGAGCGCCGAGGACGTCCGTCGGCGAAACGTCCGTGACCTGCACGAGACCCTGGTCGCGGAGCTAGAGAGCGTGGGGATGCCGCACGCGGACGCCGTCACGCTCGCGCTTCCGTCCGACGTCGCGGCGACGTCCGAGCCGCCGTCCGGCGACGACGCGGGGCCGAGCCCGATCGGCGAGGTCGTGGCCGAGCCGGTTGCGTGGCGACGGGCAGCGGCCGCGATCCTTGCCGCGCTGTCCCGGATCGATCGCGACGTCGACTCCCTCGTGGCCTCGGTGCGGTCCTACGACGGCCCCCCCGGCGTTGCCGGCGTGGACGTCGCGGATCTGCTCGGGGCACTGGCGAACGCTGCCCTCGACGTGTCGGATGCCTCCCGCACCGTCTCGGACGCCCTGGTCGATCGTGACCCGCGCACGCTGGGCGGCCGGGTCGACCGTGGATGGGCCGTTCTCCGCTCGAGCGCCGACCGCGCCGTCCGCTCGATCGCGTTGCTGCTAGACGGCCTGAGGTCGGCTGCCTCGGGTACCGGTGCGACGTCGGCGCAGCTGTCCGCTGCCATCGACGCGATCACGGCGCACGCGGCCCAGATCGCGAGCGACTGCCGTGAGGTGGGGCAGTCCCTGCCGCACGTCCCCGGACTGATCCACCAGGCCGGCACTCTCGACTGGCTCAAAGTCTCCGACCGGCTGTGGGTCGCCGGTACCAACCCGGACCGGATTCTCGCGGTCGCCAGTCGGGCCGGCGACCGCGACGACGAAGCAGTTCTCGTCGCCGACGACATCTCTGGGGCAGACCCGGAGCCCTTGGCCGCGGAATTGGCCGACCAGCTGTCCGCGATGCGGTCCCGCCCGGCGTTCATAGTGCTGGCGCCCGACCCCACCGACGATGCGGGCCCGTGGGACGAACTCTCTCTTCCTGCGCTTGGCGACTCGATCCTGTATGTGCACCGCGACGTACACGGTCTGGGCCGTGCGGTGCAGGCCCACCTGACCGATCCTGGCGACCCCGGCACAACACCGGAGGGGCAGCCCCCGGCCGGTGACGGCGACAGCGGCGCCGCGGGTGATCAAGCACTGCGCGATGAGGTGAACAGGCTGCTGAGCCGGATCCAGTCACTGCGCGCGGGCCGGACGAGTATGTGGCGCCGGATGATCGCTGATCCAGCCTTCCGGCACCTCGGGGTCTCGGTCGGGTTGATGCTGCACCTGGCCGACCAGGCCGAGCGGCGCCTCGAAGCCGCGCCTGCCGAACACGTACCCGAGCTGCAGGCCCGCCTGCACGGCCCGTTACGGGAAGTCGAGGCACGGGTTACCGAGGCGTTCGTATCCTTCCGCAGCGGAGACCTCACACAGGCACCGGATCCCGACTCCCGGTCGCAGGTCCTCCGTGGCCTGCGGACCGTCGTAGGCGTGCAAGATCTGCACCACGGTGACGGGTTCGTGTGGCAGCGGACGCGGGGTGGGCGCACGGTCGTCGGCCCGGACGAGGCGGCCGTGCGGGCCGCTGTCCAGGTCGCGGTCGAGGACGCGGCGGACGGCCGCTCGGTGATCGCGGTTCTGCGGGGCACTAGCGGCGATCCGGCCGCGCTGGCGGAGAGCCTCATGCTGCTCCGTGGGTCGTACCGGGTCCAGTTGGGGATACCCGGCGACGCGGCGCAGGCCGACCCGGCCGCTGCCCGGTTTGCTGCCCACCTGGTCAGCGACCTGAACGAGCTGGCCAGCTGGCCCATGAGGCGCGTGACCGTGGTGGGGCCGGCCGGCGCCTACACGGCCGGTGAGTTCCTGGGGGCGGCCCTCGAGAGGGTGCTCGCGGCATGGGTGGCGAGGCAGCAGGCCGCATCGTCGGCGGCGCCATCCGAGCCGGCGGCCGCGCGGGCCGCGGGAGTTGCCACCGAGGCGGTGCGGCGGCTGACCCACATCGCCGCCTTGGTGGCGGAGTACCGCACGGCGGTCGCCCAGGTCACGACGCCGGCAGCCGCCGCCGAAGCGGCTCGGCTGCTCACCGATATCGCGTCCGCGACGGACGGGTTCAACGACGACTACACGACGTGGATGCTCGCGGCCGACATGGCGGCAGTGGTGAGTGATCACGTCGCGCCCGCCCTCGCCGGGTATCGCCGGAATCCTGGCGAGCAAGCCGCAGTGCGAGCGCTGGCCGGTATCCGCTCCACGGTCGCCAGCTACCGCGATCGGTACCCCGACGGCCAGCGCGCCGGTCTCACCACCCGTCACCCGGCCGCCGCATTGCTCGACCGGATCGGCGGCATGCTCGACGACCCCGACGCCATGCAGGGTGCCGCGGCCCAGGCAGCGGTTGCCAGTATCAGCGAAGCGGTCGAGGCGTACCGGGTGCAGGCCTCCAGCGGCGAGGGGGCAGCCGATCTTGCAGACTGGTTGCCCTCCCTCCACGAGGGGGTGCTGTCCTCCCCGCTTGGCGGCGCGGCCGAAGCGATCCTGAGGGCGCACGTCGACGCGGATGGCGTCATGACCGCGGACAGCCGGGCTACCTACCTCGCCTGGTATCGCGCCCTGCTGCAGACACGGGACATGCCGCCCGGCGAGATCGACCGAATGGTGCTCGCAATGGGCGAGCACGCCTGGGATCTGCCGCTTCCCGACGCGAACCGCGACCGGTGCTGGAATGAGCTGCTGCCTGGGCTGCAGCGGACGATCAGCTACCGCAAGGCCCACGCCGGGGCAGAGGTGCCCGCCGACTTCGACGAACTCGCCACCCGGCTCACCGAGCAGCTGTCCGGGCGGGTGCTGGTCGCCGACCGCAGCCCGACCGCCTACGTGCACCTGCGCATGGCCCAGGCCGCCCCGCCCGGACTGCTGAACCGCATCGGCGAACAGCTCCAGGCCAGCACTGCCACGCTCGTCATCGGCAGCGGGCATCCTCACTACCTGCCGCCCCACTACGCGGACGCCTTCTACGAGATATTCACCGGGGACGACAACAGGGCCAATCCCGTGGGCTACTTCTACCCGAATAGCGGTGACTATTTCATCGGCGGGTACGTTGACACGACCGACCTGCACGACTTCGTCCGCGCCCTCAGTGCCACGGGAATCCTCTTTTACGAAGGCGTAACCGCACCGAACCAGTCGTCCACCCTGCCGCACGAACTGCTCCACGGCTGGGACCGCTTGGCCGCGATTCTCGGTAACGACGCCGAATCCTCGGAATGGCAGGAGATCTTCGATGAGTTCCGCGCGGTTCGAGGCACCGCCTTCCTGTGGCGCTATATCGCCAACGACCCCGGCGAGTTGTACGCCCAACTGCTCGCGCTGTGGACGATCTCGATTGCCCACCGGGACAGCCACGCACTGCACGTCGAACTCGGCGCCGACGAAGACCACCCGGCCGCGGTAGCACTCGCCGATAAGGTCATCGAATACTTCAACACACACGTACTCGAGTCGACCGGCCGGGCCGCCCCGGTAAATGCCCGATCATGGGCCCGCCTCGTCCAGATCAGCACCAGTGCCGTCGAGTTCCTGGCCGAGCAACTCACGCAGCAGCACGGCATCTTCGACGCGGCCACGCCCATCCACGCCGACGAGCTGAGCGGACCCGTCGCCGCGTGGCGGCGCTGGGCCGGGCAACTGTGGGCACTGTGGCCGTCCACGCTCGGCGGCCTCGACGACTACACGCGTGAAGTGTCTCACCGCGTCGAACCCCGATCGGTAGAGACTGAGGCCGATCCGGATGACCAGAGCGAACCGTACGCCTGGCGGGATGCCGGCTTGCTGCGCGACGTGGCGCAGGAGTTGCTCGATCATCGCGATCACGCGCTCAAGCCGACCATCGACCTCATGGGCCGCTGGGAGCGGGCGGTCCATAACACACCGGCCGAGACACGGGCACAGGCCTGGCGTGCCTGGAACAACGCCCGCACCGAGACGGCCTGGGGTGTCCTAACCCAGTTCGCCGACCCGCTGCGTTTCGCCGACCTGATCCGCATCGGCGCAGACGGCGACGAGCTCGCCTTCGGCCAACTGGTGCTCGCCGCGCACCTGATCGACGTGGTCGGTCCCGATGCCGCTCAGTGGATGGACTCGGTGTTGCGCGGTGTGCTGCCCGACACCACCTCCTTCTCCGGCATGACCGTCACCGAGGCGGCAAAGCACTACATCGGCGCCTCCGGCAACCCGTCCGGCGGGGGTATCCCACCGTCCTCACCGGGCCCAAACGGCGGCCCAGCCGACCCCGCGACCCCGGCGCCAGGGCACGCACCCACACCGAGCAAGGCCGAGAGCGGACCCCGCACCACCGCTGCGGCGGCACCATCCGAGGTGCGAGACCGCGACCCCGGCGCGCCGCAACCCGGTCCCAAGGCCCAGCACGTCCCGCCGCGAACCGGTCCTGGCCCGGTGCCGGAAGAAGCTCTCGAATTCATGGCGTACAACGTCGGCCGATTCTTCGAGTCGGGCGGTCGGATCGCGATCCTGCACTCCGGCGACCCGCGAATCCAGCAGCTCTTCGAGCAGGCCGAACGGATTCGCAGCATGCGGAGCGGCGACAAGCGCGTCGAGATCGGTCGGCGGTATCTCGCTAACGCTCTCGACGCGGATCACCTGTTGACCACGCCGCGGCGAATACGGTCCGCCGTAGCCGTCGCGCACCGGGACGGGGAAGTATGTGCTGCCGTGGACTTTGCGGGTTGGACCGATGACGTCGGAGAGTGGATCACGCCCTTCGACCTGGGCAGCGCACATCTCGGCGCCCGTGGCGCGGGCACGGCCGCGATCTATGCCCTCGCTGAGTATGCCTTCGAGCGTGGGAGACCGGTCCTGAGCTCGCCGATGGGAGACGAGGCATCGCGGTTCCATGCCGCGCTGGGGCGCAGCCGCGTGCCGGTGACGAGGTCGTCCGGCAGTGAGAGCAGGACGTACGACTCGAACTGGTCGCTCGCCGACCTCGAAAGGATCGTCGGCTACGTTCGCGGATACCTCGACCGGTCACGAGCGCAGGACGACGACGGGACAAGCGAGATCGGTGCCGACATCCAGCCGCCGCAATCGGAAGCGCCGTGAGTCCGGTCCGCGACGTGCCCGACGCCGGGGGCTTGACGACGACCGAGCGTGACGACGTCGAGCCGCTGCTGCTACCGATCGGTCACTACGTCGGTGCGGTCTATCAGGACGGTCAGCGGGGCGTTCGGCGGCAGGTGCGACGTGGTACGACGTTCCATGACCTGACAGATGATCAGTTCGCCATATGGTCCGCCGCGCACGGCACGCAAGAGGCGGTCCGGGCCGATTCGGCGTGGCAACGACGAGCGGTCGAACAGCACCCGCAGGTGGCAGGCTTGGCCGGCGCCGGCGGGCTGATCGACGAGATGCTCGATATCGGGTTGTTGGCAGAGGTGACGCCGGGTCGGGATCAGGTACTCGAGTTCGCCCGATCTCATCGGCTGGTTCCGCTGATGCTGGGCCTGGGCAACAGCCCCGACGACGCCGACATGTTCGATATCGGCTTCTTGCATCAGCCGGTCTTGTCCGTGTCGTACCCGATCTATGACCTGTGGCAGTGGTCGACGATGGACGACTCGGTGTGGGCCACCTGCGAGAACGCCGCCGACGTGGCGGAGCGCTCGGGATACACGAATCCCGCCTATACCGATCCGACCAGACTGCTCAGCGGCCTGCTGCGCTCGCTGCACGCCCTGTTGGTCGCCGGCGCCGCCTATCTCGACATCGGCTTCCGGCTCAACTGGCCCGAGGTTGCGGCGGCAGATACGACCCGAGGTCGGGTCCGCGAGACTGTCGGCTATTCCCACCGTGGCGAACCGCTGATCCTGCCGATCGGCCACTATCTGGGGGCTCATGTCCCCCGGTCCGGCGCCGACGCCGACTTCCACGCCGTCCGCATCGGCTGGGAGACCTACAAGCTGGAGGGCAACGGCCAGCTCGCGGTCTGGGCGCTCGCCCATGGTCTGCCGACCACGGGCAGCGACGAGGAACCTCCCTGGACGCGCTCGAGCGTCGAAGGAGCCGCGCGCGTCGGAGGTATTCCGAACGTCGCCACCACCTTGTTCGACCTCATCTCCCGCGATCTGCTGATCGAGGTCAGGCCGGGCACCCCGGAAGCGGTGGCGTTCGCCCAGGCGTACCGCACCCGTTCGCTGCTGGTCGGCCTCGGCAACACCGCCGACGAGCCGACGCTCTACGGGCTCGGGGCGTCGGAGAGCGCGCCGCCGGTGATCAAGGTGCCGATCCTTGCCTACGAGCTGTGGACCTGGGGCCACGCCTGCGACAGCCTGTGGCAGACGTGTCACGTGCTCGCTGCCGCCGGTGATCCGGCGGACCCTGACCGCAGAGATCCGCAGCGCGTGCTCACCAGATGCCTGTCGGCAATCCGGCTGCTCTTGGCATGCGGTGCGATCTACCTCGATGAAGCCCGAGAAGACCCCGCAGACGAGCAGCTGCCGAGCACGGGGGCGTCACCCGCCTGACGACCCCGCGCTTCGGCTTCAAGGTTCGAGCGGCACGCATTACGATCATCGAATCGGTTCGACCAGACCGGGGAGTTGCTGTCTCGAGGAGGGTGCCGTGGCCACGCTCGCGGACGTTGCACGCGCGGCCGGAGTGTCCCCGAGCACCGTGTCATACGTGCTGACCGGTAATCGGCCGATATCGGCGGCGACGCGCGAGCGGATCGAGCAAGCAATGCAGGAGCTGGGTTACACGCCCAATCCTTTTGCGCGCGGTCTGAGAGCGAAATCGGCAAAGATCATTGCGATGTCGTGCCCCATCGCTGGGACCGGGATGCCCGGCCTTACCTTGCTCGAATACGTGATGTCCGCGTCGCAGCGTGCGCAGGAGCGTGGCTATCACCTGCTGCTGTGGACCACCCCGACCGACACCGTCGACGGGCTAGCCCAGCTGGCCGGGCAGGGACTGGTCGACGGTGTGGTCGTCATGGAAGTCCGGATGCATGATCCGCGGATCAAGGTGCTGACCGATGCTTGCCTTCCGTTCGTATTGATCGGGCGCAATGCGGACCCGGCGGGACTCGATTTCATCGACACGGACTTCGATCAGTGCGCCGAGCTGGCCGTCAACCATCTCGTCGAACTCGGTCATCGCCGCCTCGGGGTCGTGACCGACTTGAGCAGCCGTGCTGCGGGCGGCCGAGGTGCATCTGTTCGTTTCATGGCGGCGGTGCGACGGGCCGCATCTCAGGTCGGTGCACGACTGACCACGGTGCGCTGCGAGCCGTCGACCGACGCCGGCCGACGCACGTTCCGGGCCCTCGTCGCAAAGGATCCCCAGATGACCGCAGTGCTTGTGGCGAACATCGACACTACGAGCGGGATCATGGCAGCCGCATTCGATGCAGGCCTGCGGATCTCCGAGGACCTCTCGGTGATGGGTCTGATCATGGCCCCCAACCAGGCCCAGCTGACCGTACCTGCGCTCACGGCGGTCAGTCCCCCGATCAGCGAGATGGGAAGGTCGGCCGTCGATCAGCTGATTAACCGGATCGAGGGAAAGAGCAGTGACATTGGCCAGTGGCTGTTCCAGGGAGAGCTCGAACTCCGAGAGACCACAGGGCCGGCCAAGCGTGGACGAGGGGCGCACGTAACCATCGGTGCGCCGCGGAGCACCGCGCGGCTGCGCTGAATCCAACGGCAACCCGGCGCATCCTATTGACACTGCCCGTGTTGCGTCCTAGGTTTCATCGAAACGATTCGTCGAATCAATTCGATTACCGCCTCAGGGGCGGCCGTCTAGCCGCCCTCGGCCCGATGGGAAAGAGGGGCGCCAAAAAATGCAGTACCGCAGACTCCTGGCGATCGTTGTGGCCGCGGTGTTGACCGTGGCGGTGGCCGCTGGTTGTAGTTCGAGTAAGAAGAGTGGTGGGGGTGGCCGTGGTCCGATCACGTTCGTGACGGGCAAGGACACCAGTGGGGTGTGG
>DASXSF010000109.1:0-15871 GCA_036506155.1 Jatrophihabitantaceae bacterium
TCGGCGCCCACCGAGCGCACGATCTCCTTGAATCGCTGGCGATCCTCGCCACGGGCAATCGCCTCGATGTCCGCGCCGATCAGCTCGACGCCGTACCGCTCCAGCACGCCGCTGCTGTGTAGTGCCACGGCCAGGTTCAACGCGGTCTGTCCACCGAGTGTGGGAAGCAGCGCGTCGGGCTGCTCAGTGGCGATCACCTTCTCGACGAACTCAGGAGTGAGCGGCTCGACGTAGGTGGCGTCGGCGAACTCCGGGTCGGTCATGATCGTTGCCGGGTTGGAGTTGACCAGGCTGACGCGGTATCCCTCGGCGCGCAGCACCCGGCATGCCTGGGTGCCGGAGTAGTCGAACTCGCATGCCTGCCCAATCACGATCGGCCCTGAGCCGATGACCAGCACGTGGCTGATGTCCTTCCGCCTAGGCACCGAGCAGCTCCACGAACCGGTCGAACAGGTAGGCCGCGTCGTGCGGGCCGGCCGCAGCCTCGGGGTGGTACTGCACACCGAACGCCTTGACGTCGCGGGCGGCGAGGCCCTCGACCACGCTGTCGTTCAGGCACACGTGGCTCACCTCGACCGCCCCGAACCCGGTGTCAAAGGCGCGATCGAGGGGAGCATCGACCGCGAATCCATGGTTGTGCGCGGTGATCTCGACCTTGCCGGTGCGCCGATCCTGCACCGGCTGGTTGATGCCCCGGTGCCCGTAACCGAGCTTGTAGGTGCCGAACCCGAAGGCCCGGCCCAGCACCTGGCTGCCGAAGCAGATGCCGAAGATCGGGACGCGGGACCGAAGCAGGTCACGGACGGTCTCCACTGCCTCGTCGGCGGCCGCCGGGTCGCCCGGCCCGTTGGCGAGGAACACTGCGTCTGCGCCCATGCCGCGCACCTCGTCGGCCGACACGGTGCAGGGCAGCACGTGTGTGGTGATCCCGCGCTGCGCCATCCGATGCGGCGTCATTGCCTTGATGCCGTAGTCGAGCGCGGCCACCGTGAACCGGTGCTCGCCGATTGCCGCGACCGTGTAGGGCGTTTCTGTCGTCACTTCCGCTGAGAGGTCCGCGCCGAGCATGCGCGGCGAGTCCAGCACCCGCCGCAGCAGAACGTCGGGAGACGACGTCGTGGAGATGCCACAGCGCATCGCGCCGCGGTCGCGCAGGTGGCGGGTGAGCGCACGGGTGTCGATGCCGCTGATACCGACGACACCGTACGCACGCAGTTCGTCGTCGAGGCTGCGCCGGGCACGCCAGGACGACGGCCGCCGCGCCGGGTCGCGCACCGCGTAGCCCGCTACCCAGATGCGGCGCGACTCGGGGTCCTCGTCGTTGACGCCGGTGTTGCCGATGTGCGGCGCGGTCTGTACGACGACTTGCCGGTGGTAGGACGGGTCCGTCAGTGTCTCCTGGTAGCCGGTCATGCCGGTGGCGAACACCGCCTCGCCGAAGGTTTCGCCCGGTGCCCCGTACGACTCCCCTGTGAACGTCCGCCCGTCCTCGAGAACCAAGATCGCGCTCATCGCGCTCATGCGGTCGCCCCGGTCAGCAGTGCGCCGTCGCGCGTCGTAGCCCGTCCGCGGAGAAACGTCGCCCGCACGCGTCCCGGCACGCTGCGCCCGGCGAACGGCGTGTTCCGCGACTTGGACGCCAGCGCGGCCGGCTCGACCGTCCAGTACGCGCCGGAATCGACCAGAACGAGGTTGGCCGGTTCGCCGACCGCGATGGGCCGACCTTGCTCAGCCAGGCTGCCGATTCGTGCTGGCGCCTCGCTCATGCGGGCCGCGACACCGCGCCAGTCGAGGCGACCGGTGAGCACCATCGTCTCGATCACCACCGATAGCGCCGTTTGCAGGCCTAGCATCCCGGGCAGCGCTGCGCCCCACTCGGTCTCCTTGTCCTCCGCGGCGTGGGGCGCGTGATCGGTGGCCACGCAGTCGATCGTTCCGTCGGCGAGCGCGTCGCGTAGCGCCTCCACATCGTCGGCGGTGCGCAGCGGCGGGTTGACCTTGAACACCGGGTCGTAGGACTCGGCAAGCTCGTCGGTGAGCGCCAGGTGATGTGGCGTCACCTCGGCGGAGACGTTCCAGCCCTTGCCTTTGGCCCACCGGATGATCTCGACCGCACCCGCCGTCGACACGTGGCAGACGTGCAGGCGGGAACCGACGTGCCCAGCCAGTAGCGCGTCGCGGGCGATGATCGCCTCCTCGGCAGCGGCCGGCCACCCGGCCAGGCCCAGCCTGGCCGACACGACGCCCTCGTTCAGCTGTGCCCCCTCGGTGAGCCGCGGCTCCTCGGCGTGCTGGGCGATCACCCCGTCGAAGGCGCGCACGTACTCCAGAGCGCGCCGCATCAGCGCCGGGTCGGCCACGCACGACCCGTCGTCGCTGAACACGCGAACCCGCGCCGCCGAATCGGCCATGGCGCCGAGCTCGGCCAATTGCGTGCCACGGCGGCCCACCGTCACGGCGCCGATCGGGACCACGTCGACGAGCCCGCACTCGCGCCCTAGCCGCCAGACCTGCTCGACGACGCCTGCGGTGTCCGCGGCCGGATCGGTGTTCGGCATCGCGAACACCGCCGTGTACCCGCCGAGCGCGGCGGCGGCCGAACCGCTGGCGACAGTCTCGGCGTCCTCGCGGCCGGGCTCGCGCAGGTGGGTGTGCAGATCGACCAGCCCGGGCAATAGCACGCAGCCGGAGCCGTCAAGCACCTCGTCACCGTCGAGACCGGAGCCGATCGCAGCGATCACGCCGCCGTCGAGCATCACGTCGGTCGGCTCCTCGCCGTACGGCCGCACACTGCGCAGCACCGTGCTCACTGTCCGACCCCGCTCACTCAGCCCCGCCCAGCAGTAGGTACAGCACGGCCATGCGCACGCTCACCCCGTTGGTCACCTGCTCGACGATCGTCGATCGCTTCGGGTCGTCGGCCACCTCGGCGGCGATCTCCATGCCCCGGTTCATCGGACCCGGGTGCATCACGATCGCGTCGCCGCCGAGCATGGCCATGCGCCGGGCATCAAGCCCGTAGCGCCGCGCGTACTCGCGCGCCGACGGGAAGTACGAGGCCGACATCCGCTCACGCTGGACACGCAGCATCATCACGACGTCGCTGCCTGCCAACACGCCGTCAAGATCGAAGCTCGCTCCCGCGGGCCAGGCCTCGACGCCTACCGGGAGCAGCGTCGGCGGAGCGACCAAGGTGACCCTGGCGCCGAGCGTCGAGAGCAACAGCACGTTCGAGCGCGCGACGCGGGAGTGCAGCACGTCGCCCACGATCGCGACGCGCAGGCCCGTCAGGTCCCCCTCGCCGCCGCGCAGCCTCCGGCGCATCGTGAACGCGTCGAGCAGCGCCTGCGTCGGGTGCTCGTGCGTGCCGTCGCCGGCGTTGATCACGCTGCCGTGTACCCAGGCCGCCAGCCGGTGCGCAGCGCCGGAGTAGGAGTGCCGCACGACGACGGCATCGGCGCCCATCGCTTCCAAGGTCAACGCGGTGTCCTTGAGCGACTCGCCCTTGGAGACACTCGATCCCTTCGCCGAGAAGTTGACGACGTCTGCGGACAGCCGCTTGGCGGCCAGCTCGAACGACGTTCTGGTGCGCGTGGAGTCCTCGTAGAAGAGATTCACCACCGTGCGCCCGCGCAGCGGCGGCAGCTTCTTCACCTCGCGTCCGGCGAGCGCCCGATCGAGCCGCTCGGCGGTATCGAGGATCTCGACGGCGGCCGCTCGGTCCAGGTCGCCGGCGGAGAGCAGGTGCCGGCTCATCGCGCGCCGTCCTCGATGAAGACGGCGTCAGTGCCGTCTGTCTCGGCCAGCAGCACTCGGACGGACTGGGCGAGCGCCGTCGGGACGTTTTTCCCTACGTAATCCGCACGGATTGGTAACTGTCTGTGACCACGATCGACGAGCACAGCCAGTTGCACGGCGGCCGGGCGGCCCAGGTCGCGGATCGCGTCGAGCGCTGCCCGGATCGTGCGCCCCGAGAAGAGCACGTCGTCGACCAGGATGACGAGCGCGTCGGTGACGCCACCGCCCGGCTCGACGGTTTCGGCGAGCGGCCGGACCCCGCGCAGGCGCAGGTCGTCGCGGTAGAGCGTCGTGTCCAGCGAGCCGACCGGGACGTGCGGCCCATCGAATGCGGCGATACGCGCCGCCAATCGGTGCGCAAGTGGAACTCCACGCGTCGGGATGCCGAGCAGCACGACGCGATGGTCGGCCTTCGCGGTCCGTTCGATGATCTGGTGCGCCATCCGGTCGACGATGCGAGCGACGTCTCGTGCGTCGAGTAGCGGCGACGCCCCCTGGCCGGTATCGAGCGCAGCACTGGGCAACGTGACCTCCTTGTCCGCCTCACGGGACGGGCCCTTAAAGGATGTCGATCACAGGCAGTCTAGCGTGCTGGTTCTTGCGAGCACTTGTTGACTCGCCGGTCACTCTCGGTTACCGTCGCGGTGACCCATTTCGCCAAGCTGGCATGAACGAGGATGTTCTTATCGTGACCGTGGATAACGCACCAGACGAAGACGTGCCCAACCGCGAATACGCAAAGGCACTGGGGGCTCGCTTGCGGGCAATCCGCGCTCAGCAGCACCTGTCCCTGCACGGAGTCGAGCGCAAGTCCGGTGGGCGGTGGAAGGCGGTCGTCGTCGGCTCCTACGAGCGCGGCGATCGGGCCGTCTCCGTACAGCGCCTCGCCGAACTGGCCGAGTTCTACGGCGTTCCCGTCGGCGAGCTGCTGCCTAAGGAGCATCCGCAGGTCACGTCCGGGCCGGGCCTGTCCAAGATCGTGCTCAACCTCGAGCGGCTGCAGAGCCTGGCCACGGAGGAGGCGAGCGCCCTCGCTCGGTTCGCCGCGGCAATCCAGCGCCAGCGTGGCGACTACGGCAACAAGGTGCTGTCCATCCGCAACGAGGATCTGCGTTCGCTCGCGATCATTTACGACACGTCCGTCGAGGGGCTCACCGAGAAGTTGGTGCGCTGGCAGGTGCTGGCGCCGGATTCGCTGATCCTCGACGGCGAGCCGTAGGCCGCCGGAAAGGGACAAACTCGGCTCAGTCCGGCCCGGGCGCCGTAACCGCGGGCCGGTCGCGCAGCACCCGTGCCAGTACGCCGTTCACGAATCGTGGCGACTCATCCGTCGACAGTGTCTTGGCCAGCTCCACTGCCTCGTCGATCGCTACCGCATCCGGCACCTCGGGGCGCCACAGCAACTCGAACACGCCCACGCGCAGCACGGCGCGGTCGACATCGGGCATCCGCTCGACCGTCCAGCCCTCTGCGTAACTGCCCAGCAGCTCGTCGATGCGTTCACGGTGCGCGGCGACGCCCTGCACGAGTTCGGCGGTGTACGGGTTCACGGGCGGCTCGCCGAGCGCAACCCGTTCGGCCAGCGTGGCCAGCGGGTCGGTGCCGCGCAGGTCCGCCTCGTAAAGCAGGTCGACCGCCCGCTTGCGTGCCTTGCTGCGAGCTGACACGGATCAGGCACGCCCCAGGTAGCGCCCGTCGCGCGTGTCGACCTTGACCTTCTCGCCGGTGCTGACGAACAGCGGCACCTGGATCTCGGCACCGGTCTCGAGCGTGGCCGGCTTGGTACCACCGGTGGCCCGGTCGCCCTGCACACCTGGGTCGGTGTGGCTGATGACCAGCTCGACGCTGGTGGGCAACTCGATATAGAGCGGGCTGCCGTCGTGCACCGCGACGACGGCTTCGGCGTTGTCGAGCAGGTAGTTGGCCGCGGGGCCCACGGTATCGGCAGAGATATGCACCTGGTCGTAGGTGTCGCTGTCCATGAAGACGAAGTCCGCGCCCTCCTTGTAGAGGTAGGTCATGGCGCGCTTGTCCACGGTGGCCGTGTCGACCTTGGTGCCCGCGTTGAACGTGCGGTCGACGACCTTGCCCGACAACACGTTCTTCAACGTGGTGCGGACGAACGCGCCACCCTTACCGGGTTTGACGTGCTGGAACTCGACGACGGTCCACAGCTGCCCGTCGAGGTTGAGCACCAAGCCGTTCTTCAGGTCGTTCGTCGTCGCCACGGGTCTCCTCGCGCAGATATAGGGCCGGCGTGCCAGTCTACCGACGCGTCGCAGGCTCGTTTCGCGTGCGAGGCTTGGTGCGTGGAGCCGCTCGCAGGTCGCTATCGCCGGGTGCGCTCGCTCGGCAGCGGCGCGATGGGCGAGGTATGGCTGGCCGAGGACACCCTGCTCGGCCGGCCCGTAGCGATCAAGCAACTGCGCACCGACCCCGACGCCGCGCTTGACCAATGGAGCGAGCGGATGCGGCGCGAGGCCCGGTTGGCGGCGCAGCTCAACCATCCGAACGCTGTCGCGATCTACGACCTGCTCGTCGTGGACGAGCAGCCCTACGTCGTCATGGAGTACGTCGCCGGCGACTCGCTCGCCCAGCGGATTCGGCGGGCCGGAACGCTGACGCCCGAGCAGGCCGCGCGGTGGACCGGCCAGGTGGCCGGCGCGCTGGAGGCGGCGCACGCCCGCGGGATCGTGCATCGCGACGTGAAGCCCGCGAACATCCTGATCACGCCGTACCAGGCGGCGAAGCTCACCGATTTCGGCATCGCCCGCTCGGCGCAGGATGTCTCGCAGACGCAGAGCGGCATCTTGGTCGGCACGCCGGCCTTTCTCGCGCCGGAGGCGGCACGTGGGGGCGACCCGTCGCCTGCCAGCGACATGTGGTCGCTCGGCGCCACGCTCTACTCGGCCGTCGAAGGCCGGCCTCCGTTCGGCTCGGGCGTAGACAATCCCCTGGCGGTGCTGGCTCGGATCGGGTCGGAGCCGGTACCTCCGGCCTCGTCGGCCGGCTGGCTCACGCCGCTGCTCGCTGCCCTGCTCGACCGCGATCCGGCGCGCCGGCCCACGGCGGCTCAGGTGCACGCCGCGCTCACACCGGCGGCATCGGACGCCGAGCGGACCCAACCGGGCCCGACCGCCGCGCTGCTTGCTCCGCGGCCGATGCCCGCACCGCCGACGCCGACGGCGCGCCGCCGCCGCTGGCTGGTGCCGGGCATCGCGGCCGCGGTCATCGTGATCGCGGGCGGCGCCGTCGCGGCGGTGCTGGTCTCCTCGCCGTCCTCGCACGCCGCGCACGCCTCGAGCACTCCGCCGAACGCCGGCGCGACGTCGAGCAGCCCGGACGTCCCGTCCACGTCCGAAGTCGCCAGCTCACTGTCGGCACGCCCGGGCCCGACCACGCGCCCAGGCCCAGCCACCTACCCGAAACCGGCCGACGTGCCGTCGCTGCCGTCGTCCGGGCAGGCGGTACCGGTCGGCGCGACGCCGCCGGCCGCTCCGGCAAACCCGCAGGTGCAGCCCTACACAGCATCGGACCGGACACCGACAAGCGCCGCGCAACTTGTCGAATGGCAGCCACCGGGGCTTGCGGGCGACGCGGCGGTGGCCGTCTCGTCGATCACCCGTTTCCTGCTCGACATCAACCGGCAGGACGTGCAGGCCGCGTGGAACCAGAGCACCGAGATCCGCCACGGCCCGACGCCCGACCAGCGGTTCCTGACCGGGTATCGCACCAGCCGGCACTACCAGGTCGCGTTCGGGCACCCGCGCCGCCTTTCCCCCGACCTGATCGCTGTGCCGGCGCGGTTCGTGTCCCGGCAGGAACCCGCCGCGCAGGGCAATCCCGCAGGTGTCACCAGCTGCACGTACTGGCCGCAGTACGTGTTCCTGGTCGCCAAGGTCGGCGATCGGTGGCTTTCCGACGTCGCCGGCGACTACGTCGACCGCCCGTCCGTGGCACTCCTGAAACGGCACGACACGGTGCGCAACGCCGCCGAACTCGAGCCGCTGCAGCAGCGCGTCGCCTGCTAAGAGATCAGGCGGGCCTGGACGACAGCCACGAGAGCGCGAGCACGTATCCCTCGACACCCAGCCCGACGATCACGCCGGTGGCCACGCCGGAGACGAACGAATGGTGGCGGAACTCCTCGCGCTGGTGCACGTTGCTGATGTGCACCTCGACGAGCGGCGCGGTCAGGGCTGCGCAGGCGTCGCGCAACGCGACAGAGGTGTGCGTCCACGCACCGGCATTGAGCACGACCGGCGTGGCCGCGTCGGCCGCCTCGTGCAGCCAGCCGAGCAGTTCGCCCTCGTGGTCGGTCTGCCGGACCGTGACGTCGAGGCCAAGCTCTTGGCCGGCCTTGACGCACAGCGCGGCGAGTTCGGCGTGGCTCGTGCTGCCGTAGATTTCGGGCTCGCGGGTACCGAGCCGCCCGAGGTTGGCGCCGTTGAGGACGAGCACCCGACCAGTCATGCGGCCACCTCCGCATAGGCGGCGGCCAGCACCGCAGGATCCGGATCGTCGGCGATGACGGGCCGGCCGAGCCCTTCCAGCACGACGAAGCGCAGCCGGTTGCCGCGCGCCTTCTTGTCGATGCGCATTGTGTCGAGCAGCATCGGAAACGCCTCGGCCCGGTAGCTGACCGGCAGGCCGAGTGCGGCGAGGATCGCGCGATGCCGGTCGGCGGTGGCGGCGTCCAGGTGGCCGAGCGCCCGCCCCAGCGCGGCTGCGAAGACGAGCCCGATCGACACGGCGGCCCCGTGCCGCCACCGGTACCCCTCGGCCCGCTCGATCGCGTGCGCGAGGGTGTGGCCGTAGTTGAGGATCTCGCGGAGCCCCTTCTCGCTGAGATCCTCGCTGACGACATTCGCCTTGACCCGGGCAGTGCGCTCGACGAGCTCATGCTCGGCCGGGTTGCCGGCCCTGGTGACGGCGGCCGGGTCGGCCTCGATCAGTTCGAGGATGGCCGGGTCGGCGATGAAGCCGCACTTGACCACCTCCGCCAAACCGGCGACGTAGTCGACGGCCGGCAGCGTAGGCAGCACGTCCAGGTCGCACAGCACACCGGCCGGCGGGTGGAACGCACCGACCAGGTTCTTGCCCCTGTCGGTATTGATGCCGGTCTTGCCGCCTATCGCGGCGTCCACCATGCCCGCGAGCGTCGTCGGCACCTGGACGACGCAGACGCCGCGCAGCCACGCCGCCGCCACCCAGCCCGCGAGGTCGGTGGTCGCTCCCCCGCCCAATCCGATGATCGCGTCCGAACGGGTGAAGCCGGCCTCGCCGAGCACGTCCCAGCAGAACCCAGCAACGCCCAGTCTCTTGGCCTCCTCGCCGTCCGGCACCTCGACGGTGTGTGCCTCGAACCCCGCGCGGCCGAGGTCGGCGCGTACGACGGCGGCGGTGGTCCGAAGCGTCGGGGGGTGAACGATCGCGACTCGGGTGGCACCGGCGAGCAGCGGCGCCAGCTCTCGCAGTAGGCCACGCCCGATCAGCACCTCGTACGGGGCCGGGCCGGCGACCGGGATCCGCGTGACGGTCACGTCTGCCACGCCGGCTCGGCGAGCGCGTCCTCGATCGCCGCGGCGACTTCCGCCGCACTGCCGTGGCCGGCGTCGACGACGGTGGTGGCCACGCTGCGGTACAGCGGCTCGCGCTGCGCGGCGAGTGCAGCCAGCCGCCCGGGTGGGTCGGCGGCGAGCAGCGGCCGCTCGCGGGCGGGCCCCATGCGCTGCAGCAGGACGGACAGGTCGGCACGCAGCAGCACGACCGCGACATCGGACTCGACGAGCGCGGTTCGCGTCGCCGCGGCCAGGATCGCCCCTCCACCGAGCGCCAGCACGCCGTCGAACTCGCGCAGTGCGACGGCGATCGCTTCTGCCTCGGCCGTTCGGAAGGCGCCCTCGCCGTCGCGGTCGAAGATCTCGCGGACACTTCGACCGGCGCGCGCCTCGACCAGCTCGTCCGAGTCGGCGAAAGGGACGCCGAGTCGCTGCGCGAGCAGCCGTCCCGCCGTGGTCTTGCCGGTGCCGGGCAGCCCGACGAGCACAGCGCGCGGGCTCATGTGATCGGCTCGCGCTCGGCAGCCGGCGCCGGGGTGAGCCCGCGCTCGCGCAACCGCGCCAGGTACGCCTCGGCGTTGCGGCGCGTCTCGGCCAGCGAGTCTCCGCCGAACTTTTCCAGCGCCGCCTGCGCCAGCACCAGTGCCACCATCGCCTCGGCCACCACTCCGGCGGCCGGCACCGCGCACACGTCCGAGCGCTGGTTGATCGCCACAGCGGACTCGCCGGTTGCCGTGTCCACAGTGGACAGTGCCCGGGGCACGGTCGAGATCGGCTTCATCGCCGCCCGCACCCGCAACAGCTCGCCCGTCGTCATGCCGCCCTCTGTGCCGCCGGAGCGCCCGGATACCCGCCGGATCGCGCCGTCGTGATCGCGCACGATCTCGTCGTGAGCCTGCGAGCCGCGGCTGCGCGCCAGTTCGAACCCGTCACCGATCTCGACGCCCTTGATCGCCTGGATGCTCATGAGTGCCGCCGCGAGCCGCGCGTCCAGGCGCCGGTCGCCCTGAGCGTGGCTGCCGAGCCCTGGCGGCAAGCCGTAGGCGACGACCTCGACGATCCCGCCGAGCGTGTCACCCGCGGTCTTGGTCGCGTCGATCTCGGCGATCATGGCCACCGCGGCCACCTTGTCCACGCAGCGCACCGGCGAGGCGTCGACGCGCTCTCGGTCGTCCGGGCGCGGGATCACGCCCGTAGGCGCCGCGACCGATCCGATCGAGACCACGTGACTGAGCACCTCGACACCGAGCGCCTGGCGCAGGAACGCGCGGGCGACGGCGCCGAGCGCTACCCGCGCCGCGGTCTCGCGGGCACTGGCCCGCTCCAGGACAGGCCGGGCGTCGTCCATGTCGTACTTCTGCATGCCGGCGAGGTCGGCGTGGCCGGGACGGGGCCGGGTGAGGGGCGCATTGCGTGCCTGGCTCGCCAGCACGTCGGCGGGGACCGGATCGGCCGACATCACGGTCTGCCATTTCGGCCACTCGGTGTTGCCGACGCGTACCGCGACCGGCCCGCCCATCGTCTTGCCGTGCCGCACCCCACCGGTCAGCTCGAGCTCGTCCGCCTCGAAGCTCATCCGGGCGCCGCGGCCGTAGCCGAGGCGCCGCCGAGCGAGATCCCGGGCGACCTCGGCGGTCGTCACCGCGACGCCGGACGGCAGCCCGTCCAGGACGGCGACGATGGCGGGCCCGTGCGACTCGCCCGCAGTCAACCAACGCAGCACGCCATCAAGTCTGGCATCAGTGCACGGCGGCTATCAGCAGGGCGCCCGTGATCAGCGCCGGGCCGAGCGCGATGTGGCTCTTCAGCGAGACGCGACGACCGGCGAGCATCACGAGAGCGACGAGCGCGCCGAGCACGAAGCCGGCGAAAATGCCGTAGAAGACGTGTCCCCAGCCCAGCCAGCCGAGGTAGAGCGCGAGTAGGCCGACGAGCTTGACGTCGCCGAAGCCCAGCGACGACGGGGACGCGACGGCCGCGGCGCAGAAGGTCGCGAACACCACGGCTGCCGCTGCGAGGGCGCGGCCCAGCGCCGCCCAGTCGCCGCGCACCGTCGCTGCGAGCGCCAGCAGCGCGAGCGCGCAGCCGGCCGCCGGTAGCACCAGTCGGTCGGGCAACCGGTGCTGCCGGGCGTCGACGAGCAGCAGCGGCGTCGCCAGCAGCGCCAACGCGACGAACGCGGGAAGCGCCGCGGACCATCCGGCGGCATGGCCCGCCAGCGCCCCCAGGACGGCGCCGATGAGCGCCGTAGCCGCGAGCGGGGGCCGGGTCAGCTCTGCCGTGGTAGCCAGCCGCGCCAGGAACGGCGACGCGATGAGACACGCCGCACCGCCGACCAAGGCACCGAGGAGCCAGGACGACACGGGCGGTCAGCCTAGGGCATACCGCGCATCCCTCGCGGCCGTGCGTCCACAGGCGATGATGGTGGCGTGCGTTTCGACGCGATCGTGCTCGCGGGAGGTGCGGGCCGACGGCTCGGCGGCGCGGACAAGCCCATGCTGGTCATCGACGGCGCACCGATGCTCGTCCATGTGCTCGACGCGGTCGCGACGGCGGGCACCCGCGTGGTCGTCGGCCCACGCCGCTCGATCGACCGCAGCGTGATCTGGTGCCACGAGGCGCCGCCCGGTGGCGGCCCGGTCGCCGGGCTCGCGGCAGGGCTGCCGCTCACCGCGGCATCCACGCTGGTCGTGCTCGCGGCCGATCTACCCCGGATCGGGCCCGCAATCGACCGGCTGCTCGAGGCGCTACAGCCGCAGGTGGACGCGGTGGTGCTGAGCAGCGGCGGGCGGCGCAATCACCTCGCCGCCGCGTGGCACCGGCCCGCGCTGGTCGCCGCTCTCGGACGCGTCGGCGCACCTCAGGGTGTCTCGATGCGCGCGCTTGCCGCAGGAGCTACCGTCGCCGACGTCGCCGACGCGGGGTGGGGCGACGACTGTGACACCTGGTCCGACCTCGCCCGACACCGCTCTCGGAGTGCACGATGACCAACCCGCTGGACGCGTGGGTGCATGAGCTGTCCACCGCACTCCGCGTCGATCCAGAGGCGACCGACGTGAACCTGCTGCTCGATCTCGCGCGAGACGCGGCGCACGGCGTTGCCCGGCCCGCGGCGCCGCTCACTACGTTCCTCGTCGGGCTGGCCGCAGGACTGCGCGGCGGGGAACGGCCCGCCGTCACCGAGGCCGCGACCGCGGCGCAGCGGCTGCTGGCCGGACGCGATCAGCGCACGAGCTCGGGCTCGGAGTAGACGTTCAGCCGCTCGCCCCGCACCAGCCCGGCGAGCAGCAGGCCATATGTGCGCGCGAGGTCTACAGCCAGGCTGGACGGCGCCGACACGGCGACCACACCTGCGCAGCCCGCGGCCAATGCCTTCTGGACGATCTCGAAGGACACCCGTCCGCTGATGACGAGCAGGCGGTCCGTGGCCGGCAGCGCATCGTCGAAGAGGGCCCGCCCGACCACTTTGTCGACGGCGTTGTGCCGGCCGACATCCTCGCGCACGGCTGCCAGCTCGCCTTCGGCCGTGGCCAGCGTCGCGGCATGCAGGCCACCGGTCCGGTCGAACGCCCGCTGCCGCCCGCGCATCGCATCCGGCAGCCCCGCCAGCACCTCTCGGGCGACACGCCAACCCGGCGTGTGCAGCCCGGCGTCCGGGGCCGGCAGCAGTCCCACCACATCGGCGCTACATACGCCGCACGACGCCGACGTGACGAACGCGCGCGAGCGCGGCGGGGTGACGCCGGCGCGCAGAGACACGCGGACCGCGTCGCCCTCGCGCGAGGCGCGGATGCCCGTGATGTCGTCCGGTCGGCGCACCCCGGACTCGGCAACCAGCCAGCCGGCGGCCAGCTCCAGGTCGTGCCCGGGCGTTCGCATCAGCACGGCGAGTACCTCGTCGTTCAACGAGAGCGTGAGCGGTGCCTCGACGGCGAGTTCGTCAGGCGCCGACGCCGTACCCGGCCCGCGCAGCTGGACGATCGCCCGCCGCGTCGTCATCACCGCCATGCCGTTGAGCGTACGGATTCCTGGCGTGATCTTGGACTTGTGGTCGCTATGTGACCAGAAGTCCAAGATCATCGCCAACTCGGGCGGGCGAGTTGGGGTGCGCTCCAACGCAATTGAGGTTTTACGGATAGATCCGCTGACCGTTGTGCAGCATGGCTACATACTTGGCGATGCGCCGCGCCCTCGTCTGCGGCCGTTTCGCCTCCTGGACGCGGTACAGGATCGCGTAGCGATTGCGGCTGTCGAGGCCTGCGAAGAACTCCCTCGCCTGAGCGTCGGCGTCGAGTGCGGCCGAGAGGTCGGGCGGCACCGTCGCCGTGCTGGGGCTGTCGTAGGCGGCTTCCCAGCGGCCGTCCTGCTTGGCCCGCTCGACCTCGGCCAGGCCAGCGGGGCGCATCCGGCCGGCGTCGATCAGCGCCGTCGCCCGGTCGCGGTTGACCTTCGACCAGCGGCTGCGCGGGCGCCGAGGGGTGAACTTCTGTAGCCAGCACGCCTCGTCCACCGATGCGGCCTGCCCGTCGATCCAGCCGAAGCAGAGCGCGACCTCCAAGGCCTGGTCGTGCGTCACGGTCGGCATGCCGCGGCCCGCTTTGCTGATCTCGAGCCAAACACCGTCCACATCGGCGTGGTTGGCGGAAAGCCACGCCTCCCATTCAGACGGCGAGGCGAAGCGCATCCGGGGCGGTTCAGGCATCGGGCACCTTCTCGCGGAGAGCCGCCCGCATCGCCTCGACCGGCGCCGGCCGGCCCGTCATGAGCTGGACCTGCACTGCCGCCTGATGCAGCAGGATCAGCGCGCCACCGATCACGGTCCCGCCCGCTGCGGCCACCGCGGCGGCCAGTGGCGTCGGCCAGGGCACGTACACCACGTCGAGGACGACGGCTTCGGCGCGCCAGTTGCGGGCGGCGAGCGGGTCGGCGGCTCCGGGAGGCAGCGTCGAGATGACCAGTTCGCCGGGTGCGTCGCCGAGTGGTCGCACCTCGACGTCGATGCCTGCCCGGTGCCCAGCGGCGCGGACGTCAGCGGTACGCGTTACGTCCCGCACCTGCACCGTGCAGCGCGCGAGCCCCAGTTCGGCGAGCGCCACCACCGCTGCCTGCGCGGTGCCGCCGGCCCCCAGCACGGTCGCGGTCGGCGGCCGCACGCCGCACTCACGCAGCGCCTCGGCGATGCCGGCGACGTCGGTATTGTCGGCCGACCAGCCCCCGTCCGAGCGGCGCAGCAGCGTGTTGGCGGCGCCGACCGCCGTCGCCCGCGGACGCACCGCCGAGGCCACCGACAGCGCCTCGCGTTTGAGCGGCATCGTGCACGCGAACCCGACCCACTCCGGCCCACACGACGCCAGGAATTCCGCCAGCTCCCCCGTCCCGATCTCGACGGCCGTAAACGTCCAGGACAGGCCGAGCGCTTGGTAGGCGGCACCGTGCAGGACCGGCGAGAGCGAGTGCGCGATCGGCCGGCCCAGCACCGCCGCCCTACGCGTTATGAGCAGCCCCAGTGATTTTGGCGGCACCGTTCCACCGCGGCCTGGAAGTCACTGGGGCTGGCGGTGAAGTACAGGTGGCCCTGGGCGTCGCCGTTGACGTAGTACAGCCACGAACCCGCGGCGGGGTTCACGGCCGCCGTCATCGCGGCGCGCCCCGGGTTGCCGATCGGCGTCGGCGGCAGGCCTTGCTCGATGCGTGTGTTGTACGGCGATGGCTTGTTGAAGTCGATCTTGGACGGATCCTGACCGGCGAGCTTCGCGCCGTACACGCTGGTCGCGTCGATGCCGAGTGGCATGTGATGCGCGAGCCGGTTGTAGATCACCTGGGCGACCTTGGGCCGATCCGCGTCGAACTTCGCCTCGGCCTCGACCATCGAGGCGACGATCAGCGCCTGGTAAGGGGTCAGGCCCATCTTGTGCGCTGCATCGGCAAAGCCCATGTCGCGGTCGACGCCGGTGAACTCGCTCGTCAGCTCCGCAAGTGCGTCGGCCGGTGTGGTGCCCGGGTCGAAACTGTACGTGTCGGGGAACAGGAAGCCCTCGGCGGACTTCGGCGGCTTCGACCCGACGGTGTAGCCCTCCGGCAGGCCGAGACCGGCGACGTCGGCCGCGGCCGCCTGCATCTTGGTGAGTGGGACGTTGAGCACTTTGGCGAGCCGGACGAGGATGTCCTGCTCGACGAACCCCTCGGGGATCGTCACTTGCGTGGAGACCCGCGCCGAGGGGTCGAGCAGCAGGGCCAGTGCCTGCTTTGCTGCCATGTGTTTGCGCAGCCGGTAGAACCCGGGCTGGATGGAGCGCGAATTGCTGTTCGCATCCGCCGCGTCGGTGAACGCCCGCTTGCTCGCGACTACGCCGTCGTTCACAAGTGTGGCCGCGATGTCGGCCGACGTGTCGTTGGGACTCACCTCGACGAGAACCTGGCCGGTGCCCGGACCGGACCAGTCTTTGGCGGCCAACTGCCGTTCGAGGACGGGCCGGGCGACGAACCAGCCGAGTGCCGCCACCAGCGCGACG
>DASXSF010000110.1:0-2715 GCA_036506155.1 Jatrophihabitantaceae bacterium
CCCATCCTGCCTCAGCTAGCGCGGCTGTCCGTAGGATGCGGAAACTCCGACGTGGCCTCTGAGCTGCCGGTTCGGTCAACAATGGCGCTGTAGTGTGACGCTCCGCTGACCGTCTCGGAGGCTACCTGGTGCTGTCCACACTCGCCTACCTGACGCTGTGCCGCTCCGTCCAGCTGCTCGTGCTGCCGGCCCGCGACGAGGCCGCCAAGGACCTGGAGATCCTGGTGCTCCGCCACCAGCTCACGGCACTGCCAAGTCGCACGTCCCAGGCTCGAGAACGGTCATAGCCAGTGCAACTGTGCCTCGTTGACGGCGCCGACCGCTATTGAACGCAACGGCGCGCAGCCATAGGCTGATCGGCGATCGCGGTTCGCCGTGGAGTTTCGGTCGCTGGATCCCTTCGCCCGGAGGGGGCGTCTCATGTCCACTGGGTCCACTCGGGCGACGCGGCTGGCTACCGTGTTGCTCGCCACGGTGGCCGTCCTGTCGAGCACGGCACCGCCGGTCTCGGCGGCCGGTAGGTCCGCCCTGCCGAAGCTGGGAGTCCAGCAGCCGGCCGGCCCGGAGTCGGGCAATCCGGCGCCGAGTGTCGTTCCGAGCCTGCGGGAATGGTTCGGCGGGCGGGGGATGCTGACGCTGGGTCCAGGCTCGCGCGTCGTCGTCGACAGCGCCAACAAGACGGTGCTGGCGGATGAGGCGCGGATTCTCAGCGACGGCCTTGCCGACGTCACCGGGCGCAGTGTGCCGGTCGTGTCGACGCCTCGGCCGCGCGGCGGCGACATCTTCCTGTCCTTGCAGGGTGCCGATCCGGCAGTTGGGCCGGAGGGGTACGGGCTGAACGTCGGCGACGCGGCCGAGGTGCGTGGCACCACGGCCGCGGGCGTGTTCTACGGCACGCAGACGCTGCTGCAGATCTTGAAGGCGGTGTCGGGGCACCGGGCCCTGCCTCGCGGTGCGGCGCGCGATTGGCCGTAGCAGACCGAGCGCGGGATTCTGCTCGACGCCGGCCGTCACTATTACTCGCCTGACTTCATCGTGCAGCAGATTCACGAGATGGCGTACTTGAAGTTGAACACGCTGCATCTTCACCTCACGGATAATGATGCGTTCGGGTTGGTGAGCGAGCGCTTTCCGTACCTGGCGACGCCGGGGGCCTATACGCGCGCGGATCTGGCGCGTTTCGAGGCGGTCGCGCGGCGCTATCACGTGACCATCATCCCGGAGATCGAGATGCCGGCGCACTCGGCGGCGATCCTGCTGGCGCGGCCCGATCTTGGCTTCGACTGCCCGCAGATGGGGAATGCGACACTGGACGTGACCAAGCCAGCGGTACGCCAGTTCGCGACCGCGTTGATCGACGAGTTCGCGCCGCTGTTCTCGGGGCCGGAGTTCATGATCGGGACCGATGAGTATCCGACCCAGGCGACGCAAGAGAACTGTCCGGAGCTCGTGCAGTATGCGCACGAGCATGGGTTTGCATCGACCGCGGACGTGTTCGTCGACTTCATCAACGAGCTGAACGGGGTCGTGCGCTCGCACGGCAAGCGGATGGTGATCTGGAACTGGTGGAACGTCAATCAGGATCCCACAAGCGCGCCAGACAGGAACGTCAAGGTCGAGGTGTGGACCACGGCCGCGACGGGCACCACTGACAACCACAGCCCGCAGACCTATCTCGACATGGGCTACGACGTGGTCGCCTCGCCCAGCGACACCCTGTACGTCACGCCGGGGTCGCTGCTGCTGCCGGATCCCAAGTTCCTTTACGAGCAGTGGGTGCCGCTGGTGGATCCGCACCTGTCGGGCTATGAGATCTCGGTCTGGTCCGACAACGCCCAGACGGCGCCCGACAGCTACTTCGACGCCTACCTGCGCCGCCCGCGCGAGGTGGTCGCGGACCGGCTGTGGGGCGGCCCGCGCCAGGGCACGGTCGCTGACTTCTTCGCGCGCGCCGACGCGATCGGCACGCCCGCAGGCGTGCCGGAGTACCGACTGCCCAACCGGCTGACCGGCACGCCGTACGGCACGAGCCCGGGCTACCAGGCCTCGAGCACGTTCGAGAAAGCGTTCGACGGCGACCCGATCACCTACTTCCTCTACGCCGAGCCGAACGGCGGGTACACCGGCATCGATCTCGGCGCCGGCCATGAGTCGGCCGTGTCGCTGGTGCACTTCTTCCCGACGCCGGGCGCGCAGAACCTCGACCGGCTGGTCGGCGGGCGCTTCCAGGGCTGTGCCGACGGGCCGACCAGCGGCTGTCAGACGCTGGCCACGGTCCAGGCCAGGCCTGCGTTCGGCTGGAACGACCTGGCGATCGCCGGCCCGGGCCGCTACCGCTGGCTGCGCTACGTCGGCCCCGATGGCGGCTACGGCAGCATCGCCGAGATCGAGTTCATCGCGCCCACGCGAGCGCTCACCGTTCAAGCGCCCGAGCGGCTGCGCCAGCTCGGCGGCAACCAGGTCGTGACGGGCTACCTCAACACCACCACCAGCCCGGTGTACGACGTTCGGCTCGGCCTCACCGCCTACGCCACCGACGACCGCGCCGCCCGCACGGTGCGGCCCCTGGACGGCGCCCGCTTCCCGGTGGTGCAGCCGGGTGAGACCGTGTCGACCAAGTGGCAGGTCGACGTGCCGCTGTCGGCGGCCACGGGCACCTACCACCTGGTCGGCCGCGCCGCCTACCAGCGCAGTCCTGGCGCCACCCAGCCCATC
>DASXSF010000111.1:0-3772 GCA_036506155.1 Jatrophihabitantaceae bacterium
AACAAGGCCATCGCCGATGAGCTGTACATCAGCCCCGCCACGTCCGCCCGGCACGTCGCCAACATCCTCGCCAAGCTCGGATTCAGGTCGCGCACCCAGATCGCCGTCTGGGCCGCGGACCAGCAGTTCAACCGCACCAGCCAGCCCGCCAGCACGGCCCCGGCCCGGCAGGCCTAGCGCCCGGCCGGCCAGCGGAAACACTGGCGAGCCGGAGCCGGGCACCAGCGCACGGGCGCGAAAACGGGACGGCGTGTATCCAACAAGGTGACTTGTCCGTCGAAGTCCGCGCCAGCCAGGGTGCTCCTCTTTCTCCGGTCGACGCATCTCCTGTACTAACAACGCGCCGCGCTGCGACGATCTTCCTCAACCTGCCTCGAACGTCTGCCCTCGGTGCGATCCATCGTCCGCGGTTGCCGCTTCGCCGGTGATCAGCCGTGCACCACGTCCGTGAGTGACGAAGCTGAACGACCAGCGCATGAAGACGAGGAGGCGGTTCTGGAAGCCGATGAGGTACCAGAGGTGGACGACCAGCCAAATGATCCAGGCGGGGAAGCCGCCGAGCCTGAGCCGCTTGATCTCGGCGACGGCGCGGGCGCGGCCGATCGTGGCGAGGTTGCCCTTGTCGCGGTAGCGAAACGGCGGCTGCTGGCGTGAGCGCAGCCGCGCGCGGACGACCTTCGCTGCGTAGCGGCCCTGCTGCATGGCGACCGGCGCCACACCCGGGAAGACGACCGGCGCGCCGTCGGCACCGCGCACCCGGACCATGTCTCCGAGTGCGAACACCTCGGGATGGCCGGGGAGCGTGAGGTCCGGCTCTATGGTCACGCGGCCGGCTCGGTCGCATTCGGCTCCGGTGATCTCGGCGAGGTGTGCGGCGAGACTGGAGGCCGTGACCCCGGCCGCCCAGATCACGGTCCGGCTCGGGATCCGCTCGGACTTTCCGCTTGCGCTGGCGATCGTAACGCCGTCGGCGTCGACGCCGACGACCGTCTGGCCGGTCAGTACGGTGACGCCAAGCCCCTGCAGCGAGCGCGTCGCCCTGCCGGAGAGCGACGGCGGGAATGCAGTGAGGACACGATCTGCTGCCTCGACGAGCAGGATCCGCCCGCTGCGTGGGTCGATCGCGCGGAAGTCCCGGCGCAGGGTGTCGCGTGCGAGCTCGCCGATCTGGCCAGCCATCTCCACCCCGGTTGGCCCCGCCCCGACCACGACGAACGTGAGCCACGCCTCGCGAACTGCCGGGTCGGGCGCCATCTCCGCGGCCTCGAACGCGGCGAGGAGGCGGCTGCGCGCTTCGATGGCACTCTCGAGCGATTTCACTTCGATCGCATACCGGCGCCACTCGTCGTGACCGAAGTACGAGTACTGGGAGCCGCCGGCGACGATGAGCGTGTCGTAGGGCAGGGTTCGCGGAGCAGGGATGCCGGCGACGGACCGGAGCTGCACCTCACGCGCCTCGAGGTCGAAGTCGGCGACCTCGGCCATTAGAACGCGGACATTGCGGTATCGCTTGAAGATCGCGCGTAGCGGATAGGCGATCTCTCCGGGCGACAGAGCGCCGGTTGCTACCTGGTATGTGAGCGGTTGGAAGAGGTGGAAGTTCCGCCGGTCTACGAGCGTGACCTCGACCGGTGCCCGGTGGAGCTTTGCAACGGCCTGCAGCCCGCCGAACCCACCACCGACGACAACGACCCGGGTCATTCGTACTCCGACGTCCACTGCGAAACGGCGACGACCAACGTAGCAGGCCCAGCTTGCCTATGTGCCTACTCGTCAAGTTCACCCGTGGTGCTGGCCACGACCTGATCATGGGCATCCCGGCCCGAGCACCTCAAGGACGCCGAGCTGGTCGGCGCCGACGAGCGGGTCCACGGCCTGACCCAAGGGCATCGCGATCGCCGCTAAGGCGCGTGCGCTCGCAGCAGTCGGCCTCGACGCACCGGATGTCGTGCTCCTCGACCGAAGCGCCGTCGCTGGAAACTGGAGCGGGCGACAGGGCTACACGAGCGGGCCGTGTAGCGGGACCAGGAAGACGACGACCCCAAGGAAGCCAGCGTGGCATCCTGGTCGGCGACTCGCAGTCGGCCTTGCACCTCGACAACTTCATAGCGGCTCTAAGCGACGTTGGCCCACCCACGAAAGGCCATGGTGGTGTCGGACCCGACCACGGACCCGCCAGCACTGATCATGCGCGCTCACGCGACGCGAATATCTACTTCGACAAGATCGCAAAGTAGACGGTGAATGTGGGAGCTGCCGGCGGATGGCGGCACCCCCACTGCGCTCGGACGCGCAAGCCAAGGCCCAGCTGCGGCACGCCGGTTCCACATCGGCATCGGCCTCCAACCCGCGCCCAGGGCGCAGACCGTGCCGAGGACCTGCTCAACCGCGACTTCACCGCACCGGCACCCAACCCCCGCTGGATCGCCGACTTCACCTATGTCAGGACCTGGGCCGGGTTCGTCTACGTCGCCTTCATCCTCGACGTGTTCTCCCAGCGAATCGTCGGCTGGCACGCCGCCGCCGACCGACGCATCGACCTGGTCCTCACCCCGCTACGGATCGCACATGGGACCGCACCCGGCACGGCCACCCCGTCACCCGGGCCAGATGCTCCATCACAGCGACGCCGGCAGCCAGGGTGGATTCAAGCGGTGGTCGCAACACCTCTATCTGGAGGTGTGTGCATGGGACGCCCACGGGGATGGGCTGCGACTCACACAGGCAGGCCGCCGATGCGGTCGCCGGGATGGCCGGGGGTCAATCAACGCCGGATCAAGCAGGCGTTCTGGAAGCACATCGCCGAGGGCCTGTCGAGCGAGCACGCGGCGTTGGCCTGCGGCGTGTCGCCGCCGGTGGGGACTCGTTGGTTTCGTGAGGGTGGCGGCATGCCACCGATCAGTCTGGTCCCTTGGTCGGGACGTTACTTGTCGTTTGCGGAGCGTGAGGAGATCGCGCTGTTAACGGCCCAGCGGTGCGGGGTGCGGGTGATCGCCCGGCGGTTGGGTCGGTCGCCGTCGACGATCTCCCGCGAGCTGCGTCGCAACGCGGCCACCCGTGGCGGCCGGCTGGAGTATCGGGCGTCGGTCGCGCAGTGGAAGGCCGAGCGTGCTGCCCGCCGCCCCAAGACCGCCAGACTGGCCGGGAACGACCGGTTGCGGCAGTACGTGCAAGACCGCCTGGCCGGCACGATCAGCCACCCGGACGGGACGCAGGTTGCGGGCCCGCAGGTCCGCTGGATCGGCCGCCGCCACGGGCGTCGCCAGGACCGGCGCTGGGCGACGGCGTGGAGCCCAGAACAGATCGCCAACCGGCTGCCGATCGACTTCCCCGATGATGAGTCCATGCGGATCTCGCAGGAGGCGATCTACCAAGCGCTCTACGTTCAGGGTCGTGGGGCGCTGCGTCGCGAACTGTCCGCGTGCCTGCGCACCGGGCGAGCGTTGCGCGTCCCGCGGGCCCGCACCCGTGCCCGCGGCAAGACGTTCGTCACCCCCGAAGTCATGATCAGCGAACGGCCACCGGAGGCGGCCGACCGCGCTGTTCCAGGGCACTGGGAAGGAGACCTCATCTTGGGCCTGGGCAGTTCCGCGATCGGGACGCTGGTGGAACGCACCACCCGGTTCACCATGCTCCTGCACCTGCCCCGCATGCCCGGGCACGGCGGCGAACCCAGGCTCAAGAACGGTCCCGCCCTGGCCGGGCATGGCGCCGAGGCCGCCCGGGACGCGATCGCCTCCGCGATCACAACGCTGCCCGAACAGCTGCGCCG
>DASXSF010000112.1:0-2144 GCA_036506155.1 Jatrophihabitantaceae bacterium
GTCCAGGCACAGCCGGATGCACTTGACCAGCTCGGCGACGTCCGGCTCCGACAGATCGTCATCGGCACAGCCCGTGCAGGCCTGCGCGCAGTCGTTCACGGCGTCGGTGGTGGCGGCCAGCACGCCGGCGTCGAGGTTAAAAGAGCGGGGGTAGGTGTCCAGCAGTTGCCTGGCGTAGCTCATGGCATCCTCCTGGGTCGGAAGGGAGCTCGGGTCCCTGTATCCCCACCACCATGCGATTCACAGCCTCCGGGGTAGGCTACCGCCGCGGCGGTCGCCGACCAACGCGCAGTTCGTCGTGCCTCCGACCGGATCCGGGAGCACTGGACCGTTGCCCGGCACCGGGCCTGCGACCGCGTGCCGCCAGTGACCCGCCGGTACGACACCGAGCCGCTCGATAGTCCTCCCGCCCAGGTCCACGCGCCACACTGCGGCGCGATCACTTTGGCGCTCGTAAATCGAATTGGCCCCCGCACCTACGACTCGACCGCCCTCAAGACCAGACCTACGCCCGCCGACGACCTCTAATGCCTCGGCGAAGCAGGTGCAGCGAGACGCTCTTGGGGCGAGTACTAATCAAATGGGCTGAATCACCGGCTCGTGGTATCGAGCTCCAGTCGATGCAGCCACGGCTAGTGCTGCAGCCATGGGTTAGCAGGTGTATCGCTCGACGAGCGTGCGCTGAACACCAGCCTCGGTGCCGGTGCCGGTGTAGTAGTAACCCACCGCCCACATCGTCGACCCGGCGTGCGCAACGCCGAGCAGGACGTTGGCGATGGCTAGGGTGCTGCTCGGAGACGCGTTGGCGTTGCCGGCTGCCAGGCGCTGCCATTCGGTGCCGGTCCAGCGCAGCGCATAGGCGAATTGCCCGGAGTAGCCGACGGCGATCACGTCGTCGGCGGCGCGCACGGCCACGCCGTTGAACGCTCCAGGATCGAGATCCGCAGCGTGATGCTGCTCCCAGCTGGTACCCGTGAAGCGGTATCCGATCGGGTACCGGACGCCGCCGCCATAGGGATTCTGTATGTAGGAGCCGACCGCCCACACCGCACCGGGCCCGGCATCCACGTCGGCGGCGAACTGCGCGCCCGCGACTGGCACTGTCCAGGCGCCGCCGTCGAAATGCCACGCGTCGTAGTCGCCAACCGCCCACACGTCGGTGGTCGACGCGGCGACCACCCCGGTACGGGTGGAGGAATCAAAGAACTCGAAGTTCGGCGGCCCCGGCCGCAGCGTCCAGGACACCCCGTCGAAGTGCAGCAGCAGACCGCGCGCGCTCACTCCGCCAAACGGCGAACCGCCCACCGCCCACACGTCCCTGGCCGAGACCGCGGCCACGTCGAGAAGCGCGTTGTACGCGCCGGGGAACGTGTAGTTCGGGCTGTCCACGATCGACCACGCCGCGCCGTTCCAATGCATGGTCAATGTCTGATAGGGGGTGTCGTAGCTGACCGTGTACCCGACCGCCCACACATCGTCAGGAGCGATCGCCGTCACCCCGCGCAGTGAGTTGATCTGGTTGCGGTCGGTGCCGGTCAGCCGGTTCGGGCTCGGCACAATCGTCCAAGTCGTCCCGTCGAAATGCTGGATCAGCGTCCGCAACGCCCCGCCGCCGCCGACGAGATACTCACCGACAGCCCACGCGTCGGTTGCCGACAGCACCGCCACATCAAACAGCGTGTTGTCCAGCCCACTCGCGTTAGGGCTGGTCACCACCGCGAACCCACACGTCGGGCCCGGTGTCGGCGATGGAGACGGAGACGGAGATAGTGATGGTGATGGCGACGGTGCGGGGGTTGGTCGGGGCTTCGGCGGGCGTTGCGCACCTGCGGGCGCCGCTACAACACCCCACAACAGCACACCGGCCGCGACCGCGGCGAGCGCCGGCAGCAGCCGGCCACGTAACCGCGTCGTCCCATGCATACCTGTCACGCTATGCGCCGCAGCCGCCGGCGATTCTTACAGGACAATGACATCTACCGATCATCAGCTGGCTCCGTAAAGGCAGAAGTCCAGCTCGCTGCCGGACGGCAGCAGCGCTGGGTCAGGTCATCGGACTCTGACACGCACGATGGGCGCGACGGCATCGCTGACTTGGATGAACTGGCGGATGAAGCCGTCATGGCCCGCAGCGCGGCCGTTCC
>DASXSF010000113.1:0-4303 GCA_036506155.1 Jatrophihabitantaceae bacterium
CAGCCGGCGTGGCGGGCGGCTCGCCGGTATTCGATCAATTCATCGCAGGCGTGCAGGACACGCTGCGCGAATTCACCTTGCTGTACGCGCCGAACGTCAACTCGTACAAGCGGTTCCAGCCCGGCTCGTTCGCTCCCACCGCGGTCGCGTGGGGCCACGACAACCGCACCTGCGCGCTGCGCGTGGTCGGCCACGGGCCGGGCCAGCGGCTGGAGAACCGGCTGCCGGGCGGCGACATGAATCCCTACCTCGGGCTGGCTGGCATGCTCGCCGGTGGATTGCACGGGATCGAGAAGGGTTTGCCGTTGGAGGCGCCGTTCGAGGGGAACGCGTATGCCAGCGACCGGCCGCGGGTGCCGACCACGCTGCGCGAGGCCCGCGACTTGTTCGCCGCATCGACTCTGGCACGGCAGATCCTCGGCGACGACGTGGTCAACCATTACGTGAACGCTGCCGACGTCGAGTTGGCCGCGTACGAGTCCGCAGTCACCGACTGGGAACTCGTCCGCGGCTTCGAAAGGCTCTGAGGTGAACCACGACGTCGTCAACCCAGCCACCGAGGCCGTCGAGGCGACCGTCCGGCTCGCGTCCGCCGAGGAGGCGGACGAGGCGATCGCCCGCGCGCACGCCGTGAGCGGCGCGTGGCGGGTCGTCGCGCCCGCCGACCGCGCCCGGCTGCTGCGCCGCTTCGCCGCCCGCGTCGAGGAGGCGGGCGAGGAGCTGGCCCGGCTCGAGGTCCGCAACGCCGGCCACACCATCGGCAACGCCCGGTGGGAGGTCGGCAACGTGGCCGACGTGCTGCACTACTACGCGGCGGCTCCGGAGCGGCTGATCGGCAAGCAGATCCCGGTGCCGGGCGGCCTGGACGTCACGTTCAAGGAGCCGCTCGGCGTCGTCGGGGTGATCGTCCCGTGGAACTTCCCGATGCCCATCGCCGGCTGGGGGTTCGCCCCGGCGCTCGCGGCGGGCAACACCGTAGTGCTCAAGCCCGCCGAGCTCACCCCCCTCACCGCGCTGCGGCTCAGTGAGCTGGCACTAGAGGCCGGCATCCCCGAGGGCGTGTTCACCGTCCTACCGGGCAGGGGGTCGGTCGTCGGGCAGCGGTTCGTCGCCAACGCGCTCGTCGGCAAGATCTGCTTCACCGGCTCCACCGCAGTGGGCCAGCAGATCATGCGCGGCGCGGCCGATCAGATCAAGCGGATCACGCTCGAACTCGGCGGCAAGAGCGCGAACATCGTCTTCGCCGACAGCGACCTGGAAAAAGCGGCGGCCACCGCACCGTACGGCGTGTTCGACAACGCCGGGCAGGACTGCTGCGCGCGGAGCCGAATCCTCGTCGAGGAAAGCGTCCACGACAAGTTCCTCGGGCTGCTCGAGCCGGCCGTGCAGGGTGTCCGGGTCGTGTCACCCGAGCGCGACGACGCCGAGATGGGTCCGCTCATCTCGGCGCAGCAACGCGAGACGGTGCGATCGTTCGTCGAGGGCGACGGCGTCGACGTCGCGTTCCGGGGCACGGCGCCGAACGGGCGCGGCTTCTGGTACCCGCCGACCGTCGTGCTGCCGCGCACCACCGGGGACCGCGTGTGGCGCGAAGAGGTCTTCGGTCCTGTCGTCGCCGTCCTGCCGTTCACCGACGAGGCGAACGCGGTCGCGATGGCCAACGACACCGACTACGGGCTCGCCGGCTCCATTTGGACCCGCGACGTCGGCCGGGCGCTGCGGGTCAGCCGGGCCGTGGCGTCGGGCAACCTCAGCGTGAACTCACACTCGTCGGTGCGGTACTGGACGCCGTTCGGCGGATTCAAGCAGTCCGGCATCGGCCGGGAACTCGGGCCGGACGCGCTCGACGCGTTCACCGAGACGAAGAACGTCTTCATCTGCGACGAGTGATCGAAGGGCAAACCACATGGGAGCGCGTCTGCAAGGTCGGGTCGCAGTCGTCACCGGGGCCTGCAGCGGCATCGGCCTGGCCACCGCGAGACGGTTCGCCGAGGAGGCAGCCGTGCTGGTCGTCGGCGACATCGATGACGACAACGGCGAGCAGGTCGCGAAGGAACTCGACGCGACATACGTGCACATCGACGTGACCGACGCCGAGCAGGTCGACGCGCTGTTCCGCACCGCGAACGCCAGGTTCGGCAGCGTCGACATCGCGTTCAACAACGCCGGCATCTCACCGCCCGACGACGACTCAATCCTCGACACGGGGATCGACGCGTGGCGGCGCGTGCAAGAGGTGAACCTCACCTCGGTCTACCTGTGCTGCAAGGCCGCGCTGCCCTACATGGTCGCCCAGCGACGTGGGTCGGTCATCAACACCGCCTCCTTCGTCGCGGTCATGGGAGCCGCGACCTCCCAGATCTCCTACACAGCCTCCAAGGGAGGGGTGCTGGCGATGTCGCGCGAACTCGGCGTGCAGTTCGCCCGCCAGGGCGTGCGGGTCAATGCGCTTTGCCCTGGGCCGGTCAACACACCGCTGCTGCAAGAGCTGTTCGCGAAGGACCCGGAACGCGCTGCCCGACGGATGGTGCATATCCCGCTCGGTCGCTTCGCAGAGCCGGAGGAGATCGCCAACGCCGTGCTGTTCCTCGCCTCGGACGAGTCCAGCTTCATCACCGCGTCCACCTTCCTCGTCGACGGCGGCATCTCCGGCGCGTACGTCACCCCCCTGTAGTGCTGTAGTGCTCAAGTGCCACCGGTCATCGGCATCACCTGCTACGTCGAGCCCGCAACGTGGGGCCCGTGGGCGGACGTCCCCGCCGGACTGTTACCACACGCTTACCTCGACAAGATCGAACGGGCCGGCGGGTACCCGCTCGTCGTCCCCCCGCCGGCACCTGACCCGGCGTGGGCGAACACGGTGCTGTCCCGCCTCGACGGGCTCGTGCTTGCCGGCGGGGTAGACGTGCAGGCGGTGCGCTATGGCGCGCAGCCGCACCCCGCCGTGCAGAGCGCCCGGCCGCAACGCGACGCCGCGGAACTAGCCCTCACGGCGGCCGCGGTCGCCGCCGACCTGCCACTTCTCGGCATCTGCCGTGGGATGCAGGTGATGGCCGTTGCGGCAGGCGGCACGCTCGAGCAGCACGTTCCCGACCGGGTCGGCCACCACGCACACGCGCCCGCACCGGCGACATACGGCACGCACGCCGTCGACGTCGCCGCGCAGTCGCGGCTGTCTGCCATCATCGGGAACACCGTCACCGTCGCCAGCTACCACCACCAGGCGGTGCACACGCACCCTGGCTACGTCGCCGCCGCCTGGGATCCCACGGACGGGACGATCGAAGCGATGGAACACCCGACCGCGCGCTGGCGGCTGGCTGTGCAATGGCACCCCGAGGTCGGCGACGACCTGCGCTTGTTCCGAGCCTTCGTCGCTGCATGTTGATCCGCGATGCCGCGAAGTTAGCCTTGACCTCGAGTCGGCGGCGTACCCGGCTGCGGCAACCGTCCCAGCTGCCGCACCCCAGCCACGCGAGATCGGTCGATCCGCGAATAAGGCGCACCCGCTGCCTCGCCTTCGGTTGCACGGGAACGGCGGTGGGTTCGGGTGACTGGCTGCGTGGGCGACACGGATGGGGTGACCACGGATGCCGCTCGGCCCCGCGGTCATCGAGTTACTCGCGCTGCGCCACTTCGTGACAGTCCACAGTGGAAGACGCGTCCATGAGTCTGTCCATGAACGTCCACCAACGGGTGCCAGGGATGCCTCGCATGCCACGTGCGAGGCCAACGTTTCCGAGCCCGGGCAGGCAAGCCCAGCGGGTTACTGATCTACGGATCAAGAGGTTGGGGGTTCGGATCCCTCCGGGCGCGCACGCTGGAGCCCAGCATTTTCAGCCATGACAACGCTCTCGGTGGTCAAGTACAAGTTGATCTACTGTCCATAAAATGTCATGGGCAGATGATCTCCGGATAGTGCCCGTCCCCGCTCAAAGTCGCCTTAGGTCCCAGTCGCGTGGAGGTTGCGGTGAGGGCGAGTCGCAGGAGATCTAGCGGGCTTAGATCGGCGCCGCAAATTTACGCGAGACTGCCGCCGCCGCTGTCAGGGCCGAGCAGTCCGGCGCGTTCGGCCGCGGTGGCGGCCTGCACCCGGGTTCCGACGTCAAGTCTGCGGAGGATGTTCGTGACGTGGACGCTGGCCGTCTTCGTGCTTATGAACAGCGCGGCGCCGATTTCACCGTTTGTTTTGCCGTCGCCGAGCAGCCGCAGCACGGACAGCTCGCGGTCGGTCAACCCGAACGTGTGCGGCTTGGCTGGTTCCGCTGCGACTGGCTCGTCATGCACAGCCAAGTTGATTCGA
>DASXSF010000114.1:0-18711 GCA_036506155.1 Jatrophihabitantaceae bacterium
TGGCGGGAGAAACCGAACACCGCCGGTGAAGGGCGTCGGTGAGCCGTGTGCGGGAGAACCGCATGCACGGTTCGACGGGCGGGGGCTGGAAACGGAACGCGGCCGCGTCACCGCGCCAGTCCCCGACCCAACCAACCTCCGCCGAACACCTCGACCGAGTCTGGCCGGACAACGGTCGTGCACAAAACACTAAGTAGCCGAATGTCGTGCGTTTCCCGTTACTCGCACCTCGGCGACGTTGCCGTGCCGATGATTCGGTTACCCGACGCAGCCTGCGATGGTCCCCGGCGGCTCACAGTTGTCGGGGTGGTTCCCGGTCACGCTGCTGGCTGAGAGCGTCACCGTGCCGCTGGAGTTGAAGATCCCTCCTCCGTGGGCGGCGGTGTTGCCGGTCACCAGGCTGTGATTCAGCGTGATGGGGGCACCTGGGGCCATCGAGCCAAGGCCGTTGGCGATACCACCTCCGTTGCCGCCAGCGGTGTTGTCGTTGACCTGACTGTTATTCAAAGTGAGGGTGGTGTTACCGGTTTCCGGGGGGCCCTGAACGTTGATGATTCCCCCACCCGATGCGAGCGGGCCGCTCCCCGCTGCCGTGTTGCCGTTGACCTGCGACTTGTTGAGGGTCAGGGCCCCGTGATTGACGATCCCAGCGCCGCTGACGTGGCTGGCTGTGTTGTTGGCAACCTCGCTGTTGTTGAGGACCGCTTCGCCACCGTTGGCGATGCCGCCCGCGGCCAGCGGGGGTCCTTCTCCTGGCGCGACCGTCGCGGTATTACCGTCCACTTCGCTCTTGTTGAGCACCAGGTGGCTGCCCGACGGATTGCCGCCGTTGCCGCTGGAGATTCCGGCCCCATTGGGGGCGGTGTTGCGGTCCAGCTGGCTGCTGTTGAGGGTGACTGACCCCAACAAGTTTTGAACGCCACCACCCCCTCCGGCATTGGGGGCGTTGTTGTCATTCACATGGCTCTTGTTGAGAGTCAGGAAACTTGTGGTCCCAGAAAAGTTCAGGTAGTCGCCGTTAGCAATTCCGCCTCCAACAAAACCCATGGCGGTGTTGGAATCGACGCCGCTCCCATTCAAAGTCACCGTACCCAGGATGTTGACGATGCCGCCACCGCCAAGGGCGCTATCGCTCTCCTCGGGGCTGAGGGTTTGCCTGTTGTTAGTCACCTCGCTGTTGTTGAGCGTTAGCCTCGCCACGCTAGAGGGGTCAAAGGTGGCGCTGGCGATGCCACCACCCGCCACCGTCGCGGCGTTGCCGGTCACTTGACTGTGGTTCAAGGTGACCGTGCCGCCGGGATTCTCAATTCCGCCGCCAATGTCCGCGGCCCCGCCGGTGACCGTCAGATCGTTGAGCGTGAGGTTCCCGCCCGGACCGTCGACCTCGAACACCCGAACCGTGTGGGTTCCGTCGATAGTGGCACCGTTACCGTTCACCCCGATCCGGGTCATGATCACAGGCAGCCCGTTCTCGTCATTGTCCGCAGACGTCAACGCGTACGAGCACCCCGCCGCCAAGTTGATCGTGCCACCGCCCGCCGCATTCACCGCGTTGACCGCCGCCACCAAAGCAGCTTGGCCCGCACACGGCACGTTGACACTCGAAGGTCCGGCGAGAGCGGCTGTCGCCGGCGTCATCCAGAATGCCAGCACGCCCGCGGTCGAGCCCAAGGCAAACTTCCCCCGCGTCGAAAGCCTCATGGTCTTTCCCCCGTCCGAAGCCCCTTCGACTGGCGCGGAACGTAAGTCGCACAAGCGCCACTGTCAAGCCCCGCACCCCAGACCGCGAGAGGAGCACCCGTACGGCCAGGCCGAACGGCCGCACATGGCACCCCTTTAGAAGTCAAGACGCAGCGGGGGTCTTGGTTCTAGGCTGGCTGGTGGCGAGTCCGGGATGTGGCTTGTCCGAAGAGTCGACGCTGGGGTGTGAGTCGGCCGCGCTGGAGCCAGAGTCGTTCCCCGAGTGCCCACCCGGGCTCGTCGCTTCGCGTCTGTGTTGGTCGGCCAGCATGCGGGCGTAGACGACGTTGGACAGTCGGCGTTTGAGCGCGCGGACGGCCATCATCGAGGGCATGCCGGCGGCTCGGCGTCGGTCGAAGTAGCTGCGGCCTTCGCCGGGGTGGCGTAGTTGGACGATCGCCATGATGTGCAGCACGCGGTTGATGCGCCGGTTGCCTGCGCGGGAGAGCCGGTGGCGTTCCTGGTTGCCGGAGGAGGCGTCCAGGGGTGCGGTGCCGTTCCAGGAGGCGAACCGGTCACGGTCGGCGAAGCGGTGGATGTCGCCGACGTCAGCGAGCAGCCGCGCCGCGCTGGCGGGACCGATGCCGGGCAGGTCCAGCAGCGTGGAGTCGCGGTCGATCACGAGGGCGGCGAGCTCTTTCTTGATCGCTTTGATCTTGCGGTCGGTCGTCTCGAGCTCGCAGATCAGTTCCACCGCCAAGCGGCGACGGGTCTTGCCGGGCAGGTCCCGCGGCTTGACCGTCGCGATCAGCGCTTTGGCCTGCTGGGCGGACAGGAATCGCTTGGCACCGCCGGGAATCAGCTGCAGTAATAGCCGGTGCAGGCGGTTGACGGTCTGGGTGCGGGCGCGGCCAAGTTCGTCTCGGCGATCAGCGAGCATGCCCATCACCACCAGGTCGTCATCGACCTCGACCCGGACCAGGTTCGGGGTGTGCCGCGCGGCCATAGCGACCGAGTGCGCATCGACTGGGTCGGTCTTGCGGCCGTTGCCGGTGG
This sequence comes from Jatrophihabitantaceae bacterium, assembly GCA_036506155.1. Taxonomy (GTDB): domain Bacteria; phylum Actinomycetota; class Actinomycetes; order Mycobacteriales; family Jatrophihabitantaceae; genus DASXRA01. Next base: position 2,737 of record DASXSF010000114.1, read on the forward strand.
CGAACACGCGCACCTGAGCCGACAGCTTCGGCGGCACGTCGAGCACGGTCTCACCGTCGTGCACGAGCCGGTGCGCGATGTGCTTGCCGATGCCGTTGCAGCCCTCGATCGCCCACACCCGCTGCGGAAACCGCCGGGCCTCGATGAGCATGTCGCGGTAGCCGGCCGTGTGCGTGCCGAAGCGCCTGGCCGACAGCATCTTGCCGCGCTCGTCGATGACCTCGATCGTCGCCGAGCTATTGTGGGGATCCATCCCGACGATCACACCCACGCCCGTACCTCCTCGCTCGTGAAGTGACGACTACGAGGAGGGCACCGCTACTTCGAGCAGCACAAACCCCTTTCGAGCCACTCCCCGCACGGCACCCGGCGGGGACGCAAGCCATGTGCGAACCACACCAACGACACGGTGGGCAGCCGCGAATTGAGAGCGTCCCGCCGAGCACCTCGACCGAGTCTGGCCGGACACCGGTCGTGCCCAAAACCCTAAGTAGCCGCGTAGTGCGCGTGTCCTGCCGCTGCGCGAGCGCCGCCGGTGCTCGTCGTAGCGTGGTTCCCAACGCGAGGCAGGGGTTGCGATGACCGTTCCTACGCCGGACTTGGCGACGATTCATGCCGAGATGGAGCGTGCCCGCGGCGAGTTCCACGCCCTCATAGCCAAGAGCAGCCCGGCTGACTTCGCCCGGCCCTCCAACGGCACACGGTGGACGAACCGCGAACTGCTGTTTCACATGCTGCTGGGCTACTTGGTGACCAGAAACGTCATACCCCTGGTGAAGATCGTGAGCAGACTGCCAACATCCGTCCGGCGCGGGTTCGCGGCGCTCCTCGGTACCGGCACGCGACCCTTCGACCAGATCAATTACTGGGGTTCACGGGCGGGCGGCCGAGCGTTGACACCACCCCGCATGCTCAGCTGGTTCGACCGCGTGGTGTCGTCACTGCATCGGCACCTCGACCACGAGAGCCGCGCAGCGCTCCATCGCTGTATGGCGTTTCCCTCGCGGTGGGACCCGTACTTCGCCGACTGGATGAGTCTCGCGGATGCGTACCACTACCCGACTCTTCACTTCGACCATCACAAGCGGCAGCTCACCATCAATCTTGACTAGTGGAGGCCGTGGGTTTACGACCGCGCGCTCATGCCTGAGCGGTCGCGCGATCAGCCGTCGTCGCGGCAGAGGCAGAAGGGGTGGCCGGCCGGGTCGAAGAGCACCCGGACATTATGCTGCGGCTGGTAAGCAGCGACCGAGGCTCCGAGTGCGACTGCTGAACCAGCGGAGTGGCCCAGCCCTGTCGACCGCCCGGGTGCACACTGGCACGGCTACTACCTTGGTGTGCTCGACGGGGTGAGCCGCAGGTACCGCCTGAGGGCAGGCCAAGCGTGGGGTACCGAGCGGGGAAGCGCCTACGGCTGACGGCAGAACGCCGACATGTTGGGGGGGCGGGCCCTCTGCAACCCGCCCCCCCACACCGACAGTTCGGGGGTGACCTCGGCGCATGCTGAGGATTCGCGCACGGCGGGCACGCGTCAATGGGCCCTTCCGCGGACAGGCAGGCAGGCAGATCGGACGTTTGGCCCGTAGTCTCACGCATGGCCGCCGCGAGCGATGACACGCTTAGGGCAGCCCCGACCGCCGACGCGTCAGGAATTCCCTTCGACCAAAAGGCCAAACCCCATCGGCGGTCGGGGTTGCCTGATGCTGCCCCCGATCAGCACGCGGACCGTACTCCTGAGAGCGCGACCATCGAAATACCGCTGGCAGCTTCTTGCAACGAAGTAGCTTGCCAGCTAAGCCGTATCGCGACGGCAGCGAGCCACACCTACCGGAGGCTGGCATGCCGTGGGGTGACTGGCAGGGCGGCGCCTGCGGCTGATGGCGGCGCGTTCTCGATGATGCGAGCAGCGAACGCAACATCCATCCGCTCATAGCCGATGTGCGGATGGAAGTAAGGTCTTTAGCTGGATCTGCTCGGGGAGTTCATAGTCGATCAGCGGTCATCCCCAGCTCGCTTTTCCAGGCGGCTCGACCCAAACGTGAAGCGGTTGCAGGAGCGTCCATAACTGCCAGTCGCGGATCTTCTGTCCGAAGATGCAGTAGGTCATCTCGACCCCTGACCATGATCTCGCGTCTGTGCCGATCAACGATGCATCGCCCAGCAGACTGACCACCAGCCCTCGGTCCGTATTTGCATATGTAGCCCAGTACAAGGGCTCCGGATCGGCGCCTGTCCCGTGTTTTGCCTGCCTCCGCTGTTCGGTCTCGATCTCGGCCGCCACCTCGGGCGATATGCCGCCCTCTTGCCACTGTGGACTGTCCGCGACGTCGTTAGGCTGGATAAGTGCGCCCCGACCACGGGCCAAGACAAAGTCGGTCACAGGCGCCGAGCGAGCGTCAGTTTGGAGCTCACCCACTGTCGCAAGGTATGCCCTTAGTACCAATGCTTGTGCTAGTGGCTTCGCGAGGTCGTACGCGATTTCGGCACCTGTCCCGCGGCCAACGTTGACACCCGCCTCCAAGAAGACTGTCTTCACCTTCGCGTTCGGTTCAACGGACTTTTCGACCGACTGATTGAACTCCCTGATGGAACCAAGATAGCCCTGAAATCGCTGGTCAATTCGTTGCACATTGAGATAGAAGTTTGGATACGCCTGCCGCGGGAAGCTGAGCCACTCGATGGTGTCCGATACGGACTGACGCTCGCCAGCCATGTCATCCCCCCTTGCCCGATGCCAACAGCGTCGCACCGGCCGTGTCCTGACGCAATCGCGCGCCTGCCGGGAACTGTCCCTCTCACGCCGCTGTGGGCGCACCTCGAGGTCAGGTGGGCAGCCTCGCGCGGCGGGTAGACCCAGCCTTACCCCTGGTTCTCGAACATCTGTTCGACCGGAGTGGGGGGATGAGTCGCCCGCGTGTCAGGCTCGGGATCCCACCGCACCTCGCGGACCTCGAACTGTGGGGCCGCGACGTCGGCGGCGAATGGTGGGCGCTCATCGCGTGGTCGACGCAGGCAACACCGCCGGACGGTAGCCATCCTGTCCCCGTGTGGTGCGCCGGCTGGGTGCTCGGCCGCTGCGTTGAGCAGCCGCTACAGCCGGTCGAGTATCTCGAGGTGCGGCGGATGCAGCTCGGTGCTGAGCCGGCCGAGTGGCCCGCACCTGTCGACCGCCCGGGCGCGCACTGGCGCGGCTACTACCTCGGCGTGCTCGACGGTCGCGAGCCGCGGCTACCCGCCGACCCGGGCCGGCCCTGGGGGCACGAACAGGGCGGCGCCTACGGCTGAGGGCGGCGCGTTCTCGATGGGGCGAGGAGTGAACGCAGCATCCATCCGTTCATGGCGCCCCTCTCTGTCAAGACGCAGCGGGTAGCCGGGTTCTAGGCTTGCGGGTGACGGGTCCGGGAAGTGGCTGATCCGAAGTGTCGGTGTGGGGATTTGAGCCGGCCACGCTGGAGTAAGAGTCGTTCCCCGTTTGCCCTCCCGGGCTCGTCCTCGTTGCTTTCGCGTTGGCGATCATTTGTCGGTAAACGATGTCGGACAGTCTGCGTTTCAACGCGCGCATGGCTTCCATCGGTGTCTTGCCTTCGGCGACTCGGCGGTCGAAGTAGGCGCGGCCCTCGGTTGGGTTTCGCAGCTGCACGACGGCCATGATGTGCAGGACGCGGTTGATCTGACGATTGCCGGCCCGTGACAGTCGATGCCGCACCTGGTCGCCGCTGGAGGCGTCCAGGGGCGCGGTGCCGTTCCACGATGCGAAGTGTGCGCGGGTCGGGAAGCGGCTGATGTCACCGACCTCGACAAGCAGCCGGCCCGCGCCGGACGGGCCTATGCCCGTCAGCGTCGTGAGCGTGCTGCCGGTGGTGGCAAGCATGTCGTTGAGTTCCTTGTTCGCGGCCTTCTTGCGCCGGTAGATCCGTTCGAGATCGGCGATCAACTCCGCGGCAACACGCCGTCGGGCCTTGCCCGCAGCGTCGCGAGGACGGACGGTGGCGAGCAGTTGTTTGGCTTGCCGCGCGGACAGATCCTTCTTCGCACCACCGGGAATCAGCTCCAACAGAAGGGAATGCAGCTGCGAAGTCATCCGGGTGTGGTCCTCGCCCAGGCTGCGGCGACGGTCGACGAGGATCCGCAGCAGCGTTCGCTGTTCATCGTTGACGACCAGCTGCAGGCCACTCGTCCGGATGCCGACCAAGGCGACCGCGTGCGCGTCCCACGCATCAGTCTTACGGCCTTGGCCGCTGATGAACACGCGTGCCCTGGCAGACAGTTTCGGTGGCACATCGACCACGGTCTCGCCATCGGCGACGAGCCGGATGGCGACGTGCCGGCCGATCCCGTTCGATCCCTCGACGGCCCACGTCCGACTGGGCCACTGCTTCGCGTAGGCGAGCATCGCCCGATATCCGACCGCGTCCGTGGCGTACCTGCCGCCACCTAACACCGTTTCCTCATTGCTCATCAGCTCGATCGTCGCGGATCGCTTATGCGGGTCCATCCCGATCACCACGTTGCCTGCCACGACACCTCCCACTACTCGATCGACATCGGTTCGTGAGCGGAGAGGGCAACGCTGCTTCGAGCACGGCAAACCCCTCTTGAGCCTCTCGCCGCTCAATGAAGCGACGCCCGCTCCGCGCAGGCCAAATGAGAGCCACACCGTCTTCCGTGGGCAGCCGAAATGAGAGCGACAGACCGGGCGTCTAGACCGAGCCTCGCCAGGATCGGTCCTGCCCGCAATGAAACAAGCAGCCGATGTCCGCCTATGCCGATGACATGCAGCCATGTCGTCCTGGCGATCTTGTCCGAATGGCCTGTTGACTCGACGAAACGAACCCGTCAACCTTCTCCACTGACCGTCGTGATCGGACTGTGGCAGCACACGGGAGGACGACATGGATGTTCAGAGGACTGGGCGGATCTTCGGCTGGTTGTTCATCGGCACGTTCATCACGAGCATTCCGGCTCGGCTTCTCTTCATCCACGGAGTCGGTGCGAGCTGGACCAACATGCACTTCGTCGCCGGGGATACCTCCACCGCGAGCTTGAAGCTGGGCGCGGTCCTCGAGTTCGGCGTGATCGTCACCAATATCGGAACCGCAGTCGTCCTCTATCCACTTGCCAAGCGGCAGAGCGAAACGCTCTCGCTCGGCTATGTCACCGCTCGCATCATCGAATGCGTGTTCATCGCGATCGGCCTCATGAGCATGCTCTCGGTCGTCTCCGTGGCCAGTGCATTGCGCAGCGCGGGTGCCAGCCAAGTCACGGCCCTCGCCACGCAAGGCAACTCCCTCGTGCACACCTACGAGTGGGCGTTCGAGTGGGGGCCTGGGCTCGTCGCTGGCATCGGCAACGGCTTGATACTCGGCTACCTGATGTACAAGTCCGCGCTTGTCCCGCCCCGTATGGCGCTGCTGGGTCTCATCGGCGGTCCGCTGCTGATCCTCAGCTTTGTGATGATCCTGGCTGGTGCCTACAAGAACGGATCGGGACCGTCTGCGCTCCTGACACTTCCGGAGGCCGCGTGGGAGCTGTCGCTCGGCGTCTACTGCGCGTGGAAGGGCTTCCGGTTGTCGAGCCCGATTGCCAGGCCAGAGATGGCGATGGCGTAGCGAAGGCGGGGCCAACAACTCGCAACACACCGACGCGCATCTGGTCGGTAACGAAACATCCGCTCTTGCCGCGTTGGGTGCGCGCTCCTGCCCGACTTCGGATGTTGCGTTGAGCGCACGCGCATGCGCTCAATTGCATGTCCATTCGGACTAAATTCCACTGACTGCTCCGTGAGATGCGCGGCCGGATCGCGGATATTCAGCGCAGGGCATGACCGTCTCGGCACTGGCAGGGCGTTGTTGCGTGCGTGCGATGCGACGGGTGGCTCGCCTCGGTGTCCCGTTAGCGGATCCATTTGCAGACCTAAGGCGCAGTGGGTGCGGTCGGGTCGCGTGCCGGCGTCAATGTCACGCGCCTCAGAGCGGGTGGAGCGAGGGTGGAGGGTGAATCCACCCCGGCTAGACCTGCGCGCCGATGTGCGCCGGTCGCCGAGGACCGACAGTTGTCGTCATGACAACCGCCGAATACGCCCTGAGCTTCGCACTCGTCGGCCTGGTCGCGCTGCAGATCCGCGGGATCAAGGTCACCAAGGCGGCACTGCTGTTTCCCGTTGTCGTGACGCTGTGGGTCGCCACGTCGCTGCTCAAGTCGATCCCGACGGCCGGCAACGACCTGGTGCTCGAGTTTGGTGGTGCGCTGGCCGGTGCGAGCCTGGGTGCCCTGGCGGCCCTGGCCACGACGGTCACCCGCACCGGCACGACCGCGATCGCTAAGGCCGGGGCGGTGGCCGCGTTGCTGTGGGTTGCCGGCATCGGCGCTCGCGTCGGCTTCTCGCTGTGGGTCGGCCACGGCGGCGCAGCGACGATCCGCGACTTCAGCGTCGCGCAGCACATCACCGGCGGCCCGGCGTGGGGCACCGCTTTCATCCTGATGGCGCTGACCGAGGTGGTCACCCGCACCGGGCTCATCTACCTCAAGACCCGCCGCACCGGCGCGCTCATCGAGCGCGGCGGGCTGATTCGCCGGTTCGTCACCGCCTGAGCGGCGCGCGATCAGCGAGCTGGTGGGAACATAACACTCATGGGGCCGGCGCAGCGGCTTCGACTTCTCCGCTTCAGTGGAATAGGAGGCGCGCTGCGTGTCGCCGGTGTCGTCGGACTGGCCGCCCTGGTGTGGGCGACGGCGTCCGAGCATCACTCCGACGGGTCGCCCCGCGCACCGGTCGCATTGTTGGTCGTGACGGCCCTGGCATGGGCGGCGTGGTTGGGCACCACTCGGCTCCGCGCACCGCGACCCGTCACCTGGCTGGCGGTTGCCGTGCTGGCCGGCGCAGGCGGAGCGGTCGGCGGCCTGGCTCCGGTGGGCATTGCGTTCCCGGCCGTTGCGGTGATCGCGGCGGCGACGCTTGTCGGTCTGCTGCCCGCGGTAGCGATCGCCGTCATCGGAGCGGTGTCGCTGACATTGGCCGTCCTCGTCGCGGACAGCCCGCGCGCGATCATCGCCGAGGGCGTGCTCGCGATCGCGGCCGCCCTGCTCGGCGGTGCCAGCCGCCGGCAGTACCAGGACCGGGCCGCGCAGGCCGAAGAGCTGCTCGCCGAACGCACGCGGGCCGACGCGGAACGCGATCGCGCCGCCGCGCTCGCCGAGCGCAACCGCATCGGCCGCGAGGTGCACGACGTGCTCGCCCACTCCCTCGGCGCGCTGTCGGTCCAGCTCGAGGCCACCGACGCGCTGCTGGAGACCGGCGGCGATCAGGCGAAGGCGCGTGAACTCGTGCAACAGGCCCGCCGCATCGCCGTCGACGGTCTGTCGGAGACCCGCAAGGCCGTGCATGCGCTGCGCGACGAGCCCGTCGCGCTGTCCGAGCAGCTGGCCGCGCTCGCCGCGACCGACGGTGCGCAACTCGCCGTCGTCGGCGCCGAACGCACGTTGGCCCCCGAGGCCGACCTCGCGCTGTATCGCGCCGCGCAGGAAGCCCTGAGCAATGCGCGCAAACACGCGCCCGGCGCGCCGGTCACCCTGCGTCTCGACTACGGCCCGAGCGCGACAGCCCTGGTCGTCGCGAACGGGCCGTGCCCGGCCGGGCCCGAGGCGAGCCCGCTGAGCAGGAGCGGCGCCGGCCTTGGCCTGCGCGGCATGCGCGAGCGCATCGACGCACTCGGCGGGGACGTGTCCGCTGAGCCAGACGACCAAGGCTGGACGGTCCGCGTGGCGGTGCCGACATGAGGGTCGTGGTCGCTGACGACCAGACCGCCGTCCGCGAAGGCCTCGTGACGCTGCTCTCGACCATGCCCGACATCGAGGTGGTCGGATCGGCCGGCGACGGCGAGCAGGCGCTCGCGCTGATCGCGCAGACCACTCCCGACGTCGTGCTGATGGACCTGCGCATGCCCCGCCTAGACGGCGTCGAAGCGACACGTCGCATCCGCGCGACGCATCCCGACACCCAGATCGTCGTGCTCACCACCTACGCCGACGACCAGTCCATCCTCGACGCGCTGCGCGCCGGCGCGATCGGCTACCTCACCAAGGACGCCGGCCGCGACCACATCCGCCGCGCGATCGAGGCCGCGGCCAGCGGCCAAGCGGTGCTCGACCCCGCCGTGCAGGCCCGCCTCGTCCAGGTCGCCCATCCACCCGTCATCGCACCCCACACGCTTCCCGACGGCCTGACCGACCGCGAGGCGCAGGTGCTGCGCCTGATCTCCTCCGGCATGTCCAACGGCGAAATCGCCACGCAGCTGTTCGTCAGCGAGGCCACCGTCAAGACCCATGTCAACCACATCTTCGCCAAGACCGGCAGCCGAGACCGAGCACAGGCGATCGCCTACGCCCACCGCCACGGCCTCGACAACGCGAGCTAGCAGACCTGCCCGCTCAGCTGCGAATTCTCGCCCAACGACCCACCGCTATGTAAACAGCGCGGCTAACGAAAGCGCACAGATTTGCCGCGTTAGCCATCCAGTCCTACAGCGACGGCAAACAAGTCGCCTGGATCGAACCACCCGCCCAAGGCAGCACCGCAGAACCCGACCACCCCGCACCCGTGCTGCACCTGCCCGCCGGCGGCAGCGCCTCCAGCCCGGCAACCGGCTCGACGCCGACCGTGTCCGCGGCCCCTGCTGCCAGCTCGAACAAGGGCGCCAGCAAAGCCGCCGCGACCACCGGCATCGTCCTAGGCGCCGTCGGCGTCGCGCTCGGTGCCGCCGCCTTGGTGCTCAAACTGCGCCGCAGACGCCCCGCCGGGCGCGATTCCACGTGACCGCCGGCGACGCTGCATGACGGCCAGCGAGTGGTCCTCGAGATACCAAACAGGGGCAGGACGAAACCCGCCGAGCCGAACCCGGACGGCCCGCGGATGAACGCGGGGCTAGCCATCGAACACCGCATCGACGAGGCTGCCCAGGCCACCAAATACAGCCGCGCCGGTCAGCATCGGCACGTGCGGAGCAGCCGAGTTGGCGTTGTCCTTAGCCGCCCATCCAGCAGCTCATGACGGCGGCGGCGATCTGCCCGGCGCGATCGCTGCGATCGGCCGGGGTCGCTGCAAGCGTCGCGGGTACTGCGGTGGTACCGACGTTTAGGGTCAGGTTGTCTTTCACGACAAGGACGGATCCTGCTGGCGTCGTGAAGGCGCCGCGGCCAAGGCCGGGTAGTTGTCGGGCCACGCCGAGGTGTTGCTGCTGCGCCTGGTAGTAACGGGTGGCGCTCGGGTCGTCGGTCGACTGGTGGACCGAGAGGATCAGCCGACCGCCCGGCAGGTGGTAGGTGCAGCTGAACGTCTCATTTGCCCACGCCGAGACGGCCGGCGGCGGAATATGTAGGCCCAAGGCGGTGGCGACCTCGCCGCGGACCTCGGATTGACAGATCATTTGGGCGGCTGCCGATGGGGTCTGCTGGACCGGCGACGGCGCTGCGACTGCGACGGCGTTAGTTGAGGGCGTCGTGGCCGAAACGGCAGGTCGCGTCGGGGCCCTGGATACCGGCGTTTCGCCGTGGCTGGCGCAGCCGGCCAGCAGCAGCGCCGTGATGGGGAGGCCAACGGTTGCAGTACGCGCCGCGGTGCCTCTCATTTGACAACGCCGTCAAGGATCGACGTCATCTGGCCGCGCTGGGCAGGCATCCGACGAGTATGGCTGATCGGGGGTGTCGGGTCAGCGGTCGGGTGGTAGCGCAGCGGCCGCGGTCACAGCGCGTTGGCTGTCAATGGCGTTAGCTCGACAGCGCGTGCCGCAAGCGTGGCAGCAGGATGAGCCGCCTGCCACACCTCCTCGAGCTAGCCCGCGCTCGCGCAGTCGACGGCGGCGCTTGCGGCGGGCGCCGCCGCGTGCCAACGCGCCCGATGTCACCGTGTGGGTGAACATCGGAGTGAGCGCCGAGCGACCAATCTGTGGCGCCGGCGCGCCAGCGTGCGGCCGGCCCGCTCGGCGGGGTAGAGACACCCGCGACTACACATGCATATGCAACAGCGACGTCGCGCGGTCGCGCACGCTCATCATGCCGCGGTCAGCGCGGCAGGGACCGGAGATGCCGAATGTCGTGCGCCGCGCCGCGCATCTTCCTGCGGGCCACGGCATTGAAGCATGCGCAGGTGACTGGTTAGCGTTCGGTCGCCGAACGCCGATTCCGGTACGCGGGTGCTGCGCCGCGAGGCCAGTGATTGGCAGGTGTTACGTGCGCGCTGGTTGCCGTGTCCTAGCAAGATCAACTTGTCGGCGCTCTCGCCAGGGTCCCTCCGGGATGGCGGCCATGCCCGCCAAACCCGATCCGCCGGCTACGAGTCTGGCCATGACCTTCGCCCCTGCCCGTCCACGACCGACACGGCGATGATGGGACGACCAGCACCAGAAGGTGATGCGCGATGCGCTATGAGCTCACCGAACACCACGACGATGTCGAGATCCGGGTGTGGGAGACCGGCGAGCACGCCCCGCAATTGCTCGACTCGCTGCACGACTGCCAGCACGGACGCTGCGGATGCCGGACCGACCAATATGAGCGGCTCGAGGAGATGACCATCCGCACCGACGTCGATGAACTGACGATTCGGCTGCACCGCCGCGACGGGCAACGACTCGACACCGGCGAACTGCAGGCCTGCCTGGACTACACAATCAACGAAGCGCAGCACGACACCGAGTGAGCCGTGAGGTCCACGGCGCGCCGTCGAGGACGTCCATACTCGGATCGGCCCGAGGTGCCAGCCGCTTGACGAGGTGTCCTCCGCAGTAACGGTTACTGCGTCGGCGGTGGCGTTGCGGGTCTGCGTGCTCGCCTCGTAGCTCGGCGCGCTGTGGCGGCGCGGTGCTCAGCCCACGGTGAGCACGACCTTGCCTGCGGCGTGCCCGTGTTCGAGGTATCTGATCGCGTCGGCGGCCTGGGCGAGCGCGTAGGTCCGGTCGACGACCGGAGTCACCTTGCCCGCCTCGATCAGCTGGTTCAGGGCTACTAGCAGCTCCGGACGCTCGCGATACATGAGGCCTTGGAGCCGCTGCTTGCTGCCTATTGATCGCACGGGTGCGAGCAGCTGGCGCTGGAACCCGCCGAGCCAGCGGCCGCCGCCTTCGCCGCCGACGATGACCAGGGCCCCGCCCGGGGCCAGCGCGCGGCGCAGCTGTGAAAGCCGTCGGCGGCCAGCCGTGTCCAGGATGAGGTCGAAGCGTCGGGAGCCGTCGGTGAAGTCCGTGCGGGTGTAGTCGATGACCTCGTTCGCGCCGATGCTTCGGACCAGTTCGAGCTTCGACGTACTGCACACACCGGTGACCACAGCGTCGAACGCCTTGGCCACCTGAACCGCGAACGTTCCGACCCGCCGCGCCGATGACGAGTACGTGCTGCCCCGGTTTGACCTTTCCGCTGTCCCGAACGCCGGACAGCGCGGTCATCCCGGAGACGGGCACGGCGGCAGCCTGCTCGAAGCTGAGGTTGGCCGGCTTGGGCGCCAGGCGACCGGCCTTGGTGCGCGCGTACTCGGCGAATGAGCCGTCGCAGGTCCCGTAGACCTCGTCGTCGGGGCGGACCTGGGTCACGCCGCGTCCGACCGCCTCGATGACCCCGGCGAGATCCGAGCCGCGCACGCGAGCCTTCGGGGCGCGCAACCCGAAGCCCATCACGCGCACGAGGTACGGCCGTCCGGTCATCAGATGCCAAACCCCAGGATCGACACCGGCCGCGCGGACCTTGACGAGCACCTCGTCGTCGCCAAGCACTGGCCGGTCGACTTCGCGAAGCTCGAGCACGTCGGCCGGGCCGTACCTGTCCTGGACGATCGCTTTCATCCCCACCTCCCCGTCTGCCGTGCCACCGCCGACTGCAGCTCGATCTCATTCTCGGTCATGTCACGCGCGGACCAGCTGCTCGCGGCGTCACTCAGACCCAGCTGGCGGCCAGCAGCAGCCCCGCATAGCTGGTGAGCACGACCGGGCAGATCTTGAAGAACACCACCGAGGTGCGTGCCCCGGTTGCCGCGGTCAGCGTGCCGACTGCCAACAGCAACAGTGCGCAGACCCGATACACCCAAGCCCTGGTCGATCCGTCGCCGACGCTGGTGATCACGAGTACAAGCGCGCTCACGAACCACATCGTCAACGCCTCGGCGATCCACTCCTGGGCGATCACCAGGCGGTTGTCCCGGGAGGTGTCCGCATAACCGGCGACCACTCGGCTGGTGGGAAGCACATGCGCGATACCCCACGCGGCTATCAGACCTGAGGACAGGCCGGCGAGAAACCCGCTCACGATCCCATGCTGTCGCGCGTGGCCTTCGCACGGTAGAGGCCCGATGTACGTCCCATCCGACACGAGAGCGAACGCCGCGTCCTGCATCTCCTCGACGAACTCGGCGTCCTCGCGCAGGTGCAGCGGACTTGTTCCGTTGCGACTAACGCGGCTTTGCCAGCAGGTCAGTGGGCACATGCGCGGCGAGGCTGACCGCGTTCTCGGCGGCAGCTTCGTGCGCCATGGCGGCATCGTCCGCGAGCTCCGCGCAGCGCTCGGCCAGGATGGCTGCCCGTTGCTGCAGCAACGCCCATGCCGGCTCTCGCCACGGAACGAGGTTGCCCATCGCGTAGAACATTTCGAACGAGAAGCCCGCCGTGCATCCAGGATGCCCGGGTCCGACCGGCAGCGTGGTCAGCGTCGTCGCGAGTGGGCGCACCACGCCGGCCATCGTGTCGATCGCGCAGTTCACGAGCACGTCCAGCTGCTCGTCGGTTTCGTCGGTGTGGGTGAAGAAGCGCGTCCGCAGGTGCACCACCAGCTCGTAGCCGAGCGCGGCCGCTTCGGCCACCTGGCGGGTGCCGGGATCTGTGATAACTGGAACCGGGTCGACGACGTCGAACGGCTGCCGGGAGTACGCGGGAACGACCGGCCGCGCCGGCTGGAATGACGGATCGCGTTCGCGCAGGTCCTCGTAGTTCTGCCATGGCGAGGAAGCGCCCGTAGTGCGCGTCCTTCCAGTCGCCGCGAGCGCCTCCGCCCTGCTCGATGATCTCGTCGACGGCGGCCTGTGCGGTGGTGAGGTCGGTGACGGCGATGACCTGCGGCCAGTGAAACCGCTCCGGTGTCGCCTGCGCACGTGGCGATCCCACGAACAAGAACGCATTCGCCGATCCGATCGGCGAGGGTAGCCAGGCCGCGCTCGATGCCACGGTAGAGGTGACCGACAGTCGTGAACTCCTGCCCGTGCGGCATCGCCTCGCTGGCCTTGAGCGGTGCGAGCGGCGGAGCCACCGGGACGAAGCCTTCGGCGTCCCGGCGCTCCATCCCCTCGGGACGCTCCAGGTATAGGAAGTGCAGCAACGACTGCTTGCTGAATGGCAGCAGGTCCAGTTGCACGGTGGCCGGAAGTAGCCTGACCGACGGGGGAACTTGGGTCGGCCGAACGTCGGCGCCGCTCCGATCGCCGCCATGAGGTTGCCGACCAGCGCAAGGTGCAGCATCTCCTCGAGGGTCGGTCGCGCATGTCTTGGGCCGCGACCCGCACGACCCGGCACACACGAAGCCAAACACGTGGACCATTACGCGAGCGCTCGATCAGCTCGACGTCCCGGCGAGCGACGCCGTGTTCATCGGCGACGCCGTGACCGACGTCGAGGCCGCACCTCGTCGGCCAACACCGGCCGAGATAGCTCCAGTGTTTCAGTGACCGGGCTCAGGTCAGGGAACACGTTGGTGAGCACCGCGGCGGTCTCGGCACGCCGAGCACGCACACGCCGAGTACCTCGCCAGACCGGCGATGGCGCAGAGATCGGGATCCGGCCCGTGGACCTGCGAAGGGTGTCTGGATGGCTACGGCGTGCTGGTTCCGTACCCGCCGGGATCGCCTCTATGGTCGAAGGAATCTCCGTGGGGGTGCCAGGGGATGGGCCGACATCAGGCCGTTCGTTCGTCTGTAGGGGGCCATTACGGGCGCCGCCGATCGGCGTGGCTGCTGGCAGCCGTCGGCGTGGGGGTACTGGCTGGCGCGTCCCTTGCCGCGGTGTTATCCGGTAGGCACGACGCAAGCAGCGCCCGTCACGTCGAATCCAGCGGGGTGATCAGCGCGGCCAGCGGGTCGCACGTGTCCGCCTGTACGCATAGCGTCACCGTGGTCGCTGCGACATCGTTCGCGACCGCCCTGCGCCGGGTCGCCGGGCCGCTCGCCGCCGCGCCGCAGTGCGTGGCGGTCCGGGTCATCACCGCCGACGGCCGTTTAGCCGCCCCGGCGGCGGCCGCGGTCGGGGCTGACGCCTGGATCCCCGACGACACATCCTGGGCCACGGTGTTCAACCCCGTTGATCTGCCTCGCCAGTCCGGGAAGGTCCTCGCCACCAGCCCGTTTTATTTCGTCACCCGCCACGATAGCCCGGCCCTTCCCGCGAGCGCCCGGTCGTGGCTCGGCCTGGGCAGGATGTTGGCCGCGGCGCACACTTCGTGGCACCTCGTGCTCGCCGACCCGGCCGGTACCGGTGACGGCATGGCCGGTGCGGGTGGGCTGGCCGGAGCGATCCTCGGTGCCGATGGACCCCTGGTCTCGGCGCTGGACCTGTTCCGAATCTGGCGCAGCGCTGCCACCACGACCGATGCGGCGCCAGCGCTGCCGACGCGCGCGGATCAGGTGGGCATCGTGCCGGAATACGCGCTGCTCGCTTCGGGCCACGCCCGCGACTACACGGTAATCGCGCCCACCGACGGCACGACCCTGCTGAATTACACGTGGTTCCCTACCGCCGCCGGGTTGGCCGACCCGGACAAGGCCGCAGCGCTGCACCGCCTCTACCAGGCCCTCACGTCCCCCACCGCGGCCCAGGCCCTCGCCGGGTCCGGACTGCGCGGCGCGGACTGGCGCACCCCACCACCTCAGGGCCTCGCCGCGGCAGGCATGCCGACGCCCACTGCGGCCGCCATGGGCGCCATCCCCGCGCACCTGGTTTACCACGTCTTGTCCACCTGGCACCCCGGCCTGCGCCGGTCCAACATGCTGATCGTCCTTGACGTCTCCGGGTCCATGAAGGACCCAGCCCCCGGCACCGGCACCTCCAAGATCGTCCTCGCCCGGCAAGGCATCGCTCAGGTCAACGCCCTACTACCTGACAGCGCACAGCTGGGCCTGTGGCAGTTCGGATCCCAGCTCAACCCACCCAACGACTGGCAGGTGCTGGTCGCACCCGCGCCACTCACCGCCACCCAGCGCGCGGCGATCATTGCCAGCGCCAGCCACCTACAGGCCCGCCCAACCGGCACCGGGCTCTACGACACCATCCTGGCCGCCTACCGATACCAGCAAGCCAACTACAAACAGGACATGCCCAACGAGGTCGTGCTATTCACTGACGGCGTCAACCAGGACGACCCCGGCTCGATAAGCCTCGCCCAACTCCACACCGCGCTGGCCGGCACCGACCCGAACAAGCGCGTCCAGCTCAGCATCTTCGGCATCGGCAGCGCCGTCCCCGCCGATCTTCTCCAGCCCGCAGTCACCCCCGTCGGCGGTCAAGTCGACACGCTCACCACCCCGGACGAGGTCATCGGCGCCTTCGTCCACGCGGTATCCGGCGCCCTCTCCGGCGTCCCCGGCTAACACCTGCCGATGAGCCACCCCCGGGACTCACACCGCAAAACGCTGCCACAATCCAGGTCGGGCCACGTCACTTACGCAGACGCCTCGGTCAGCGGAATGGGCGGCGATGGGCGCGTTAGCACCCTCGGATATCTAGAACCGAGCTGCCGTCGGCGTCTTGACTTCTAAAGGGGAGCCAGATGCGTGCGTTTCTGCTCGGCAGGTCGAGATCGTTCCGGATGGCCCGCGCTGGTCCATCGGGCTTGGCCGGCGTTGTAGCCGCCGCAAAAACGGCGAGCATGCGAACCGCGATCTTGCCAGATGCATGAACCTCGTCTTCGCGATCACTCCACTGGGTGGGCAAGGTCCAGCACGACGTGCCGATA
>DASXSF010000115.1:0-126764 GCA_036506155.1 Jatrophihabitantaceae bacterium
CCCGCGCCGGTATCGCTGGGCTGCGCCAGCATCACCGTGCAGCCAGCCGCCCCTGCCACACCGACACCGACCAGCAGCCCGCCACCCAACCCAACCGACACGCCAACCACCGACACGTCATCACCGAACCCAACCACCACCACGCTGACGAGCGCAGTGCCTGGCGATCCGCAGACCTCGTAGTGGCTATCGTCCAGGCGAATCGTGACGGGTGCTGATTTCCTTCCGGCCACCGCCCCCGGCCCCAGCGCAAAGACGCCGCCCTCGCAGTGGCCGACGGCAAGCCTCATTGCCGGGGGCTTCGGCACGTCGTCACGTTCAAGCGATCTCACAGTTGATCTACGGGTTGGACGACCGCTTGGGCCCGTCGAACGGCAAACTCGGTTCAACTTGGCTGGGTAGCGAACTGCCGTTCGCAGTGCGGCTCCACGCCACGCCGCCTGCTTCGGCCAAGCACGCGCAGGACTATCGCGGGGTGGAACAGCCTGCTCGGCGGATCCAGCATGCCGATGACCCGCAGGAACTGGCTCGCGACGCGCGCGTCATTTTCGGCGGTCGCCTCCAGGCGGCGCAGGTAAGCATTGAGGGGGCAACGCCATTGCCTGTAGGGCGGCTACTGTCATGCCCTGAGCGTAGAGCGGGTTGAAGCTGCACACGGCGTCGCCGAAGACGATCAGCCCGTCGGGGAATTGATGCATCCGCTCGTAGCGCCGTCGCTGGTTGGCGGGGAAGTTGCGCGTGATCACGGGACCCACAGGGTCTGCATCGCGGACCGCTGCGATCACGTGGGCCGGCATGGCGTCCACCGCGAAATCCACGATGCCATCGCGGTCCGCGGGCGGGTGGTAGCCCGCGTAGCCGGCCACGGTGAGCATCCAGCCGTCGGACTCGTGGGCGAGAAGGGTGGCACTCGTCGGCCGGCCCGGCTTGGCTCCGACAGTCACGAGTTTCTCCGTCATCGCTGCTTGGGGCAGCCGCAGCCGCTGGCTCGCGTACCTGATCCCGACGGGCACCTGCTCCTCGACGGGGCGGCGGTAGCCGAGCTCGCTCAGCCAAGCCGGAGCACGGGAGCCACGGCCGGTGGCGTCGACAACCAGGTCGGCACCGACGGTCTCTTCGACGCTGCCATCGGCCCTGCGGAATACCCGCACGCCCGTCACCCGCTTCGGCTTGCCGTTCGCGGCCAGGCCCACGACATCGCAGCCATCGATGAACTCGACCGTGTCCAGCGTGCGCACCCGAGCGCGGACACGATGCTCCAGAAACGGCCGGCTGGGTTGGTAGACCACATGTCCTGGATCCGCGGCCGGGCAAACCCGATGCCCGGCCACGGAAAAGTGCAGCTGCCGGTAGTCGATCACTGGGGCCCCCGCGGCGACGAGCTCGGCAAGAATCCCAGGAAACAACTCGTCGAGAATCTGCCCGCCCCGCGGGAGCAGGGCATGCGCATGCCGGCCCTGGGGCACGCCTCGCCGGCCCAGGTCACGTCCGTCGCCGGTGAGGACATCCCGTTCGATCACCGTGACCTGCCCGTACGCGTCGGCCAGTACCCGAGCAGCAAGCAATCCGCTCATGCCGGCGCCGAGCACGACGGCATGGTCACCGATTGCGCGCATCTCTCACCTCCCGGCCTCCGATCGCCGTTGGAGCTCAGCCACGCGGGTCTCACTCAGTTCGTACTGACGGGCAGGATGGATTGCTTTCCCCTTGGCCGCGTCGGTCTGCGGTGTCCTGAGGACGTGACTAATGCGCTCGGCTACTAGTGCTGAAGGACCGCCTTCGGGGACCCTCTGTCTCCAGCCAGACGACGGGTTGCGCTGCGCCTTCAGCACACGTGCAATTGGCTTCCATGCGGCTGCGTGTCTGCTGGGTCGACGGGCTGCTTGTCGTCGCCCCGCCGGGCCTGCCTGGTCCGGCCTCCGGCAAGAGTCAGGCGCCGACGATGGCGGTCGCCTGGATCGCCGCTGACCTCCTCCTGGCAGGCTCGTAACGGCATATGAGGGGTGAGACGATGACAGTGTCTGGCAACGTGGCGAGTGATCAGCCGGGTGAGCCGGCGTTGAAGGTGGATACCCGCGAGGAGCTCGTGTATCTGCTCGGTGAGGCGTGCGGAATCGAGCACGGCTTGATGTGTGAATACCTGTACGCGCAGTTCTCGCTCAAGCGCGCCCCTGACGAGGGCCTGACCCCGGACCAGCTCACGAGGGTGCAGGCCTGGGAAGCGGCGATGATCAGCGTGATCAAGCAGGAGATGCTGCACCTGGCACTGGCCACCAACATCTTGACGGCCATCGGTGCGGCACCTCATTTCGAGCGGCCCAACTTCCCGATCTTGTCTCGCTGGTACCCGGCCGGCGTGCAGATCGCGTTGGTGCCGTTCGGCGAGCGGGCGCTGCGCCATTTCATCTACCTGGAACGGCCTGAGGGGATGGCGCTGCACGACGCCGCAGGATTCGCGGCCGACCAGCACGCCCAGCCGCTGACCGTTGATGACGCCCCGCTCGTCGCCGTCCCTGAGGAGTGGCAGACCGTCGGCCACCTCTACCGGGGGATCGAGGCCGGCCTGGCGAATCTGTGCGCCCGCTACGGTGAAGACGCCGTGTTCATCGGGCCGACTCGGGCGCAGGCGGTCACCGACCTCTTCGAGTGGCCCGAACTGATCGCGGTCACTGACCTGGCGTCGGCGAGCCGTGCGATCGAGACGATCGTCGAGCAGGGCGAGGGTGCGCGCGGCGACTGGATCCGGTCACACTTCGGCACCTTCGTGGGAATCCTCGAGGACCTGCTGGCCGAGCAGGCAGCCGATCCCGGATTCAATCCCGCCCGGCCGGTCGAGCCCGCCTTCGTTCGACTGCCGCCCGACGTCGAGGCCGGGACCGTGATCGAGGAGCCTACGACCGCGCAGGTCGCCGACCTCGTCAATGGCCTGTATGAGGCGATGCTGCAGGTACTGAGCCGGTACTACATCCACCACGGCGAATCCGCGGCCGAATTCGACACCCTGGCACGCACCGCGAAGCACCTGATGAACTGGGTGATGCGTCAGCTGGGACCGGTGCTGACTACCCTGCCGGTGGGCCCATCCCACCCGGGCCGCACCGCCGGCCCCACCTTCGACATCGCCCGACCCGCCATCCTCCTGCTGCCGCACCACGACGCAGCATGGAAGATCATCAAGGAACGGCTCGAGGCACTACAACAGGCCTGCGCTTCCCTCGGCGAGCAGGCGGGCCTCGGCGCGCTCACTCCACTGGCCGACAAGCTGGAGGCAATGAGTCAAGACATCGGCAAACGCGGCTCCACAACGGCCAACTGACTGGGTGCGCGCCGAAAGACTTTAGGGTTTCTGCCGCGAGAGTTGAGACTATGCGTGGGTGAGCCTTCTTCAGTTCGGCTCGAATCGTGCTGCCGAACAACAACCGATCACCTCGATCGACCAGCCCGGCGTGGGCAGCTGTGGCGCGGCTGTGGCCGACGCGGTCCCGTCCCAGTACGCGGACCAGGCATGAGGATTCTCTCTCCGGGCGCGCAGCGGGTTGTCGACCGGACCGATGCGGTGTCCGCCGTGGTCGGCCGGCACATCGTCAGGACGCCACTCGAGGACTTCGAGACCGCCAGCGAGCGCTGCGGCGCGCGGCTCCTTCTCAAATGCGAGCACCGGCAACGAACCGGGTCGTTCAAGGTGCGCGGCGCGCTCGCCAAGGTCTCGAGGCTCGACGTCGAGCAGCGAGCGCGCGGTGTCGTCACCGCCTCGACGGGCAACCATGGCCTCGGTGTCGCCTACGCGCTGGCAACCCTCGGCGGGACCGGGTTTGTGTGCGTTCCGGAGACCGCCTCGCCGGTGAAGGTTGCGGCGATCCGCCGCACCGGAACGGAGGTTCGGGTCCTGGGCAGTGAGCCGGGTGAAACGGAGTTGCTGGCGCGGGCGCTCGCCGAGGAACTTGGCTGCATCTACATCAGCCCCTACAACGATCTCGACGTCATCGCCGGCCAGGGAACCATCGGCCGGGAGATCATCGAGCAGCTCGGGGACCGCGATCTCGACGCGATCGTGGTCTCCGTCGGCGGCGGCGGCCTGATCTCCGGCGTCGCATCGGCAGTCGTGTCACGGCTGCCGCGTGTCCGTGTCGTCGGCGCGTCGCCGGCAAACGACGCCGCGATGGCGGCCTGTGTGCGAGCAGGGTCCGTCGTCGAGATCGATGCGCTGCCCACGATCAGCGACGGAACAGCAGGCGGCATCGAGCCAGGTGCGATCACGTTGCCGCTGTGCACCGAGCTCGTCGACGACTGGATCCTCGTCCAGGAGGACGCGATCCACGCGGCCCTGCAGTTCGTGATCGACACCCGGCACGAGCTGATCGAGGGAGCCGCGGCCACGGCGGTCGCAGCGGCGATTCAGCACGGCGAGCGCAACCCCGGCACGCGCATCGCGGTCGTCTCGTGCGGCGCAAATATCTCCTCCGCAATGCTGCGGAAGGCGTTGGACGTCCACCAATAAGCCTCACCGGCAGGCGCCGCCCCGACACGGTCAGCGGCGCGGCTATCCGACGTCCGGGAGTCGACGCCTCGTCAGGTCCAGGTCGAGCAGCGTGCGATTCAGCGCGGGCAGGTCGATAGCGAGCGCGGCGGCGTTCGCCTGATGGATTTGCACCTGCGTGGCGCCGTCCTCGCACGTGGTGCAGCTGACCCGAAGGACGTGGGAGGAGTCCGCCGTGGTCAGCCGATACGCGACGGACCGGGGCGGCTCGTGGCTGATGATCTCCCCGATCGCGGCGCGGTCGCCGAGTCGGAGGGCGAACGACTCCTCGAGTATTGCTGGCCGGTGGGCTGGCATGTCTCGGCTGACGTCCGTGACGTCGGAGACCCAGGCGCTCAACCGCGCCGGGTCGGCCAAGATCGCAAAGACCGCCGGCAGCGCTCGGGAGACGGCGACGGTGAGGTCCTGGCTCACTCGACTCCCCACCCGGCTCCCGAGCGCCGCATCCCCCCGCACGGCGGTCCTGTCTAGCCGTATCACCGTATGGGTCGGCCTGGCCGCTCGGCCCCGAATAGGATGCTTCATCGATGCTGCGAAAGTGCTCCTCGGATGAAGCGGTTCGGAGCGCGAGCGCGCTGACTGATCATCCGAGGTGATAGCTTCGCGAGATCGGTCCGGACGTGGCGGCCGGTCCACCGCGTCGGCGATACTGGGGATGGGCGCGGATGGGCGATCTGGCCAGGTTCCGCGACGGGGTGCGGGCGTACCGACGGTCCGTGGGCCGCTCGCAACAGCAGCTCGCCACCGCCGTCGGCGTCCACCCGAACGTCCTCAGTCACAAGCTCAACGGGCACGGCCGAGCCATGCTGACCGCCCCCGAGGCGATCCGGATCGTGACGACACTCGCCGGGTGGGGCGCCCTCGAGACCCGGTCCGCCGCCGAGGAGCTGTTGGCCGCCGCTGGCGTCCCGGCGCACGCGATGCCCGCCGCAGCCTGGACCACGGCGCCGCTGTCCGCCCTACCCACTCAGCCGCCGGGCACCGCGACATCGTCCGCACCCATGCAGGCACCCGTCCCGACGAGCGCGGGGGACAGCGGCCGGCTGCGACTCGCCCGGCTGCCGGCGCCGCGCACCAGGCTGATCGGCCGGCAGGAAGAGCGGCGCGACATCGCCCAGGCGCTCGACACCGCCCGTCTGATCACGTTGACCGGAGTCGGCGGGACGGGAAAGTCGCGGTTGGCGGTGCAGGTGGCCACGGATGTCGCCGACCGCTACCCCGACGGCGTCGGTTACGTCGACCTGTCGCTGGTACGCGATCCGGCATTGCTGGCCACCGCCGTCGCCACGGCGTGCGGCCTGGCGCCGCCCGCGGCAACCGACGCCGAGAGCGTCCTGATCGACGCCGTGGCCGACGAGCACCTGCTGTTGGTCGTCGACAACCTGGAGCACCTGGTCGAAGGAGCGCCGACGCTAGGCCGGCTGCTCGCGGCCGTTCCCGGACTGCAGGTGCTGGCGACCAGCCGGGTCGCGCTGCGGCTCTACGGCGAGCGCACCATTCGGGTCCCGCCGCTGGCATTGACGGGAAGGTCGACCGGTCAGACGGAGGACAGCGACGCGGTGCGGCTGTTCGTCGAACGGGCGGGCGCGGCTGGATACGACTTCGGCGCGACGCCGGGCGAGCTCGGCGTGATCAGCCAGATCTGCGCGGCGGTCGACGGGTTGCCGCTGGCGATCGAGTTGGCCGCGGCGAAGACCCGCATGTACGCACCGCGCGAGTTGCTGCCGCTGTTGCAGTCGCGCGTCTCGGTCCTTCAGGGCGGTCCGCGCGACGCCCCCGATCGGCAGCAGACCCTGCGCGCCACTCTCGACTGGAGCTTCGCGCTGCTGTCGCCGTCCGCGCAGCGGCTGTTCGGCTGCGTCGGCATCTTCGCCGGACGGTTCGACGTCGCCGCAGCCGCCACGGTCAGCGGCGAGCCGGACGAGGCGACGATCGGCGACCTACTCGCCGAGCTCGGCGACCACAGCATGGTCGAGATCGGCACCGGGCCAGGCCCGCGGTTCGCCCTGCTGCAGACCGTCCGGGAGTACGCGTTGGCGCGTCTTGCCGAGCGGGGCGACGAGGACGTTGTCGAGCGCCGCAACCTCGGCCACTACCTCGCGCAGGCCCGCGCCCTGCCGGCCCCCGCCGGAGCGGCCCGGTCTGACGCGCTGGCCTCCTTGGACGCCGTGTACCCGAACATCCGGGTGGCTCTCGACTACGCACTCCACAAGGGCGAGGCTGATCCGGCCAGCTTGAACGACGGCCTGCTGCTGGCCGCCGCGGTCAGCCCGATGTGGCTGTATCGCGGTCCCCTGGCCGAAGGGCTGCTGTACCTGCAGCGGCTGCTGGCCGTCGACCAGCGCCGCGTCGATGCCACGGCCCGGGCCGGCGCCGTGCTCCGACTTTGCGCGCTGGCCTGCTTCAGCGGCGACTACGAGCTCGCGGCGAACTACGGCCGTCAGTGCATCGAGCTGTTCCAGCAGCTTGACGATCAGCGTGGACTGGCCCGCGCCTACCGATACCGCGGTGAAGCTTCCTACGCCTTGGGCGACCTGGACGCCGCCGCCGCGATGTTCGAGCGCGCGCTCCAGACCGCGCGAGGTAGCGGCGACGAGGAAGGGCAAGGCCACGCGGCCAACATGCTCGGTCAACTGCTGCGGCACCAGGGTGCGCTCGACGACGCTCGCCGGTACCTGTGTGATGCGGTGGCCCGCTTCATCCGCGCCGGCTTTCCGACGGGGGTCGGTTCGACGTTACACAGCCTCGCTGAAGTTTCGCGTGATCAAGGCGACCTCGACGAGGCGACGCAGCTGGTACATGCCGCGCTGCGGATATCCGACGCCACCGGCGACACGCGCGCGATTGCCTACATCTTCGAGGCCCTGGCCGGCCTGGCCAGTCTGCAGGGAGACAATGTCCAGGCGCTGCGTCATACCGGTACCGCGCATGCAATCCGCGAGCGGATCGGCGCACGCCTGGCCCCGGTCGACCAGGGCGCGCTTGACCGCTTCATGGCCGCCACCTTCGCCGCAACTACCGCCGCCGACCAACAGATCGCGTTCGCCTACGCCCGCAGTATTCCCCTCGAGACCGCGATCCGCGACGTGCTGAGCGAGGCACGCCCGGTCATTGCCTCCGGAAGCGACGACGAGTTCACCGGCTGGATCATGAGCCGCGTTGTCGACGACGAGGTTCATGCCGACGATTAGCAGAGACCGGCCCGCCCGGCGAACGTGCTCGCCGATGTCGCGTGGTTTAGTCGCCGAGCATCCGCGCGTGGGCGTCGCTGCCGAATATGCGCTGCGGATCGACGGCGTCACGCAATTTGAGAAAGCGGTCGAAGTTGGGGTAGAGCGGTCGCAGCTCGGCGGCGTCGTGGTCGAACTCCTTGCCCCAGTGCGGCCGTGCACCGAGTGGGCGCATCACCTGCCAGAAGCGCTCGAAGTAATCTCGGCGGTCTGGGCCGTCGGTGCTGTAGGCCCCGATCTGGCAGGTGTCTGCGCCCTGCGCCGGGCTCATCCACATGTCGTCGCCGCGGACGAAGCGGATCTCGAGGGGGAAGTTCGCCGCCGGCCGGCCGTCGTGGAACAGATCGAGGACGCCCTCGAGCGCCTTGCCGGCCTTGCCCAGCGCGAGGGCGGCCTCGGTCTCGCGATGGCGCATGGGCATGGGCGTGTTAAGCATGAGAGTGTCCTGTCCTACCTGTGAGGTGGCGCCGAGATAGACGCGTGACAGGCGGGAGTTCATCCCTGCGGTGAGGGCGGGTCGCCGGTGTTGCAGCGCGACCATTGCCGGGAACACCCAACGGTGCATGATCCGTTCGTCGACCCAGCGCCGGGCCACGGCACTCGGCCAGCGAGTCGCCGGCTCGGTGGTGCGCGCGTAGCGCACGACTTGCGCGAGTGGGGCGTGTGGCAGCCACCAGACCTTGACGTATTCGGCGCTCGACGCAAGCGGCGCCAGCGCACCGGGGACCTCTGCGATCGGGATGTGCTCGATCGTCTGGTGCAGCCGGCCGGCGGGGACGATCCGAAGCGTCACCTCGGTCACGGCGCCGAGCGCACCGAGGTGGACGCGGGCGCCGTCGAGGCGATCGTCCCCCTCGCCGATCACCAGCACGTCATCGGTTCCGGTGATCATCCGCAGGCCAGTTACCAGGCCGGCGATGTTGCCGTGCTGCAGGCTTGAGCCGTGGGTGCCGGTGGCAATCGCCCCCGCGACCGACTGGGCCTGGATCGACCCGACGATCGGCAGCGAGAACCCCTCGCGCAGCAGTACGGCGCTCAGCTCACGCAACCGCATGCCGGCAGGCACTGTGACCAGGCCTCGTGCGCGATCGATCACCGCTGCACCGCCCCACGCATCCAGCGAGACGGCCTCGGTGTCCGGGACCGCGATGCGCGAGAACGAGTGCCCCGCGCCGACAATCCGCAGCCGGCGCCCGCGATTCGCGGCACTCTCGATGACATGACGCAGGTCGGCCTCGCTTGTCGGCAGGTGCCACCTCACCGGCGACGAGATCGCTGTCCGCGCCCAGTTGACGAACCTGCCCGCGCCGTCGCTGGGCGGCGCAGCGGTGGGCCGTGACGGCAACTGGTCATGATCAGCCACGGGACGCACCGTAGGACCGACCATGATCGAGGTCAATCAAGCCGGCGTTCGCCGCGGCCCGCCCGACTCTCTCCGGTCGTGACGCCGAATGGCCTCATACAGGGGCTCGTGAAGTGGCTCGGCGTGCGCGGTAGGCGGCGACGGCAGCGCGGTTGCTGCATCCGCCGTCGCAGTAGCGCTTGGACTTGTTCTTGGTCAGGTCGATGGTGACGGCGTTGCAGTCGTGCATGTCGCAGATGCGCAGCCGGTCGAGCGCCTGGCTGCGCACGACATCGACGAAGGCCATCGCTGCCTCTACTGCCATGCGGGTGGCTAACGGTGCCTGCGGTGCGGTGGCGTGTAGGTGGTAGTCCCAGCCGTCGTGTTTGACGAGCTGGGGTAGAGCGCTTCCGGCGCGCAACATGTCGTTCACGCGCTGGACGGCCTCGTCCTTGTCGCTGTCCCACAGTGCGCGAAGCTGCGGGCGCAGCGCTCGGACCGCCTCGAGTTCTTGGGCGTCGTGGGTGCGCGTGCCGGTCCAGCCCCAGGCCTGGACGAACTCGTCGAGCGCGGCTAGGTCGGTGAGGTGGTCATCGGCCCCGTCGACGGTGTTGACCAGGGCAACGGCGGCGGCGAGAGCCACTTCGGTGTCATGAGCAAAAACCACGTTGACTCCTAACAGCTCGACCGACTAGCGTGATGCGTGTCATCAGTATCCGGCGAGTTTGCATATTACAGGGGCGGAACGTGTCGTCACCAGGTAACGCCGCCACCGGGGTGGGCTTGGCGCTGTTGTCCGCGGCGACATTCGGTACCTCGGGATCGTTCGCGACGGCGCTGCTTGACGCGGGGTGGACACCCGATGCCGTGGTGATCGCGCGGATCAGCATTGCCGCGGCGCTGCTCGCGGCGCCGGCGGCCGTTGCGCTGCGCCGCGCGTCGGCGACCTTGCGCGCCGCGACAGCACCGACGCTCGTCTACGGGGTGGCCGCTGTCGGCGGTGCCCAGGTGTGCTTCTTCAATGCCGTCAAGTACGTGCCGGTCGGCGTCGCGCTGCTGCTGGAATACCTCGGCATCGCCCTGGTGGTCGGCTGGATGTGGCTGCGGCACCGGCAGCCGCCGCGGCGGCTCACGGTCGCCGGTATGGCCGTTGTGCTGGTAGGGCTGAGCTTCGTGCTCGACCTGTTCGGCAGCACCCACGTCAACGTGTTGGGCGTGCTCTGGGGGCTCGGCGCGGCCGTTGGCCTAGCCGCCTACTTCGTCCTCTCGGCGCATTCCACCGACAGGCTGCCGCCGATCGCAATGGCCTGCGCCGGGTTAGCCGTCGCAGCGGTCGCCCTCACGGCGGTCGGCGTGATCGGAATCCTGCCGCTACATGCCACCTTCGGCACCGTGCGGCTCGTCCACCACCAAGTGAGCTGGCTGGTGCCGATTGCCGGACTATCGATCCTCGCCGCCGCCATCGCGTACGTGGCAGGCATCCACGCCGCGCGTCGACTCGGGCCGAAACTCGCATCCTTCGTCGGACTGACCGAGGTGCTGTTCGCCGTGTTGTTCGCATGGTTCTTGCTCGGCCAGCTGCCGAGCGCTGTGCAGGGCATCGGCGCGGTTCTCGTCATCACCGGCATCGTGCTGGTCCGCCTCGACGAGTCCGCGGAGGTGCCCGAGCAGCCGAGAGACCGCATGAGGTCGCACGGCACGGCCCCCGAGCCGGCGGTCGAGCCTGCCTGACCGCCCGTGACGTCGGCCGTCAGGTGCGAGACTGCCCGCATGACGACCACACGGCGGGCAGCATGAACGGCCGGCGTGCTCGCGTCCCGCCGGCGCCGATCGCGGATCGCCCGTCGGTCTTGATCTACACCGATGGCGCGTGCAAGGGCAACCCGTTCCCGGCGCATGGGGTGCGTGGTTATCCAGCGGCTCGCGCGAGCGCGAGTTGTCCGGCGGGGCGGCCGCGACCACGAATCAGCGAATGGAACTGACTGCTGCCGTCGAAGCGTTGTCCGCGCTCACGCGGGCATGCGACGTGGTGCTGTATACCGACAGCAAGTACGTCCTGAACGGCATGACCTCCTGGATCAAGGGCTGGAAACGAAACGGCTGGATGACCGCGGACCGGCAGCCGGTCAAGAACGCCGACCTCTGGCGCGCCCTGGCCGCCGCCGCGGCACCGCACAACGTCGAGTGGCGGTGGGTACGAGGACACGCCGGTGATCCCGGCAACGAGCGAGCGGACGCGCTCGCCAACGCTGGCGCTCAGTCGGTGGCGAATGCCGTTCACCGTGCCGCAGCTACACGGACACTGCCTCGATGACGCTTTGGGCCGAGCTGGTAGGGACGAGCGCGGTGCGGTGCAGGCCGGCGGCGGTGAGCAGGGCGTCATATTCGATCAGCGAGCGTTCTTGGCCGGGGACGACGGCGAGCATGTTCATGTCGATGAGGGCGGCCGGACGGGGTCGTCGGGCTCGCCCACGATCATCTCGACGATGGCGATTCTGCCGTTGCGGTTCATGGCTTTGCGGCAGTTGTCGAGGATGGTGATGCAGCGCGTCGTCCCAGTCGTGCAGGATCATTTTCAGCAGCTACAGGTCTGCTGCGGGCACCGATTCGAAGAAGTTCCCGCCGATCACGTCGGCACGGTCGGTGAGGCCTCGCTTCGCGGTCTCGGCCGCGGCCTCCTCGACGATGTTCGGCCGATCGAGCACGATTCCACGCAGGCTTGGATTGGCCTCGAGAAGCAGGTGCAGCAGCGAGCCGTTCGCCCCGCCCACGTCCACGGTGCCGTGACGCTGCCGGCCGGGCCGGCACCGGCCAGGCAGGCGAGCGCCACGGTGAGGCTGAGTAGGGCAGATGCGGTTGGGCGAAGGGTGGTGTGCATCTTCCACCTTCGTGGACGGATCTGGTCTGGGTGTCACCGCCCATCTCGGTCGACGGATCGCATCTGAGTGGTGATGATCCATGCTGCGATGTCGCGTCCCATGGCGGCCGCGGTGTTGCACGAGAACCGGAAGTGGAAGCCGGCGTTGATGCGCGCCTGGGTCACTTCCGCGACGCCCGCGGTGAACGAGTCGAAGCTGTGCACGACGCCTGGCATGAGCGACGTGGAGATATGGAATTTGGTGTCGTTGCCGAACTGGTACGCCAACACTGCAGCCGCAGCCCCGCTGAGCCCGCTATGCGCGGAGGGGTATTCCTGGAACGGTGGGGTGGTGAGCAGCGGCTGCCAGGTCGGGTCGGCGGTGGTGTCGGGATTGCCGTCGGTATCGGCCTGTTGGATGGCGGTGATCGGCCGCCAGGTGTCGTAGTAGTTCTTGGCGTTGACCACCGCGATCCCGGCGTCGCCGATGGCCAGGTTGACCCGGGCGAGCAGCCGGGCGGCCTCGGGCAGGTCCAGGTGCCGGCGCAGAATCAGGGTGTCCGCGACCGGGTTCCATAGGTCGGTGGGCGAGTCGGAGGCCCACAGCAGGGCGGTTTCGGTGCCGTATGCGGTGCGCACCGCGCTGTCCAGACTGCCATACGCCTTGACCTCGTTGACGTCCTGCGCGTACCGGGCGCTGGTGAGCGCGGGCGGCGGCGGGGGCAGGAACTGCGCCGGGGAGGTCATGGTGAACGGCACCATGGTCGCGAACTGCCGGAGCACCGGAAGCCCGAACAGCGGTGGGGTCGGCTGCCACCGACCCGGGACAGGTGTCGGTTGGTAGGGCGGGGGGACGGTGGCGAATCCGTCGCTGGCCCGCCACGCGGCGATGTCGTCGGCCACTTTCGTGCCCCAGGCCAATCCGCGGTCGACGGCTCCTTGATCGCACCGGGGCAACTCGGCCAGTGTCTGGGTCAATAGCGCGTCGTAGGTCGCCTGCTGCGAGGGGAACAACAGGACGAGCGCTTCGTGCGCGGCACCGATCGCGGCCGCGCCGGCCGAGGTGTCATCCGGCGCTCGATCCGTCTCGAAGTAGGGCGCATAGCGTCCGGTGACGCCGTTGACCGCATCGAACACCGAGGACTGCACGATCGCGCCGAACCGCCCGGCCACAGGCCCCCCGGCATCTGCTAGCTGCAGGCTGCTCATCATCGCCTGATTCCAAGTGAGCAAGACCTGGACTTCCGACGCGTGTCCGGTATCGCGGGCGGCCAGCGCGGGCGCACCGGTGACGAGCGAGATCGCGAATATGGCAGCGGTTGCCGCCGCAGCGAAGGCGGTTCGGCGCGCGGTCATCGCGACCTCCAACAGTGGGCGGACAAGCCCGGCCGTCCGCCGATGCGCTGCCGGTCGGACGTTGATGTGCTGCTCATCTGAGCCTCCTTCATTGGCGCCCCTGGACGATCCGAGGCTTCCGGTGCGGCGGTCCGCGCCGATATGACGTATCAATGGATCAGGCTGTCGAAGCCGTGGCTATGTGGGTCCGCGAAGCCGGCTCAGCCGCATCCGGCATCGGGTTCGGGGCTGAAAGCTATGCCAACCGGCGTGATCATCCCGGCGGTAGCGAAGTAGCCCAGGTCGTGTCCATCCCGCGAGAATTCGCGGATCGTGTTGCTGCCGCGATTCGTGACGTAGAGGTTGCCGCGTTCATCGAAGGCCAGGCCGGCGGGGTTGCTTAGCCCGGTGGCGGCGAAGTCACCCAGGTCTCTGCCCGTCGGTGAGAATTCCCGAACGGTGTTGCCGCCGAAATTCGTGACGTAGAGGTCGCCCTCCTCGTCGAAGGCGATCAGCGCGGGTGCGACGAAGCCGCTTGTTGCGAAGGAGCCGAGGTCTTGTCCAGCACGCGAGAACTCCCGGATCGTGTTGTCGCCCAGATTGGCCGCGTAGAGATTGCCCCTGTGGTCGAAGGCGATTCCACGCGCAACGTTCAACCCGGTACTGGCGAAGTTGCCCAGATCGACACCGGTAGGCGAGAACTTCCGAATCCACGTGGTGTTAGCCACGTAAAGGTTGCCGTGCTTGTCGAAAGCTAGGCCACGTGGGGAACTCAGCCCCGTGGTGGCGAAGTTGCCGAGGTCCACGCCGGTCGGCGAGAACTCCCGGATCGTGTTGCCGTTGATGTTGGAGACGTACAAGTTGCCACGCATGTCGAAGGCCAGCCCAGTGGGTCCGTCGAGCCCGGTCGTAGCAAACTCCCCGAGGTCCGCCCCGCTTGGGGAGAACTCCCGGATCGTGTTGCCATCCTGGTTCGCGACGAACAGGTTCCGGGCGTGGCCCTGAGTGGGCAGGGTCTGTCCTCGTGCCGGCGCGGCGACGAGGTTGACTGCGCCTAGAACGCTCACCACCACGCAGGCAAGGCCAGCCCTGAAACGAGGGCGTCGTCGGATCGGCACAGCGGTCTCCTGAGCATGTGCTTTCACGAAATTCCTCCAATGGGGACGTGTCGATGGATCACGGTGCCGAAGCCGAGGCCGTGTGGGCGCGCGGATGCCGCAGGCGGGTGACCATCCAGGTCGCGGCCAAGGTGAACACGGCAGCGGCGAGGCCGACGACGATGTAGGTCCATACTGGCGAGCCGGTGTGATTCACCACCGTCGTGACTGCCGGTGGCGACTGGTTGGCGTAGCTGGCGTCGTCGGGCTGCGGCGTGGGCATTGCGCCGGCGGTCGTGGCGGTGGCCAGATAGGTCGAGCAGGCCAGGGCCAGGCTGAGGCTGACCACGGCGGATGCGGTGAACCAACGTGCGGGGACCATGCCACACCTCCGTGGGAGTGCCGTTCACCGGGCGCGGTTCCGGACGTGTGCGACATAGCGCAGCACTGGCTGCTTGGACACTGCTTGCATTCCGTTCCAGGCCTCTTGGAGACCGCTTGGAGATGGCTCGACACGATGGGTGCGGCGTAGCCTCTGCTTGTTCCCATGGGGGGAGGCGCTATGCGTCGTGGTGGACGAGACCAGCAGCTCGACTGATCGGCTGCAGTTCCGCATGCTGGGTGCGCTGCAAGCCAGCCGCAATGGGGCGACTCTGCAGCTGGGTGGCCGGCAGCAGCGAGCGGTGCTGGCGCTGTTGGTGGCCGAGGCGGGCTCTACCGTGTCGCTGGATCGGCTCGCCGACGCGCTCTGGGGCGAGCACGTACCCGCGGGGTACGTGGCGACATTGCAGACCTACGTCTTCCACCTGCGTGAGGTGCTCGAGCCGGGCCGCGGCAAGGGCGCCCCGGCTCAGGTTCTGCTCACCCGGCCGAACGGGTATGCGCTGCACGCCAGCGATAGCGTCGTCGACGCAGTCGAGTTCGAACAGTTGGCAGGCGCCGGTCACGAGGCTCTCGCGCGCTACGACTACGCAGATGCATCGCAGCTACTGAGCCGGGCGCTTGCATTGTGGCGCGGCGAGGTGCTCGCCGACCTTGCAGGCTACGACTTCGTTGCCCCGATCGCCGCCCGGCTGTCCGAGGAACGGCTGACCGCACTGGAAGACCGCGTCGATGCCGACCTCGCCCTGGGCCGGCACGCCGTCCTAGTTGGCGAACTCGACCAGTTCGTTGATCAATACCCGCTGCGGGAGCGCCTACACCGGCAGCGGATGCTCGCCCTTTACCGATGCGGTCGGCAGTCCGATGCATTGGCCGCGTACCAGAGTCTGCACAAGAAGCTCGACGACGAAATCGGTGTCCAACCGAGTGCACCGTTGCGCGAGCTTCACCGTGCCATCCTCGCCCACGACGAGTATCTCGATTGGCACCCCACCGAGGACCCCGCGCAACCGACGACGGAACTGCGTGCACCCGGTGCCACCAGTCAGCGTGGGCGTCTGAGCCGGCGCTGGGTGGTTGCCACCTGCGGGCTGGCGATCTTGACCGCTGCGGGCACAATCTCCGCGGTGATCGTCACGCATACGCCGAGACACAGCCTGGCTGCATTGCCTGGCAATGGAGTCGGCGCCATCCACCCCGACGGCAGCCTGCACGACGCCGTGCAAACGGGGACCAACCCGGACGCGATCGCCCATGGCGCCGGTGCACTCTGGGTCGCGAACGCTGCCGACGGAACCGTGACGCGCGTCGACCCGCGCAGCCACCCCGGCGTGGTGCAGACCATCCGGGTTGGCGCGCAGCCGGCCGCGATCACCGTCACCGGGCAAGACGTCTGGGTGGCCAACCACGGCGACGGCACCGTCTCGCGCATCAACGCGCGGTCAAACACCGTCACACAGACGATCAACGTCGGCACGCAGCCTGACGCGATCACCAGCGGGTCCACGGGCGTGTGGGTCGGCAATCGTGGCGACGAGACCCTCCAGCGCATCGACCCAAATACTGGCGATGCGAGCCAACCGATTGCCGTGGGCGGACCACCGGACGGCATTGCGGTCGACGGCGACACGGTGTGGCTTACTAACGCGCAGGACGGCACCGTCACCCAGCTCGACCCCCGCACGGGTGAGCCTGTCCGCAGTCCGATTCACGCGGATGCGGGCGCCTCGGCAATCGCGGTCACAGCGCACGACGTGTGGGTCACCAATTCGCTGGCGCTCAGCGTTACCCGGATCGACCGGGCGACCGGGCGGGTGGTCGACACCATCCCGGTCGGCGACGGGCCGAGCTCGATCGTTTCCGCCGGTCACGACGTGTGGGTCGGCGACCAATACGACGGCACGGTCGCCCGCATCGATCCCGACCACGGGCACGCCGTCCGCAAATATGCGATCGGCGCGTCGCCCATCGGGCTCACCGCCGTCGGCGGCACGGTCTGGGTCGCCTCGGCGCCGTTCGCCGCCCGGGCCCACCGGGGGGGCACGTTGCGGATCGTGAGCTACACGCTCCCGGGAACGTGGTCAGGGCTCGATCCAGCCAACGGCTACGTCGGGTTCAGCCTGGCCATGGAGCGCATGGTGTACGACGGCTTGGTCGCGTTCCACCAGGCCAGCGGTGTCGCCGGGCTGACCCTCGTACCGGATCTGGCCACCACGCTGCCGATACTCACGGACGGTGGCCGCACATACACGTTCACAGTGAGATCAGGCATCCGTTACTCCAACGGCATGAAGGTGCACGCGTCCGACATCTACCGCGGGGTGCAGCGGGAACTGCTCGCCTCCGAGTACGGCAACCGGTCGTTCTTCTCCGGCATCAAAGGGGGAGCGACATGCATCAGCCATCCGGCATTGTGCGAGCGCGCCTTACACGCCGGGATCGAGGTCAACGACACGACTGGGCGCATCGTCTTCCGTCTCGTCGCCGCCGACCCCGACTTCGTGTACAAGCTGGCCTACTTCGCCTACGCCACCGTCTCGACGGCCCCACGTACGCCGCGGCACGTGCTCGCCGCGCCGCTGCCGGGCACCGGCCCGTACATGATCAAGACATACCGGAACAACGGCAAGAACGACGACTCGCTGCTGACCAGCAGGTTGACCCTGGTGCGCAACCCCTACTTTCACCAGTGGTCCTTCGCCGCGCAGCCGGACGGCTATCCGAACGTCATCGACTGGAGATTCGTGGCGAAGGCGTCCGTCGCGGTCGACCAAGTGAGCAGCGGCAAGGCCGATGTCGTGTGGCTGCCCTACCCACTCACCGACACGACGACTAACACCCGCCTGCTGCAGAACCTGCGGCTGCACTATCCAGCCCAGCTGCACAACGATAAGTTACTGGAGACCGACTGGGCGGCCTACCTGAACACCCACACCCCCCCGTTCGACAACATAGCGGCGCGGCAGGCCATCAACGACGCCGTGGACCGCAACGTGCTCGGCAAGCTCGTTGCCGGTGCGCAGTTCGCCAGAGCGAGCTGCCAGATGCTGCCGGCCAACATGCCGGACTACAAGCCGTACTGCCCGTACAGCCGCGGGCCGTACGACGGGCACTACCGCGGCCCTGACCTCGCGAAGGCGCGAGCACTCGTCGCGCGCTCCGGTACGTCCCGCATGCCGGTCACCGTCTGGAGTCACATCCCGGTAGGACCGGGCGACAGCGCCGGTGTCGTCCGCGCGTATATCGAAGGCACCCTGCGGCAGCTCGGTTATCGCGTCAGCCAGCACCTACTGCCCAACGACACGGCGAACGGCTACGTAAGAGCCCACAGCCGGCAGGTCCAGATCTACGTGAACCCAGGGGGCTGGGGCGCGGACTTCCCATCGCCGTCGAACTTCTACGACGAGATGGCCTCCTGCCACAGCCGAGACAACTACAACATGTACTGCGACCCTGCGCTCGACCGGCTCGCTGACCAGGCTCTCACCCTGCAGGGCACCGACGCTGGCGCGGCTCGTGCCCTGTGGACGCGCATCGACAAGGGCGTCACTGACAACGCCCCGTGGATCGTCACGAACACCGACGGCTGGTCGAACCTCGTATCAAGCCGCGTCCAGAACTACCAGAGCTCAGGGTCGCCCACCCCGCTGCCTTTGTACGACCTGCTCTGGATCCGGTAGGTAGGGCTAGGAAGATGTCCTGAGAAGGGCCGCGCGAGAGCAAGTTTGCAGCGAGGGGCTCAGTGATCTCGTCCCGTGCGTGACTGTGTAGGTGAGCGCGTCAGCGAGCTAGGGCTGCTTCGCTTGTCGTCGTCCGACCAACCCGGCGATGGCGATGGCGAGGGTGACGGCCATCGCGACGGCGATACGGCTGGTCCATCGTCCTGACGGGTGTTGCCGGACGGGGTATCGTCCGGCGGTGCCGCGGGCTGATTGGCCGGCAGAGGTCCCTCGAGTTCGGGGCCGTCGGAGCCGCCCGGCGGACGTGGATGCGTCGATTGGTTCGGCGCCGAGGTACGAGATTGGCGCGTCGGCGTCGGCGTCGGCGTCGGCGCGGCCGGTCGGTGATGGTGGTCGCCGACGTGCAACGGGGTCAGGTCGTTGACCACGTCCGCGACCGGCCCGGGTAGACGATCGGCTGCCGCGGCGACACCGGTCGCGCTCGTTGCTCCGAGAACGAAAGCGGCCACGGCGGCAACGCGGCGTGGAGCGCGGCGCCGGCCGAACTTCGGAATCCCTCGTGACATCAGCGCTTCAAGGTCCGGCGACGGCTCCGGCGGTGGCACGCGGCCTAGCTCGCGGAGCTCACGCATCAGCAGCGCGATATCACCGGGGTATTCGAGTTGATCGGCCATCTCGGCGTCGTCATCGTCCGGGGGTGTCATCGGGTTACGGCCTGTTCGGCCAGCAGTCGCCGCAGCGCGAGCAGGCCACGTCGCTGCAGTTGCTTGACGGCCCCCGGCGATCGACCGATGATCGCGGCCACGTCGTCGATCGCGATGTCGGCGACGAAGCGCAAGGAGAGCACCTCACGTTGATCGGTGGGCAGGGACTGCAGCAACACGAGGATGCTCGCCGCTCCGACGTAAGCCAGCGCCTCGTCCTCTGCAGAACCCGTGATGCGGGGATCGAGCGTCGCGTCGTACGCCGCCGCCCGTGGCTGGCGTCGGCGTCGGCGGGCCTCGTCGACGTACCGCGCGTGCGCGACAGACATGACGAAGGTGCGTAGTCCTGCAACGCCGCCGACGAGCCGGTCCATACGCTGCAGTACGGACACGAATATGTCGCTGGTCACCGCTTCCGGATCGGGAACGCCGTGCGACCGCAGGTAGCCGAGGACGATCGGCGCCAGTTCTTGGTAAATCGTCCGGAATGCAGTGCCGTCGCCCTTTCGGGCGGCGGCCATGACGTCTTCGGTTATCGGCTGCGCCACAGGTGTGCTCCCGTGCTCAGCCCCCGCCCGGACAGTGAACCGGCTGCCGATCGCCGCCGCAAAGGGGCCGGCGTAACCCGTTCCGCGCTGCCGACGATGACGCTGGTGAACCTAGACGGCGGGGCAGCGCTGCGAAGGGAGATTCGTGAAGCGGACGCGTCGCGTTGTCGCCGCGGCTGTAGCAGGCGCCGGTCTGGTCGGCGGCGGCGTCGCCACGGTCGCTTCGGTGCCCGGCCCGGCTCATCCGCCGGCCGCGCCGGCGCGCGCGAGCCCCGATGCGGCAGCGCGTGCGGAACTGGCGCGGCTGCAGGCGCAGCTGGCCCGCGTCGCGGGACGCAGCGCAACGCTGCGGGCCCAGATCGGCGTACTGCAACGGGAGCTCCGCCGCGCATCCGCTGCGCCGCCGGTATCCGTGCCCGCGTCGCCGCAGCCGTCGTCCGCACGTACATCAACCACGGCGGCCCCGGCGACGCGATCGGCGCCGACCCCGCGGGCCGCGCCGACCAGTCCTCAGCCGGCGACGTCGCCGCAGGGCTCGCCCAGCTCGCGGACTCCGGCTCCGACGCCAAGGACGAGCGACGACGACGGCCCCGGAGGTGGTCATGGGTGAACAGCTGGGCCGGCGAGCCCGTTGGACCGCTGCGCTCGTTGCCGTACCGGGTGCGGCCGCGCTGTTCGGGGTGGCCAGCTCGTGGGCGGTGCACACCACGCCGGCGACCGATACCACCAACAAGTCCGTCCCATCGATCCGGCCCGTCACGTCGTCCGATCCGGCAGTCGTCGACGCGCAGCGTTCGGCTGCCGCGAACCAGGGCGAGCTCAGCCGGCTGGAGAGGCAGCTGGCGAGATTGCGCACCCAGCTAGCCGCGCTGAACGCCGGCCCTAATGCGCCGTCGGCGGCCGCCACCTCGCCGGGCTCGGCCGCCACGTCGCCGGGCTCGGCCGTCCCGGGCGCCGCGGCAAGCTCCACCCCGGCGCCCACCTCGGCCGCGCCGGTGCCCGTCTCGGCCGCGCCGACGTCACCGCCAGCACCCCCGCCACCCGCCACGTCGTCGGCGCCGCCCCCGACGCAGGCGTCCACCGGTGCATCCGGAGTCACGCCGTGAGCTCGCCGACCGCGCTGCCCGCCGCCGACATGGTCGCCTCGTTCGAATCCATGGCCTCCGTGGTGAAGGTGCGACTGCGCGGCGCAACACCCGGCGCTGACGGCCTGGTAGGAGCGGTCCGGGCTGTGTTCGTCGAGGTAGAGACGCAGTGCACCCGGTTCGACCCCACGAGCGCGCTAATGCGGGCAAACGCGGCCGGAGACGTGTGGTGCCCGGTGCCGGCGCGGTGCTACGAAGCCATCCGGGAGGCCGCCCACGCCTACCGGGCCACGGCCGGCCGGTTCGACCCGCGCGTGCTGCGCGCGCTACAGACGATGGGGTATGACCGGTCGTTGCCGTTCGCCCGTGGCGTTGCCGTCCGTGGCGGTCGCGCCGAGGGGATCGGTGCGCCGTGGCATCCGGAGTTCGACGACCGGAACTCGGCCGTACGGGTGGGTAGCGAGCCGATCGACCTGGGCGGCATCGGCAAAGGACTCGCCCTGCGCTGGGCGGCAGAGCGCGTCGTCGCCGAATGCGCTGCTTTCCTGATCGAAGCCGGCGGCGACTGCTACCTCGCCGGTGACGGGCCCTCCGGCGACGGCTGGCAGGTCGGCGTCGAGCATCCAGACGGTGGCCCCGATTCCGTTGCGGTCCTGACCATCCGCGATGCCGCCTGCGCCACGTCGTCCATCCGGCTGCGTAACTGGGTGGCCGGTGGGAGGCGGGTGCACCACCTCGTCGATCCGCGAACGGGAGCCCCCGGTGGCGCGGGCCTGCGGTCGGTTACCGTCGTCGGCCCGGACCCGGCGATGGCCGAAGTCTGGAGCAAGGTCTTGTTCCTTGCCGGCCGCGAGGGCATCGCGGAGGCGGCGGCCGGCCGGCAGGCGCTTTGGGTAGCGGACGACGGATCAGTCGGGATGAGCCCGCTGATGACACCGATGGTGATCTGGCTGGCCGGCGCGTGAGAGCAGTTGCGTACGCGCTTCTAGGGATGGTCAGCGCCGGGCTGACCGGTGTGCTGGTCGGTCGCGCGGCCGGAGCGGTCAGCCACAATCGGATGGCCCCCTGGATCGTCGGGCGAGCCGCCGGGCTGTCGGCCTACCTGATGCTGGTTGCCCTCGTGTTGCTCGGCTTATTGCTGTCGCACCCGTGGCGGTCGCGCGTCCGACGGCCGAGCAGCGTCACGCGGATCCGTGTGCACGCCGTTCTGGCCGTGCTCGTGTTGGCCCTGACCGCCCTGCACGTCGTCGTGTTGGCCACCGACCGGTTCGCCGGCGTCGGCTGGTGGGGCGCGTTCCTGCCGATGCGGGCGAGCTACCGGCCGGTGCCTGTCACGCTCGGCGTGATCGGCGTGTGGGCCGGGCTGCTGGCCGGGCTCACCGCAGGCCTGGCCGGTCGGCTGCCGGCTCGGGCGTGGTGGCCGATTCACAAGGTCGCAGGCGTATCGCTCGTCCTCGCGTGGCTGCACGGCGTCCTGGCCGGCGGCGACTCGTACGCGCTGCGCTGGATCTACGTCGGCACCGGCGTGCTGGTCGCGGTCGTGGCGCTGTCGCGTTACTCCGCACGAACAGCGGCCGAACAGGTGCTGCATTGACAGCCCAGCTGTATAGAGATCGGCCGGCGTTGATGCTCGACGCCGCCGTCAGGTACCCGCCCGGTGCGTCCCATCCGGTCACCACGCTCGCGCCCGACGACCTCGCCGCGCACCGCCGCCGCTACGGCGAGCGCTGGCGGGAGCCGCGCCTGATCGACACGATCGAGTACCTCGGCCTCGATGGCCGGGGCGGCGGTCGCTTTCCGGTGGCGGCCAAGTGGCGCGCCCAATTGGCCGCGGGTGGCGGCGGCGTGGTTGTCGCCAACGGAGCCGAGAGCGAGCCCGCCAGCGCGAAGGACGCGGCACTGCTCCAGTTGCGGCCGCACCTGGTGCTCGACGGGTTGGCCGCCACGGCCGAGGCGGTCCGCGCGTTCACAACGGTCGTGTGGGTGCATGCCGGCGCGCTCGCGTCGCGGGCCGCGCTGGCCCGGGCGGTTGCCGAGCGGCGCCGGGCCGGGCTTGCCGAGCCGCCGGTCCAACTCGTCGTGGGCCCGCGCCGCTATCTCAGCGGCGAGTCGAGTGCGATCGTGCGGGCGCTGTCGGGGGGCCCGGCACTGCCCGAGTTCCGACGTGTGCCGGCGACAAACCGCGGGATCGGCGGCCGGCCGACGCTCGTCCACAACGTCGAGACTCTGGCTCGCATCGGGGTCGCCGCCCGGGCCGAACGGGGTCCGCCGACGACGTTGCTGACGATCGCCACCGCGGCGGGCCGGACCGTGGTCGAGGTCCCGAGTGCGACGCCACTGTGGCAGGTGCATGCCGTGCGGCACGTGCAGGCCGTACTGGTCGGCGGCTTCGGCGGCACGTGGATGGATGCGCCGGCGTTCGGGCACGTGCACGCCGGTTCGCTCCCGCTGGGCCTGCTACTGCCGTTGCTCGACGACGGGTGCGGCATCGGCCATACGGCCGCCATCGCCGACTACCTGGCCGCCAGCAGCGCCGGCCAGTGCGGGCCCTGCCGGTTCGGGCTGCGGGCCGTCGCCGACCTGCTGGCCGACCTGGTCGAGCTCCGGGCGCGGCGGCGGGACACGCGCCGGCTGCACCGGGCGCTCGCCGAGATCGCCGGCCGCGGTGCGTGCCACCACCCCGACGGCGCGGTGCGGATGGTCGCCAGCGCACTGCGCACGTTCGCCGTGGACGTCCGCGCGCACCTCTACGGCTCGAGTTGCCGGCACAGCGGCGAGGGCGGCTTCTTCCCCGTCCCGGAGGCGCCGTAATGGGCCGGCAGGAGGGTCTCGCGCGACTGGGTGTCGACCCCGTCGCCTGCGAGGGCATCGGCATCTGCCAGCACGTCGCCCCGATGCTCGTCCGGGCCGACTCGTGGGGATACCCCATCGTGTCCAATCGGCCGCTGCGGGGCGCAGCTCGGCGGGCGGCGGAGGTGGCAGTCGCGTCCTGCCCGCGCCGCGCGCTGTTCGTCGATCGTCCCGGCCGAAGCCGACAAGTCGAATGACCGCCGTGATATGTGCGGCGGTGCTATGAACGCCGCCCGACGCAACGCCGCCCATGCGGGCGACGCGCATGTTTTGCCCGATTGCAGCAGGCATCGAGGCGCGTAACCCGGCGAGGTCGGCGTGCGATGACACGAGCGAGATGAGCGAATCGCCCCGCCCACGGCCCCGCATCTCCGCGCCCGGAGAACACCTCAGACGTCCATTCCTGCGGGTCGGCGGCAGGAGACGACCCCACTGCCGTACGTGCCGCCGGTCACTGCGGGCCCGCCGGGTCAAGCGACCGCTTTGGTGCTCGCGCGTGCGTCACCACCCCGCGGGCGCCGACGCCGCATGCGGCGGGTCCGCCCGAGACGGCCGCGCGAAGGCCTGGTCCGATTCGGCTGGTGCGTCGTCTACACCGCGGTCGGACTCGTGCCGGTGGCGCTGATGTTGCTGGTGGCGCACACCTACACCGCCAACCTCGCCCTCGCGTTCTGCCTGGTCACCGGACTGATGGCACTGTCGCTCATGGTGGTCGTGTTCGCGCTCACGGCACGGATGCCGTCGATCCTGGCAGCGTTCGGCGTGGAGCGGGTCTTGCGCGGACACCGGGCAGTGGCTCTGATCGTGGTGGCACTGGTGATCGCGCACCTGCGGTGCGTGTTCATCGGCGATCCGCGCAGCGTGGGCGTCCTCGTTCTCACCCGGCAGCCGAAACCGGTGTGGGCGGCGACGGCATCGACGGTCGCGTTGACCCTGCTGGTCGTATTCGCGACCCGCCGCAGGAACCGACATCCGCGCTATGAGGGCTGGCGGATGGCGCACCGGGACATTGGCGGTTGGGGTCCGCCGATGGATATGGCGTCCGCTGCAGGCCCGGCGGCGCGCTTACGCCGTCGAGAACATCAGCCGCGAGGCGGGCGACATCATCACGTCACGATCCGCGCGGACGGCCACGATGGTGTGCCGTTTCGTCCCGGGCGGTTCGCGTGGTTGAAGATCGGTACCTCGCCGTTCGTGTTCGAAGAGCATCCGTTCACCATCGCCTCAACCGCGGCGCGCCCGAATCGCAAGCAGTTCACCATCAAAGCGTTGGGCGACTTCAGCGAGCTGCTGATCGGCATGCGTCCGGGCCGCCGGGTGTACATCGACGGTCCGTACGGTGGCTTCACCGTCGACGGGCTGCGCGGCCCCGGCTTCGTCTTCGCCGCAGGCGGTGTGGGCATCACCCCGATGCTGAGCATGCTGCGCACGCTGCCGACCGCGGCGACCGCCGGCGGCACCTGCTCCTGGTCAGCGCACGG
Organism: Jatrophihabitantaceae bacterium; assembly: GCA_036506155.1. Taxonomy (GTDB): domain Bacteria; phylum Actinomycetota; class Actinomycetes; order Mycobacteriales; family Jatrophihabitantaceae; genus DASXRA01. The sequence continues at coordinate 25,128 of DASXSF010000115.1, forward strand.
AGCGAAGCGGATCTCGTCCTGCGCCAGGAGCTGGCCGTGCTTCGCCGGCGCATCGCCCTCACCCTCGTCGAGGTCGTGAAGATACCGCCGCGGGGCTGGACCGGCGAGGTCGGGCGCATCGACGGGCCGCCGCTCGACCGGCGCCTTCCGCGGCTGGCCCGCCGCCACGACTACTTCCCGTGTGGCCCTCCGGCCATGGTCGCCTCGGTCGCGCAACTGCTGCGACAGCGGCGCATCTCGGCCGGACGCATCCATACGGAGCTCTTCGACGTCATCTGACATGAGAGCGCCCGAGCAGATGTGCGGCGTTACTCGCTGCCGGGTTGGGCAGCCGGCCAGCGGGCGGCTCCGAGTTCACGCGAGACGTTGCGGGCGGCCTCGCGCAGCGCATCCTGGTGGGGCTGGCCCAGCGGCCAGTCGGTCGTCGGTAGGACGAGGCTGATGGCGCCGATCGCCGTGCTGTTGGCGTCGAAGATCGGGGCGGCGAGGCTGGATTCGCCCAGCACGGCCTCGTCGACCTCCTCTGCCAGGGCGGTCCGGCCGACGACTGCGAGCTGCGTATGCAGCACATCGGGGTCGGTGATCGTGTCGCCGGTCATGTTGCGATGTGCGGTGGCGAGCATGCGTTCGGCCTCGTCCGGCAAGAATGCGAGTTGCGCTTTGCCCAAGGCGCTGGCGTGTGCGGGGATGACGATGCCGGTTTCGGGCATCTGCCGGGTGCCGTCCGGGCGCGGCTCGTGGTGGATGATCACGACATCGTCGCCGGCCAACACGCCGGTGCGCACGGCCATGCCGGTGCGGCGGGCCAGCTCCTCGGACCACCGCACCGTCCGCGAGCGTAGTTCGAGCGTGTCGAGGTAGACGTTGCCCAGGCGCAGGACTGCAGGGCCGAGCTGGTATCGACCCGAGCCGGGGTCTTGGCCGACGAGGTGGTGTGCGGCGAGGGTCTTGACGATGCCGTGCACGGTGGACGGCGCGAGCTCGAGCCGGACGGCGAGATCCGCGATTCCCAGGCGGCGCTCACCCTGCAGCGCCAGCAGCACGCGGATGGCGCGGTCGATTGACTGGATCACCCCAGTCCTCCGTCCAATCTCGGAAGAACTCTTGACGTGATTGAAGCACGGGCGTAACTTTCGCACATCATTCGACATTGCCGAATGATAGTCGACTACAGCGCAGTGTCGAGGCCCGTCCCGCTGAGAGAGCCGACAAGGAGCGTGCAGGGCAATGGACGAACCGTCGATCAGGCAGAAACTGGCAGCCGAGGTGCTCGGCACGGCGTTCTTGGTTTTCATCGGGGTGGGCTCCGTGCCAGCCACCCTGATCATCAACGGCAAGGCGCCCTTCACCATGGCGGATCTGGGCATGATCTCGCTTGCCTTCGGCACGGTCGTCATCGCGACCGTGTATGCGCTGGGCCACGTGTCCGGCAACCACATCAACCCGGCGGTGACGCTGGGGCTGGCCGCCACTGGGAAGTTCCCGTGGCGCCAGGTGCCGTACTACATCGCCGCGCAGGTCACCGGGGCGATCATCGGCTCGCTGGCGATCATCGCCGTGCTCGGCAAGAAGGCGTCGAACGTCGGGCTGGGCGTGGCCAGCTACAGCGGATCGGTGCACTGGCCGCAGGCGTTCGCGGCCGAGTTCATCGGGACGTTCATCCTGGTGTTCACCATCTTCGGCGTGATTCACCGCAAGGCCGCCGCCGGGTTCGCGGGCGTGGCCATCGGCTTCGTCGTCTTCGCGGCCATCATCCCAGTAGCGCCGACCACTGGCGCATCCATCAACCCGGCGCGCACATTTGGACCCATGCTGATTCAGCAGCTGTGGGGCGGCACCGTGCACTGGACGCAGCTGCCCGTGTATCTGGCCGCCGAGTTCCTCGCCGGTGCGGCCGCGGGGCTTGCGTTCGTCGCCGTGTCGCGCACGCCCGCCGACCGGCCCGTCCCCGACACCGTCGCCGACCTCGTCCCCGCGGAGCGCTGACATGAAAAAGCTCATCAACGACGCGGCAAATGTCGTCACCGAGGCGCTGCTGGGCGTCGAGGCCGCGCACCCCGAATTGCGGGTCGACCACGAAAACAAGATCGTCTACCGCGGCGACGCACCACGCCCCGGCAAGGTCGGGCTGATCTCCGGCGGCGGGTCCGGGCACGAGCCGATGCACGCCGGGCTGGTCGGGCTGGGCATGCTCGACGCCGCCTGTTGTGGCGAGGTGTTCACGTCGCCCGTCCCGGACCAGATGCTCGAAGCGACGAAGGCGGTCGACGGCGGCGCCGGTGTGCTGCACATCGTGAAGAACTACACCGGCGACGTCATGAACTTCGATATGGCCGCGGAGCTCGCCGCTGCCGAGGCGGGTGTCGAGGTGGTGTCCGTCGTCACAAACGACGATGTCGCCGTGCAGGACAGCACCTGGACGGCTGGGCGTCGCGGCGTCGGTGTCACCGTTCTCCTCGAGAAGATCGCCGGCGCCGCCGCCGAGCAGGGCCGGTCGCTGAAGGAAGTCGCGGACGTAGCCCGCGAAGTGAACGCCAACGGCCGCAGCATGGGCGTCGCGCTCACGTCGTGCACCGTTCCGGCGAACGGCAAGCCCACATTCGAACTCGGTGAGGACGAGATGGAGGTCGGCGTCGGCATCCACGGCGAGCCGGGCCGCAGCCGCGCGCCACTCGCGTCCGCGCACGAGATCGCGGCGCTGCTCGCCGAACCCGTCCTGGCCGACCTGCCGTTCAGCCGAGGCGACGCCGTGATCGCGTTCATGAACGGGCTCGGCGGCACGCCGCTGATCGAGCTGTACCTGATGTACGGCGAGATCGCGCGCATCCTCGCCGGACGCGGCGTGACCGTGGCGCGCAGCCTGGTCGGCTCGTACATCACGTCACTCGACATGGCCGGCTGCTCGCTCACCCTGCTGCGCGCAGGCGACGAACTGTTGCGGTTGTGGGACGCTCCGGTCAACACGCCCGCCCTGCGCTGGGGAGTCTGATGACAGTTGACGAGCTCAAGAGCTGGCTGCGCGAGTTCGCCCGCCTGATCGCCGAGCATCGCGATGAGTTGACCGAGCTGGACGCCGCCATCGGCGACGCCGACCACGGCACCAACATGGATCGCGGAATGGCAGCCGTCCTCGAGAACCTCGAGGGCGACACGATCGGCGCGGTGTCCAAGCAAGCCGGCATGACGCTCGTGCGCACCGTCGGCGGGGCCAGCGGACCGCTCTATGGCACGTTCTGGTTGCGCTTCGGCGTCGCGGCCGGGGACGTCGCGGAGCTCGATGCCGCCGGCTTCGCCGCCGCGATGCGGGCCGGCCTTGACGGCGTGGTGGCGCGCGGCAAGGCCGAGCACGACGACAAGACGATGTTCGACGCGCTCGCGCCCGCCGTCGAGGCGATCGAGGCCGGCGGAACCCTCAAGGCCGCCGCCGACTGCGCTGACAAGGGCCGTGATGCCACGATCGAGATGCTGGCCCGCAAGGGGCGGGCAAGCTATCTCGGTGAGCGCAGCGTGGGCCATCAGGATCCCGGCGCCACCTCGGCGGCGCTGCTCGTCCGCGCCGCCGCCACCGCGCTGGGCTGAGCCATGGTGGGCATCGTCGTCGTGTCGCACAGTCGGGCGCTGGCGCTATCTGCGGTCGAGTTGGCCGGCCAGATGCTTTCCGGCACGCGTCCCCAGATCGCCGTCGCTGCCGGGTTGGACGAAACGACGCTCGGCACGGATGCCGTCCAGGTCAAGGAGGCCATCGAGCGGGTCGACGGGCCGGACGGGGTGGTCGTGCTGCTCGACCTCGGCAGCGCGGTGCTCAGCGCCGAACTCGCGCTGGACCTGCTCGACGACACCGTACGGGAGCGGGTGATCCTCAGCCCGGCGCCGCTCGTCGAGGGACTCGTAGCAGCGGCGGTCACCGCGGCCGGCGGGGCGTCGGCCGCCGAGGTCGCCGCCGAGGCCTCCACCGCCCTGGCCGGCAAGCAGGCTCACCTGTCGCAGGCCGGGACCTTCGGTCCGGCCCCCGTCGACGAAGCTGCCGTGCGCGGGGTGTTCGTCGTCGCCAACCCGCACGGGCTGCACGCGCGTCCGGCCGCGCGGCTGGTGGCCCAGGTGCGCACGCTCGACGCTCGCGTCCAACTCACGAACTGCAGCACCGGGGCCGGCCCCGTCCCTGCGTCCAGCCTGAGCCGGGTGGCGACGCTCGGTGCCCTTTCGGGGCACGAGATCGAGGTTGCCGTGACCGGCAGCCAGGCCACGGAGGCGCTCGAGCAGATCCTTGCCCTGGCTGCGCGACGCTTCGACGAGGCGGGCGACGTGGCGCAACCGCAGCCTTCACTCACGTCCGGCCCACTCGCCGCGGCACCGGGCATTGCGATCGGACCCGCTCGGCGGGCCGACGCCCGGACGCCCGCCGTGCCGCATCGCGAGCCCGGGGAGCCGGTCACGCACTGGCGGCGGCTGCGCGAGGCCATCGCCGCCACCCGCCGAGACCTCGGCCGCACTCGTGCCCGGGTCAGCCGCGAGTCGGGCGAAGGCGATGCTGCGATCTTCGACGCACACCTCATGCTGCTCGACGACGCTGCCCTGCTCGCCGACGTACGCTCGCGCATCGACGGCGGCGCCGGCCCGGCGCGCGCGTGGCGCGACGCCGTCACACGGATCGAGGAGGAATTCGCCGCGCTCGACGACCCGTACCTGCGCGCGCGGGCCGCGGACGTACGGGCCGTCGGCGAGCAAGTGCTGCGCCACCTGCTCGGCGTGGCATCGGGTTTCGCGGCGGAGCCCGGCATCCTGCTCGCGGCAGACCTCACCCCCGCCGACGCTGCCGAGCTGGACCCCGGCGTGACCGTCGCCGCCGTATTGGCGTTCGGCAGTCCCACGTCGCACGCGGCGATCCTCGCCCGGGCCAAGGGCATCCCGCTGCTCGTCGCCGCTGGGGCTGACGTCCTCGCCATCGCAGACGGCACGACGCTGGTCGTGGACGCCGATACCGCCACACTGATCGTCGACCCGACCCGCGACATCCGCGCCGACTACGAGCACCGCCTGACCAAAAGGGCGCACGCACTGGCCGTGGCACACGCTGCCGCAGCCGAGCCGGCCGTCACCGCCGACGGAACGACCATCGCGGTCTGCGCCAACGTCGGATCCGTCGACGACGCCAAAACGGCCGCTGACGCACATGCCGACGGCGCCGGCCTCGTCCGTACCGAGTTCCTGTTCCAGTCCCGCGCCGAACCGCCCACCGTCCGGGAGCAGGAAGCCGTCTATCGCGCCATCACCGACGCGTTCGGTGGCCGCCGTGTCGTGTTCCGCACCCTGGACGCCGGCGCCGACAAACCGCTGTCGTTCCTTCCGGTCGAACACGAGGCCAATCCGTACCTGGGCGTACGGGGCATTCGGCTGACGCTGCGGCAGCGTGATCTGCTACGGCACCAGCTGCGGGCGATCTGTGCCGTCGCCGCCGACGCTCCGGTCAGCGTTATGTTCCCGATGGTGAGCACGGTCGACGAGTTCCTGGCCGCCCTCGCCGTGCTCGACGAGGCGTGTGCCGGGGAACGCCCCGCCGGTATGCAGGTAGGCACGATGATCGAGGTGCCATCGGCGGCATTGAAGGCGGCGGCGTTCGCCCCCCACGTCGATTTCTTCAGCATCGGAACGAACGACCTCGCGCAGTACGCGCTGGCGGCCGAGCGGGGGAACCCGGCACTGGCCGCGCTCGCCGACCCGCTGGATCCGGGCGTTCTGCAACTCATCGGGGCCGTGTGCCGCTACGCGGGTGCCGCGTCGGTCTCTGTCTGCGGCGAAGCTGCCGCCGATCCGGTCGTCGTGCCCCTGCTGCTCGGCCTCGGAGTGAAATCACTCAGTGTCGCGCCGTCAAGCGTCGCCGCAATGAAGCAGGCAGTCCGTCTCGTCGACACGGCTCACGCCGCGCGCGTGGCCGAACAGGCATTCCGCTGCGCCACAGCAGCCGAGGTACGGCAGATCGCCCGGGCGTGAGCAAACGACTGTCCACTATGGACAGTGCGTGTCAGCGCATGCGCTCGCGCCTGACAGCAGCCAGGGCAGTACTGGTTCCGACCACGGCAGCCGATGTCACCGGATCGTGGGGCGCGTGAGCCGGGCCGCCGCACCAAGGGTTGTGTACCGGCACCCCGACGCACGGGTCGGGCATCGTCAGCTGTGGCGCCAGCGGCGGCATCACGACGTGTTCTTGGCGCGGGTAGTTGTTCGGCACACCCGGCGGGCACGGGCCGAACGCCTCGGTTGCGCACAGCACCTCGACGCCGAGCAGAGCCGTGCTTGCCGGGTCCGGGTAGACGGGCAGTCCGCAGACGCCCTGGGCGGACTGCAGGGTCAGCGGCCAGCTGGACGCCTGCCCACCGCCGGCCTCGGCGTTGTCGTGGAAGCAGTCACCCGGCGCGCCCGGCGCCTCGGCCGGCGGGGTCGACAGGTCGGCGAGATCGCCGTTCGTCGGGTTGCCGAAGAAGCCGTTGCCCTCGAAGGTGTTGCCCGCGATCTCGTTGCCGAAAACGTTGAACAGGCACGGCACCGTCAGGCCCAGGAAGCTGCCGCCGGGTACGCCACCTCGGCAGTCGGGCACGTTTACCGGGGAGGCCGGACCGGTATCCGGGAAGACGGTAGTAAGGACGCCCCACGATCCGTTGTTGACGAACCGGTTGTTGATCACCGTGTCGTTGCGGGCACCGGCGAGCGAGATGCCGGTGCCGACCGGGCCGTGGGCCGCGTCGCCGCTCTGCGGGACGTCGGCGTTGTTGTTGTCGTGCACGAAGTTGTTCTCGAAGATCCAGCACGAGTGGGTGCCGGTCGGGCCGCTGCCGCCGCCCGGGCAGGTTCCGTCCTGCGGGCTGGGTGCGTCCGCGCTGTTCTGACTGTTCGTGTCGAAGCCGTCCTTGTTGTGGTCGAACTCGGAGTTCTCGATAATCAGACGGCCGCCGGAGTTCGTCCCCGAATAGCCGAGCGCGCTGTACTGAGCGTGCGCGTGGTTGATGACGGCGTCGCAGTCGGGGCAGGCGCCGATGTAGTAGGCGCCGTCGGAGAAATTGCTCGCGTAGGTGTGATCCAGCAGGCCCGGCCCGCTGGCGTTCGAGACGAACAAGCCGTACTGTGCGGCGGTCTCGGGATCGGCCGGGTCGTAGAACGTCGAGGTCGCTGATAGGTACGAACTCCGCCATGGGCCCGTGCCGATGGCGCCGGAGTCGTCACCGCCGTTCCACCAGATCTCGTTGCCGCTGCCCGCGCTACCGGACAGGAAGTTGCATACGGTCAGGTTGTCGACGCTGACCCCGTCGACCTTGAACGCCTCGACACCGTTGCGGCCGGACGACGTCCCCGACGCATCGGGCACGCCATAGTCCTGATCGGCCGGGTCGGCTGAACAGGACCGCGAGCCCGGCTTGGTGCCGTCGACGATGACCCGGTTGCGATCCATACCGCGCAGGTGCACCTCAGGCGTCGTGATGAGCACCCCGGCCGGATGGTCGCTGCCGCGCTGCGCCGGCGTGTAGTCCATGCGCGGGTGGTAGTCACCCGGCCCGATGAGGATCCAGTCGCCGGGACGTGCCGACGCCACCGCGGCCTCGATGCTCGACCGATTACCGGGGATGCCGTGCCAGCTGCCCACCCGCCAGACATGGACCGCGCGTGCGTCGGCGTGCGGTGGCGCCGCCAGCGCGGCCACCACCAGCGCCACGGCGAGCATCACGCTGGCGAGCGCTCGGGATCTGCGGTTCTGCTCAAGTACCTGCAGGCTCGGCATCAGACGGCTCCAATGCGATTCGGCGCACCGGGCTCGGCGCGCACCCACCGGCGGACATCGCTGCGGCCGCCCGCGCGCAATCGCTGCGGCAGCGACTTGTAGGGCGTCCGGCTCGCAGCTTAGCCCGGCAAGGTCCCGTTCACCGACGCGTGCAGTGTGGCCCGGGCCGCTGGCACGTAAGGCACCTAGGTTTCGGGATGCCGCTGTCGCGTGGTCATGACGCAATTCCTTTCGCTGTCGACAGCGGGCGTGAGAATGCGTCGCGTAGCTGGCGTAACGCGTGATGTGAACGCGATTTGACCGTACCCGGTGGAATTCCTAATATCTTGGCTGTCTCGGCGACGCTGTATCCGTGGAAATAGAGCTCGACCAGCACGGCACGGTGGCTGCCCGGCAGCCGGTCGAGTGCGTCGAGCACGGACAGGGTGTCCACCACCAGGTCGGAGTGATCGCGCTCGACCGGCGATGCGCTCGGCGGCGCGGCGACCTCGATCGGCCGTGCCGCGCGTGCCCGCGCTTGATCTATGACGATGTTGCGGGCAACGGTGAGCAGCCAGCCGCGCACAGAGCCCTTGTCGTTGAGAAGCTTGTCGGAGTGTTTCCACGCTCGCACAAGGGTTTCCTGCACCACGTCCTCAGCCCCGGCACGGTCGCCAGTCAGCGTCGCCGCGTAGGCGAGCAATGCACGCCCGTGCTGCTCGTACAGCGAGTTGACCAGAGCTTCGTCGGCGGCATCCTGCCGCGTGCGTCTTCGCAGCGCCATCGCCGGTCCCCTCTGCGCCACCTTCGCGGTGCTGTCAGGTGTCGATGCGACCTATACGTGAGCCGAGGCCCGATCGGTTCCATCAATATGACCCACGACACATTGCGCGGACGATTTCGAAATCGCGTAAACCGATCTTTGCCAGCGTCCGTGTTATGGGTGCCGCCCACGAACCACGGCAATCCACCCGACCGGAAGGACCCGAATGAATTGCATCCGAGTTGTATTCGCGAGGCGCTGCGGTCCGTCGATGCCACCAACATCACCCGCAACTAGATCGACCCATCGGCCCACCCACACGGCGTGGGCCGCAGACCCGGAAGGACAAACACCATGACCAGCAGCACAACACGCCGCCTGGCAAGCGGCATCGGGGCCGTCCTGGCCGCCGCGGCGGCGTCCGCCACCCTGGCGGTCAGCGCGGCGTCGGCAAGCACCGACGTGACCCCACCGACTGGCATCACCGTGCCCGGCAGCGCGACCGGCGCCCCCGCCGTCCTCGTGGCGAGCCTGGAGGGCCGGAACGTGGTGACGGGCGGCGCAGTGGACGGGCGCGCCTTGGAACTGATCGGCATCCAGGGGGACACCCTGTCGTACTCAGTTTCCTGGCGCGGTATCGGCAGCCCCACCGAGGCCGGCATCCACGCCGGAGTGCGCGGAGTGAACGGCCCGCTCGTCGTGCCGCTGTTCACGGCCGCGAGGCCTGCCGATGGTTTCGCGTCGGGCACCGTCACGGTTACCGACCCGACCGTGCTGGCATCGCTGCGCACGGACCCGAGCAGCTTCTACACCGACCTCCGCACGACCGCGTTCCCGGACGGCGCGGCACGCGCCCAACTGCACCAGCTCACCCACCAGGTCGCCACGACCGGAGTCGCTGCGCTGCAGGAGTCGGTCGTGCTCGGGAGCCAGATCTACGCCTGCACCCCGCAACCTGACGGCTCGTTCGCGTTCACCCAGCACGACGTCGACGCGCACCTGACCGGCGGCATCCACCACACCTTCGTGCAACCGGACAGCGGCCCGCCGCAGTGGCAGGCACCTGACGGCAGCGCGGTCACCGGTAAGGTCGTTGCCAAGAACGCCAACGGCGCGGGCAACATCGCCGAGCTGAATCTCGACGCCACCCAGATCGGCGCCGCCACCGGACTGCTCGCCCACGCAGTCGAGGTGCTCCGCCTGAACACCGTCGGCGGTGTCGCCCCGACCGGTACCTGCGACCCGCAGGCCACGCCCACTGTGGCCGTGCCGTACCAGGCCGACTACGTGTTCATCAGCGGCTAGGCCGCTGAACCGACAGCATGGCGCTGCGTCAACGCGCGACGAGTTACAGAAGACGATGGCCTCGACCCTTCGCGAAGGATCGAGGCCATCGTCTCGGTTCGGACCTTGTACCGCCGCAGGAGCGGTGCCGATAGCATCCTGAACGCGCGCCCACGCGGCCGCGCAGAGCCTCTGGAGCGATCATGGCGCGCAACGGCATAACCGAGGCCGACGTCGCCGACCTGGCGCAACGCTGCCAGGACGCCGCCGCCTCGCTGATCCGCGGTGACGTGCGCACGTATCTCAGCCTGTTCATGCACGCTGACGACTACACATTGATCCCGCCGTTCGGCGGAGCGCCCCGGCACGGATTCGACGCCAGCGATGATGCCGTCGAACAGCTGTCCCGCTTCTTCGCCGGAGGCGAGGCGCAGGTGGACGTGGTGCAGTCCTACGTCTCCGCCGACTTCGTCATGCTGGCGCTGATCGAGCGGCAACACGGCAAGGTGGGCGGGCTAGCGGATCAGGACTGGTCATTGCGCGTGACGATGCTGTTCCGCCGGGAGGGCGACGGCTGGCGACTGGTGCATCGGCACGCCGACCCACTCGTGCGCGAGATCGACGTCCATCGGGCCGCCGCACTCGCCCGTGGCGACGCAGCCGCCGAGGCCTAGCCCGATCGGCCGACCGACGCATCATCGGCGCACTGACTGCCAAAACCTCGGTGATGTCGATCAGTAATGGCACGTCGTGCTTGACCCCGAATAGGTATACGAAGGTCACGTCACTCTATGTCTGAGCACCGCCTGATATGTGCGGCCGACGCCCCTAAAGGCCGGGCCTCGCTACCGGGGCGGCAGATTGCTCACTCGGTTGCCTTCCGAGCCATGGCGGCTTGACATTGCAGTTCCTGGGAGGAGCATGAGCGAGTCCCACTTGGGACGTTCGGGGGGCGGGGAAATGCATGGCTCGGGTTCGGCCGTGCCGCGGGAGAAGCCATCGAAGGGCCACCGGCGACGGGCGCTCCGCTGCCTGGCCGGGGTTTACGGCCGTCACGTCGTGACGATCCCGCGCTAATAGTCGGCATAGACCTAAAGGGGGAAGTGATGGACTACCGAGTACAACCCGGCGATACGATGAGCGGCATTGCTCGCAGATTTCACATCACGCTCTCGGCACTTGAGGCGGCAAATCCGCAAATTGTCGATCCCAATAGAATCTTCCCGAACGAGCTGATCCACATACCGGTCTCGCCCGCTCCCTCCCATCACCCGACGCCGGTTCCGCACCACGTCGTGACATATGTCGTACAACCCGGTAACACCAAGAGCGCGATAGCGCTCGCCCACAACGTGAGCCTGGCTGCGCTAGTAGCAGCCAATCCACAGGTGACCGACCCGGACGTCATCCATCCCGGGGAAATCCTCACCATCCCGGGCGCCAGTCCCAGTACGCCGCATTCACCGACCCATCCGGTTGCCGCAGGCGGGGCAATCGCAATCGGCGCCGTAACGTATGGCTTGTACAACGGCGGCGGAAACGTACACTCCTGGACTTCACGTGCATGTGACATTCTCCACGTGGCGCCGGATCATTGGGTCGTCGGCTATCAGGTGCTGTGCCGGCGGGAATCTTCGGGTCGCGCGAATGCCATCAATGACTGGGACTCCAACGCCCACGGTCCCATCCAGGCAGACGGCTATCCGCTGCACTGCTCGAGGGGAGTTGCGCAGTGTATCCCCGACACGTTCGCCGGGAATCACGTCGCGGGCACCAGCACAGATATTTACGACCCCGTAGCCAACATCGCGGCTTCGATGCACTATGTGATGAACCGCTATGGTGTTTCCGCCGATGGTTCCGACCTAGCCAGCAAGGTTCAGCAGGCTGATCCGAACCGTCGCCCTGCCGGGTATTGAGCGACCCGAGCCTGACAGCCCGTGTCAGTAGGGATCCATCCCGCGGCGTGGGCGCTCGGAGGCGGTCAGAGATCGACGTGCTGCCTACTGCGCTGATCCACGAGCTGTGCATCGCGCTCAGGTTGAGCAGCCTCGACGTTGAGCTTGGGCAGCCAGTCGAGCCAGTGCGGCAGGTACCAGTTCCAGCGACCGAGTAGACCCATCACACTGGGCAGCAAGATAGAACGGATGATGGTGGCGTCGATGAGGAGCGCGACTGCGATCCCGAAGCCCATCTGCTGAAACATGATCAGGTCGCCCTGGGCGAAGCCGGCGAAGACCGCCACGATAATCAGTGCCGCGCCGGTGATGATCCGCGCGGTTGACGCGACGCCGAATGTGACGGCGTTGGTGGTGTCCTGGGTTCGGTCGTAGCGCTCCCTGATCCGACTGAGCAGAAATATCTGGTAGTCCATGGACAGGCCGAACAGAACAGAGAACAAGAACAGCGGCACCCAGGCCTCGACGGTGGGTGCGTGTTGGAAGCCGAGCAGGCTGGCGCCTACGCCGTGCTGGAAGACCAGCACGAGCAGTCCGTACGCCGCGGCGACAGAGAGCAGATTGAGGACCACGGACGTCGCGGCGATGACGAGCGATCGGAAGACGATGGTCAGCACGACAAAGGTGAACGCGAGCACGAAAGCGATCACGTACGGGGCTGGCCCGGTGACGGAGTCGAAGTAGTCGATGTTCTCCGACGTTCGGCCGCCGACAAGAACGTCGGCTCCGGTACCGGCGAATGTTGCCGGGATGATCGCCCCGCGCAGATCGCGCACCGCCGCGATCGCGGGCCTGCCAGACGGGTCGCCGCGCACCGGAACGGACAACAGCGCGACCTGGCCGCCGGCGAGGTGGTCAATCCTGCCAGCACCGAAACGCTGATCCGCTGCCAGCGTTGCCTGCAGCCGGTTCAGCGCTACAGCGACGTTCGGTTGCGTGGCGTGGCTGGCCACGACGATGTCCGCGGGGCTGGCCGTAGTGGACGGGAAGTCGTGCTGCAGGGCGGCGAAGCCCTGCCGGGACTCGAATCGATCGGGCAACGCAGTCTCCCCGCTGGTGCCGATGCGCAGCCCCAGAACCGGGGACGCCGCGAGCAGCAGGATGATCACCGGTAGGGCGAGCCCCAGCCACGGACGGCGCAGCACGGAGCGGACGATCGCCCCCCAGAACCGCCCTTCCGGATTGCTGGCTTCGACCGAGCGGCGACCCACGACCGGCAACCGAAGTCGTTCGATGCGATCGCCGAGCATGCCGAGCAGGGCAGGCAACAGAGTCACCGCTGCGATGACGGAAACGACACCTACGAGGATGGCGCCCACCGCGAGGCTGCGCATGATCGAGTTCGGCACGAGGAACATCCCGAACATCGCGATCACGAAGGTGCTGCCGCTGAACAGAACGGCTCGATTGGCAGTAGCGCCAGTCGCCGCGATCGCGTCCAGCTTCTCTCGGCCGCGCCCTCGCTCCTCGCGGAAGCGCGAGATCACGAACAGCGAGTAGTCGATCCCCAGCGCCAGACCCATACCGGTGAGCATGTTGATCACGAACACCGACAGGCTGAACGCATGGGCAAGTAGCGCCACCCCGCCGAGCGCGACCACGATGGAGAGGATCGCCATAAACAATGGCACCAGCCCGGCAACCACTGTCCCGAATACCAGCAGCAGCACGATCAATGCCGCAGGCACCCCGAAGCGGAGCTCGCCGTTGCGCAAGTCTTCCTGCGAAAGCTGGTTGAAGTCGTGCTGGAGGGTCTGTTTGCCGGTAATCGATGCGGTGAAAGCGGGGTCGTTTGCAGCGCGTACGTCGCCGATGACGTCCTGGATGCCGTGCTCCTCGTAACTTGGCATATTCATCGCGATCAGCGCAGCATGCCGATCCTGAGACACCAGCGAGCCGCCGCCGTCGAGATAGCTCTGCACACTCGCGACGCCTTTCGCGCGGCCGACCTGCGCTGCCAACTGCCCGACGAACGTCCGAAACTGCGGTGCGTCAACGACATAGCGGGACGAACGAATGACGACAAGGTCAGTGGTGGAGGCCTGCGCATTCGACGGCAACGCCCGGTCCAGGACGTCGCGGGCACGTAACGACTGCGGATGATTGGTTGGGTTGCCCTCACTGGACAGCGCCCCACCGAGCAGCGTCGCGATCGCGACAATCGCCGCAACAGCGGCCACAGCCCACCACGCCAACGTGCGTCCCGGATGCCGGGCACACGAAAGCGCCAGGGCACGAGTCGAAAACCTCACGACGCCGCTCCCTTACCGCTTACTGCTGGATGCAGCTCCCCTGCGACGATAGGACAGCACAGGCCAAGATCGCTGACCTTTATTTTGCGCCGGCTACCGGGTGATCAGGACGGCGCGGTTCGCGCAAGTCGCCGCACACCGTGAACCTCGCCTCGCCACGCCGTGCGATTCCTGATCTTCCGCAAGCTCCGCGCATGACAGCGAGATCGGGACGTGCCGAGCTGACCGACCCGGAAGGACCGGCGGACTCCTTGTCCACCGCGGCGGCCGCGGCCATGCTCGACGGTATGAGGCTCACTCTCAGCAGCTCGGCATTCCCCGACGGGGAGCCGATACCCGCTCGGTTCGATCACGCGCACGGCGACGTCTCGCCACCGCTGTCCTGGGAAGGTGTGCCGGAGGGGACGGTCGAACTGGTCTTGCTCGTCGACGACCCCGACGCGCCGATCGAGGGCAGCTTCGTGCACTGGGTGCTCTTCGGCCTGGCCCCGACCCGGACCGAGCTAGCTGAGGCCGAACACGCCGCCGAGGCTCGCCACGGCGTCAACGGATTCGGCCGGCCCGGCTATCTCGGCCCGGCCCCGCCGGCCGGGCACGGAGCTCATCGCTATGTCTTCCGGCTGCTGGCTCTCGACCAGCCACTCGACATCGACGGCCAGCCGAGCTACGCAGAGGTCGGCAAGGCAGCGACAGGTCACGTTCTCGCCGAGACCCGACTTGTCGGTACCTACGAGACCCCGTCCCCTGGTTGAGGAGGCTTGCCATCCCGCCGCGCCCTGGATCGCGCGCGGCCACATGTCGGTCCCCATTTGGCCGGAGGGCCAGCACCATCCAGCGCCGTCACGCTGAGCGGAGGCAACCATGCGAGTGTTGGTCTTGGGCGCCGGCTTCGGCGGCCTGGAGCTGACGACCCGGCTGTCGGAGGAGCTGGGCGATAACCTCGACATCGTCCTGATCGATCAGTCCGACAGCTTCGTGTTCGGCTACTCCAAGCTGGACGTGATGTTCGGGCGCACCACTGCCGAGGCGGTACGCCATCCGTACCGCGACATGATCAAGCCGGGCGTGCGGTTCGTGGAGACACGGGTTCGCGCCATCGACCCGGAGCGGCGGCGTGTCGATTCGGACGCCGGGACGTTCGAAGCCGACGTGATGGTCGTTGCGCTCGGTGCTGATCTGTACGCGTCGGCGACCCCAGGCATGATCGAGACAGGTCACGAGTTCTACACCGTGGCCGGGGCCTTCGCCGCTCGAGACGTGCTGGACCAATTCGACGGGGGGCGAGTGATCGTTGCGGTTACGTCCACACCGTTCAAGTGCCCGCCCGCCCCGAGCGAGACCGCGCTGCTCGTCCACGACTACCTGGTGCGGCGCGGGCTGCGCGGTGGCAGCGAGATCGCGCTGGTCATGCCACTGAACGCCCCGATTCCGCCGTCCCCGGCGGCGTCGAACGCGTTGCTCGAGGCTTTCGCCGAGCGCGGCATCGCCTGGTACCCCCAGCGGCTCGTGCAGGCGCTCGACCCGCAACGGCGGGTGGCGGTCCTTGGCGATGGCGACGAGATGCCCTTCGACCTGTTCCTCGGCATCCCGGTGCATCGGGTGCCTCAGGTCGTGCTGGAGTCCGGAATGTGCATAGACGGCTGGATTCCCGTCAACCCGCTCACCCTCGAAACGGCGTTTTCCAACGTTTATGCAGTCGGTGACGTGACGAGCGTCGGCACGCCTAAAGCCGGTGTCTTCGCCGAGGGACAGGCGGCGGTGGTGGCCGACGAGATCATCGCCCGATATCGGGAACGGGACACGCCAACCCGCTACGGCGGTCGCGGAATCTGCTACGTCGAGTTTGGGCACAACCAAGTGGGCCGCGTGGATGTCACGTTCCGAGCGGGGGAACGCCCGAGCGGGCAGTTCGACGAACCGTCCGTGATGTTTGCCGCGGACAAGGCCGAATTCGGTTCGAGCCGCATCCGACGCTGGTTCGGGCGTCAGTGGACCAGCGAGTAATCGGCGCACGACACGATGCCTGCGGGCAGCACGACTTCACCGCGATCACCCCGCCGCGACGTCGGATGACGCCCAGTGCGCGCCCCGCAGCGTGCTTGCGGCATCCCGTTGCCAGGCCACGGCCGGGGCCAGGTGCGGGTGAGCATGGCGCTACCGTGCAGTGCACCAGGGTGCCGGATCGCCCGCGCCGGGACACCGGCGGCGTTGAGCCGGGCTGCGTAACGCTCGCCGTCAGAGCGCAGCGGGTCGTATTCGGCAGTGAAGATGACCGCGGGCGGCAAGCCGCGCAGATCGTCGGCGAGCAACGGTGATGCCAGCGGGTGTTTAGCGTGCCTCGGGTCGGCGAGGTATCGGGTCACGGCCACGTCGAGTTCACCCGACAGGTCCTGTCCGGCGACGGTGGCCGCGGT
Source organism: Jatrophihabitantaceae bacterium (assembly GCA_036506155.1). Taxonomy (GTDB): domain Bacteria; phylum Actinomycetota; class Actinomycetes; order Mycobacteriales; family Jatrophihabitantaceae; genus DASXRA01. The sequence continues at coordinate 41,546 of DASXSF010000115.1, forward strand.
GTGCCGGGACGTCGCCAGGGTGAGGTCGAGCGCGGGAACCTCCAGCAACTGGAAGCAAAGCTCGGGGCCACCCCGGTCGCGCGCCTTGATGGCGAGTGCCGCGGCGAGGTTCCCACCGGCCGACGAGCCGCCGACCGAGATGGTGTCCGCGTCGATGCGCAGCCTGTCTGCGTGCTCGCTGATCCACTGCAACGCGGCGTACGCATCGTTCAGCCCGGTGGGGAACTGGTGTTCCGGTGCGAGTCGGTAGCCGACGGCGACGACGACGACGTGACCCTGGATGCAGCGTTGGCGGCAGATCGCGTCACAAATGCGGTCGTCGATCGAGCCCTGCCACCAGCCGCCGCCGTGCAGCGCGATGTGCGCGGGCAGCGCGGGTTCGTCGCCGGGGCGGTAGATCCGGCATCGGATCTTGCCGTCGTCGACTGCCACGATGTGGTCGGTGACCGAGTGCACCTCCGGGCCGGGGCGGCTGAAGCGAAGGAAGTTAAGGTCGATGAGAAGCCTCATGTAGCGGCGTTGCTCTGCGACATCGAGGTGGTTGAGGAGCTCGCCGGCGTTGGCGTCGATGAACTGTTGGACGGCGGGGTCGAGTCTCATCAAGCGGGGGTCCTCGCGGGTTGTGGGGTCCGGACACAGGCAGGTGGTTCGGGCGCCGGGTCGGCGGTGAGCTCGCCGTAGCGGTGGCAGGCGACCGAGCCGTCCGGGGTGTCATGCACGACGAGAGGTTCGGCGCACCGGTCGATCGCGTGCGGGCATCGGGTGCGGAACGGGCACCCCCCGTCGGTCGACGCGGCGACGTCGATCGCCGAGACGTCGGCTGGGCGCCGGCGGCGCTGCTCGGCCGGGTCGGGCACCGGCGCGGCGGCAAGAAGTGCCTGCGTGTAAGGGTGATCGGGGTGGTCGCAGACACGCGCGGCTGGACCCGTTTCCATCAGCTTGCCGCGGTACAGCACAGCGACCCGGTCGGAGACGTGCCGCACGACGGCGAGGTCGTGGCTGATGAACAGGTAGCTGAGCCCGAGTTCGCGCTGCAGGCGACGGAGCAGGTTGAGGATCTGCGCCTGGATGGACAGGTCCAACGCACTGACAGCCTCGTCGCACACCACCAGGCGGGGCGAAAGCATCAGGGCGCGGGCGATGGCGATGCGCTGCATCTGCCCGCCGGAGAATTGGGCCGGGTATTGCGACGCCGCGTCGTCGGCGAGCCCTACCCGTTCCAACGCCGCGGCAACTTCGGCGCGGCGCTGCCTGCGGTTCATCGAGCGGTGGGCAAGCAGCGGCTCTTCGAGCGTTTGGCCGATCGTGCGGACCGGGTTGAGCGAGCCGTGGGGATCCTGAAACACCACCTGGATGTCCTGGGTCAGCGCCCGCGGCCGGGTCGCGGTGATGTCCAGGCCGCCGAACGTGATCATGCCCGCCGTGGGCGACACCAGCCCGAGCACCGCGTTGCCCAGTGTGGTCTTGCCGGAGCCGCTCTCGCCGACGACGCTGAGCGTCTCGCCCGCGGCAATGTCGAGGTCGAGGCCGTCGAGTGCCGTGATCGACCGCCGGCCTTGCCGATAGGTCACGGTCAGGCCGCGGATCTCCAGCAATCCGCTCATGTGTGGACGTCCTCAGCTCGGATGCACCGCGACAGGTGTCCTCGCGTGGTGGTGGTGAGCGGGATTGGCCTTTCGGCGCAGGCGAATTCGGCAAGTGCACATCGGGGCTGGAAGTGGCAGCCGGTCGGCCAGTCGCCAGGGCGCGGCACGCTGCCGCCGATCGAAGGCAGTGCCCGGCCGGCGGGCGCCCGGTGCGGGTTGGCCGCGAGCAGCGCGGCGGTGTAGGGGTGGCGTGGCGCTGCGCACAGTTCGTCGACCGTCGCCGTCTCGATGACCTCACCGGCGTACATGACGAGGGCGCGGTCGCACACGTCGGCGAGCACTCCCCAGTCATGCGTGATGAGCAGGACGGCCATGCCGAGGCGGCGCTGCAGGTCGCGCAGCAACGTGAGGATCTCGGCCTGCACCGTGACGTCCAGTGCGGTAGTCGGTTCGTCGGCGATCAGCACCCCCGGTTCGGCAGCCAGGGCCATGGCGATGCAGACTCGCTGTGCCATGCCGCCGGACAGCTCGCCCGGGCGGCGCCCCAACACACCGGCCGGATCCGGCAGTCGCACGAGTCGCAGGAGCCGTTCGGCCTCGGCGTCCGCCTTGCGGCGCGGCTGCGACCGGTGCCGCCGGATGACCTCCCGCAGTTGGCTGCCGACGGTGAACGTCGGATCCAGGCTGCCCGTCGGGTTCTGCGAGATCAACGCGATGCCCGCGCCACGGACCCTGCTTAGGTCCTTCTCGCGGATTGCGGTCAGGTCCTTACCGTCGAAGACGATGCTGCCGGCCGCGACCTCACCACCCGCCGGGAGCAGCCCGAGGACGGCCTTCGCCGTGATGGTCTTGCCGCAGCCTGATTCGCCGACGATGCCCACCGTCTCACCAGGGGCGATCTCGAAGCTGACGTCCCGCACGACCGTGGCCCCGCCGATCGTCACGGTGAGCCCACATAGCGACAGGGCAGCGGGTGTCGGTTCGGGATCAGGCACGCGCCGCCGCGGGCGATGTCCCAGCAACGGGGCCGCCGACACGGCCCGGCCCATCGTCGCGTCGCGCGCCGCGTCCCCGATAAGGCCGAAGGCAATCACGGTCAGCACCAATGCGCCGCCGGTCGGCACGAGCAGCCAGGAGTCCTGGCTCATCACGTTGGACGCCTCGCCGACCATGTTTCCCCAGCTGGGGCCACGCGTCTCGGGCCGGGTCAGGCCGAGGAACGACAGGCCGCTCTCGGCGAGCAGTGCGGTCGCGCAGAACAGGGACGTCTGCACGATGATGGGGCCGGCGATGCGCGGCAGTACGTGCCGGCGCAGGATCGCGGGCGTGCCGAGTCCGGACAGCCTGGCTGCTTTGACGTACAGCTGGTCACGGGTCGCGAGCGTCGAGCCGCGCACGATACGCAACAGCGTCGGGCAGCCGATCACGCCCAGCGCGACCATCGTGGCGATGTCGTTTCCGGGGAACACCGCAACCACCATCAGCAGCACGACGATCCCCGGCACGGCGAGAAGCAGGTCGGCGAACCGCACGACGATGCGGTCGAGCCAGTGGCCCCGGTAGCCCGCGGCGAGACCGAGCGGCACGCCGATAGCCAGGAAAACGGCGGTCGCCACGGCAACATCGAGTAGCGTCACCCGGGCGCCGAAGACCAGCCGACTGAACACGTCCCGACCGAGCCGGTCGGTGCCCAGCCAGTGCGTGCCCGACGGCCCGGCGAGCACGTGCGAAAGGTCCTGCTCCCCCGCGTCGTGCGGTGCGACGACGCCGGCGGCGGCTGCGGCGATCACAAGCGTCGCCAGGTAAAGCGCCGCGACGCAGGCCGCGGGATAGCGCCAGAACGCCCGCCGCCGGGTAGCCGGCCGGCGCAGCGGCATGCCGGTCACGGCGACGGCCGTCATATCGGCCGCACCGTCGGGTTGAGCCAGCGGTAGGACAGGTCGACCAGCAGGTTCACCACGATGACGACAACGGTGAAGTAGAACGCAACCCCTTCGATCATCGGCAGGTTGTGGGTGCTGCTCGCGGTGACCGCCTGCTGGCCGAGGCCGGGGATGGCGAAGATGCCCTCGATCAGCACCGTCCCGCCGAGCAGGCTGACGAACATCAGCCCGAGCAACGTCACAATCGGGATCGCCGCATTGCGCAGCGCGTGCTTGAAGACGATCGAGCGTAGCGGTAAGCCGTGCGCGCGCAGCGCGACGATGAAATCGCGCCCCAGCACCTCGGCCATCGCGTCGCGGGTCTGCCGGGCAATGAACGCAGATCCGCCCACCGACAGCGTGATAACCGGCAGCGCCAAGCTGCGTAGCCACTGCACCGGATCGTCACCGAAGGGCACGTACCCGGTGGCTGGGAACACCTGATGCTGCACAGCAAGCCACGCGACCAGCACCAGCGCCAGCCAGAAGTTCGGCGCGGCCAGCCCGAGCAGCGACAGTCCGTTGACGAGCTTGCCGGCGAGGCCGCCGCGGACCGCGCTGAAGATCCCGATCCCGAGGCCGACCACCGCAGAGACCAGGACGGTTCCGACGATGATCGACAGGCTGGCGCCGAGTCGGCTGTTGATCGCTTGCGTGATCGGTTGGCCGCTGAACAGATCGGTGCCCAGACTGCCGTGCAGCAGCCGGTACAGCCAGTGCCAGTACTGCACCGGCAGCGGCTGGTCGAGGCCGAGATTGTGCCGCAGCTGGTGGTACTGCTCGGGGGAGTAGGCGGTGGTCTGCCCGGACAGCATGGCCTTCGCCGCGTCGCCGGGGGCAAGCGCACTGAGCAGGAAAGTCAGCACCGTCACGGCGAACAGCAGCACGACTGACGATGCGAACCATCGTGCCGTCGCCCGGATCATGCCGCTGGCTGCACTTCGTAGATCGAGGCGAGCGGCGCCTTCGGCGAGACCGCCATGCCGGTGATCTTCTTCGTCGCGTAGTACGGCAGGCCGGTCGCCACCACCGGGACGAACCACGCCTGGTGGACCAGCCACGCCTCCACCTGCTGGTCGGCCCGTTCCTTGGCTGCGTCCGTCGCCTTGGCCGCCTGGTCGTACAGCGACTGCAGCTGCGCGTTCTTGGTGTGGAACGGGTTGAACAGCGCGGTCGGCAAGAACAGCGAGGGGCCCTCGGTCCAGATGGGCTGTTGGCCGAAGATCGTCATGAACGTGGGGTACTTCGGGCCGAATGCCTCGGAGAAGTACTGGTTGGAGTTGGCCCGGTCGACGATCTGCAGCGTGACGCCCACCTTCTTCCACTGCTGGGCCAGGGCCTGCGCGACGAGGTTCATCGACTGGTACTCGGCGGTGACCGTCTTCAGTGTGAACCCGTCCGGATAGCCCGCCGCAGCGAGCAACTGCTTGGCCTTGGTGACGTCGTACGGGTACGCGTCGTCGAGGCTCGCGTCGTAGCCGTAGCCGCCGGGCACGGTCAGCTGCGAGGTCGGCTTGCCGTCGTCGGGGAACAACGCTGTCGCGATCGCGGTGCGGTCGGTGGCGTAGTTCAGCGCCTGCCGCACCCGGACGTCGGTGAGTGGCTTGGCCATCGTGCCGTCGCGGTCGGCCAGGGTCACGCCGGTCCACAGCAGCGGGGTCATGCTGACGGTAAGGCCGGCCTGCCGCGCGGCGGCCAGCGTGCTCGCGTCGCCGACCGCGAACTGCACCTGCCCGGTCTTCATCGCGTTCAACGTTGCCTGGGCGCTGGTGATCGCCCGGACGACGACCTTCGTCCAGTGCACCGACGCCTTGTCGTAGAAGTTCGGGTTCTGCACGAACGTGTAGTGGTCGCCGGCGACCGTCTGCGCCGGGTCGAGCTTGTACGGCCCGGCGCCGAAGGTCTGCGTGCCGAGCTTTGCCTTGTTCGTCAAGCCCAGCGGGCTGATGATGCCGCCGACGACATCGTCCTGGGTGAGCAGGGTGGGCAGGTCGGGGTTCGGCTTGGGCGTCTTGATCACGACGGTGAGCGGGCCGGCGGCGGTGAACCCGTCACCGGCGAACAGCGGCGCGAACTGCCCACCCGCCTTGACCACGTAGGTGAAGTGGTCGACGACGTCCTGCGCGGTCAACGCGGAACCGTCGGCGAACTTCACGCCGGGGCGTAGCTGGAGTTCGAGTTGGGTGTTGTCGCTGCCGCCGTAGTGCCATGACGTCGCCAGCCCCGGCGCGAGAGTGCCGTCGGAGCGGCGCACGATCAGCGGCTCGTAAGCCAGCGCCTGATACAGCGAGTTGTTCTGGACGGTCTTGGCGGGATCGAGCGTCTGCGGCACGGATGAGTATGCGACCGTCAGCGTGTCGCCTACCTTTCCGCTCGGTTTCGGCTGACTGCTGGTGGCGTCGGTGCCGCCTCCCGTGGTGCACGCCGCGAGCACGGTGACGACCGCCGCCGCGGTCGCAAGGGACGCCGTCTTGTGATGGGGCACGTCTCCTCCTCGTCGATGACGGGGCTCGGGATCGAGATGAAGTCCGTGTATGCACTTGGTTCGTAGGGCGGGCGGAGCCTGCCGTGTGCCGCATAGGAAACTCCCCGTTCACCCCGCTGTCAAGAGATTCCTGTAAAGCACTTCGCAGACTGAAATTACGTTGATCATCGAAGTCCGAAGGGTTTGCTCCGAAGCACTTGACAAGAAGCTCTTACGAGAGGTCGAATGAGCCGCGTCACCGACGCCTAGGAGTCCCTGTGACCACAGTGAGCCTCGCTCCCGCCGTGCAGCGACTGATCGACGAGTTCCCGCACGACCTGCCGGGGCACCTGTCGGCGGCAGACCAGCGCGAATACACGTCGCTGCTCAGCGAGCTGCTCTTCCTGCGCTACGGGCAGCCGGGGCCGCTCGTGTACTCGATCGAAGATCACCTGGTGCCGGTCGCCGGCGGCAAGATACTCGTCCGGATCTACCGCCCCGCTCACGAGCGCCCACTGCCGGCACACCTGACACTGCACGGCGGAGGCTGGAAAGTCGGGTCAGTGCGCGAGCGCGTCACCGACGCCATCTGCCGGCAGCGCTGTCGCGAGGCGAATTGCGTCGTGCTCAGCGTCGACTATCGCCTGGCCCCAGAGCACCGCTTCCCCGTACCGCTAGACGACTGTTACGCCGCACTGCGGTGGGCAGTCGCAAACGCCGGCCATCTCGGCATCGACGCCGGCAACGTCTCGATCGGCGGCTCGTCGGCCGGCGGCAACCTCGCCGCTGCAGTCGCGCTGCGCTGCCGCGACGAAGGTGGCCCGCGGCTTGGCTTCCAACTCCTCGAGGTGCCCGCGCTCGACCTCACGCGCGAGACCGCTCAGGCGACCCTCGCCTCTGGCGTGCTCCCGGACGTCCCGCAGCCGACGATGAACGACGCGGCCACCACCTACCTGGCCGACCCGGCGCAGGGGCGGAATCCGCTTGCCTCGCCACTGCTCGCCGAGGATCTACGCGACCTGCCGCCTGCGCATGTGATGACGGCTGAGTTCGACGTGCTGCGCACCGAAGGCGAGCACTACGCCGAGCGACTGCGCGCCGCGCACGTTCCCACGACACACAAGCGCTATCCCGGCGCCCTGCACGGAACCGCCATGCTGACGAGGACCTGGGACCAGGCCCGGCAGTGGCAACACGACGCCGCCGCAGCACTGCGCAACGCGCACTGGGCCGCGGAACTGGCTCCGGCCTGAGACGAGCGGCAAATCAGCCGGCCGTAGCGTGGCTGGTACCTGACACACGAAGGGAGGCGGCACAGATGCCCGTCGAGCACGCGACGATCTACGACGTCGCCAGCCGAGCCGGCGTGAGCATCTCCACCGTCTCGCACACCCTGAACCGGCCGCAACGCGTCAACCCCACCACCCGCCAGCGCGTACTCGACGCGATCGACGAACTCGGCTACGTACCGAAGGCGATCGCCATGGCGCACGCCCGCAAAGCCGTCGGCCGCATCGGCGTCCTCGCCCCCTTCAGCTCCTACGAGTCCTATACCCGCCGACTCAAGGGCATCCTGGCTGAAGCCCGAGATGAGGCCACCGAGATCGTCATCTTCGACCAGGAATCAGCAGCATCGGCAACCTCTCCGCTGCTCAGTGCACTGCCTGTCTCCCGCCGCCTCGACGGCCTCCTGATCATGGGCCTACCACTCGACGACCGCCTCGCCGATCGACTGCTTGCCCAGGGCCTTCCCACAGTGCTCGTCGACAGCATCCGACCCGAACTCGACTCCATCGCCATCGACGACCATGCCGCCGGCTACTGCATCGGTCGTCACCTCATCGAGCGGGGGCGACGTTCCATCGCCTACATCTCCGAAGCCCAACGCTCCGACGCGTACCTCTCCCAAGGCCAATTACGCCGCAACGGACTCCGCCGCGCGGTCACCGACGCCGGCATCGACCCCGACCAGGTCCGCCACGTGCACACCAGCAACGACATGGCCGGAGGCGTAGCCGCCATCCAGAAGATGCTCACCGAGCAGCGACTCCCCGACGCGGTGTTCGCCCACCAGGACATCCTCGCCGCCGGCGTCCTGCGCGAATGCCAACGCCAAGGCGTCCGAGTGCCCGGTGACCTGGCGATCGTCGGGTTCGACGACGGTGAGCTCGCTGAAGCGCTCGATATCACCACTGTCCGGCAGCCCCTCGAAGAGTCCGGACGCCTCGGCTACCGCCACCTCCGCGAAGCCGTCAACGGCAGAACCGGCTCCGCCAGGCACGTCACCCTCGGCGTCGAACTCGTCGTCCGGGCGACAACATGAACGCCCGCCGCAGTCAGGCGGTCCGATCCCACCACTGAAGGACCCGGAGCGCGCGGAGGGTGTTCCAGCGGCTCGGCGTTCCCACATCGCCCTCAAGCTCGAAGTGAACCTGACCCGGGTGGATGCGGTCGAGCGGCCACCGGCCGTCGGGCTGCCTCTTCGAGCGCACGACCGACACCGCGTCGCTCATCCGGGGATCCGGGTCAACCCCCGAGCGTCGGAAGTAGTCGAGTGCACGCAGCACGTCGTAGTGCCAGTAGTAAGGGAACGCGAAGTCGAGATAAGCCGGCACGGCGACCTCCCCCGTGCTCTTGCGACGAAACAGGTCGCGCTCCAGCAGATACTCCTCACCGGCACGCCGGGCCGTGCGCACATCCGTCGTCCCGCCCGTCGCGCGCTCGAACTCGAGCAGGCCATCGAGCACGTTGATCGTCGTGTCGAAGGAGGACCGCGTCGATCCGATCTCGACCGCGCAGTTCCAGCCCCCGTCATCGAGCTGCTCGGCGATCATCCGCTCGACGATCGCCGCGACGTCGGCGCCGAAATAAGCCCCGGCCTCGACCGTCCTGCCGTTGATGCACGGCTCCACCTCACCGTCGAAGTACGGCTGCCCCTCGTGCTCCCATCGGCCGTTCGCTGCGATGAGCGCTATCGCGCGGCGCGCGGACGGCGACGTCGGGTCGAGCCCGAACAGTTGCAGGGTCTGCAGCGTGTGCATCGTGGCGGTCCAGGGCTGGCCCAGGTCACCGCCCGTGTAGGACGCGGGGAAACACGCGCCGCCCGCCCACAGTCCGTCAGGATCCTCCAGTGCGAGCAGGCGGGCGCCCCAGCCCTCGTGCTCCACCCGGGCCCGCGCGCCCGCGACCTCGTCGGGGGACGCGCTTGTGAGATCGCGCAGCACCTGCCAGCCGATGGCGGGGTCGCCCTCTAGGAGCCAGTCGATCACGCTCACCGCCGCAGATTAGCCCGCGCGCCGACCCATACGGTCGGCCAGCCCGCTCGCTCAGCACGCTCGCTCAGCCGACGCCGAGTGTCTGCCGCTCGGGCTCGATTACGGCGACGATGCGTTCTTCCCCTCGCGGGTAGGGCTTGCCCCTGTACTTCGCCGAGATCTGGTCGATGATCTTCCAGGCCGCGTCGCCCTCGAGCCATTCGGTGACCCTGCCGCGGAGGACGACCGGCTGGAACGGGTTGTCGGCGGGCGCCAGGGACAGCGCCACCCGGGGGTCTCGGCGCAGGTTGCACGCTTTGCGCGAGCGCGGACCGGTGAGGAAGACGGGACCTGGTCGCCGTGGGTGCCGACCCAGACCGGGACGATGTGGGGCGAACCGTCGGGCAGGACCGAGGCCACGTGCGCCAGCGAGGTGCCGTCGAGATGGCGGCGTACGTCGGCGTCGAGCATCCTTGTTCTCCTAACGGGGGCTGTCGGCGACTGAGGTAGGCGATGGTCGCAGGCCGGCGGTGCGCAGGGGATTACCCGGTAGGTGAGTCGGCGCCGTTGGCCAGCCGCTGCGCGACTGCGAGCCCCCAGGGGATACTGAGCAGGAGTACGAGTGCGACCCCGAGGACGAGTGGCGCCGGGCGTACGGCGCCGATGCCGAGGCACGCGGCCGCCACGGCCACGCATGTGCGGGCGAGCGGGCGGTACAAGTCCGGTTCGCGGCGCCCCCGCACAGCAGCCACGCAGTCGCCGCCGGGGTGCGGCCGTCATCGGCGTGGTCGACGAGGCTGACCATCGCGGCGCCCATCGCAGCGATGGCGGCGGTAAGCGGCAGATGACTGAACATCCAGTGGACGCTGGCCGCCGGTGTGGGTCTGGGGTGGCGGTGTCCGGCGAAGTCGAAGTAGGTCCACCAGGCGCCGAACCCGACGACGACCGCGACCAGTCCCACGCTGAGGGTGAGCGGGTTGAGCGGCTGGCCGGCGAGTCCGTCGACGACACCGGTAAGGGTCTCTCCGAGCACGATGATGGTGAGCAACCCGAACCGTTCGATCAGCGCGTCGGTGATCAGCAGGGCCGCCGCCCGGGCGGGGACGGAGGCGACAAGCACGGCGGCGAAGCCGGCTAGGTAGGCCGCGTCGAGTAAACCCCATGCCAGCATGCGAGTGCCGGCAGGCAGCAGGGCGGTGCCGGCCAGCAGGACAGCGCAGGCCGCAGTTCCCGTCACGAACAGTGCGCTCGCTCGGCGGTATTCAGGCCGGTCGCCCCGGGCAGCCAGCAGCCACAGCACAGCGAGCACCGCGAAAAGCACTGCGGCGGCAATCGCGAACGCCGCGCCTCGTGCACCGCCGGCCTCGGGGATGAAGGCGCCCATCGCGACGAGCACCAGGATCTGAAGCAGGAACGTGCTGCGGGCGCGGGCGTCGTCGCGGCCGTGCAGCTCGTGATGGAGGCTGCCGTTGGTCCAGGCGATCCATACCAACGTGAACACCACGGCAAACTCGCCAAGGCCCCGCCAGGTCAGGTGTCCGGCCAGGTGGTGGGCATCCTGGGCGACCAACACGACCACGGCCAGGTCGTAGAACAGTTCGAGCGGGCCGACTACGCGCCGGGGCGGCTGCTCACCGTGTGGCCGGGGCGGCTGCCACAGGTACTGGCGCAACCGAGCCCAGTGCCCCGGATCGGTGCCGCCGCCAGAAGAGTGGGCGGGCTCGGCAGCGTTGCCGTTGGGATCTGCACTGTCTCCCATGCCGGTTCGACTCCTTCGACGTCTCAATGGCAGTGTGGTTGCCCAGCGGCATCAGCGCGCTGTCGGGGCCCGGCCCGTGACGGAGTTCGCCGAGGGAGATCACGAGCGTCCCGTCATCGCGTCGTGCCGTTGCGGGAGCGAGGTCCGGTGACCTGTGTGACCAGGCCGGTGTGTATGTCGTAGACATAGCCGGTGACCATGATGTCGGCAGAGACGGTTTTCGAGTCGCGGATTCGCTCGACGTCGATGGGCACGGTAGTGGCGGGATCGGTGACGGCGGTGTCCTGCAAGTGTTGGTCGTCGAAGCCGCGGGACGCGAATCCCGACCGCAGCGCGTCGTCGGCCATCAAGGCTGCGCCGCAGTCGGTGTGGTGCATCACGGCGATCTCGAGCCACGGCGCCTCGGGTGTCGTGACTTCGTGCAGGTAGCTGATCCAGGCCAGATCGTCGAGGACGGCATCGGTTACTCGTCCCCCGACATTGCGCGCCACAATGGCGTCGCCCAGGGTCAGCCCGAAGATGTCGCTAGGGTCGACCCTCGGGTCGATACAGGTGATGACGTAGACCTGCTTGTTCGGGATGAACGGGATCGGCGGCACGTGATCCTTCGCGTCGGTCTGGGCGAAGCGGGCGTTGCTGGCGAGTAGCTCGTCCTGGTTGGTCATGTAATCGATCGTGAGTCGCCACAGCCGTCGTCGCGATAGCTACGACGGCCACCGGGCGCTGGGGTTGGGCCAACGCGCTCAGCGTGGCCGATGCGAGCGGCGGTAGGCCGTCGGGGTGGTGCCCAACTCGCGGGCCAGGTGCGTGCGCAGGGTGGTCGCACTGCCGAATCCGCTGCGGGCGGCGACGTCGTAGACGTCCAGGTCGGTTGCTTCCAGGAGTCGCAGCGCCTCACGCACCCGTTGCAGCGTCAGCCACCGCATCGGGCTCATCTCGACCTCGTCGCGGAGCTGGCGAGTGAACGAGCGCAGCGGGACGCTGGCGTGACGCGCCAGGTGGCGCACCGTCAACGGCCGGTGCATCTCCGCGATCGCCCACTCCCGCGTGGCGCCCAGCCCACCGTCTTTCGGCAGTGGCCGGTGGGCGTACTGCAGCTGACCGCCGGTGCGATGGTTGGCGACCACCATGCGCCGCGCAACGTCGGCGGCAACCTGCTCCCCGTAGTCCTGCCGGACCAGATGGATGCACAAGTCGACGCCGGCCGAGATGCCGGCGCTGGTCAGCACCTGACCCCCGTCGACGTAGAGGACGTCCGGGTTCAACCGCACCTGGGGAAATCGCTGGCGGAAGAGGTCGGCGTGTTGCCAGTGAGTCGTCGCGGTCCGGCCGTCGAGCAGGCCGGCCGCGGCCAATGCAAACGCCCCGACGCACACCGACGCAATGCGCGTCCCCCGAGTGGCGGCCTCGCGCAGCGCCGCCAGACTTGCTTCGTCGGGCGCCTCGAGCGGGTCGAATCCCGGCACGACCACGGTGTCCGCCCGACCAAACACCTCAAGACCGAACGGGGCCGCCACCTCGAACCCGGTCGAGGACATCACCAGTCCCGGCTGTGCCGCGCAGACCGCGAGCGTCTAGTACGACCGAGCAGACCGGTGGCCGAAGATCTGCGCCGCAATGGACAGATCGAAGGCGACGACAACGGGCAGCGCCAATGCAACGACCCGGTGCACGCCACGGCCGCCGGTCACGATCTCAGCGTACGGGGCGACGTCGGACACCGAAGTGCCATCTATTACCGGACGTACTGGCACGCGTCTCGGGTTGGAGCCGACCCGCGACCGTTCGGTCTAGCCGCTCTCGCTCAGCGCGCAACCCGACGGTGTCTCGTAGGTACCAGTCTCTCGAGGAAACCGGGCCGGTCCGAGGAAGGCGCGGCCGAAACCGGCTCGCGGGGCTTCGCCGCCGGCGCCGTCTGCCGCGTGGTGTCACGTCCGGCACCGGCCGGCGCAGCGGCAGCCGTACGTTTGACCAGCCGCTTGTTCTCGGCCATCAGCGCACGGCGCTCGCCGCGAAGGCGGAGGTGGCGCGCGCTGCCACGACGCATCATGCCCAGGCTGAACAGGCCGATAGCGGTGAGCGCCAGCCCCGCGACCACGACCCACCGCATGTCGACGTTCCACAGCTGGTTGAACGCGTGGACGGTCACCGTGGCGGGATTCTGGACGATCAGCGCCGCAGCAACCACCACGGTGGCGGCGAAGAGCACGAATCCGACGATGATCATGCTGTGCCTCCTGCACCCTGAAGGCGAGCCCTTAAGGCCCGATGAACTGGGGCATACCCGCAATCGGCGCGCGGTATGCACGTATTCGAGGCCGGCGGTAGTGCCAGGCGCGGGCCGAGTTCGGTTGAATGCGCTCGTGGTTGGATCGTGGATCGGATTCGCGGCCGGCGTGGCCGTGATCGTGGCGACGTTTTCCAGCGTTCTCGGGACGTTGGTTGTGCCGCGGAATGTCAGCTCATTCATTTCACGGTTCTGCGAGCGACTGCTCGATGCCGTCTTCCTTCGGGCCACTCGTGGCGTGCACTCGTTCGAGGTGCGAGATCGGGTGCTCGCCTGGCAGGCGCCGATGACGCTGCTTGTCCGCCTTGCGCTGTGGCTCGCGCTTCTCGTGGTCGGGTTTGCCCTGATCCTGCTCCCGAGCGTTCACGGCGAGGTGGGCCGGGCCTTCTCCGAGGCCGGCTCATCCATGTTCACCCTCGGGTACGCCGCGCCGGCCGGCGGCGCCAGTACGGCGCTCGAATATGTCGCTGCCTTCAGCGGCCTCATCGTCATCGGCCTCCAAGTCGGGTATCTGCCGACGTTGTATGCCGCGTTCAACCGGCGCGAGACCGAGGTAACCCTGCTCGTCGCCCGCGCCGGAGCGCCGGCGTGGGGTCCGGAGATCCTCGCCCGGACCAAGTGGGGCATATACAACGGTGATGCCCGTCCCGTCCTCGACGAGCTGTTCACAGCGTGGGAGCGCTGGGCCGCCGAGGTGGCGGAATCACACACCACGTACCTGACCCTGGTCCGATTGAGATCACCTCGGCCTATGTCGCACTGGCTCACCTCGCTGATCGCCGTTATGGACGCGGCCGCCCTGCACCTGTCGTTGGCGCCGTCGCGCGAACCGAAGCTGGCCGCTCGGCTGTCGCTGCGCATGGGGTTCGTCGCGCTCGATCGGATCGCGCGCAGTATGCGACTGCGAGTGCCCGCTGAACCCGACCCGGACGCCCCCATCTCCGTGAGCTTCGAGGAGTTTCGCACCGCAGCGTCGATGCTGCGCGGCCTCGGCTACCCGATCGAGCGCACAGACGAGGCTGCCTGGCCGCACTTTCGCGGCTGGCGAGCCAACTACGACACCGCCGCGCTTGCGCTCGCCCGCCAACTCGATGCGCCGCCGGCACTGTGGACCGGCAGCCGGAGATGGCCGTCGGAACCCATCCCGCCCAGGCGGCCGAAACTTCAGTTGGCAACGGACGCCGTCGAGACGCCGCCGTCGCCGCACGCTCCGTGAGGCAGCCGGTTGCTCACGACGCCGAGTGGGGGCCGGTCGGTGGTGCTGGGGTGCGCTCGAAGCCGGCGGAAAACAGATAGCTCGTCGCAAGACTGCGGTAGGGCCGCCATTTCTCGGCGATGGCAAGCACTTCCTGCTGAGTCGGGAGGTGATCGAGCTGATACGCGAGCTGAACAGCCTTCCGGAGCGCCAGGTCGCCGGGCAGGACGACGTCCTCTCGCTGGAGGGCGATGATAAGTGCGCCTTCCACGGTCCAGGGACCAATCCCGGGAATGGCGGTGAGCTCCGCCATGACTTCGTCGTCCGGCAGCGTGCTCAAGACCTCGGTATCCAGCCGGCCGTCCGATAGCCGCTCCGCGAGGTCGCGAAGCGTGTTGATCTTCCGCCAGGACAGCCCGGCCTCGCGGAGCTCGCCGGGATCCACCCGCAGCAGGTCGGTGGGCGAAGGGAGGTGGCCGTCGAAAAGGGCCTCGATACGAGCGAGGGTGCGGCGCGTGGCAGGGACGGAAAGCTGCTGGCCGGTGACCTGGAACAGCAGAGCTCCGTACAGATCCATCGATGGCAGCTGGGCTATCCATGCCCGAGGATCGAAGTCCGGCCGGTCGTCGATGAGCCGCGCCATGACAGGGTCGGCGTCGCGAAGGTGCGCGCGCGCCCGCTCCAACCACACGATGCGGTTGGAATCGTCGGTCACGGAGCCCGCTCCCTTGCCTCGGAGCGTGAGTCTGTCACCGTCGCGGTCGCGGCGCTCCTCCGGCCCCACGCGCGGCCGGGCTACCCCACCCTGGCAGCCCCAGCGTCGGCGCGACGACCTACTGCAGGCGTGAGTGCGGCCAACTCGGGCACGCGGCCAGGTTCACCTGCCGCAACGATCACTTGTCGGTCGGTCGGAGAGACGCGAGCAACGCCCATGCGAGACGATGCGGCGCGGTCAGCAGCGCCTCGTGGTCGCCGTCGATTTCGATGAGCCCGGGCGGAGGGAAGGCGTCCGGACTGGCCGGGGTGGAAGGTTCCCGGTGGAAGCGCTCGATCATCGCGGCACGCGATGTAGGTCGTGGGAACCGCGTGTCGTGCGCTGCTCGGCGGCGGGAGCGGCTCGAAGATCGGCTTGCGCGGCTCGGAGACGAGCCGGGAGTGGAGGCACTTCACGGGCTGAGCAGGCGCGAACTGGACGTGGCGCGGCTACTCGCCCGCGGCCTGTCCACCGAAGAGATAGCCCGACGACTGTGGATCTCGCGCCACACCGCAAAGGATCACATCAAGTCCGTGTACACCAAGCTCGACGTCACCAGCCGCCACGAGCTCACTGCCAAGCTCTTCTTCGAGCATCACGTTCCAAGCTTCGACGACGGCAGCGTGCGCGAGTTCACGCCCAAACACACCACGTCGTAGGTTGCTCGATCACACGGCCCGAGCTCGACGACCCTGGGTTCACCTGGGCGAGATGTCAGGGCAACGGTCAGGGTCCGTCCCGATGTCCCGGCCGGCGTGCCGGCGCATGCTTACGGTGTCCGAACTACAGCGGTACCGAAGGCGAGTCAAAGATATGGAGTCCATTCATGCGGCGTTTCGGCGCAACGGCCTTGTCCGGGCGCGGGACGGTCGCGTCCTCGGCGGCGTGGCGGCCAGCCTCGGCCGCCGCTTCGGCATCGATCCGTGGCCTGCCCGGCTGCTGTTCGTGCTTGCGCTCGTGCTGATCCCGGGGAGCCAGCTCCTCGTGTACCCGTTGCTGTGGATCCTCATGCCGGTGGAGGCCGAGGCGAGTCCGGCACCCACGGGCCACCCTCGACCCAACGGCAGCGCATGATCGGCAGCAATCTTCCGCGCGGCGCGCTGGCGGCGGGGCCGAGCGGCCGGCTCTTCGGCAGACTGGGCAAAGCACCGACAGCGGAAGGCCGCCATGAGCGAAGATCGCGCCGACGAGGCGAATGCGGCGTCCCATGACGGACGCCCGGTACGTCCGGACGGCGGGCGGGACCCCGACTACCGGATGAGCCTGGCCGCCGAACGCACCTATCTGGCGTACCTGCGCACGGGGCTCGCGATGACCGCAGCCGGAGTCGCGGTTGCCGCGGCGCTGCCCCAGGCGCATGCCCTCGGGCTGCGACGCGTGCTCGGCGCAGGTTTGGTGATTGCCGGCGGTGCCGTCTTCATCGCAGCGCGGCCACGCTGGGCCGCAGTCGCGCGGGCGATGGAGCGCGGCGAAGCATTGCCGCGATCGCCTCTCACGACAGGGCTCGCGATCGCGCTCGCCGTAGCCGCCGTAGGAGCGCTCATCGTCGTCCTGCTGGCGTAGCGAACCGGGCACGAATGCGTCCGTCGGCGATGGTTTGTAGGGAGCGTGGTCGGCGTCGAACCTTGGGTGCCGATAACCCGGGTGAGCCCCTTTCTATGCTCCGTCCATGGCCAGCCGACCGGTGCCGCCGGAGCACCCCGACGATCTCGACAGCCAGGACGGGTATCTGCTCGGCGCCTCGGGATAGCGCCGAGCCACGAGCGCGTGTACCGCGCGTTGCTGCGGAACGGCTCGGCCGATGTCTCCGGGCTGGCGCAGCTCACAAATCTGTCGCCCGGTGCGCTGCGCCGGGTCGTCGCGGTCCTGGAGGACGAGGGCCTGGTGACCCGGCTCACCGGGCGGCGGCCGCGGTTCGTCGCGACGTCACCGCACGTCGCCATCGGCGCTATCGCCGCGCGGCGGGAGGAGGAGCTGGCCCGCGCCCGCCAGAGCGTGGAAGTCCTCGCGAGCGAAACGCGGCACCGTTCCGGATCGCCGCCCGAGGAACTGATCGAGGTCGTCACCGGACAGAGCGCGCTTGGCCGCAGCTTCATGCAGCTCAATCTGACCGCCCGCCATGACGTGCGGGCGTTCGTCCGGCCACCGTTCGCCGCCGACGTGTCGCAGCCGCCGGTCACCCAGGACACCGCGCTGCGGCGCGGCGTCCACGCCCGCAGTGTGTACGACGTCAGCGCATTCGAAATACCCGGCTTGCTCGAGGCGGCCCGCAAACTCGTCCGTGCGGGCGAGCAGGCCCGGGTCGCCGCCGTGCCGATCAAGCTGGTGATCGTCGATTCGAAGATCGCCGTGCTGCCGTTGACGTCGGACGATCAGCACGCGGCGCACAGCGCCGTGGTCGTCCACCAGTCGACCTTGCTCGAGGCACTCATCTCCCTGTTCGAGACGGTGTGGCGCTCCGCCTCGCCACTGCGCTGGACCGGCGAGAATCTGCCCGACACAGACGCGCGGCTCAGCTGCTTCGACGCCGAAATCCTGAGCCTGCTCTCGGCCGGGCTGAAGGACGAGACGGTCGCTCGGCAGCTCGGGCTGAGCCTGCGCACCCTGCAGCGCCGCCTGCGGGAGGTGTTCGAGAGCTTCGGCGCGCGGACCCGATTCCAGGCCGGCTTCGCCGTGGCCCGACACGGCGTTCTCGACGAGAGCCGCACCGACCTCACCCCACCAGGCGATACGCGCGGGTGATCTCCTGCACGACGCTGTTGCCCGCCGCGTCACCGGCGCTCGCCCGCAGTGCTACGAACCCGTTCGTCGCGGCTACATCGGGTACCCGATACGAGATGTCGTAACGCCCGGGCCCGTGCGGTGTCACCCTCGCCGACTGCCACGTCACGCCGCCGTCGTAGCTGACCTGGACGGTCGGAGCCTGCAGCCCGCCACCCGACGAACCCGGCTGGCGGGTCACGCCGAGTTGCATCGTCGCCCCCGCACCGGCCGGCACGGTGTCCGTGCGGCTGACCGCCATGTCGTAGTCGAGGTCGATGAGCGGCAGCACGTCCTCGCCGGGCTGCGAGTGGAACGTCCACCTCGTCTTCGACGACTGGACGGCGTCGGTGAACACCGGAGCCGGGTCATCGGCAGCCAGGGTGTACGTCGCGGCGCCGTCCGGCACGGTGACGTCGCAGTTCAGCACGTAGAAGTCGAGACACGGCCCGATCGGATCACCGTTGCGGGACAAGGTCGTCGTGCCGCCCTGGAACCACCACTGCGGGACGTCGCTGAAGTGCGTCGGGTCGGCGTCGGTAAAGCCGGACAGGCGGATGTGCAGCTGATCGCCGTCGCGCGTGGACAGCACACCGGTCCGGATCGGGACGCCCGGAACGACCGGCGTCTTGGCCCATGACGTGTCGGTGACGCCGCGCGGGTAGCTGCGCACGGCGGCCCACGAAAGCCATGAGTCCTGCAGCAACGACTCCTGCCACGGCACGTCCGCGGTCACGTACTCGGTACGGGTCACCGCGCCGTGCCAGTCCTCGCCTTCGCGCACCAGGGTCGAGCAGTAGCCGCATACGGAACCCCACGCGGGGTTGCGGTTCTGCCAGAAGCGCTGCTGGCCGCGCGTGTCGTCTGCGTACTAGGACGTCCTGACGTCCGCAAGGTCGTGCGGGTGGTACAGGGTGTTGCCGACCTGATCGTGCTCGCGAAAGGCAAGGTCGTAGAGGTAGGACGATGACGAGTGGCCGGACAGGTGAATGCGCACACCGCGGCCCTGATCCAGCAGCTCGCGCAGCATGGCGCCGTCGTCCTGGCTGATCGCCAGCACCGGGATGTCCGACGACGCCTCGCCGAAGAACGGCCCGGGTTGCGCCGCGGAGACCAGCAGCGCCGACGCGCCGGCCTCAGTCGCAGCGGCCGCCTGGTCGTCGAAGGATACGTCGGCGCTCTGCCGCACCAGGGCCAGCCGGCCGGCGACGTCCACCTCGGCGAAGTCCGCGGCGGTGCCGTCGCCGACGTCGACGAGCGGCAGCTCCTCCGTCGTGTCCAGGCGCGCCGATCCGTCCATGAGGGCGACGGGCAGGTCGCGGCGCAACGGCCGGGTGATACTGGCCCGGGCGCGGGGCGAGACCAGGCTCCAGTGGCTATCGAGCTCGCCGTGCCCGTGCAGCGGTCGCTCGAACGGCAGCACCGACATCGGCACCTTGGGGATCGTGCCGTAGCTGGCTCCGCGCACGAACAGCAGCGAATCCTGGATCGGCAAGTCCAGCCCCAGCCGCTCGACCTGCAGCCCGACGGCCAGCCCGTTCACGTCGACGTCACGCGGTACCTCGACGTCGAACGGTTGTGCCCGGCGGGCATCGTAGGTGATCACCCGATTCGGCTGAGCCATCTCCAGTTCGGGATCGGCGACCACGGTGAGCGCCGTGTTGCTGTCGGTGTCCTCGAACGGCGTGCGGATGTAGCCGAGGATCGAGTAGTCGCCCTGCTCGAGTTGGACGGTGGACGAGCCGCCCGCGGGCACGTCGATGGCGAGGAACGCGTCGGGCACGCGCGGGCTGCGCATCACGAGGAACGCCTCCGCCGGGCGGCCGTTGCGGTCTATCGCGCGAAACGTCGGCTGCACCTCGTCTCCTTGCTTGACGAATCCGACGGTGGTGCCCAGCTCTACGCCGTCCGGGCCGGTGGCCGTGATCCGGCCGCTGTATGCGCCCGCCGGGCGGTCGGTGAGGTCGACGCTGACGTCGGCCTGCGCGGTCTGGCCGGGCGGCACGGCGAGGGTCGCCGGGCTCACCGTCAGTGTCCCGGCCGGTGCCGGATCGGACGACTGCTCGCTGGCCTCGGCGGTCAGGTTCAGCGTCATCGGCGCGGCCGACGTGTTGCGATAGCGGAGCGTCCTGGTCGTGCGCAGGGTCTTCGCGTTGGCGGCGAAGTATCCGGCGTTCATCGTGCCGGCGTCGACGTAGACGTCCTGACGCGTCGCCCGGTCGACGTCGATCCGTCCGCCGCCTTGGGAGTAGGCGTCGGCCGACGGGTTGTAGCTCGCCGTCGACGTCAGCGCGGCGCGCAGTTGGCTCTGGTCCCAGTCGGGGTGTTGCTGCAGCAGGATCGCCGCAGCGCCGGCGACGTGCGGCGCGGCCATCGACGTGCCCGACAGCCTCGTGTAGCGGTCACCGACCCGCACACCGATGCGCCCGTGCGCGGCGCGCGCCGCAACGATTCCGTTGCCGGGCGCGGTGACGTCGGGCTTCAGCAGCCCGTCCACCATGCGCGGACCGCGGCTTGAGAAGAAGCTGATGCCGTCATCGCGGTCGACGCTGCCGACCGCGAGCGCCGCATCGGCGCGGCCGGACCGCCGACCGAGTAGTGATCCGGCCCGGAATTGCCGGCCGATACGACGAACAGCGCGCCGCTTTGCGCCGTCAGCCGATTGACCGCCTGGCTCAGCGGGTCGTTGCCGTCCGGGTAGTCGTTGCCGAGGCTCATGTTGACGATGTCGGCGCCCTGGTCGACCGCCCACTGCATCCCGGCCAGGATCCACGACTCGCGGCCGACGCCCTCGGGGATGCCCGGACCGGTGAAGCCGAGCTGCATCACCTTGCCGTTGATCAGCTGCGCGCCCTGGGCGGCGCCCGCGTACAGGCCGTCCGATGCGGCACCGCTGCCGGCGATGATCGATGCGACGTGCGTGCCGTGACCGACGTAGTCGTCGGTGTCCGGCTCCTCGGTGAAGTTCTGGGCGGCGCCGATTCGCCCGGCGAGATCGGGATGCGTCGCGTCGATGCCGCTGTCGAGTACCGCCACCTTGACGCCGAGGCCGGTGATGCCGCGCTGCCATGCGGCCGGCGCGCCGATCTGCTCCACGTTGGCGTCGGCGTCGGTATGCACCTGGGCGTCCAGCCACAGTTGCGTAGCGCCGGCTGCCAGCGACGTCGACGCCATGGCCGGGCCGGTGCCCACCATGTTCTGCCAGAACCGCGTCGCATCAGCCTTGCTCACGTCGGCGGCCACGCCCTGCACGCTGGGCAGGCTGCGCGAGCCGCGCGCGCCCGGCGGGTCGGCCCGCCTCGCCAGGCCGGCGGCACCGTACTCGACAATGACCGGCACCGAGGGGCTCGATGCGTCGTCGTAGCCCTGGTCGACCAGGCCGGTGACGTCGAACAGCTTCCGGTCCACCTGCCCGGTTGCGATCAGCGGCATCGCCTGGTCGGGGATCACGTACAGTGCCTTGCCCGCCAGGAAGATCGCGTACGCCGTGGTGCCGGGGGCGCTGTCGAGCACCGTCGCGGTCGGGTGGGCGCCGGTCACCACCCGGACCCGATCGCCGGTCACCAGGGTTACCTCGTGGCTAGGGTTCCTGGGGTCTGTCGGGTTCGGTCGACCGATCTGGCTCGGCGGCTCGTTCGCCCGGGCCGGCACGCCGGTCGTCAGGGCGGCAACCATGGTGGCGACGCAGATGAGCGACCAGGAGCGGCGGCCGATCGAGCGGACACCGCTTCGACGTGCGCCCGGCATGGGTTCCCCCGAGGTATGAGAGAGGCGGTCGCCCGACGCTAGGAACGCGTGCTCGGAGGGGTCAATCGGATGACTGTGGCGGGTCGGCGCAGCGGCGGAAACCCGGCAGCGCCCGTAGCCGTACACGTGCGGTTCGTGCCCGATGGAGCCCGCTCAGTAAGCAACATCGCCAGTAGCGCCGGGCGCTAGCCGCGTTCGACGGCGGTGCCACCGAGGAGATCGTCGTAGTGTCGTTGCCGGGCCAGCGCGACCGCGCCGGCGTATTGCGCGTCGCCGCCCAGCGTGCCGGGCAGCACCTCGACGCCGCGGCTGATCATCGGCGGGGTGTGCCGCTCGAGCGCCTCGCGCACGCCGTCGACGACAGGCGGCGCCGCGTCGCCGAGCGCGCCGTCGACGATGATCGTGTCCGGGTTGAGCAGCACCGCGAGGTCGGCCAGCGGGCGGCCGACGGTGCGGCCGAGGTCGGCGAGAATGCGCCTTACGCCTACGTCGCCTTGGACGGCCAGGGCCTGCATGTCCTCGAATGTCAGTGGGCGCCCGTATGCGGTCTGGATCTCGTCGATCAGCTGCGGCCCGTTGCGGTACACGGTCGCCAGGCAACCCCGCCCGCCGCAGACGCACAGGCGGCCGTCATCGCGGACGCTGACATGCGCGAGTTCGCCGGCGAAGCCGGTCGTGCCACGGTGCAGTCGCCCGTCGAGGACGAGGCCGGCGCCGATGCCGTCCTTGATCGAGACGTGCACGACTCCACGGCGCCGCCGGCCCGCTCCGAACAACGCTTCACCCAGAGCCGCCAGGTTGGCATCGTTCTCGGCAACGACGGGAACGTGCAGCGCCGCGCTGAATGCCGCCGACGGATCGGTGTGGAGCCACGCCGGCAGCGGCTGCAGATTCGGGAACGTGGCCGACGGTGCGTGCCGCGCGGATACGGGCACGCCGTGCTCGCGATCCAGCGGGTACGGGATGCCGACCACCGCGACGGACGGCGGCCCGCCGGGCAATTCCGCGAGTGCGGACTTGACGGCGTCCATCGGATCGGACGTGCTTACCTGCAACGACTGCCGGGCGAGCACCGTGCCGGCGTAATCGCACACGGCGACGCTGGATTCGGTATGACCGAACGCGATCACCGCAACCGGGCCGCGTGGATCGGCCAGGCTGACCACGCTCGCCGGCCGGCCGACCGGCCGCGGCCCCTCGTGCGGATCGTCTCGTTCGACCAGCACGCCGCGTCGCAGCAGCGACGCCACCGCGGCGACGGCGGTGGTGCGGGGCAGGCCGGTCAGCTCGGCCAGTTCGACGCGGCTGGCCGCGTCGCGGCCGGACAATGCCGTCGCGATCTGCCGTTCGCTCAGCCGTAGATCCACGCCCGCAACCGTATTGCAGCGCCGCCCGAAGCGCGTAATGCGACCGGTCCTCGGCGGGACCGGTCGCACCGCGCGTCAGTCCTAATCGATCGTCACCGTACGGTGCAGTACGTCCGTCCGCTCGTCGGCGCTGACGTACAGTTCGCGGTCGCCGAGCGCAGTGGTCCAGCCGCCGGTGGCCGACCAGTACTGCAGTTGGCGCAGCGGCACGTGCAGTGAGACGGTTCGGGTCTGACCGGCGTCGAGGTGCACCCGCGAGTACCCGGCCAGTGCCCTCGCGGCGAACTGCACACCGGCCGGCTGCGTCGCCGGCGTCCCAAGGTAGATCTGCGGCACCGTGTCACCGGCCGTAGATCCGGCGTTGCGCACCTGGAAGCTGACAGTCAGCCCGCCGTCATGCGCGGCCGCCACGGCCAGCCCGGAGTATGCGAACGACGTGTACGACAGCCCGTACCCGAACGGGAACAGCGGCGTCTCGTTCGTCGCGTCGAAGAACCGGTAGCCGATGTTGATGCCCTCCGAATATGTGGTGACGCACGCCGGGTTGGCGAACGGCCCGCCGCCACTCGGCGGGCAGATCGTGCCGGTGTTGTCGATTCCGTTGGACGACCGCTCCGGGTGCGCCGCCTGGTGCGCGACCTCCTGGTCGATCGAGACCGGCCACGTGAACGGCAGCTTGCCGCCCGGATTCACCTTTCCGGTAAGGACGTTTGCCGTCGCGTAGCCGCCACGGTCGCCCGGGTACCACATCTCGACCACGGCTTTGACCTTGGCGAGCCACGGCATCGCGACAGGCTCGCTGGTGTTCAGCACGACGACCGTGTTGGGATTGGCCGCCGTCACGTCGTTGATCAGCGCGTCCTGGTTCTCCGGAAGTGGCTGCGACAGGTCGTTGCCACCGTCAGCCCAGGCGAATACGACCGCGGTCTTGGCACTGCGCGCCGCTGCCACGGCCGCGTCGTGGTTGGCCTGCTGCTGAGCCGGCGTCACCCAGTTGAGTCGAACCTGCACCGGCGATCCCGAGATGTCGGCCGTGTCGGTGACGGACATCGTGTGAGCGCCGGCGGTCAGGTCGATCAGCGTCCGGCCGTTGGCCAGCCCGTCCGTCGTCGGCAGCGGGCCGTTGCCGTCGGTGGCGTGCAGTCGCCCGTACCGGGGGCCACCACCGATGAACGTACCGAGGCTGATCAGCTGCTTACCATCTACAGACAGGCTGGCTGTAGCCCCCAGGGCCTGAAGGTTCAGCCAGTAGTTGCCGGACGAGGGCACGGTAAGGGTGCCGGTCCAACTGTTGTTGCTACCTGCCGGCAAGGCGGCAGCCTGGGTGAAATCGAGCTGCTCGTCGACCTGCGAGCCGTTGCGCAGCAGGCCGGGCTGCCCGTTGTGTGACAGCGCGGACGCCGGCACCGGCGTGCCCGTCATGTCGTCGGCCACGGCGTAGCTGACCCGCGAGCCGAGCTGCTGGCGCAGCACCTGGTACGTGCCGACCTGCTCGGACACGATGCCGCCCGACTTCTCTCCGCCGCCGTCGGTGGCGATGGTCTGCCCGGCACCGGGTCCGATGAGCGCGAGCGAGCCGTTGCCGAGCGGCAGGCCATCGTCGTTCTTCAACAGCACGGCCGCGTCCTCACCGGTCTGCTGCACGACTTTGTTGTCAAACGCCCGGTTCTCCGGTGTGATCGTGTGCTTCGACTTGCCGTCCAGCAGGCCGAACTGGTCGTACTCGTACAGGATGCGGCCCACGGCCTCGGTCACCCGCGACTCCTGGATCGATCCGTTCCCGATCGCACTCGTCAACGCGGTCTTGCTGAAGTACTGCGGCAGGAGGCCGCCGAAACCGTCTCCCGGCATCTCCATGTCCAGGCCGGCATTGAGGGACGTCGTCGCGTGGTTGGCGCCCCAGTCGGAGGTCACGAAGCCCTTGAAGCCCAGCTCATTACGCAGGATGGCTGTAAGGGTCTGTGCATTGCCGCACGACTGATATCCATTGATCACGTTGTACGAGCACATGACCGAGCTGACCCCAGCGTTGATCGCCGCGTCGAACGGGGCCAGGTAGATCTCGTGCAGTGTCTGCTCGTCGACGTTGACGTTGTTGCCGCCGTCGTACGCGATGTAGTGCTTGACCTGCGCCATCGTGCCTTGGCTCTGGATACCGGTGATCTCGTCCGCCCCGACCTGGCTGGTCAGCAGCGGGTCCTCACCGAACGTGTTGAAGCCGCGGCCCCACGACGTGTCGCGGTCCATGTTGACGAACGGCTCGAGCACGACGTCCTGGCCGAGCGCTTTGGCGTCCCGGCCGATCACCACTCCGTTCTGCTGGGCGTCGTGCTGGCTGAACGTCGCGGCGACGCCCATCGTCGCAGTCATGCCCGTGGAGTCCTGCTTGGTGACGACGCCGGGCCGCCCGTCGGTCAGCTTCAACGACGGAATGCCGAGCCGCGGGATGCCCGGCAGATAGCCGGCCTGGTATTGCGGATCAGCCGAGGCATCCGCCGTACCCTCCAGCATGGTGAGCTTTTCGTCGAGGGTCATTCGGGCGAGCAATCGGTCGACGCGGGCGTCGCCGGTCACCTTCGGGACGGGCGTGGCATTCGCCGTTGCCGTCTGACGGCTATCACTATCGGCTGGATGTCGCACGAGTGCGTTCCGAGACGTGGGCGCTGCGGCGGACGGAGGAGACCGTGCACGCCGCCCTGTCGGTATTCGAGAGCTCCGCCGCCGACTATCGATCGACCCTCAAGGCGCTCGAGTTCCTCGAGGCCGGCCTGCCGTTGACGTGATCACCGTCTCCGCCGACGGCGACTCCCGGTCCGGGCCCAGATTCGCCCGGCGATCAGTTCGTCAGGCTGGCGAACATGCCCGGCTCGTATGAGCCGCCCTGCTGGTGCACGATCACGGCGAGCCGATTGGCTGCATTGATCATCGAGACCAAGCAGACCAATGCGACGATCTGGTCGTCGTCGTAGTGCTTGCGTACCTGGGCCCAGGTCTCGTCGGACACGCCGAGGTTGGCGTCGGCGAGCCGGGTGCCCTCTTCGGCGAGCGCCAGCGCAGCCCGCTCGGCCTCGGTGAACACAGTGGACTCGCGCCACGCGGCGACCAGGTTTGTCCGGACAGCCGGTTCGCCAGCAGCCGCGGCCTCCTTGCTGTGCATGTCGACGCACCAGCCGCAGCCGTTGATCTGGCTGGCACGCAGCGACACCAACTCCTGCAGGGACCTTGGCAGCGTCGACTGGTGGATCACCAGGCTCGCGTTGGCGAACCGCTTGGCGAACTTGGCGCCGATCTCGTTGGCAAACATGTCGATTCGGGGTTCCATGACATCGTCCTCACTCGTTGTGTTGCACTGACGAACATGGAGATGCCGGCGACCCGGACGTTGTGACAGCGCGGTCGTCTGACCCGGGCCACCGATTGCAGCTGTCACAGAACTGCGGGACCCGACGTCTTGCGGGTGACACAGTCGAAGTGAATAGGAGCCACCCCATGGCCAGCGGCCCGGACACCGCCACCGAGGCCTTCCTCGCCCACCGCAACCTGCTGTTTACCGTCGCCTACGAGATGCTCGGCTCGGCTGCCGACGCGGAGGACGTCCTGCAGGAGACCTGGCTGCGGTGGGCCGGTGTCGACATCGACACCGTCGAGAACCAACGGGCCTACCTCGTGCAAGTCACGACTCGCCAGGCACTCGGCCGGCTGCGAACACTGGGCCGTCGCAAGGAGTCATACGTCGGCCCGTGGCTGCCCGAACCGCTTCTCACCGCGCCCGACGTGGCCGAGGACGTCGAATTGGCCGACAGCGTCTCGATGGCGATGCTGCTGGTGCTGGAGAGACTCGCGCCGACCGAGCGGGCAGTGTTCGTGCTGCGCGACGTGTTCGACGTCGGATACGACGAGATCGCGGAGGCCGTCAACAAGACCCCGGCTGCGGTCCGCCAGATCGCCCACCGGGCACGGGCACACGTCGCGGCGCGCCGACCGCGCGGGACCGCGTCCGTGGCCGAGACCCGAGACGCGCTCGAGGCGTTCCAACGGGCGACCGAAACGGGCGATCTGCAACGCCTGCTGGACATCCTCGCGCCCGATGTCGTCTTTCTGGGCGATGGTGGCGGAGTCAAGCAGGCCGTTCTGCACCCCGTCGTGGGGTCCGACAAGGTGGCTCGCATCCTGGCTGCCGGGCTGCCCCGGATCGCCGGCACGGCGTCGCTTCAGCCGGCGCAGGTCAATGGCTACCCGGCGTTGATAGTCCGCTTCGACGGCGAGATCGACACCGTCTTGGCACTGCGCATCGACGACGGCCTCATCACCGGGCTCTACGCCGTCCGCAATCCCGCCAAGCTGTCACACATGCAACGGGAGACCGCCCTACGCCGCTGAGGTGGCGGTTGCACGGGCGTCGGCGATCAGGCGCCCGCGTTCCGAGTCGGGGAAGCGGCGGAGCATGGTGCGCAGCTCCTCGGCCTCGACGTTGGCGCCGAACAGCTCCGAGCCTGGTTCCAGGCGCACGCCTTCGACGAGAGGTCCGACGACGACCGGATCAAAGCCGAGGTCATCGACGAGGGACGCGACAGCGGTGACGTCGTCGGGGGCGTCGCCGGCGATGGCGATCGCCTTGCGTCCTTGCGCCCCGTGCGGTCGCGCTTCGTCCTCGAGGTCGTGATAGCCCATATGGTTGAACGCCTTGACCACGTGGGACTCCGGCAGGAACGCCCGGATGGTCTCGCTTGACGACGTACGTGGATCGGTGAGCTCGGCGCGATGGCCGTCGACCTCCCACCAGTAGTTGGTCGCGTCGACGACGAGCTTGCCGCGCAGCGCGTCGGCCGGAAGGCTGCGGAACTTGCCGAGCGGGATGGCGAGAACGACGATGTCGGCCCGCGCCGCGGCGTCAGCGGCGGTTGTGGCGATCGCGCCCGGGGTCAGGACCTCGATCGTGAGGGCGATCCGCTCGGGGTCGCGGGATCCGGCGATGAATACCCGGTACCCCGCGGCGACGGCGAGCCGGGCGAGGACGGTGCCGAGCTTGCCGGCACCGAGAATGCCCAGCGAGGTGCCGTTCATGCCGTCTCCTGATCGCGGGGCAGGTCGTCGAGGAGCTCGCGGACCATCGGGATCACCTTGCTGCCGTGCAGCTCGACTGCGTGCAGGCGAGCGCTCGCCGGCACGTCGCCCACCGTGTAGATGAGGTCGAAACGTCCGACGCCGAGGCGTCCGACGGCCTGCGCGATCTTGCGGGCGACGGTGTCGGGCGAGCCGACGTACATGGAGCCATGCTCGATCTCGGCGTCGTACTCGGCCCGCCGAATCGGCGCCCAGCCGCGCAGCGCGCCGATCCGGTCGCGCATGACCTTGTAATGCGGCCAGAACAGCTCGCGGGCCTGCTCATCGGTGTCGGCAATGAATCCGGGCGAGTGCATGCCGACCGGGTGGGCGACCGTGCCGAATTGCTCCGCCGCGCGCCGATACAGCTCGATGTGGCCGGCGAAGCGCTCGGGTGGGCCGCCGATGATGGCGAGCATGAGCGGCAGGCCGTAGTACGCGGTGCGCACGACGGACTGCGGTGAACCGCCCACGCCGACCCAGGTGGTCAGCCGTCCGGATTCGGTCTTTGGGTAGACGTCCGCGTTCTCGAGGGGGGCGCGCAGGGTGCCGTGCCAGGTGACGGGTTTCTCGTCGAGAAGTTTCACGAACAGGTTGAGCTTCTCTTCGAACAGCTCGTCGTAGTCCCGCAGGTCGTAGCCGAACAGCGGGAACGACTCGGTGAAGGAGCCGCGGCCGAGGATCACTTCGGCCCGTCCGTTGGACAGCGCGTCCACGGTGGCGAAGCGCTGGAAGACGCGGACCGGGTCGTCCGAGCTCAACACCGTCACGCCGGAGCCGAGGCGGATGCGCGAGGTGCGCGTTGCGATTCCGGCCAGTACGGTCTCCGGCGTCGAGATCGAGTACTCGGGCCGGTGGTGCTCACCGAGGGCGATGGCATCGACGCCGAGGTCGTCGGCGAGCACAGCCTCATCGACGACCTGCCGGATGGCGGTGGCGTGCGAGACCGGCTGGCCGGAGTCGTCCACCGGCACATCGCCGAACGTGTCGAGTCCGAATACGAGATCAGTCATCAGAGTCCGTTCCAAGCTTCTCGGGGGATCAGGCGTAGGTGCGTTCGGCGGCCAGCAGTTCCCGCACGCGCGGCGCGACCTCGCGGCCGAGCAGCTCGATGGTGTGGGTTCGGGCCTCTCGGGGGAGGTGCAGGATGTCGTACTTGAGATCGAAGCGGTTCAGGCGCAGGTCGCGGGCCACCTTCGCGATCTTTCGCGCGACAGTCTCGGGTGATCCGACGAACAACGCCCCTTGATCGAGCTCTGCTTCGTAGCGTTCCCGGGTCGGCCGGTAGAAACCGCGTTCGGCCGCGATACTCGCGACGACCGGCTGCCAGTAGCGCCACCACGTCTCGACGGCCTCTGCGTCGGTGTCGGCGACGAGTCCGAGTGAGTGCTGACCGATCGGCTGCACCGGATGCCCGAACTGTTGGAGTGCGCGCAGGTAGAGTTCGACGTGGCCGGCGAAGCGCTGGGGGCGTCCGCCGATGATGGCGAGCATGAGCGGCAACCCGTAGTACGCGGCGCGAACGACAGAGTTCGGGTTGCCTCCTACCCCGATCCAGGTCGGGATGCCACCCGGACGCATCCTGGGATGCAGTCGTTGGCCGACCAGCGGGCTGCGCACCGTCCCGGACCAGGTCACCGCATCTTCGGTCTGCAGCCGCATGAACAGGTCGAGCTTCTCCTCGAACAGCCGCTCATAGTCGGCCAGGTCGTACCCGAACAGGGGGAACGACTCGGTGGCCGACGCGCGTCCCAGTACCAACTGCGCCCGGCCGTGCGAGACCGCGTCGAGTGTGGCGAACTCCTGATAGAGCCGCACCGGGTCATTCGTGCTCAGCACGGTCACCGACGTGCCCAGCCGGATCCGCTCGGTCGCCGTCGCGATCGCGGCGAGCAGCACCGGGGTCGCGGAGTCGTTGAAGCCCTCGCGGTAGTGCTCCCCGACGCTGAATACGTCGAGCCCCACCGTCTCCGCAAGCCGCGCCTCGTCGACGATCAGCCGGAGCGTCTCGGCATCGCTGAGCGTGCGCCCGGCGTCGCTCGCGACCTCGCCGAACGAGTTCAGCCCGAGTTCCAGTCCCGTACCGGTCATGGCGTCCTCCACGTCTACCGAAGGGCACAACTGATTGACGTGTCAGTCATATTCCGCGATATGATTGACGCATCAATCAGAAGGGTTTGAGGGCGTTGCCTCCCGCCACACGATCGCGCTCCCGGCGGCTGCCGACCAAGCAGCAGCTGGCCACTTGGCGAGCGTTCATCGAGACCACCGAACAGCTCAGGTCCGCGCTCGCCGCGCGTCTGCAGGCCGAGAGCGGCCTGTCCCCAAGTGACTACGCCGTACTGCTGGCATTGCACGACACTGACGATCACCGCATCCGCTCGTCAGTGCTTGCCACGCGCATCGGCTGGCAACGCAGCAGGTTGTCGCACCACCTGGGTCGCATGGAACGCCGCGGGCTGATCGATCGACAAGAGTGCTCGACCGACAGCCGCGGTGCCGAGATCGTCCTCACTCCGACTGGCGACGCCGCGTTCCGCCGGGCAACCGTGCCGCACCTGCGCGCCATCCGCGAGCTCTTCGTCGATGCGCTCAGTCCCGATCAACTCGAAGCCGTTCAGGACCTCACCGCCGCGCTCGGCGGCAGGGCCTAGCACCGCCGCCCGGACGCCGGTGGCGAAGTTCATCCCGGTAGCGACGAGACCTGGCGGACACCGGGCTGCGCATCCCGCGATGCGCTGGTGTCAGTTACGGCTTGCGGGCGAGGACGTACAGGCGCTCGGTGGTTTCGCCGCGGGCCGCGAGGGGGCCGCGGTGGTACCACTCGATGTCGAGCAAGCCGGCCTGTTCGACGACGGCGAGTACCTCGGCGGGGTCGTGCAGGACGAAGTCGAGGTCGATTTCGTGGCCGAACCAGTCCGTGAGGGTGCGTACCTCAGCGCCGGTAGGGAGGGCGAGCACTAGCCAGCCGTTCGCCCGCAGGGGTCGCGTGAGCGAGCCGATCGCAGCCGGCAGTTCGGAGGCGGCAAGGTGGCTGAGTGAGTACCAGGCGAGGACGGCGCCCCACCCGTCGCGGCTGGCGGGACGCATCAGCCGGCGCAGGTCGCCGACCTGGTAGGTGACGCCGGGGTAGCGGCGTCGCGCCTCGTCCACCATTTCCGGCGTGACGTCGAGACCGGTCGCGTGCGCCCCTGCCTCGGCAAGGAACGCGGCGACGTGGCCCGGTCCGGTGCCGACATCGATCACCGGAGCACCGTCCGACAGTTCGACCACCCTGCGCAGCAACCACGATTCGAATGGCAGGCCGGCCAGGTCGTCCCAGTGCTCCTCGGCGTACGACGCGGCAACAGCCGCGTACGCCGCGCGCACCTTGTCATCGCGCGCCTCGGGCCCGGCTGCGAGCACCGACTCGCGGTCGACGGGCGTCGGCGCGGACGCGGCCTCAAGCGCCTCGACCGGGCCGAGCAGGTGGATCCAACGGCTGTCGTGCTGACCAGGTTGGCGCGGCAGCTCGCGCACCATCGCGGTCTCGGCACCGGCCATGCGGGCAAGGCACGCCTCGACGTCAGCGCGGTCGGCGAAGCGGTGCAGGCGCTCGGTGCGCGTCTTGAGGGCCCCGGCGGGTTGGGGTCCGCGCAGCAACAACACGGTCAGCAGTGCTCGCTCGTCCGGCGGGATCCCGCGTCGCTGCGCGAATGTCTGGACGTACTTCACTGCGCGACTGCCCGCTCCCTGCCAGGTAAGCGCAACAAGTTCCTTGTCCTTGAGCGCCCGCAGCGTCCGAAGTACCAGCTCCTCGTCGTAGTCGACGACAGGCTCTCGGCTGCTGGCTTGGTTGCACGCGATGCGCACGGAATTGATGGTCATGGGATATGACGCCGGGACGGTGATCTCCTTCTCCAGGAGGCTGCCGAGCACGCGTTGTTCGGCGGCATCGAGCACCGGCAGATCGGCCACGGCGACGAGGCTATCGGAGCGTCGAAATTTGCGTGAGGCATTGACTAAGCAGCCCTGCCAGTATGGCGGCATGTCCGATCGCGCCCTGAGCTTCGGAGCCGTGGCGGCCCGGTACGAACGGTTCCGACCCGCATACCCCGCGGAGCTCGTCGATACGGTCACGAAGTACGCACGCGAGCCGATTCGAACAGCGCTCGAGATTGGCGCCGGAACCGGCAAAGCAACCCGGCTGTTCGCTCAACGCGGGGTCACCGTCACCGCGACCGAGCCTGACGCAGCGATGCTCGCCGAGTTGCGTCAGCATGTGCCGGCGACGGTCAAGACCGTGCAGGCCACACTCGAAGACCTGCGGCTCAACGAGACCTATGGGCTGGTTTACGCTGCAGCGGCGCTGCACTGGACGAATCCAGAGGGCCGGTGGTCGCGCGTTGCTGCGTTGCTGGAGCCCGCCGGGGTCTTTGCGTCGTTCGGTGGACCGGTCCATCTGGCCGACCCGGCTGTGGCGGAGGCCGTGCGCACGGCCCGGGCGCCGTTCTTGGAGGAAGACGATGTCGCGTCGCCGGACGGGGCGCCTTCGGGTCAGGGCATGCGATGGCCGGGTACCGAGCTCGAACAGTCTGGCTGGTTCACCGATGTTCGGCAGTCCGTCATCGAGCGGCGCTCGACGATGAGTGCTCCCGACTACGTCGGCCACCTGTCAACGATCTCGGCTTACCTCCAATTGCCGCCCGCGGACCAAGAGCAGATATACGGAAGGATCATGCAGGTTCTGCCGGAGCATGTGGAGGTGGCAGCCGATATCACCGTCCATCTCGCACGCCGGCGCCGCGAGCACTAGTTCCTCAACAGGCAGAGGGTTTCCGCGTCGGTTCCGCCGGCGGCGCTGCAATATCGACGTCGAGCCACTCGTCGAGCATCGAGGCCGCGTTCGGGCCGAGCATTTTCGCCGCGTCGGCTTGTGCGCGGCGCCACGCGGTGCCCGCGCGGGTAAACGCGACGATGCCGTCGTCGGTGACCGTCACGGACATCGCTCGTCCGGTAGGCGAAGTGTCGGGCGCGGCGATCCAGCCTCGCTTCTGCATGACGGCGAGGTTCCGGCTGATGGTGGACCGCTCCAGCATCAGCCTCGCGGCCAGCGCCGCCGGCCTTATCGGACGTGCGGCGCTGATGAGGCTGGCGAGAACCTCCATCTGGGGCTGGGTGAGTCCCGCCGTCTGCAGCGCCTGCTCGTAGACGCGTGCGACGACCCGATGGAGCCGGGCAACACGCATGCCGAGGCAGGCGTAGCCAACTTCCGCGGCGAGGTCATCCGCGATCGCGTGGTGGTTCATCTGCGCCCCGAATGCGACTGGCCGAAGCGTTGCATCTGCACGATGGCGGCAATAGTGTACCTACAACACATACGTTGACGGGAAGGCCGGGAACATGGTCATTCGCGCCGCGTCGATGCACCCCCGCATACCCAGCCGGGTCAGCCTGCCGTAACCCCGTCGAGGAGCAACGATGACCGCCAGCACATCCCGGACCGCGCGGGAACTCGCGGATGGTAGCGAGATGCCGATGCTTGGCCTCGGCGTCTGGCAGGTGCCCGACGGGCCGGAGTGTGTCAACGCGGTCCGCTGGGCACTTGAGCTCGGATACCGCCACATCGACACCGCTCAGGCATACCGGAACGAGCAGAGCGTGGGGAAGGCGCTCAAGGAGAGCGGGATCGACCGGAACGACGTGTTCATCACGACCAAGTTCTTTCCCGGTAACCGGGATCCGGTAGCCGAGGCCGAGCGCAGCCTACGCCGGCTCGGCGTCGATCAAGTCGATCTGTACCTCGTGCACTGGCCGCAAGGCGGCCCTACCCGGGCCTGGCCCGCGATGGAACGCGCCCATGAATTGGGCTACGCCCGCTCGATCGGCATCTCGAATTTCAGCGAGGCCGAGCTGGAGAGTGTGGCGGCGATCGCCACCGTGCAGCCCGTGGTCAACCAGGTGCACTTCAATCCGTTCGCCTATCGCCGGGCGCTGCTCGATGCCTGCGAGCGGCGTGACGTGGTCCTCGAGGCGTACAGCCCTCTTGGCACGGGGCGTCTCCTGTCCGACGCTACCGTCGCCGCCATCGCCGAGCGTGTCGGCCGCACGCCCGCCCAGGTGCTGCTGCGCTGGTGCGTGCAGCGCGGTGTGCCGGTGCTGTCCAAGTCAACTCACCGGGACAGAATCGCGGAGAACAGCCGGATCTTCGATTTCGAGCTGACCGGCGAGGAACTCGCGCAATTGGACGCCCTCGACCGCACCGGCGGCACGGGAAACGGTCTCGAAGACCCCTGGTGGTAAGAAGCCGGAGGGCACGACCCGATTTGTCCGGACGCTGCATGGCGGTCGAGGTTCGGCAGCGCTGAATGTTCACCGGCGCGTTGGCCCAATGCGAGACGAAGCGGCCTCCAGCAGGCCCCAGCCGCCCGCGACGAACAGGCTGGCGGCGGCGATGAGTCCGGTCGCGGTAGCGATGGTCTGTCGTGTGCCGTCGGCAGCGCCAGCGGCTGCTCCGACGACAGCGGCCACGATGAAAGCCGCGCCGAGCCAATAGAACATGGGCGCGTACAGCCGTCCGAAGCCTACGAAATGCACGCCGACGACCAGGGCGGTCCACGCCGCGACGTACCGGCTGTGCCCGGTGGTACCGAGTATCGCGTTCCCCGCGACGAGCGCGATGAGTTCCGCTGTGACCGACACCAGGTAGCCGCGAGAACGGAACATCGATCCCGGCCCGCCGGGCGGCGCCACGGCGCCGGACCCGACAGCGCGCCGGAGCCACAGCGCGCTTGCGACGATGAGCGCTCCGATGACCACCCCGGCTATCCGTACAGCCACTGCCGGGCCGCCGGTCAAGCCGGTGGCCGCCCAGAGGGCCCAGCCGATGCCGAACCCGCCGGCGATGACGACTCCGACCAGCGCTTCATGATCGGCCACCCGCTGCGTCACGCGGGCATCATCGCCGGGCCGTCGAACGTTCCGACCGCGTGATCGGCTCGGTGGATCCGCTTACCGCGCGGGAAACCTTGGGTGGTGCCGTCGACCAGGTCGGCAACTTGGGCGCGGAAGTTCGGGCAGGTGGAGATGTCATGCGCTCGGCACTCGAGCGCGTGCAGGGTCAGCAACCGCGACCGTTCCAGTTCCGCCACCCGGGCGTCGATCTCGATGAGGTGGTCGGTGAGGATGGCGTGTCTGCCCTCGGCCGACCCGTCGACGAGGTTTCGGACCTGCTCCAGGCTCATCCCGGCCGCCTTACTGGACAAGATCACCGCGACGCGGTACAGGTCCGCCTCGACGTACCGACGCCGGCCGGCGCTGTCGCGCGCGGGCGCCAGCAAACCCATGTCCTCCCAGTGCCGCAGGACATGCGTTGGGAGGTCGAAGCGCTCCGCGAGCTCTCCGATCGTCCACGGCCGACCGCGACTTGACTTCATGTTGACCTGAACTTACAGGCTGGAGGCAACGACATAGAACGGAGTTAAGGAGACGCGATGGAGGACTTCGATGTTGCGGTCATCGGCGCGGGCAGCGCGGGCCTTCAGGCCGCGCTGACACTGGGCAGGATGCGCCGTCATGTGGCTGTCTTCAGCACCGGACACTTCCGCAACGACCCCGCCGCCCACATGCACAACTTCCTGGGACATGACGGGCGGCCGCCGGCGGAGCTGCGCCAGGCGGCCCGCCGCGACCTGGACCGATACCCGACCGTGCATTTCGTCGAGCAGGAGGTCACGTCCGTGGACGACCGGACCGATGGCTTCGTGCTGACCATGCGCGGCGACGCCGCCCCGTTACGCGTCCGCCGGGTCATCCTCGCGACCGGCATTCGCGACTCCCTGCCGAATATCCCGGGCCTCACCGAGCTGTTCGGCGATGTCGTCGCCCACTGCCCCTACTGCCACGGGTATGAGTTCGCCGACGCGCCGGTCGCGATCCTCGGCGCCACACCACACGTGCCCATGCTGGCCGCGCTGGTCGAACGTATTGCCACCGACATCACCGTGCTGGCCGATGCAACGCTGCCGGAGCAGGCTCTCGCCGACGCGCTGACCCGTATGGGCGTCAAGGTGCTGCCCGATCGGGTCACCGAGGTACGGCGCGGTGATCGGCAAGCAGTACGGGTGCACTTCGCAGACGGCGCCACAGCGGAGTTCGGCGGAATGTTCGTAGCACCGAGTTGGAGCCAGGCCGCACCGTTCGCACAACAGCTCGAGCTGGAGACCGCTGCTCTCGGCGGCGTCATCATCGACGCAATGGGCCGCACCAGCCGCAGTGGCGTATACGCCGCCGGCGACCTGGCCCACCACCGCGAGCTGCCGATGCCCCTGGCCTCCGTGCTCACCGCCGCGGCCGCCGGTCTGGTCGCGGCGACCTCCTGCGACCGCGACCTCGCACTGGAAGACAACGGCTCGGTTGCAACACTCGATGATCCTGCTCGCCGCCGGGCACAGCGTCACAAATGCAGCGACCGCTAGCGGATACAGCAACGTCAGCGCCTACATCACTGCATTCCGCGAAGCCTTCGGCGTGACACCGGCCGCCTACTGCAGACTGAGGGGCGGGCGCCGACGGCGCCGCATCTGCGACGTGCGCCCGCTGCGTAGTGGCCCTCCGTGTCCCCCTGCGGTAGATCAGGGCAGGTCTCAGGGTCGTCACTGATTCGCGCGGCCGCGTGGCCGGTGCAGCATTCTGGGCATGATCGACGTGCGCCGGGTGTGCATCATCGGGGCGGGATCGTCCGGGATCGCATCATGCCGAGTTCTGCACGCCCGCGGCATTCCTTTCGACTGCTTCGAGGCCGGCTCGGAGGTTGGCGGCAACTGGCGCTACAACAATGACAACGGTATGTCGTCCGCATATCGCTCACTGCATGCGAAGTCATCTCGGCGGTGTATGCAGTACGCCGCATTCCCGATGCCGGGGCATTATCCGGACTACCTTAGCCACGAATTGATCGCACAGTACCTTGATGATTTCGTGGATCACTTCGGTTTCCGGGAAATGATCCAGTTCCGGACCGAGGTGACCAAGGTCGAGCCGACTGCGGGACGAGGCTGGGACGTCACTGTCCGACTGCGGGACACCGGCGCGGTCCGCACCGAACGGTACAGTGCCGTGCTCGTCGCCAACGGCCATCACTGGGCTCCGCAGTACCCGGAGCCGGCCTTTCCCGGGGCAGGCTCCTTCGCAGGTGAGCAGATGCATTCGCACTACTACCGCACGCCGGAACCCTTGGCCGGCAAACGCGTCCTCGTCCTCGGTGTCGGTAACTCGGCCTGCGACATCGCAGCCGATTGCTCGCCGGTCGCCGCGCGGACGCTGCTTGCCATACGGCGAGGCGCCCATGTAGTGCCGCAGTATCTATTCGGCAGGCCCACGGATCACCTGACGCTCATGCGCTTCGGGACGAGGGCACCGTTTCGGCTCCAGAGCTTCGCGGTGACCCTGATGCTGCGCATCGCCCAGGGCAATGTCACGAGGTACGGCATGCCCAAGCCTGAACGCCCGGTGCTCTGCGCTCCCCCCACGGTGTCAGACAGTCTGCTCAGCAAGCTGGATAACGGTGACATCGCCGTAAAACCGAGCATTGACAGGTTTCATGGTGACTGCGTCCGATTCTCAGACGGCAGCAGCGAGCGGGTCGACGTCGTGATCTACTGCACCGGCTACCGGGTCAGCTTTCCGTTCCTCGATGACGCCGCAATCGGCACCCACGGCAAGCGCATCCCCCTGTATCGCCGAATAGTCTCCCCCCAACTGCCCGGCCTGTACTTTGTCGGGCTCATCCAGCCCATCGGGGCCGTCATGCCGATTGCCGAGATACAGTCGGAGTGGATAGCGGACCTAATTCAGGGCAATGCGACACTGCCACCGCAGCAGCAAATGAACCATGAGATTGCCAGATACACTGCTGCGACCGTCAAGCGATTTGGCGCCTCCGTTTCGCATACCATCCAGGTCGACTTCCTCGCCTACATGAGGGAAATTCGCAAAGAACGGCAAATGGGCATCAGGCGTGCGCGACGAGCACGAGGTCAAGTCCTGAGCATCGCGTAGCCGGAGCGCCGGCCCGCCAAGCTCAAGGCCGTGCCTAACCTGGGCTGCGTCGGCTCGAGGACCCCCTCGGATCCGGCTGCCCTGTCAGCTCGAACGTTTGCGTCCCACGAGATGAAAGACGCGACTGAGCTGCCGGTATGGGTCTCGTCGGCTGGCCTCAAGTTCGACTGCGGCTGTCGCCGCGACCTGCTCTGAATCGTCGGGGTCCAACTCGACCCCGCTGAAATCGAGCCAGTCGACGAATAGCCATACCCCGTACCAGCGCAGCGGCTCCACGCCACGGCTCCGCACGAGCTCGCTGAGTTCCTCCACCGTGTCGGCTCGGGCGGGCAGTCCGAGCACCCCGATTCCGGTTCTCGCGTCGAACGACGCCAGAGCGTCGGCCCACCGCTGTTCGAGGGCAGGCTGGACCGCCGTCCCCTTGGCGTTGCCGGTCATGATCGAGACGATGCCACCGGGGGCGGCGCATCGGCACAGCTGGTCGATCAACGGCTCCGGCTGTTCGAGGTACCCGAGCACGCCATGACACAACACGCCGGCGAAGCGTCGACCTTTCACCGCGCCGTCTGCGCTCTCGCCGTCGGCCTCCACGAGCGTCACGCGTCGCTTCACCTCAGCGGGCAGCTGCTGGAGTCGCCGGCGAGCTTTGTCAAGCATCGCCTGAGACGGGTCAAGCAACGTCACGTCGTAGCCGGCTTGCGCGAGCGGAAACGATTTGATGCCCGCGCCGCCGCCGACGTCGAGTACAGGCGCTGGAGGCGGCGACAGATGCTCCAACAGTTGCTGGTGCAACACGTAAGTGCGCACGCGCCCCTTCACCGAGGCATACGCCTCGTCGGCAAACTGGTCAGCCAAACTGGCCCAGATGTCATCGCCCACCACGCCACGATACGAACCTCTTTGCCCGCATTGCCATGCCCTCGGGTGGCGAGGCTTGAGGTCTCGACGCTGAGCCACGTCGTTATCGGCTCTCGGCGGCGTTCTTCAGGCCTTTCAGCATCGCGGTCCAGTTCGCCGTAGCGTGGTCGGCCTCGGCCTGGTCGCCGTTGTTGTCCTGTGTGAGTGTGACGTGCGTGCCGGACCGGCGCTCGTCGAGCTCGTAGGTCAGCGTGTGATAGCTCTCCGGCTTGTCGGGCAGTCCTGACATCGGGCTGAAGTGCGTCATCCGCAGCAGCCGGCCCTCCTCGACGTCCTGGATTTCTCCCTTGTCTACGAACGGCTTGCCGTTGTATTCACCGCTCCAGATGATGCGGCTGCCCGGACGCCAATCCGTGCTGACCTTGGCGCCGAAGAAGTACTTCGTGATCGTGTCGGCGTCGGTCAGTGCGCTCCATACCTCGTTCGGGGGCGCGTCAATGTCGATCTCCGCCTTGGCAACGATGTTCGCCATGCCACTCCGCCTTCCCAACATATGAGCGAGTCATATATCTGTGAATGCAAGCGAAACACAGCAGGCGCCACCGGTCAACCTCTACGGTGAGCGCATGGATCAGCCACACGAGGACGCCCGCCTGGTCAACCTGCTTGGTGCGCTGGCGGTCGGACTGACTGACGCCGCGGTGGGCGATGTCGCCGCGCACTCCGAGCTCGACCATACCGCCGCGGCCGCGCTCGTTGCGCTGCTTGACTTCGCAGGATCGGGATCGGTGCAAAGACTGAGTCAGCTCGTGGGGTTAAGCCACTCCGGCTCGGTTCGACTGGTCAACCGGCTCGCCGACGCCGGTCTGGTCGAACGCCGGCCGGGCGCCGACGCGCGCACACTCGCCGTGCGACTCACGCGCCGCGGACGGGCGCTGGCGCGGCGCATCCGCGCTGGTCGGCACGCGGCGATCGCAGCGATGCTTACCGGTCTCAGCGAGCAAGAATGCGAGCGGCTGGCCGCCGACTGTGAGGTGCTGGTCGCCAATCTGGCGTCGGCGCGACTTGCCAAGCGTGCGGCCGGCAAGCGTCCCAGCGGAGGGGCGTTGTGCCGAATGTGCGACCCGCTGGCCTGCCAACGCCCCGATGGGCGCTGCCCCGCCGCTTCCGCGGCGCTCCGGACCGGCCGACGCCTGCGCGCCGACACACACCCGGACCCCGTTGTCAGCTGAGGGCTGGCCACGCCGCGCGGTTGTTCAGCCGGCTCGCAGGTAGTGAAGTACGGCGAGCACGCGGCGGTTGTCGCTGTGCGAGGCGGGCAGGCCCAGCTTGGCGAAGATGCTGGCAACGTGCTTCTCGACGGTCCCTTCGCCGACGGCGAGCGCCTCCGCGATGGCGGC
Organism: Jatrophihabitantaceae bacterium; assembly: GCA_036506155.1. Lineage (GTDB taxonomy): Bacteria > Actinomycetota > Actinomycetes > Mycobacteriales > Jatrophihabitantaceae > DASXRA01. Next base: position 82,040 of record DASXSF010000115.1, read on the forward strand.
GTTGGATCGTCCCTCGGCCATCAGGGCGAGCACCTCGTGCTCGCGCGCGGTGAGCACGGCGTTGAGGGCTTGGGCGCGGTCGCTGGCGCCGACAAGCTGGCGGACGACCTCGGGATCGAGCGCGGTCCCGCCCTCCGCGACGCGGCCGAGCGCGTCGACGAAGTCGCTGACGTCGGCGACCCGGTCCTTGAGCAGGTATCCGACGCCGGCCGAGTTGTCGGCCAGCAGCTGGGCGGCGTAGCGGGTCTCCACGTATTGGGAAAACATCAGCACGCCGACGCCCGGATGCTCGCGGCGCAAGGCGATCGCGGCCCGCAGTCCTTCGTCGGTGTAGGTCGGTGGCATGCGGATGTCGACGACCGTCACATCGGGCCGGTGCTCGGCGACAGCAGTGGCGAGCGCGTCGCCGTCGGCCACCGCCGCCACGACCGGGTGGCCGCGTTCTTCCAGCAACCGGACCAGGCCGTCGCGGAAGACGGTGGCGTCCTCGGCGATCACGACGCGCATGCGGGCCACCAGTCAGGCGTGCAGGGGAAGGTCGACGCGGACCACGGTAGGGCCGCCGGGCGGGCTGGAGATGGAAAGGTCTCCGTCGACCGCGCGTACGCGGTGATTCAGGCCGGGCAGGCCGCTGCCCGTTCCCGGGTGTGCGCCGCCGATCCCATCGTCGTTCACCTGCAAGCACAGCGCCCCGTCGCGGGCGGTCACCTCGACCGTGGCATGCTCGGCGTGGCTGTGCTTGGCGACGTTGGCAAGCAGCTCGGCGGCGCTGTAGTACGCGATGGTCTCGATTGCTCTGCTCGGCCGGTCCCGGATGTCGGCGTGCAGCACCGTCGGTACGGCGCTGCGTGCGAGAGGGTGGCGAGGGCGGCGTCCAGGCCGAGGTCGAGGGCTGGTGGGTGGATGCCGCGCGCAATGTCGCGCAGCTCGGCCAGCGCCTCTTTGGTATGCCGGTGCGCCGTATCGATGAGGTCGAGTGCTCCGGCCGGATCGAAGGGAACGTTCGCACGGTGCTCGAGCTTCTCCTTCGCCTGACCGAGGTTCATCGCCAGCGTGGCCAGCTGCGCCTGCGTGCCGTCGTGCAGGTCGCGCTCGATGCGGCGCAGCGTCGCCGCGGAGTCCTCGACCACCTGGGCCCGGGCGCGTTCGAGCTCGCGTACCCGCTCGGAACCTCTGGTCCGCGCGAGCAGGCCGCGGATCAGCCACCGGTCGACGGATACCAGACCGCGGACTGCCCACGGCGCGGCGAGCAGCAGCACCAGCCCGGCCAGCTGTACCAGCACCGCCCGCGGCCAGGTATCGGCGTAGACGTCCTCGCGGAAGTGAACGGTGACCTCGTGCGCGAGGCGCGGTCCGGTGCTCGAGACGCCCCGAAAGATCAGCGCCGCGGCGTCGAGAAACATGTTGGCCCGCACCGGCCCGGGCCCCGAGCTCCGCCACCAGATCGGGTAGGTGAGCCAGAACAGTCCGACGCCCCAGCAGACGGCTGCGACGTACACGGTGAACACAGCCAGCGGGAGCTTCACCAACAGATACGCCCGGGCCCGCCAGCTGGCCGGGTCCCGCAGGGCGGACCCCAGCCAGCCGAACAGACCCGGCTGCGCCGCGAATGGCGGGGGCGGGGCGACCTGCTGGCCGAGCATCAGCCTCGCCAGCCAACGCTGAACGGCTCCGAGGCGGCGCGCAGCCAGCCCGGTGGCCGCGAGCAGCGGCAACCCGATGAACGTGATCGCCAGTAGAACCGCCAGGCAGAAGGAGACCAGCGCGAACACGAACCCCGCTACCGCCAGCGGAAACGTAAGGACGAGATAGAGCGCTTCCGCCCAGGTACGGCGCGCAAACGGCTCGCGCAGCGGCCTGGTGATCACACCCGACATTGTCGGGTTCAGGCGTCCCGACGCACCAGCAGCCAGCCGCCGAGCCCAAGGGCCACTCCGGCGTACAGGCTCAGTACGCCGAGCCCGGCCCATGGGGACAGCGTGCCCTCCAGCTGCTTGGTGGTGCTCAGGGAATTCCCGACGATCAAGACCGGCACGAAGGCTTGCACCTGATGGGCCGTTACCGCGACGAACTGCGCCGCGACGTATACGCCGCCGACGAGCACCCCGAGCGCCGCCGCGCTGTGACGGATGACAGCACCCAGGCCCAGACCCAGCAGGCCGATCAGGCAATACGCCGCTCCGCCCATCAGCACCGCTCGCAACACGCCCGGCTGGCCCAGCGTCGGCGCCGAGATTCTGCCCGGCAACGTATGCGTGCCGGCGAGAAAGGCCGTGAACGACGCAACCTCGCCGATGGTGAGCGCAACCGCGCCGAACATGGCCGCTTTAGCGGCCAGCAGCAGCGGACGGTTCGGGGCCGCGGCGAGCGACGCCCGGATCATCCCGGACGTGTACTCGCTCGTCATGCAGAGCACACCGAGGGCACCGGTCAGCAGCAGACCGGGCGCGATGCCGCCGAGCACATTGTTCGTCAGGTCAGGGTGATTCGAGACGCCCTTGGTGTTGGCGCCCACCGCCGCACCGATGCCGACGGCCGCGGCAAAGGTCAGTGCCAGCGTCAGCCATGTGGACCGGAGGCTGCGCAGCTTGATCCATTCCATGCCGGCCACCTGCCGGAAGCCGTAGTGGCCCGCGCGAGTGATCGTGGTCATCGCTGCTTCGCTTTGTGATCCGGGTACTCGGTCGTTCCCGACGTCATTTCGAAGAACGCTTCCTCGAGCGAATTCGCATCGGCCGCGATGTGCTCGACCGACGCGTCGGCCAGCAGCCGACCGCCGCCGATCACCACAAGATGCTCGGCCATCAGGGCCATCTCGCTGATCAGATGGCTGGAGACGAAGACGATCCGCCCCTGCGCCGCCAGCGTCTTCAGCAGCTCGCGGATCCAACGAATCCCCTGTGGATCAAGGCCATTGACCGGCTCGTCAAGTAACAGCACCGCCGGATCGCCGAGCAGTGCGGCTGCGATGCCCAGCCGCTGCGCCATGCCCAAAGAGAAGCCGCCCGCACGTCGCTGTGCGACTCCGGCAAGCCCGACCATCTCGAGCACCTCATCGACCCGGCGCTGCGGTATGGCGTTGCTCGCCGCCAGGGCGGTCAGGTGCGTGCGAGCACGGCGTCCGGGGTGGAACGCCTTGGCCTCCAGCAGCGCCCCAACCTCATGCAACGGCCAGCGCAGCTCCCCGTAACGGTGCCCATTGATCCGCGCAAGCCCGGCATCGGGTCGATCCAGGCCGAGCATTATTCGCATCGTCGTCGACTTGCCCGAGCCGTTCGGGCCGAGAAACCCTGTCACCACGCCCGGCCGCACATCGAAACTCAGCTTGTCGACCGCGACCGTTGCGCCGTAACACTTGGTCAGGCCACGAATCGCTATCACAGCGCCTCCCATATCGTGAAACGTCCTAGGGCGACGCTAGGAGTCCGCCGCGTCAGCCGGAATCCGGCTACCACCCGAACCGCGGGCGGGGGAAAACCCCCGGTCGAGCCGCCACCTTGTTCGGCCTGATCGGTCGGTGGGGGCAAGCTGTCACCGGTGACGCCCGGCTCGCTGCCGGCTAGCGGGACGGGCCGTGGACCTGCCGGGATTCGTTGACACCCCGGCCCGGGTGCTGCAATGCAACGAGGTCACGGTCAGACATTCGTGGGACTGGCCGCATCGATCGGGGGGGTCGATCCATGCGCACAACCGTGAAGCTGGCTGCTGTCGCGACCTTCGCTCTCACAGCGCGCGGGGCGACGGCGGTGCCAGCGCAGGCCAAAGGCAGCCATCACACCATCTGGGCGTCACCGGGCAGGGGACCATTTCTGCTGCGGTCGCGGCTGCCCAGCCCGGTGACGCGATCAAGCTCCGCGCGGGCACCTACTTCGACAGCGTGTTCATCCCGATCTCGCTGACGATCGACGGTGCCGGATGGTCGAAGACCGTGATCAGGCCGCCGAACAGTTCGGACAATCCATGCAACGACGAGGGGGGATGGCCGGTCTGTGCGCGGTCGGCGCGTTCGACCCGGCGACCGGTGAACTCGACACGTCGCAACCTGTCGAAGATGTCGCCATCAAACACCTGCGCGTCACCGGGTTCACTGGCACCGGTGTGCTCGGCTTCAACACTGACGGGCTGCGCGTCAGTAAGGTGCGCGCCGACCACGACGGTGGCTACGCATCGCGCGATTCGTATCGACCGACAGTGTCTTCGAAGGCAACTGGACGTCATACAACGAAGAGGCCGGCCTTTACATGGGCGACTCTCCGCACGCGGACAGCGTCGTGCGGAACAATTGGTCTGACCACAACGGCTTCGGCATCTTCCTGCGCGACAGCACGGAAATCACCGCGAGTCACAACACGGTGTGGGGAAACTGCATCGGCATTCTCGCGCTGAACAGTGGCGATCGAGCACCGGGCGACCTGCCTGCGGGTGACTACCGCATCGTGCACAGCACCGCTTGGGCGAACGACCGCGCCTGCCCCGCGAGTGAAGACGAGGGGCAGCCGCCGTTGTCCGGTATGGGGATCGCCCTGGCCGGCGTCCATGACACTGTGGTCGAGAAGAATGTCGTGCGGGCCAATGTGCCCGGTGGCGACACGCTGGTCTCCGGCGGCATCCTGATCATCTCGACGGCCGACACAGGTGGTGCGGACCCGATCGACAATGTCATCCGGCACAACACGCTCCGCGACAACGAGCCGGCGGACATCGTTTGGGACGGCACCGGCAGCGGCAATCAGGTCACGCACAACAAGTGCCAGACCGCGATTCCGGCCAACCTCGGCTGGTGCTGAGCCGTCGCCGCCGACTGCGCGTGGTCACGGAGCATCGCCGACCGGCTGTCGATCCGGGCGACGGGCCTTCGTCGTGACTCGTGAGTGCGGCTCGCCGGCGGTCCGGCCGGCTGGGTCACGTGCTCCACTCATCAAGGAGATGGATCATGGCTCATCCAGTCGTGCACGCCGAGATCCGTTCGGTCGACCCTGACGCGACTCGTCAGTTCTTCGGCGAGTTGTTCGGGTGGAAGGTGGCATCCGAGGGGGTGTTCCCGGGCTACACGTTCATTGATACCGGAGCAGACGGCGGGCCCTACGTCGCGATCGGTCCCCGGCAGGGCGCTGAAGACGAGGTCCTGTTCTTCGTCGCCGTCCAGGATGTGGCCGCCACGCTCAGCCGAGCTGAGCAACTCGGCGGGCGCATCGTGCAGCCGGTCCAACACGTCCCTGGAACCAGCTTCGGGGTGTTCGCCGATGCGCAGGGACACAACGTCGGAGTCGCCGCCAACGGATGACTCACGGACGCCTTGGCGCGCCGGCTACTGGTCGTTGGAGTTCCAGGCGATCTCGAAGAGATGGCCGTCCGGATCCGCGAAGTAGCCGGAGTAGACGCCGAACGGCCGCATGTGGGCAGGTGCGGTCAGCGTTGCGCCGGCGGCCTGGGCCTGCCGCAGCAGCCTGTCGACCTCGTCCTGGGATGCGGCGGGGATGCCGAGACTGAATTCCGTCGAGCTGGGCGGGCCGGGCGGCAGGCTGGCGTCTTTGGCGAGATTGGTCTGCTCGTAGAGGCCGAGCAGCAGGCCGCCGTCCAGGGTGAAGAAAGCGGTGCTGCCGTCCGCGCCGGTGCGCTCGTCATGGAACTGTTGTCCGACGATGCCCTCCGTCGGCCAGCCGAGCCCGTCGCGGTAGAAGGCCATCGATCGCTCAAGGTCGTCGACTGCCAAGGTGATGAAGAAGATCTTCGCCCGCATGTGTCGTCTCCCCTCCGAGTTGCCGGTGTGTGTCGCCGGGTCCGGGTTCGGGGACCAGAACATCAGGAACGCGAGCTGTCCTCATCCGGTTTGTGCGGTGTCCACGGCGGGGTCTGTCCCATGCTCTCCAGCGGCGGCGCGTCGACGTCCGCAGACAGCCGTTCTTTGCTGCGTTCGTCGATGTCGGGCACGATCAGCACGCCGCACGGAGCCGCAAGCACCACCGACCGCGCCGTGCTGCCGAGCACGCGCCTCGCGAGCCACGACCGCTGGTGGAGGCCGAGCACGATCAGCGACGCGTCGACCTCGCGAGCGACGCCGAGAAGGATGTCTGCCGGCGGAGCGTCGTCGGTGATGTGGCGCACCGAGTTACGCACCCCGTTCGCGGTCAGATGCGCAGCCACGGCGTCGAGGTCGGGCTGATCGGCGGCGGTCGGGACGACGAATCCCGCCGTGCCGACCACGTTAACGATCACGACCGCGGCGTCGCGGCAGCGTGCTTGGCGCTCGGCCTCTGTCACTGCAGAGAAGCCTGTCTCCGTCGGCACGTAACCGACCACCACCGTCATCGCGACCCCTCCTCGCTCGAGCGGATCTCTCACCCAGCAGTCCGCGGCGCGACGCTACGCGTCGATGCCGCAGCTCGCCAGAGCTGAGCACAGGAAGTTGCCCAAGAGCCCTGAACAGGGAGCTGCGAGCGCTCGTGATCAGCGCGACGGGATCGCTGCCGGAAGAAGATCGTGCATCTCCTCCGGTAGGAAGGGCAGGTCGAGCAGGCTGAGCTTGACCCTGCTGCGGCGCTGATAGCGCGTGGGGTCCAGCCGTACGAGGAGGCCCGCGCCTGGTCTGAGACGAACTTGGATCGCCTCACCGGGCTGCATCCGTCGCAGGATCGTGCCGTCCACTTGAAGTGCCGGGTGGCCGCTGCTCTCCAGCAGCGCCAACCCGATCCGCTCCGCGGCTGAGAACACCGCTGGTCGGGAGATGCCGGATATCGGCGCCACGGGGCTGATGACCACGGCGTCGAGCATCGGCGACACGAGCGGGCCGCCAGCGGCGTACGAGTAGGCGGTAGAACCGGTCGGCGTGGCGATGACCAGCGCGTCGCACCGGTATCGCCCACTCGCGCGGCCGCTTATGCTCAGCAACGCCTGTACAGCTCCCTCGCCGGGCACGCTGGCGAGAGCGATGTCGTTGAACGCAACCGACTCGTCGCGACCGTCTGTCAGCACCGCCGCGCTGTGCTCCTCGATGCAGTAGTCGCCCTTGTCGAGCCGGTCGAGGGCGGCGTCGAGCTCGTGCGGTTCGACCTCGACCAGGAAGCCGAGATTTCCGAGGTTCACGCCGAGGACGGGGACGGGCCGTCGTGCCACGAGTCGCAGCGCGCCGAGCATCGTGCCGTCACCGCCGAGACTGATCAGCGCCTCGGCCTGATCGACCAGCTCAGCCGCGCTGACCGGCTCAACGCCGCGGGGCACTCGCTCCGCGTCCCGGGCGTCGACGAGCACCCGCTTGCCGTGTGACCGCGCCCAGGTCGTGAGCGTCTCGACGACCGCGGCCGTCGGGTCGCGACGCGGATGCAGGACGAGCCCCAGTCGCCCACTCGACTTGAGCGCCGACATGAGTGCCATCGTCGCACGCCCGACCCGCGTTGTGACCCGGCCGGCGAGTTACCGGGTAGACCAGGGCGGACGGGGTCCGTTGGCCTGCGCGCGAACCCGGTCGGTGAGCAGGTCGAGCCCGGTGACCGTGCCGGCCCAGGCGACTGGCGGCGCCGGGTACTCCGGGAGCGGTGACCGTCCACCCAGGGTAGCTACCGGCGTCCGCCACCAGCCCGACAGCGCGGCTCCTCCCTGGGTCCGACGACAGAGATCGACCGGTTACTTAACCTCTGCATAACGTCGAACGCGGAGGGTCGCGTCGTGATACGTGGACTCGTCACTCTCAGCCTGAAGTTCCGCGTGCTGGTCGTGGGTGCTGCAGTACTCGTGCTCGGACTCGGTATCAGCCAACTGCACAAGGCGACCGTGGACGTGCTGCCCGAGTTCGCGCCGCCCCAGGTGCAGGTCCAGGCCGAGGCGCTCGGCCTCTCCGCCGCCGAGGTCGAGCAGTTGATCACGGTGCCGCTGGAGCAGGACCTGCTCAACGGCATCCCATGGCTCGACCAGATCCGCTCCGAGTCCGTGCCTGGACTGTCCTCGATCGACCTCATCTTCAGGCGCGGCACGAATATCCTGACCGCCCGGCAGTTCGTCTCCGAACATCTCGCGCAGGCGCACGCCCTGCCCCAGGTCGGGACACCGCCGGTGATGGTGCAGCCGGTCTCGTCGCTGCGCAGAGTCATGATGGTCGGGCTCAGCGCGAAGGACCTGTCGCTACTCGACGTCTCGATCCTCGCCCGGTGGAAGATCAGGCCACGCCTGCTCGGCCTGCCCGGCGTCGCCAACGTCGCGATCTGGGGTCAGCGGGACCGGCAGTTGCAGGTCCAGGTCGACCCGGCGCGGCTGCGTCAATACGGCGTCTCGTTGAACCAGGTCATCGACACGACCGGCAACGCATTGTGGGTCTCGCCGCTGACATTCGTCGAGGCGTCCACGCCGGGAACCGGCGGCTTCGTCGACACGTCCACGCAACGCTTCGCGATCCAGCATGTCCTGCCGATCACGACCCCCGCCGACCTGGCCTCGGTCAGCGTCGAGGACACCCAGGGCCGCACGCTGCGGCTGGGCCAGGTCGCGGATGTCGTCGAGGACCACCAGCCGCTCATCGGGGACGCCGTGCTCGGCGACGGACCCGGCCTGATGCTCGTCATCGAGAAGTTCCCGGGTGCGAACACCCGCGCCGTTACACACGAGGTCGAGCACGCGCTGGACGAGATGCGGCCGGGCCTGTCCGGTATCCAGATCGACACGACCGTCTACCGGCCGGCCACGTTCCTGCACACGGCGCTGCACAACCTCACCTGGTGGGCAATCGGCGGTGTGCTGCTCGTGGTGCTGCTGCTCGCCGGGTTCACCCTCTCGTGGCGGGCCGCCCTGGTCACCCTCGTGTCGGCCTCGTGCTCGCTGGTCGCCGCGGCATACGTGCTGTACCTGAGCGGCGCCTCGTTCAACCTGATGGTCCTGGCCGGGCTGGCGATCGCCCTGGCGATCGTGATCGACGACGCCGTCGTCGGTGTGGACGCGATTCGGCAGCGACTGCGCCACGCGACAGAGGAGCCGCGGCATACCAGGCGGCTGATCGCGGATGCGTCCGCAGCGGTGCGCGGTCTACTCGTCTACGCGACGGTGATCGTGCTGCTGGCCGCGCTGCCCGCACTGGCGCTGGGCGGCCTGCCCGGAGCGCTCGCCAGCCCGCTCGTCCGGACCTACGTCCTGGCGGTGGCGATGTCGCTGATCGTCGCGCTGACGGTGACACCTGCGCTGAGCCTGCTGCTCCTCGGCGCCGAGCCGGTCCGCTCGCGGGGGCTGGCACCACTGCTTGTCCAGGGCTACGACCGACTGCTTGCCCGCCACGTCAGCCGGCCCGGACACGCGTACGCAGCAGTCGGCGTGCTCACGCTCGCGGCGCTGGCCGTGCTGCCGCAGCTCACGTCCCGGGCGACGCTGCCGCGTCTGCAGGATCGTGACCTGCTGGTGCGCTGGCAGGCCGCGCCCGCTACGTCGCTCGCCGAGATGTCACGGATCACGGCGGCCGCGGCGCACGAACTGCGGGGCCTGCCGGGAGTAACCGACGTCGGGTCGCACGTCGGCCGGGCGATCCTGTCCGACCAGACCGTGAACGTGAACGCCGCCGAGATCTGGGTCAGTGTCGCGAACTCGGCCGACTACGGACGGACGGTGTCCGCGATCGACGGCGTAGTCCACGGGTACCCGGGGCTGCGCGGCGACGTGCGGACATACGCGCAGTCGCGGCTCGATGCGGCCGACACGGGCACGAACTCCGACGTGGTCGTCCGGGTGTACGGCAGCACGCTGCCCGGGCTGCGGCAGACGGCCGACCGGGTGCGCGATGTGCTGTCGACGGTTAAGGGTGTCGCCAATCCGACGGTCGAGGCGCAGCCCGAGGAACCGACCGTGCAGATCCAGGTCGATCTCGCCAAGGCGCAGAAGTACGGCATCAAGCCGGGCGACGTGCGCCGCGCCTCGGCGACGTTCTTCGCCGGCCTTCCCGTGGGCAGCCTGTACGAGGAGCAGAAGATCTTCGACGTCGTCGTGTGGGGTACACGCGCGGTGCGCCGCACGCCGGCCGACCTCAGCGGTCTGCTGCTCGATCTGCCCGGTGGCGGCCACGTCCGCCTCGGTGACGTCGCCGACGTCCGCGTCGGGCCGTGCCCGACCGTGATCAGGCACGACAACGTGTCGCGGAGCATCGACGTGACGGCGAGCGTCCATGGCCGCAGCCTCGCCGCGGTCGTGCACGACGTGCGCGGCCGGGTCGCCGCCATGAGCATGCCCCTGGAGTTCCACGCCGAGGTGCACAGCGACTCGCTGCGCCACCAGGGCCAGCTGTGGCGGATGGGCCTCACGACGGTTGCGGTCGCTGTCGGGATCTACCTGGTGTTGCAGGCTGCGTTTGGCAGCTGGCTACTCGCGACTCTGCTCTTCCTCGTGCTGCCGCTGTCGCTGGTCGGTGGCGTGCTGACGGCCGGCCTAGTGGGCGGGGTGCGATCGCTCGGCGCGCTGATGGGGCTGCTCGCGATCTTCGGCCTGGCCGCGCGCAACGTGGTCCTGCTCGTACGCGGTTTCGCCCGGGACGAGCCGGCTGACGCCGAAGTGGTGAACCGGGTGACGCGGGCGCGGGTCGGCCCGCTGAGCATGAGCGTGCTGGCCACCGCCGCTGCCGTGCTTCCACTGTTGTTCCTCGGGCAGACCGCCGGCACCGAGGCGCTGTTCCCGTTCGCCGTTGTCGTCCTGGGCGGTCTTGTGACGACGACCTTGCTCACCCTGCTGGTCGTGCCCGCGCTGTACCTGCGGTTCGCGTCCGGCATTCGCCTGCGCGGACACCCGCCAGGCCCACGCGTTACGGAGGGAGGGCTGTGATGCGCCGATCGACAATCCGGTTGGCCCTGCTCGCCGTGCTGGCCGTCCTCGCCGGTCTCGCCCTCAGCAGCTGCGGCAAAGCCGGATCGAGCGAGGACGGCGGCGCCGGACCCGCTTCTGTCGAAGCGATCGAGGGGAGCGACATCGGCCGGGTCACGCTCACCGAGGAAGCCGCCGACCGCATCGGCCTGAAGACCGATACCGTGCGCGCGGTCGCGAAGAGCGGGACAGCGGCAACGCAGGTCTCGCTGTCGGCTGTGCTCTACGACAAGGACGGCAAGGCTTGGGTTTACACGAACCCGAAGCCGCTCACCTTCGTCCGGGCAGCGATCGTCATCGAGCAGGTCGACGGCGACAACGTCCTGCTCCGATCCGGACCGCCGCCCGGAACGCCGGTCGTGATCGTCGGCGGGGCGGAACTGCTCGGCACGGAGTACGTGGTCGAGGGCGAATGAACGGGCAGTCGGAGGCGCAGCGGCCGACGCTCATGCGCTTCATCGTCCGCACGAGCCTCCGGTTCCGCTTCCTTGTGGTCGCGCTCGCCGCCGGGATGATCGCGCTCGGGGTGCTGTCGATCCCGAAGATGCGGGTGGACGTGTTCCCCGAGTTCGCCCCGCCGCAGGTCGAGATTCAGACGGCATGCCTGGGCCTGTCGACCACAGATGTCGAGTCCCTGGTGACGGTACCGCTGGAGCAGGTGCTCAACGGGGTCGCGGGCCTGACCGACATGCGGTCGCGCTCTGTGCCGCAACTGTCGTCCATCCAGATGATCTTCAAGCAGGGCACGAGTCTCAAGCGCGCCCGGCAGCTCGTGCAGGAGCGGCTCGCGATCGTCACGCCGAGCCTGCCGACCTGGGCGGCACCGCCGGTGATGATGCCGCCGGTTTCGGCGACGGCGCGCGTCATGCAGATCGGCATGACCTCGAAGAACCAGTCCGTCATCGAGATGTCGATGATGGCGTACTGGACGATCCGTGCCCGCATCATGCGCATCGAAGGCGTCGCCAACGTCGCCATGTGGGGCGAGCGGCTGAAGATGATGACCGTCCAGGTCGATCCCGGACGGATGGCGAACCAGCACGTCACGCTCGACAGCGTCATGGAGGCGACCTCTGACTCGGTCGACTCCGGCCTGCTGCGGTTCTCCAACGGTTCGATCATCGGCACTGGCGGCGCCATCGAGTTGCCCCAGCAGCAGATCGGAATCCGGCACGTCCTGCCGATCGTCGCGCCCGCCGACCTGGCGCGGGTGACCGTCGATAGCAAGACCGGAAAGCACGTACGCCTGGGTCAGGTGGCCGACGTCAAGATCGACCACCAGCCGCTGATCGGCGACGCGATCGTCGACGACCGCCCGGGACTGCTCCTGGTCGTTGAGAAGCTGCCGTGGGGCAACACGCTCAACGTGACCCGAGACGTCCAGAAGGTTCTCGACTCGTTACAGCCGGGCCTGCCCGGCATCACGTTCGACACCAAGGTCTTTCAGCAGGCGAACTTCATCAAGACGTCGATCCACAACCTCAGCATCGCGCTGCTACTCGGCTTCCTGCTGGTCGTGGTGATCCTGCTGGCCTTCCTGTACGAGTGGCGGGTCGCCGCCATCAGCCTGCTGACGATCCCGCTGTCGCTGATCGCGGCGATGCTGGTGCTGTACTGGCGCGGCGCAACCGTCAACACGATGACCTTGGCCGGGCTGGTGATCGCACTCGGCGCGGTCGTCGATGACGCGATCATCGACGTGGAGAACATCCTGCGCAGGGTGCGGCAGTACCGCCGCGAGGGTGCGAACCGCCCGATCGCGTCGGTGATCCTGAACGCGTCGCTCGAGGTTCGCGGCCCGATCGTCTACGCAACGCTGATCATCGTCGCCGCGGCGGTGCCGATCTTCCTGCTGCCCGGGCTGACCGGCTCGTTCTTCCGGCCGCTCGCCGTCTCGTACACGCTCGCCATCGTCGCGTCGATGGCCGTAGCGCTCACCGTCACGCCCGCGCTCGCGCTGATCCTGCTGCGCCGCGCACCTGTCGAGCGGCGCGAGTCGCCGATCGTCAAGTGGCTGCAACGCGGATACACGGCGGCCCTCTCCCGGATCGTGCAGCGGCCGCGCAACGCGTACGCCGCGAGCCTGGCCCTCGTGCTGGCCGCCGTACTAGTGGTGCCGCAGCTTGGGCAGAGCCTGTTCCCCAGCTTCAAGGAACGCGACTTCCTGATGCACTTCATCGCCACGCCGGGGACGTCGGCGGAGGAGATGGAGCGCGTGACGACAAACCTGAGCCGGGATCTGCGGGCTATCCCGGGCGTGCGTGCGTTCGGCAACCACATCGGGCAGGCGTTTCTCGGTGAGGAGATCGCTGGCGTGAACTTCGGCGAGAACTGGGTGAGCATCGACCCGAAGGCCGACTACACCAAGACGGTCGATGCCATCAACCAGGTCATCGACAGCTACCCGGGTGTCTACCGGGACGTGCTCACCTACCTGAACGAACGGATCGAGGAGGTTCTCACAGGGGCGAAGGAGCCGATCGTCATCCGCATCTACGGCGAGGACCTGGACGTGCTGCGGGCCAAGGGCCTCGAGATACAGCACAGACTGGCCGCCATTCACGGGATCGTCGACGACCATGTCGACATCTCGCTCGACCAGCCGCAAATCCAGGTCCAGGTCAACATCGCCAGGGCGGCGCGCTACGAGCTCAAACCCGGTGATGTGCGCCGTGCGGCGTCGACGCTGGTCGCCGGCGAGGAGGTCGGCGACATCTTCCGCGACGGCAAGGCGTACGACACGGTCGTCTGGAGTACGCCCCAGACGCGATCGAGCGTGCCGGCCGTCAGCGCGTTGCCGATCGACACGCCGTCCGGCTCGGTTGTGCGCCTCGGCGACGTCGCCAAGGTGAGCGTCGAACCGGTGCCGAACGCCATCGAGCGGCAGAACGACTCCCGCCGGCTCGACGTCGCCGCGAACGTCAAGGGCCGCGATCTCGGCTCGGTCGTCGCGGACGTGAACAAAGTGCTGCGCAGCGTCGAGTTCCCGCGCGGGTACCACGCCGAACTGCTCGGCGAGTACGCGGAGCGGCAGGCCGCCCAGGCCCACCTGTACCGCATCGCGATCGTCGCCGGCCTCGCGATCTTGTTGCTGTTGCAGGTCTCCTTCGGCAGCTGGCGACTCGCGCTGCTCATCTTCCTGACCCTGCCGATGGCCCTCGTCGGCGGCGTGCTCGCGAACCGCATCGCCGGCGGGGTCATCTCGCTCGGCTCGATGGTCGGCTTCTTCACCGTGTTCGGGATCTCCGCCCGGAACGGGATCCTGTTGGTGAACCACTGCCAGCACCTGGAAAAGCACGAGGGTGTGCCGTTCGGCCCGGCGCTCGTCCTGCGCGGTGCGCGTGAGCGCCTCTCGCCGATCTTGATGACATCCCTCGCCACGGCACTCGCGGTGGTTCCGCTGGTCGTTCTGGGCGACCGGCCGGGCCACGAGATCGAGTACCCGCTCGCGGTGGTCATCCTCGGCGGGCTGGTGACCTCGACTGTGCTCAACCTGTTCGTCGTCCCGTCGCTGTACCTGCGCTTCGCCAAGTCCCGGCGTGCCCCTGCAAGAAAGGACGCCCAGCCATGATCAGTTACCGCTGCCGGCCACTGCTGCTGAGTGCCGTCCTGGTCGTGCCGCTCCTTGCCGCGCTGCCGGCATCCGCGCTCGCGGCATCGCCGAAACCGCCGGCCAACTCGTGCGGTCCGGTCGCCCAGTTCTCCGCGCACCATTTCCCGCAGCGCCCCGAGATCGACAACCGCTGGCTGCCGCTGGTGCCCTGGACGAACACCGAACTTCGCGGCACCGTCCGTAGTGACGACGGGAAGCTGCACCAGCACAGCATCGTGGCGACCGTTACCGACCTGACCAAAGTGATCGACGGTGTTCGCACCCTCGTCGTCTTCGAGCGCGACCTCGACAACGGTCAACTCCAGGAGTCCGAGCTGGCCTTCGAGGCGCAGGACCGGTCCGGGCGGGTCTGGAACGTCGGCGAGTATCCCGAGGAGTACGAGGACGGTCAGCTCGCCGGAGCCCCGAGCACCTGGATCGCCGGCATCGCTGGTGCGCGGGCGGGAATCGGCATGCTCGGCCATCCACGGCTGCACACGACGGCCTACGAGCAAGGCCGGGCACCCACGGTCGGGTTCTTCGACTGCGGCAAGGTGACCAAGACCCGGCAGCAGGTCTGCGTCCCCGTCGGCTGCTTCGGCAACGTGATCGTCATCGACGAGTGGGCCCCACTCGAACCGGAGGGCGGCCACCAGCTGAAGTACTACGCACCACATATCGGCACGATCAAGGTCGGCGCCGTGGGCGGCGACACCCCCGAGGTGCTGACACTGGTGAAGATCGGCAAGCTCGGCGGGGCGGCCCTGGCGAAGATCCGGGCGCAGGTGATCGCCCAGGACCGCCGCGGCTACCGGGTGAGCAAGAAGGTGTACGGCCTCACCCCACAGGTGCAGCGGCTTACGCCGGTGCACCGCCACCACTGCCGGTAGCCGGGCTAGACCGTGTGCGGTGAGATCACGCCGTGTTCGTAGGCGAAGATGACCAGGTGCACGCGGTCGGTGAGGCCGAGCTTGGCCAGCAGGTGACCCACGTGCGTCTTGACGCTGCTCGTGGTGATGTGCAGCGTCTGCCCGATCTCGGTGTTGGACAGGCCAAGTCCGACCAGTTCCAGGACGCGTTGCTCGCGGCTGGTGAGGCGAGCCAGCAGCTCCGACGGTGGCGGCAGCCGGTTGGCGTAGCGGTCCAGCAGCCGCCGGGTCACGGCCGGCGCGAGCAGCGCCTCCCCGTCCGCGATCACCCGCACTGCGTGCACGAGCTCCTCGGGCGTGACGTCCTTGAGGAGAAAGCCGCTCGCGCCGACCCGCAGCGCCTCGACGACATAATCGTCGATGTCGAAGGTCGTCACGATCAGCACTTTGATGGACAACGCCGTCATCAGGCGGGTGGCCTCGATGCCGCTCATCGTCGGCATCCGGACATCCATCACGACGACGTCCGGCCGGAGGCGGCGCGCCAGTTCGACCGCCTGCGCCCCGTCCTGTGCCTCGCCGACGACGTCGATGTCGGGCTGGGCCGCAAGGCACGTGGACAGCGCGCCGAGCATCAGTGGCTGATCGTCGGCGACGAGGACCCGGAGCGTCATCGCGGTGCCCCTGCCACCGGGAGAAGCGCGGTGACGACGAATCCGCCGTCGTCCCCGGTACCGGCCACAAGGCAGCCGCCGACGAGCGCTGCTCGCTGCTGCATGCCGAGCAGGCCGCGCCCGGAGGTGCGGGCCACATCCTCGGCCGGGCGATTCTTGCCGTTGCCTGCGTCGGAGATGCACAGCTCCAGGCATTCGCGGCGATAGGTGAGCAGGACGCAGGAGCGCGTCGTCCCGGCGTGTTTGAGGCTGTTGGTCAGCGCCTCCTGGACGATTCGATAGGCGGAAAGCTCGACACCGGCCGGCAGCCGGCGGCGATCGCCCTCGACGGTCACCTGCACGGGCAGCCCGGCTCGCTCGATCTGGGCGATCAGCGACGGCAATCCGTCCAGCCCGGGCATGGGATCCTGCCCCGCCCGCCCGCACGGGCTCAGCACCCCGAGCAGCCGGCGCATCTCGACCAGCGCCTCGCGCCCGACCGATGCGATCGACGTCAATGCCTGCCGGGCCTGCTGCGGCTGACTCTCGAAGACCACGTTCGCTGCGCTGGCCTGGGCCACCATGACGCTCACGTTGTGCGCCACGATGTCGTGCAGTTCCCGCGCGATGTGGGCTCGTTCCTGCTCGACCGCGCGCTCGGTGCGTTCGGCGCTGTCTCGGGCCAGCTGCGCTGACTGCTCCTCGAGCAGCTCAGCCCGCGCCCGCCCGATGCGCACGCCGCATCCAATCGTCAGCGCCGCCACAAGCGAGATCGGATAGTCGAGCAGGTCGTCGCTGAAGCCCGTCTGGCCGATGGTCGAACTCGCAACGACACCGGCGGCCGCCGCACTGCCGACCTTCACTGAGATCGCGGGCGGTCGATACACGGCCAGCGTGTAGATCGCGACGAGTGGAGCAAAGGGCAGCGGAGGATCGAAGTACCCCGATATCTGCCAGATGATGAACCCGATCGACGTCAACCCCACTACCGCCACTGGGTGGCGGCGCCGCAGCGCAACACAGAGCGCGGTGCCCAGCGCGACTATCTCGACCGTCGCCGGGGCAGCAGGCGCGAGGCTGACCAGCGCTTCGCCGGCCACGGCCAGCGCGAGAAGCCCGTCCAGAACGAACGGGCTGACCAGTATCGTCCAGGCGCGGCTGCGGACAGCGCCATCCCCCACGACCGTCACCACGCGACCCCGCCCCCCCACGTTCAATAAGTGCGAGACGTCGACACGGCAAGGTGATGATCGCGCAACAATCCGTGCACGCCAATACCTTCGCGGGATTCAGAGCTTGTGGCGACCAACCAGCCTTGCGAGATCCATCTCTTGTCGAGCGAACCCGCGGCTTTAATAGGGAATGTCCGATCAACGGCGTAACCGCGCCCCGAAGGCGGCCGAAGGTCCCAGCTGATCCTGTGTGGAGCAGTGTCCGAGCCTGCAGCAGGTCGAGACGGCCCATCGGGTGCGGCAGCCGGGTGTTGATTCCACCCGCCGCCGATCACTGAGTATCGGGGTAGATGTCGAGGTCGGTGGCTTTGGCGCTGAGCCACACAGGGCGGCCTTCGGCGAGGCCGAGGTCGGCGACGGCGTCGGGAGTGAGGTCGACCAGGGCGGACGGGGTCCCGCTGACCTGCGCACGGACCCGGTCGGTGAGCAGTTCGAGCCCGGTGACCGTGCCGGCCCAGACGTTGCGGGGGCTGAAGTGATCCGGGCGGACCGTGTGGACCGCGATCGCGGTCGGGCGGATGGCGACGAGCACTCGGCCGGGAGTGGCTGCGTCTGCGGGGAGCGGGTGGGTCGCGATAAGGGTGCCTGCCGCGTCGTCGAGCACGACGCGGCCGCTGTCGTCGAGGACGCCGTGGTAGAGGTTGAGCCCGACCAGGCGGGCGACGTACTGGGTGGCCGGCCGGCGGGCGACAGCCGCGGGCTCGCCGCGCTGCACGATGCGGCCGTTCTCGATGACGATCAGCCGGTCGGTCATGACCATGGCCTCGAGCGGGTCGTGGGTCACCAGCAGCGTTGCGCCGGGAAATTCCGTGAGGTGGCGGCGCAGCTCGGCGCGGATCTCCAGTTTGGTCTTGGCGTCGAGGGCGGCGAGCGCCCGGGCCAGCGCGACGCGTTGGGCCTGCCCGCCGGACAGTTGGGGTGGCTTGCGCGTGGCCAGGTCGCTCAGGCCCAGCCGGTTCAGCCATTCATCGGCGATCAGGCGGGACTGCCTGCGTCCGGTTCGGCGGCAGCGCGGCGCGAACGCCACGTTGTCGCGCACGGACAGGTGCGGGAAGAGCCGGTAGTTCTGGAACACGAACCCGATCGGGCGCTGCTCGGGCGCGACGAAGACGGGCGGCTCGGCGCTGTCGAGCACCTGCTCGCCGACGCACACCCGGCCCTCCGTGAGCGGGGTGAGACCCGCGAGGGTGCGCAGCAGTGTGGTCTTGCCCGAGCCGTTCGGCCCGATCACGCCGAGGACCTCACCGGGCTCGACGGTGAGGTCGACCTCCAGGCGGAAGCCGCCGCGCTGCACGGCCCCGGCGAGGGTCAGCGCGCTGCGCTCGCGGCCCGGTCCGGGGACGGGCCGCAGGCTGGCGGTGATCGGGTCGCTCACAGGCTCGCCGGCCCTCGCAGCCACCGGTCGCGTAGCGCGACCAGCACCACGACCGCTACCAGCAGCAGGACCAGGCCCAGTGCGATCGCCGCTTCCGGGTCGAGCTGGAACGCCTCGTAGATCTTCAACGGCATTGTCTGCGTCGTGCCCGGGAAGTTGCCGGCAAAGGTGATGGTGGCGCCGAACTCGCCCAGCGCCCGGGCCCAGCACAGGATCGCCCCTGCGACGAGGGACGGGCCGATAGCGGGAAGCGTGATGCGCCGGAACACGGTCAGCCGCGATGCACCCAGCGTCACGGCTGCCTCCTCGATGTCGCGGTCGGCCGTGCGAAGCGCGCCTTCGACGGTGACGACGAGGAAGGGCATGGCCACGAACGTCTCCGCCACGATGACGCCCGGTGTTGTGAACGGCAGCGTGACGCCGAACCACTCGTCCAGGTAGCGGCCCACGATGCCGTTGCGCCCGAGAGCGAGCAGCAACGCGATACCGCCGACGACCGGCGGCAGCACCAGCGGCAGCGTCACCAGCGCGCGGAGCAGCCCGATGCCGGGAAATCGCACACGTGCGAGCACCCAGGCCAGGGGCACCCCGAAGACCAGTGCCACCGCGGTGGCTGCGGTCGCGCACTCCAGCGAGAGCTGCAGGGCCGACAGGACGTCGTTCTCCGAAAGCAGGCGGCCCAGGCTGCGCCAGGGCGCGCGGACCAGCAGCGCGACCAGCGGCACCGCGAGGAACGCGAGCGCGATCATCGCCGGCGCCGCGATCAGGGGCGGGACGCCGCGCCGGCCCGGCTCGCGTGCGGAACGGCGCGGGCCGCGCTGGCGGACGAGGGTGCGGATCAGGGCTTCTGGAATCCGTCCGCGGAAAGGACCGACTGCCCCGCGGGGGACAGGACTAGGTCAACGAACGCCTGCGCGCCGGTGGCGTTGGGTGCCTTGGTCAGCGCTGCGATCGGGTATTCGGTCGAGGCGTTGATGTTATCGGGGATCACGATCCCCTTGACCTTGCTTCCGGCAGCGCGGACGTCGGTCACGTACACCATCCCCGCATCGACCTCGTTCAGCTCCACCTTGGACAGGGTGGATTTCACGTCCGGCTCCAAGGTGACGGGCTTGACCGTGATGTTGGCGTTCTTGAACACCTCGGCGGCGACGCTGCCGCACGGCACCTGCGGCTCACACAGTGCGACCTTGACACTGCTCTTGGCCAGGTCGGTGACGCTGGTGACGTTGGCCGGGTTGCTCGGCGGGACCGCCACCTCGATGACGTTCTTGGCGAAGTTCGTCGACGTCGAGGCGCCGCCCGCGCTGACGACCTGCTGCATGTTCTTGGGTGATGCGGAGGCGAACACGTCGGCCGGTGCGCCCTGGTTGATCTGCTCGGCCAGGTCGGAGCTCGCGCCGAAGCTGAGCTTGACGCTGGTGCCGGGGTGGGCGCTTTCGAACTGCTTGCCCAGCGTGGTGAACGCCTCCTTCAGCGAGGCGGCGGCGAACACCGTGACGGTACCGCTCACCGCCGCCGAACTCGACGAAGTGGCACCGCCCGCCGGGGCGGCGGACGCTGGCGAAGTCGGCGAGTTGTTCTTGCTCGACGAACACCCGGCGGCGACAAAGACGGTTGCTGCGGTGGCTGCGACGAGAGCGATGATGCGACGCTGCATGCTTGCTATTCCCCTCGATCATGTGGGCTCAATTGGACCGGACGTGGGAACGGCCCCGCCGCGGTGACTGCGCTAACCGGCGCGGCTGGACCGGTGCTCGGGGACCTCGACCACCACGTTGGTTGCCTTGACCGAGGCGATGGCGATGACGCCCGGCTCGAGTCCCAGCTCGTCGGCGGCCTCCCGGCTGAGCAGCGACACGATGCGGTGCGGGCCGGCCTGGATCTCGACCTGCGCCATCACCATGTCCTTCACGACGTTGGTCACGAGCCCGGTGAACCGGTTGCGGGCCGACTCTGCGACGACGGTGCGCGGCCGAGGTCGCTCCGCGCCGGCCGCGAGCTCCTCGGCGAACCGGGCCAGATCGGCTCCGGCGATGACCCGCCGCCCGAGTTCGTCCGTGCTGGTGCGCACCCGGCCGGCGTCGGCCCAGCGCCGAACCGTGTCGTCGCTGACCCCGAGCAGCTCGGCTGCCTCCCGGATCCGGAACGTCGCCATGACCGCGGACACTATCCGCAGCTGCGGGACAACACCAACACCGAGACTGTATTCAAGGCATAATCAATCCGCCCGGCCCGAATCTGCGCCTAGCCAATGGAGGGAATCGTGCGCCTATCAGCTCGAAACCAGCTCACCGGAACCATTTCTGCAATCGAGGTCGGCGCCGTCATGACCGTCGTCAAGGTCGACCTCGACGGCGGCCAGCAGATCACCGCCTCCATCACCAAAGACGCTGCCGAGGACCTCGGACTCGCTGTCGGCGATCGGGTCACCGCCATCGTCAAGTCCACCGAGGTCATGCTCGGGATCGCCTAGGCGCCGCGACGATGAGCGGCACCGACCTCGCTGCCACCCGTGCATTCTTCGGCCCGCGCGCAGCCGGCTGGGAGAACCGCTTCCCCGACGACGGCCCGGTCTACGCCGCTGCCTTCGCCGAACTCGCCCCTCCCGTCGGGCGCACAGCCCTGGACGCAGCCTGCGGTACCGGCCGCGCGCTGCCCGCGGTGCGCGACCACGTCGGCGGCACCGGCACCGTCATCGCCGTCGACGTCACCGTCGAGATGCTCGCCGAAGCCACTCGGCGCGGCCGCGGCGCAGTGGCCGCCCTGCTCCTTGCCGACGTCGCCCGCCCCGGCGGGCGGCTCGCGGTATTCCACCCCATCGGACGAGCCGACCTGGCGCACCGCCACGGCAACGAGCTTCAACCCGACGACATCCGAGCCGAACCCGCCACCCGGCGCGGCCCTGGCCCGCGCCGGGTGGCGGTGCGAATCCGTCGACGACAGCGCGCGGTGTTAGCTCAGCGTCGCCGTTCGGCAGCGCCCGGAAGACGCCGGTGCGGACTAGAACTGCTGGTACTCCGAGTCGGTCATCGCGAAGAAGTCCCGGGTGAACCCGGCAGCCGCGCTTGAATCGAAAGCCTTGCAGGTGAAAAGCACCAACGCGGCGAATCGTGCGGCGGTCCATACGTAAAGCGATATGCCTGAATCGATCAGCGGGACGAACGCGTCGAAGCCTTCATTGGTCTGACGCCCTAGCCCCGCAGGTGCGAAGACGGCGGCCCGACCATAGGTGCGCAATCCGAGCACGTCAGGGAGCTCGTTGAGGAATCGGCCGATAACGTCCTCGTCGACATCGATCGTGTAGTAACCCTCGACCAGAAGCCGCTGCCGTGTGATCGTTGGTGCAAGGTCTCGCATGGGTCAGCCCTCCTCGGAACGACGGACCGTCTGTCGACGCTACCGGCGCCGGCGGTGATCACGGCAGGCGCGCGCAGCCCATGGCCGGGCAGGCGGTGCACGTCGCAGCCCTACGCGCCCTCACCGCCCAGCCAGGGCGACTAGCGGCTGATTCGATCGAGGAACTGGCGAACCGTTGCGAGATACGCGTCCTGCTCCTCGGCGAAGGTCATGTGCGCCGAGTTCTCGAACACGACGAGCTGCGCGTCGGGCAGCCGCGCCGCCATGTCCTGTGAGGCGCCCACCGCACAGGTGCGGTCGTGTCGACCTGCGAGCACCAGTACTGGCTGGGTCACCTCGCCCAGCCGGTCCTCGACGTCGATTCCGCCGTATTGCTGCGCGGCGAAGTGCCTGATCACGTCGGGTGCGTATCGAGCGAGCCCGGTGGTCCGGCGGAGGTACTCGCGCAGCGCCGGACCTCGCGGATCCAGGAAGTGAAACGGCATCTGCTCCTCGAGCAACGCGCCCGCCTCCTCTTCGGTCTCGACGCTTCGCTCCCGCGCCCATGACGCCGTGACTTGCTCGCGCAGCTCGACCGGCTCGAACACCGCCAACTGGTGGTCGACCTCGTCGAGCCAACGGGCGTGCGCCACGCCCGCCGATACGATCGAGCCGCGTGGCTCGCCGGGGTGATCGACTGCGTGCTGCAAGACGATGAAGGCACCGTAGGAGTGGCCCAGCGTGGCGTATCCGGCGCTCGGGCCGAGTTCGGCCGCCAAGGCACTCACGTCGTCGGCCATCTGCTTAAGCCTCCAGGTGTCGGGCGGAGCGGTCCGGTCGGAGCGACCGCACGCACGCTCGTCGACCAGAACCAGCCGGTAGCGACCCGAATCGGTCAGCGGGTCGAGGTAGTCGGCGAACATCGTGTGGTCGAGGCCCGGCCCGCCGTGGAACACGAGCAACGGGAACGCCGAAGGCGCACCGCGCGCGTCGACGTAGAGCTTCGTGCCCGCGACCTCGACGAGTCGGCCCACCGCCGCACCTCCGATGCTTCGCAACCCCGCGGGTCAGTGTGCACCAGGGTTGCCGTCTAGGGTCGACCGCGGGCCTGTGGCGCACCAATCGCGAGGACGGTCATGAACGACGAAGCTCCCAGCTTCTCCCTCGAGGGCAACCGTGCACTGGTTACTGCCAGCGGCCGCGGACTCGGCCGGGCGATCGCCGTCGCGTTGGCCCAGGCGGGTGCGGACGTGGCACTGGGCCTGCGCGTCAGCGATTCGGCCACGGCCACCGTGGCGGCGATCGAGGCGCTCGGCCGTAGGGCCGTCCCGCTGCAGATGGACATGGCCAGCCTCTCCGAGATTCGCGAGGCCGTCGCCCTCGCCACGCGTACGTTCGGGGGCCTCGACATCCTCGTCAACAACGCGGGAATCGCCCGCGTGTGCAACGCGGAGTCGGTGTCAGTCGAGGACTTCGACGCCACGCTCGACATCAATCTCAAGGGCACATTCTTCGCCAGCCAGGCGGCCATGACGACGATGCGCGAGCAGGGCTACGGCCGAATCATCAACATCGGTTCGCAGGCAGGGCTGGTCGCCTTGCCGGGTGAGTCGGTGTACTGCATGACCAAGGCAGCGATCGCGCACCTGACCAAATGCCTCGC
This sequence comes from Jatrophihabitantaceae bacterium, assembly GCA_036506155.1. Classification (GTDB taxonomy): domain Bacteria; phylum Actinomycetota; class Actinomycetes; order Mycobacteriales; family Jatrophihabitantaceae; genus DASXRA01. Next base: position 105,584 of record DASXSF010000115.1, read on the forward strand.
CGTCGAGTGGGGCCAGTACGGGATCACCGTGAACTGCGTGGCTCCTACGTTCATCGAGACGCCCGGCACGCAGGCGGCACTCGGCGATCCGGCATTCCGCGCTGATGTCATCGAGCGGATCGCGGCTCTGCACCGCATCGGCCGGCCGAGCGACGTCACCGGTGCCGTCGTCTTCCTCGCCTCGCCGGCTGCCTCGCTCATCACCGGCTCGACGATCACCGTCGACGGCGGCTGGACCGCGCGCTGAGTCCAAAGGCGGCCGCGTTCAGGTACGAGTCGATGTCTCCGGCACGGAGTGAAGCTTGTAGGCAAAGCGGTGGCGAGCGTGGTGGTAGCGCCGATCGGATCCGAAGAAGCAGCGGTGGGAGCGGGCCAGCTCCTCGCGGCGGTAGGCCTCCAACGGTTTGACGCGTTCGTCGTGTGCACGCTGCCGACGCTTGACCTCGAGGCGACTGGTGAGGTCGTTGCGCTTCGCGAACTGCTCCGCGTGGTTGCGCACGCGCGCCACGAAGCCTTCCACGGTTGCACCGAAGGCGGCGTCGAGCAGTCCGATCTGCACCGCTCGGTTGGTGCTGATCGGGGTGAACGGTGCGCCGGTGAGCTGGGTTGCCATCCGCTCGCCGATTCGTCGCGGTAGCAGATAGGTCCAGTATTCCGATCCGTACAAGCCCCCCATGTGGCCGTAGTACGGGTTGAGCACGATGCCCTCGCGAGCGACGGTGCGGTCCGCTGCGAGCGCGAGCGGGACTCCGCCGGCGGCGGCGTCGCCGGACAGCGCCGCTATAACGTAGTGCGAGTCGGTGGTGACGATGTCATGCACCACGTCGTTGATCGCGTTCAGGTTGCGCCACGATTCGCGAGCGGGGTCCTTGGCGGCCTCGATGACGTTGAGGTGGATGCCCGTGCTGAAGAAATCGCGGCCACCCATCAGGGCGATGACACTGGTTTCGGGGCGGGAGCGGGCGTAGCGGTAGGCGTCCCGCAGCCGCTGGCACTGTTCGGTACTCATTGCGCCGTTGTAGAAGTCGAAATGCAGGTATCCGACGTTGGACGCCTCGTCGTAGACGATGTCGCGGAAGGTGTCCTCCGCTCCGGACCCGTGCGACACATGCAGGGGTACCGCGACTTCCGGGACGTCGATCCTGGCTCCGGACTGCGCCAGGGCGGTCGCCGCAGGCAGTTTGAGGAACGTCCGCGCCGGCGTCCGGCGCTGTTTGAGGTGGCTGATCCAGATGGCGCCGTCGATCGTGGCGCGGCAGATCGCGCCGTTGCGCTGCGCGATGATCTGGCCCGGTTTGCCACGGAGCGTTCCCTCGCTATGGGCGCCGAACAGGTGAAACTGGCTGTTGCCGATCCGATCCAGCACGCCGGGTTGGCCTTCCGCCGCGCGGATCTTGCGCAGCACAACATCGGTTGAGTCGGTCGACCAGTCGATCTCACGGGCCTCCTGGCGCATGAGGGGACGTGCCTGCCCGGCAACGGCAATCCCGCGCTGCTCGACAGCATCAGGGGCTTCCTGGCCGCGAGCGACCATGGTCACGGCCTCGACGAGTGCGTCAATCGCCGCGCGGCGGACCTCGTGCCGGTACACACCGCTCTTGGTCGTCGATCGCAGCTCGAAGGTCCTGGTTGCCCACACCGGCCCGGCATCGAACTCGCCGTTTGCTTCGAGAACGGTCACGCCCCACGTGGACCGATCGAGTTGGATGGCCCAGTCGATCGACGACGGACCGCGGTCTCCGATCGGGCCCGGGTGCACTATCAGGCAGCGGTAGCGAGACCACACCGCCTCGGGGATCATCTTCTTCAACATCGGGCACACGATCAGATCCGGACCGCAGGCGCGGACAGCGTCCTGCATCGACTCGGGCGAGTCGACCACGCACACCTCGACCTCGTGGCCGAGATCGGTCAATACGACCTGAGCAGCTTGGCTCAAGCTGCCGTGCGCGGAGACGAGAAACAAGACCCGCAACGTCCGGGTCATCGACGACACGCAGACCATCGCCCCTCCCTTCGCTAGAACCAGGAGCGCCGAGGGACCGCGCCAGATACGATGCCGAGCCCGAGCGCTTGCCCTGCTCGCTCTCGCGGCGCGGCGCCGTACCGTTGCCTGCGCTCGCTGGTTGACTGCGATCGTGAGCACTCCGGCGCCGATCGCGTCGCTGCCGATCGATCATGCGGCCAGGGAACGGCGTGTGCTTATGTCGATGCTGGCGATCGGCATACTCGCCACGGTTGTGACTGGCCTTCTCGGTGAATGGGACTACGCGCCGGTGGTGGGTTGGAGCGCGGCGGCGTTGACGTTCTGCGTCATCACAGCGGCCAAAATCAGGAATCGGGACGCAGATCAGACGGCAGCCATGGCAACGCGCGATGACCCGTCGCCGACCACAACAGACCTACTCATTCTCCTGGCAAATGTCGCGAGCCTGGTGGCCGTGGCCTACGTGCTCGTGCAGGCAAACTCGGCGCACGGGGCGAGGCAGGCACTGCTGGCCGCGTTGGCGGTTGCCAGTGTGGCGATCTCATGGGCATTGATCCATACCCTGTACATGCTGCGATACGCGGTGCTGTACTACTCGGGCTCCGTCGGGGGCATCGACTTCAACCAAGAGGACTTGCCGAAGTTCACCGACTTCGCCTACTTGGCGTTCACCATCGGCATGACCTATCAGGTCTCGGACACCAACCTGCAGAGCACTCGGATCCGAGCCGCCGCATTCAGGCACGGCCTGTTGTCGTTCGTCTTCGGCTCGATGATCCTCGCGACGACGGTCAACCTCGTTGCCGGCCTGTCCCACTAGATGAGTCCCTCGCGAACCACGTAGGCCACGGCGTGCGAGCGGTTGCGCAGCTGCAGGCGCGTGGTGACACCGTGCACGATGTTCTTCACGGTGCGCTCGCTGTACGACAGCGCATGGGCGATCTCGCCGGTATCCATTCCCTCGGCCACCATGCGGAACACCTCGGTCTCGCGTTCGGTCAACCCCGAGAACGTGAAGCCACGCGGGATCAGCACGTGGCGTTGGAGGCGCCCCAGTTGAGTGAGCAAGCGCGCTACGAGGTCGGCCGGCACTTCGCCGGCGCCCGAAGCAACGTGCTGGCACACGGCTCACCGATGAACGTCGTCGGCGTCCTCTCGCGCGCCGACGAGATCGGGTCGTGCCGTCTCGACTCGCTCGAAGTCGCTGACCGGGTGGCGCGCCGCTACAAGGGCGACATCCGACTGCGACGGCTGTGCCCCGTTGTCGTGCCCGTCGCCGGATTGCTCGGCTACGCCGGCGCGACATTGCGCGAAGTCGAGTTTGCCGCTCTGGCCCGCGTCGCTGCGCTCCCGGCGTCCGAGCGCACCGCCCTGCTGCTCACTGCCGACCGCTTGTGCACCAGGCAGAGCACCCTCGACCTCACGGACATCGAGCGCACACACCTGCTGGAGCGGCTCGGTCTCTTCGGCGTCCGGCTCGCAGTCGCGCTGATCAGCAGCGGCGAAGCGGCGGACGTCACGTCCTTGGCGCAGACTCTCTCCTCACGCAGCGGGCTGGACCAACTTCGTGAGGTGCTCGCACGGCAGTTCCTGCATCGCAGCCAGGTGCTCAAGGCGCGGTCGGCGCTGAGCAACCTACGGGAGGTGCTTCGCACCGGAGGCTGCACAGGGGCCGCATCACTGCAGACACGCATTGAACAGCTAACGATCGGCACCCACGCGTTCGCCGAATTGCGGCTGTTGACGACCGTTCGTACCGACGACCTGGGCCTCGATCCGGAGCGCCTCCAGGAGCTCGACCGGATCCTGGGGGGCTCAGGCCACGACGCCGCCAGCCGGCTCGATCTCGATCAAGGTGCTGAGCAAGACATCATCCGGGACAGCGCCCTTGAGGCATTGCAGCGTTGGCGCCGGGTCGCTTCGCACCCGCTCTCATCCCGTCCGCTTCAGCTTGCAGCCCTGGGTGCTTGTCGGACCCTCGAGGAGGTATACACCGGGGCCTCGTCGTAAGAGGCCGGCAGGGCGTGTGAACGCGGCAGCCACGGCGGACTAGCGTCGGCGTTCGACTGCTGACGAAAGGGAAGCCACCATGCCCACCCGCACCGCACGCACAGCTTGGACAGGCACGCTGCAGACCGGGTCCGGACGAGTCGAGCTAGCCAGCTCCGGGGTCGGGACCTACGACGTGTCCTTCCCCAAGCGGGCTGCCGAGAATGCCGACGGCACCACCAGTCCCGAGGAGTTGATCGCCGCCGCGCACTCGGCGTGTTATGCGATGCAGCTCTCCGCGCTGGTCGCGCAAGCCGGCGGAACCCCGCGGTCTCTGGACGTCCGGGCAGACGTGTCGCTAGGTCCGGACCCGGCGGGTGGGTTTCGGCTGACCGGCATCACGCTCACGGTCCGCGGCAAGGCCGACGGGCTCGACGCGGACGCCTTCGTGCAAGCTGCCCAACAGGCCAAGGCAACGTGTCCGGTCAGCAAAGCGCTGACCGGTGTCGACATCAGCCTCGACGCGGCGCTGGACGGCTGACGGGCTCGCGATCGTCTGCGAGGCGTGGGCACCCGGCCCCGGTGCTGTGCCAGCCTGGACCGGTGACGCCGAGGATCCGCTACTGCGCCACACCCGCGGGGCCACACCCGCGGGCCGCGTCGCCTACTCGACGGCAGGCGCTGGCCCGGCGTTGCTGTGCGACTCGGGCTGGATCACCGACCTCCGTGGACACGAGGTTCGAGCTGGGGCGTGAGGTCGCCTCGCTGATCCCGGACGCGACGCTGGTCCCGCTACCGGGCTCCAGCTACGTGTTCTACCACGGCGACTGGCGAGCGGTCCTGAATGCGACGCTCGGCTTCCTGTCCGGGCCCGCGAGGACCGGGGCCGCGGCTCACAGCTAGGGAGCTCGAGGTGGCTGAGCTGATCGCCGAGGGCTCACGAATCAGTCCATCGCCACCCGACTGTCCGTCGCGCCGCGGACTGCCGAGGCGCATGTGGAAAACATCCGGCGCAAGCTGGGGTGCGCTCGCGTGCCCAGATCGTCTCGTGGGTGACCGAGCACCGGATCGGGCGTGGAGCGCCTCGCTGGGGAGACAGCGGGATCGCCGGTCGTTTACCCGATGGCCGCCCGACGCCGGCCGCGGTTAGCGTCAAGGCATGTCACACGCTGGCACCGACGTGACCGATTCTGTGGTCATCCCGTCTCGCTTCTGCGGTCCCGCGGACAGCGGCAACGGCGGCTACGTCTGCGGAAGAATCGCCGCATTGGTCGACGGCCCGGTGGCGGTCACGCTGCGCCGGCCGCCTCCGCTGGCGATTCCCATGACCGTCGAACGGGGCGGCGAGACTGCAGTCCGCATCCACCACGGCCGCACACTGATAGCCGAGGCGACCTCCGTGTCGCACAGCCCCGCACTGGCGGCACCGGGCCGCCCCGTATCAGTGGCGGAAGCGCACGCGGTGGCCGGCAGCGCGGACTACTACATCGAGTCGATGTTTCCTCGTTGCTTTGTGTGCGGGATGGGCCGCGCGCCTGGCGACGGGCTGCGCATCTTCCTCGGGCCGTTGCCCGGGAGGCAGGTGTGGGCGGCGCCGTGGACACCCGACCCGTCGGTCGCGGACCCCGGCGGGACGGTGTGGAGCGAAGTGGTCTGGGCCGTGCTGGATTGTCCCAGCGGGATCGCCGCCGCCGACGCTGCCGGCCTGGCACGCGACACCGCCATCCTGCTCGGCCAGATGACGGCAAGCCTGGCGGTACTTCCCGCGGTCGGCGACGAGTGCGTCGTGATCGCCTGGCCTGGTGGGCGCGATGGCCGCAAGTTGCACGCCGGGTCGGCGCTGCTCGGGCCGGCCGGCGAGGTGCTCGCCGCAGCCACAACCGTCTGGCTGACCGTGCCGCGCGCAGTTCCGGCGCCAAGCGTCAGCGGGCAGCCGTGACCTCCCGGCGCCGTGGCGTCGGCCAGGGCGTCAAGGGTGGCCGTCGAGCCCCCGGCAGTGATGATCCCGTGCTGCACACCTTGACGCCGCGGGGACGGCATTGCTGAATACCAGCGACGACGACCCGGCTTAGTCAAGGGTCGAGCGAGGGCGCATTGTGATAGCTTGCGGTCTCGGCGTGCAGTGCTGCGAACCGAGGAGGTGAGACCGATCAACGCTTTGACAGGTCGGGGCTCCCTCCCTCGCATTGCCTAGGGAGTGCCCGCACAAGGCATTTCCGAAAGGCTTGAAACGCTATGCGCTTCACCTCCGATGCGTCGTCCGACGGCGTCTTCGAACAGCTCTTTACCCTCGATGAGATTCCCGGCGTGCTCTGGACGCAGCCGGGTGCCCGTGGTCCCCGGCCCCTGATTCTCATGGGACACGGGGGCGGCCAGCACAAGAAGGCGCCCGGCGTCGTGGCGCGTGCACGCCGCTTCGTGGCGGAGTGCGGTTTCGGCGTCGCCGCTGTCGACGTGCCCGGCCATGGCGACCGGCCGAAGGAAGAGGAGTACGACCGCATCGCAACCGTGAATCAGGCGCGCATAGCAGCCGGCGCGGACCCCGCACCGCTGATCGCTGACTTCCACGCACTCGTCGCCCGCCAGACCGTCCCGGAATGGCGGGCGGTCCTGGACGCCGTTCAGGAACTCGACCATGTCGGCTCCGGTCCGGTGGGCTACTGGGGTGTGTCGTTGGGTTGTGGGCTAGGCGTCCCGTTCGTTGCCGCGGAACCCCGGGTCCGCGCGGCGGTGGTGGGTTTGGGCGGTGCGCTCGGATCGGCCGAGGCCGCCGCCCGGATCACCGTCCCGGTGGAGTTCCTGATGCAGTGGGACGATGAGCGGATACCGCGAGCCCAGAGCTTGGCGCTGTTCGAGGCCTTCGCCTCAGCCGAGAAGACGCTCCACGCCAACCCGGGTAAGCACGGCGCGGTCCCGGCGTTCGAGATGGACAGCACGCTGCGGTTCTTCGCCAGGCACCTCATTCTCCCGCCGTCGGTGAGGCCCCCTGCCGCGACGGCCGCCGTCGCCGGCCCGCAGGGATTCCCGGTCAGGCGCCCAGGGCGGGGTCGCTGATGCTCGTACGGCCGCTCTCGACGTGACCGGCGAGTTGCCGCACGAAAGTGGCATCGCCGCTGGACGTAATAGTGACGTCGTACCACCCGTGCGCGTTGCCCCCGACGACGAGTCGTACGCGCCCGCCACGCTGCAGTTCGTGCGTCATGGCCGGGCGCTGCGCGAGATTGTCGGTGACGCTCACGCGCACTGCTGGGCCGGAGTTGGAGATGACGACGGCGAGGTCGTCGCTGGCCCCGACCGGTGCGGTGGAGACGTCCGGTCCCGGTTCGGTGACGCCGGCGAGTCGGCGGTAGAAGCCGTTGGGCCCGTGTACCTCGACGTCGTAGCCGCCCGACGGCGCCACCGGAGCCGTGGCGGAAAGGCTGCGGCCCGCCTCGACGGTGAACATCTGGACCGCCATGCCCGAGGCGGCGGAGGCCGCACGTGCACGTAGCTGGAAGACCGCGGCCGCGCGACCCCGACTGAGAAGCCGCAGGGTGGCCGCGCCCCCGTCGACGACGGCGGCGACGTCGAGGTCGTAGGGGAGCGGGCGAGCCGGCCGGACACCGGGTTCCTGCGACGGGAGGGTCTGCTGCTGTGGCGGGACCGGCACGACGTCGGGGTGCCGGTCGCGGTCGGGCGGGGCGTAAGCCGTGGTGCTCGGAAGTGCCGGCACCCCGCCCGCGGTGGTCGTGAAGTCGAACGCCGAGGTGAGGTCGCCACATACCGCGCGGCGCCATGGCGAGATGTTGGGCTCGATGACGCCGAAGCGCTGCTCGAGGAATCGGATGATCGATGTGTGGTCGAACACTTCCGAGGTCACGTAGCCGCCCTTGCTCCACGGCGACACGACCAGCATGGGAACGCGCTGGCCCAACCCGTACGGCCCCGGAACGCCGGTTGTTGCATGCGGCAGGCCCGCCTGCCCGTGATAGATCTCGAGCGTGGTGTCGACAGTTGACGCGCCATCGGCGCCGGTCGCCGGAGCGTAGGGCGGGACGATGTGGTCGAAGAACCCGTCGTTCTCGTCATAGGTGATGAGAAGCGCCGTCGTGCTCCACACATCGGGGTTGGCGGTCAGCGCGTCCAGCACGCGTGCGACATACCACGCGCCGTAGTTGGCCGGCCAGTTCGGGTGCTCGGTGTAGGCCTCGGGCGCCACAATCCACGACACCGCCGGCAGCCTGTTACCGGCGACGTCGGCGCGCAGGGTCGCGAACAGGTCCTGGCCGGCCGAGGCGTTCGTGCCGATGCGGGCACGGTCGTAGAGCGGGCTCCCGGGTGGCGCGTTCTGGTACTGCGTGAAGTACAGCAACGAGTTGTCGCCGTAGTTGCCGATGTACGGGTCGCCCGTCCATCCCCAAAAGCCGGCGGCATCGAGCCCGACACCGCTGTCCTGGTAGATCGTCCAACTCACGCCGGCCTGCTGCAGCCGCTCCGGGTACGTGGTCCAGGAGTAGCCGATCTCGTCGTTCGCGATCACCGGACCCCCGCCCGTGCCGGCGTTGCCCGTGCTGCCCGTCCACATGTAGTAGCGGTTCGGGTCGGTCGGACCCAGCAGCGAGCAGTGGTAGGCGTCGCAGATCGTGAACGCGTCGGCAAGCGCGTAGTGGAACGGGATGTCCGCGCGGGTCAGGTACGCCATCGTGGGGGCGTGCTTGACCGGCACCCACTGGTCGTACAGGCCGTGGTTGAGTGCCTGGTGTCCGCCGTCCCAGCCGTGATCGAGGTCCTCCAAGAACGCCAGTCCGGCGTTGTCGACGTCCGGGTGGAACGGCAGCACCTCGCCGGTGCCGTCAGGCTGATGGAAGACGTTCTTGCCGCTCGGCAGGGTGACCGCACGCGGGTCGCCGTAGCCGCGCACGCCACGCAAGGTACCGAAGTAATGGTCGAACGAGCGATTTTCCTGCATCAACACGACGACGTGCTCGACGTCGCGGATGGACCGGGTGCGGTGGTTACCGGGCAGCGCCGCCGCTCGGGCGATGCTCGGCGAGAGCATGGAGGCCGCTGTTGCTCCCACTCCGAGCTGAAGGAACCGGCGGCGGCTGAGGTTCGGCATCGGCGGCGTCCTTCCGAACGAGACGTTCGTGGCTCGTTCACTCTGGAGCGCCCGGGTGGCCACCACATCGCCGAATGGCGAACGTTTGGTGACCAGCAAGTGGGTCGTAGTCGCCGCCGGCTCCGGCCACGCCGTGCGGGCGCCGTGGCCGGAGCCGGGCAGCGAGCTTGCGACCTGTCAGAGCTTGATGGTCTGGCCGGGGAAGATCAGGTCAGGGTTGCTGATCTCATCCCCGTTCAGCTCCGCCAGGGTGTGCCAGCCGCCGGACACGTTGTGCGTGTCGGCGATGCGCGACAGGGTGTCCCCGGCGCGGACCACGTAGGTGCGGCGCGACGCCTGCGGAGCGTTCTCGTCGTCGCTCCCGGACTGGGTGCTCGGCTGCGGAGCGGCCGGCGTGGAATCGACTGCAGGCGTCGTGTCGGTCGGGGTGGAGCCACCGGTCAGGTAGGCGCCACAGACGGGCCACGCGCCCACACCCTGCCCGTCGAGCACGCGCTCGGCGACGGTGATCTGGGCAGACTCGCTCGCCAGGTCGGCGCGCGAGGCGAACGCCTGACCCCCGAAGGCGTCCCAGGTGCTCTGGGTGAACTGCAGGCCTCCGTAGAAGCCGTTGCCGGTGTTGATGTGCCAGTTGCCGCTGGACTCGCATTGTGCGACTCCGGACCAGTCGTGTCCGGGCGAAGCGCTCGCGGCATTGGTGCTGGCGAGGGCGGTGGCCACGGCAGCGGCTGCTCCGACGCTGACTGCGGCTCCGCGAACAACGCGGCCGGTGGTGCTGGGCGCGCGATGTTGGCCCTGGTAGCGGGCACGGGGCATTACGAACCTCCGATCCGCCGCCTGCGGAGTTAGCTTTCGGGTTCGGGCGATCGGTGCCCGGCCGCGAGCGCGGCTTCACCCCACCGGGGTTCGCGCTGGCGCGCGGACCCGGGACCCCCAACAGCGGGTGGGTCCCCCGCCCCCGTCCGAGTAGGCAACTCGACTTAGGCGCTGGCGGACGGGGCTCGGCGGACCTGCGCCGCACCACGCAGTCGGCGCGGTGCCGGAACAGAGTTACGGACAGCTCCGCCCGCGCCGAGCACCACCCCCCAAAATTGAGACCTTCATCTCTGTTTTCGGTTCAGCTCTGCACACGCAATGCGGTCACAAATTACGAGACGTGGCCCCAGGCTAACGCGGACCAAATGACTGTGAACGAGGAGAGACCCGGGCGGGAACGGGCAGCGGTGTACGGCACCTCGAGGCGAGAACTCATGACATTCGCTTGGAGGGACCTGTGCGTCGTATCCATATCCTTGATGTGTGCTCAGTCTGGTCCACCTCAGGGTGCTTGCGGCGGTAGCGCGCACGGGATCGGTCACCGAAGCGGCGAAGGAGCTGCATTACTCGCAGCCGTCCGTGAGCCATCACCTGGCGCGACTGGAGGCGGCGACCGGCGCGAGGCTCGTGCAGCGTGTCGGTCGTGGGATCCGCTTGACCCCCGAAGGAATACTGCTCGCGAATCGCGCTGGCGAGATCATCGGGCGGGTCGATTCGGCGTCGAACGAGCTGGCCGCGCAGGTGGGGTTGCAGGCTGGACGGGTACGCCTGGCCGGCTACCAGTCGGTGCTGAGCACGCTCGTGCCCGAGGCGGCGGCCAACCTCGCCCGGAATCACCCGGGCATCGAGCTGAGCCTGATCGACGTCCACCCGGTCGAGGCGTTGCGGCTCCTCAGGCAAGGGACGATCGACGTTGCGCTGATCTTCCGGTACGCCGACACGCCGGTCGAAGAGGAGGACTTCCGGCTCGTCCACGTGAGCGACGATCCCCTCTATCTCGTGAGTCAGCGATCCGACGACAGCATCACGAACTACCGCGACTCCGCATGGATCGGCGGCTGCGAAAGGTGCCAGGCCGAGCTCGTCGCCGTCTGCCAGCGGGCCGGCTTCGCCCCTCGGATCGCATTCGTCAGCGACGACATGGTCGTCATGCAGGCGCTGGTCGCTGCCGGGATGGGTGTCACCACGCTGCCCGGCCTGGCCCTTTCGGCTCATCGCAGCCCAGGCGTTCACACGACAGAGCTGCCCGACTTTCCGAGACAGATCTACGCGGTCACGTACGGCGATCCGCCCGATCCGCCGGCCAGTACCGCGCTCATCGAGGCGATCCGAGAATCCGCCGCGCTCGCGACGCTCAGCGCATAACTGCCTCGGCCATGAGCGCCGCGAGCTCGACCACTTTCCCACCCGGCCCGCTCCGGCTGCGGATCACGAATCAGGGCCGAGCGCGCGCACAGCATCGACGATGTAGACGTCGTCGATGTAGTCCAATCCGGCGGCCTCCACGAGTCGCCGTCCCTGTTGCGACTCAGCGGCGGAGAGCCAGCATCCGGCCGGGTCCCTGCTGCCCGTGCTGTCGAGCCCTGACTGGCGCCACATCGCGCTCGCGCCGAGTCGCAGCGCGGTCTGCACGATGCCGGGCAACTCATCGATTGGGCGGTGGGCGTAGACGAGGTCCGCGTGATCCAGAGGCCCGTCAAGATCGCGCCGTCGCACCTCGCCGTCGGTGAGATACCAACTGGAATACGCGTGGGGCGCCGGACCACCTTGGACGACAACCGCGTAGCCCGCTTCGGCGAGCGCCTGCGGCACCTCCCTGGATGGCCAATCCACGAGTAACACTCGTCGCCCCGCGCGAAGAATCCGCTCGGCCTCGCTCATCGCACCGTCATCATCCAGGCCAAGCGCAGCCATGCTCGCAGGCTAGCCGCTGGTCAGGCCGGAAGGCGATGAATTTCCACGCCCACCGTCGTCCTAACTCTCGTGGAAGGACGACGTAAGGACACGAACCCGCCGGCGCCTAAGGCCCTTAGCACCCCGGAATCTCGGGGCCGCACGGAATCTGAGGCGCATCCGATCCGGATCTAGGCGAGCTTCCCGATGCGGCGGCAGCGGCCTTACGCGCAGGCTCATCTACATCAACTCAACAAGTGAGGAAGAGATGAACAGCTACCTGAACGCCGCGGTCGCCACTGAGCACCACCAGCAACTGATCGCCGACGCCGCCGAGTTCCGGCGCAGCCGCATCAACCGCAAGACCAAGGCCACCCGGCGGCGGTATCACCGCTGAAGGGCGCACGCTTCCAAGGAGCAAGCCATGCAGTACGTAACCGTCCGACCGGAATGGCACGTCAAGGCCCGTGACCTGCACCCTGGCGATGTCGTGCAGCAGTGCGACTGGCCGTTGCATGTCCGCGAGGTGACGCTCACCCACAACGACGTAGCGATCGCGGTCACCGAGTTCGAGTTCCCGCTGCACTACGCGGCCGACGCACAGGTACAACTGGCCGCCTGACTCCCTATGGCGCTCTCGGTTCGCTTGTACGGCGACGGCCGTCCGGTCATTCTGCTTCCCTGGTTCGGCCTGGACAGCAGTGTCACCGCAGCCGCATTCGAGCCGGCGTTCTCTGAAGTGTCCGGCTGGCGGCGCTATTACCTCGATCTGCCCGGCACCGGCAACTCCTCGCCGGTAGCGCCCACCTCGGACGCCGTTCTCGACGCTGTTGCCGACACGATTCGCGACCTCATCGGCGACACGCAGCATGCATTGGCCGGCTGTTCGTACGGCGGCTACCTAGCCGCGGCGCTGGCCGGGCGGCCCCAAGCTCGGATCGCAGGTCTGCTGCTCGTATGTGCCGGTGTCAAAATCCTGCCTGCGGAACGAAACCTCTCCGGGCTGGCCGCCTCCGCGCCGCAACGCGGCTGGCTCGACGCGATCCCTCAGGAATGGCACCAGCATTTTCAGCACGCCATCGGCTTCCAGACTCCTGACGTGGCGCGCCGCGTCTTCGAAGCGGTCAAGGGCAGCACGGGCATCGACGACTACCTTGACGATCTTCGGGCGACCGGCTACCGCTTGTCCGACGAGGACGCGACCCGCGCGTATGCCGGACCCACCTCTCTGCTTGCCGGCACGCAAGACCGCGTCGCCGGCTACCTGGACCTGGTCGGCACGCTTCCCGGCTACCGCGACGGCGATTTGTACGCGCTCAGCAACGCCGGGCACTACCTGCCCTTCGAGCAGCCGCAGCGCTTCCGCGCACTCGTGCGCTACTGGCTCACCCGAACGGCAACCAGCGCGACTACGGGCTGACGTCCGTTGTGATCAGTCCGTGGTCGCTGGCCAGATAGTGGACGTACCACTGGCCCAGGTCGTTGTCGCCCGTGTAGCGGGAGGTGGCGTTCCCGTCGGATTCGGTCACGACGCCGTTGGTGCGGGTGAGAATGCCGTAGGAGTCGACGTACTCGGTGGAGCGGCTCGCCGGCTGCCAGCCGTGCTCGGAGGCTACGGCGTCCGACAGCGTCTGCGTCATGTCGACCGTGCCGCTGAGCGAGTAGTTATTGCCATCGACGAAGCTGGCGATCGTGTAGTCGACAGTGAGCGGGTAGTCGTACGTATGCCGGGTCCCGGACACCACGTGGCCGTCGCGAGTGCACGTCGAGGTCTGCTCGCCGCTGTCGTGTTGCACAAGGCGCTGCTCGAAGCCGTTGTCCGTCACGGTGTCGCTGTTTCGATACGCCATGGTACGGACGACGCGGGTGTAGACCCGTCCCGCCGACGTATCCAGCCAGCCTGCCGTTACGTCGGTCCGGGACGTGGAGTCGACGACGCCGGTGTCGCCGCTGCCGACAGGCGCCTCGGTCGTGCTCTCCGTGGCGGTCGGGGCGACGTCGTCGGTGGTGAGCGAGCCGTGCGTTTGCGCCGCGTGGTGATCGGTGTAGAGCAGCAGGGTCACGACGACGGTCCACTCGTCGCCGGCGTTCTGAACGCCGGCGGTCAGGTCGTGCGTGCCGCCGTCCACCAGCAGGCCGGCGAACGGTGTGATGTCGACGTGCTCCGCGTACAGGCTGAACGTATGAATGGCTGGGACCGGCCGCCACAGCGTGGGGACGATGCCCCCCGTATAGATGTGTGGGTAGGTATGCACCGCCGCGACAGGCTGGCCGTCCAGCGAGAAATCGGCCTCCCGGTACGGGCCGTGCGTGCACAGGCCGGCGCTCGGGTACTTCGCCGACACGTCAGCCGGAACGTCTGAGAACCACTGCTCGTCGCAGCCGTGCCCTTCGAGCGTCACCTCGAGATCGGCGCGGACGATGTTGCGCGGCAGCCCGTTCAACGTGAAGTGAGCCGGCGCGTCCTGTGCCGGGAAGCCGACTACCGCGTCCGGCACACCCGCAGGCGGGCGTCCGGAATAGTAGGTGAGCGTCACCGTCTGGTCGTACACGCCGGTGTAGACGTCGCTGGTGTAGTTGATGATTCCGCCGCGGAACGGCTGCGCCGTACGCAGCAGCGCGCTGTACTCGGTGAGGTCCTTCGACACGGTGTAGGTGATCGGCGTCGAGCCGGACGGCTCCTCGGTCGTTCCCCAGTACACCTCGGTGCCGCCGATGTTGACATCGCCGAACCGGTCGAACTGGCGGCCGCTCACGCTGATCGTGTAGTCCATGACCACCTTCGCCCACGGTCCCGGGCAGCCGCTCGGCGGGGCAAGCGTGCCCGAGAAGTTCTGCGGCGAGCCGTCCCGCGCGTTGGACAGGAAATGGTCGGCGAGTGTGAGCGTGCAATGCGGTCCCGCCGGCCGCGAGACCGGGGGCTCCGCGGTGACCGGGTTGTCGGTGTAGGGCTCGACGAACGGCGCTGCGCTCGCGGCGGTCGGGGCGGCCAGGGCGACGACCAGGGCGGCGAGGGCCGGCAAGGCACGTTTCATCTCAGGACACTCCTCAGGGTCAGAGCGGGCACAGTATGACAACGATGACTGAGCAAGGCAAGGCGCCACATCGGTCGCGGTTGACACGGTTGCCCCGGTCAGCAAGACTGCCCGCGCGTTTGGGTGCACTAGGCGGACCACGATTGACGGCAATTGTCCTTGAATGAACGGGGAAAGCCGATGGTGACACGTACGCGTACGGCCCGGCGGGCCACGCTCGCGGGCGCGGTGCTGGCAACCGTTGTGACTTCGTTGTCAGGCATTCCCGCAGTTGCCGCGCCGGCCGGCCCGGCCGGCGCGGGCGACCCGGCGTCCTACGTCGACCCGCTGATCGGCACCGGCAGCGGCGGTGCTCACGTTGGCAACGTCGACGCCTTTCCTGGTGCCACCGTCCCATTCGGCATGGTGCAGTTCAGCCCGGACACGCCCAGCCGTCCCTCCGGGGGCGGCTACTTCTACGACGACACGGCGATTACCGGGTTCAGCCTGACGCACCTGTCCGGCGTGGGCTGCAACATCACCGGGGACATCCCGTTCCTGCCGCTGGCCGGGGCAGTGCCGGCCGACCCGGCCGCGGCGAGCGTGCCGTTCTCGCACGGCGCGGAGCAGGCGAGTGCGGGGCGCTACACGGTCGCGGCGGGCGGCGTTCAGACGCAGTTGACCGCGACTGCGCGGACCGGCCTCGCCACGATGACCTACCCGGCTACCGACGAGGCGCAGCTGCTCGTCAAGGTGAGCGGCAGTCAGGGCGCGCCGTCGGGCGCGACCTTCCACACGGTAGGCACCGACGAGATCGCCGGGTCGGTCACCAACGGCCACTTCTGCGGCCAGCCCGACTCCTACACCGTGTACTTCGACGCGAAATTCGATCGGCCGTTCACCGCGAGCGGCACGTGGGGCGGCGCTACCGGTGTGCAGGCCGGGCAGACGTCAATGACAGCGCACGGCCATCCGCAGGTGCGCCCGGGCAAGCCCGGCGAGACGCCGGCCAGCGAGCAGACCGGGGCGGCGGCGCCGGACTCGGTGGTCGCCGGCGGCTACGTCACGTTCGACACCCGGTCGATGCCCACGGTCGGCATGCAGGTCGGCGTGTCGTACGTCAGCGAGGGCGGCGCGCGGGCGAACCGGGTCGCCGAGACGACCAGCTTCGACCGGGCGGCTCAGGCGGCTCATCGGGCCTGGGACACCCAGCTCGGCAAGATCGCGATCACCGGTGGCTCCAGCGCGCAGCGCACGTCGTTCTACACCGCGCTGTATCACGCCACGCTGCATCCGAGTCTGTTCGACGACGCCGACGGGCGCTATATCGGCTTCGACAACGCGATCCACACGGTGCCGAAGGGTCATCACCAGTACGCCTACTTCTCCGGGTGGGACATCTACCGCTCGCAGATCCCCTTGCTGGCGCTGATTGATCCGCACGAGGCGAGCGACATGGTGTCGTCGCTGCTGCGCGACGGTGACCAGATGGGCTTCTTGCCCAAGTGGCCGGTGGCCAACGGCGAGAGCGGAGTGATGAACGGCGACGCCGCGGACGCCATCATCGGCGGCGCATACGCGTTCGGCGCGCGCGACTTCGACGCCGCGCATGCCGTGGACGAGATGGTGCACGGCGCCCAGGCCAGCGGTCCGCCCGCTCAGGGCTGGTACGTCGAGCGCCCTTCCGGCGCCGACTACCTCGCGAACGGCTACGTGCCGAACGTGCGGGCCACGTCGATCTCTCCGGTTCCGAACGGGGCGTCGGAGACAGAGGAATATGCGCTGGCCGACCTGTCGGTATCGCGACTGGCGCAGGCGGTCGGGCGCGACGACGTGGCGGCGCGGTTCGCCACCCGGTCGCAGAACTGGGCGAACATCTTCAACACGTCGACGGGCTACGTCCAGCCGCGCGACGCGGATGGCGCGTTCCCGTCCGGCGACCCGCTCGTGATCACCAACGGATTCGGGCAGAGCGGGTTCCAGGAGGGCAACACCGCGCAGTACACCTGGATGGTTCCGCAGAACCTGCCGGCGTTGATCGACGGCATCGGTGGCGCGCCGGCTGCCCGGGCCCGGCTGGACACGTACTTCACCCAGCTCAACGCGGGGCCGAACGAGCCGTATCACTGGCAGGGCAACGAGCCGACGTTCGCGACGCCCTGGGTGTACAACAGCGCCGGTGCGCCGTGGGAGACGCAGGCGACGGTGCGCCGCATCCAGTCCGAGCTGTACACGCCGACGCCCGGTGGCGAGCCGGGCAACGACGATCTGGGCGCGATGTCGTCGTGGTACGTGTGGGCGTCGCTGGGCGTGTACCCACAGGTGGCGGGCACGCCCCTGCTGTCGCTGAATTCGCCGCTGTTCTCACATGTGGTGATCGACGGCGGTCCCGGCCGCCAGGTTGTGATCAACGCACCCGGTGCGGGCGACGTGACGCCGTACGTGCACGGGCTGAGCGTCAACGGGCGGCAGACCACGCACACGTGGTTGATGTTGCCGCCGTCCGGCCCCACCGTCCTCAACTTCACGCTCGGCAGCCAGCCCGACCACAGCTGGGGCACCGGCGCCGGCGACGGCACCCCGTCGTTCGCCCCCGGTCCGGTGACGTTCCCGCCGAGCACACGCGCGTTCCTGCGCACCGACCCGGCCGCCCTGCACCTGTCCGGGGGCGAATCCGCCGACGTAAGCGTGATCGTCGACAACTCGCTCGGCAGCCGCGACGCGTCCGTCACGTGGAGGGCCACCGCGACCGCCGGTATCGACGTGGCGCCGACCAGCGGTACCGGCACCGCCCCGGCCGGTGGCAGCGCCGCATCGCAGATCACGGTCAGCGCACCGGCCGGAGTTGCGGACGGGCTCTACTCCGTGGTGATCACCGGGCACGACAGCAACGGCGCCGCTGTGCCGACGGTGCGGCTCCCCATCACGATCGGGCACCCGGCCCAGGCCTACGTGTCGAACTACTCCGACAACACCGTGACGCCCGTAGATATCGTGACCGACACCGCCGGCCCGACGATCCCCACCGGCAGCGGTCCCGACGGCGTCGTCGTGCTGCCCGACAACAGCGAGGTGTACGTCGCGAACAACAACACCAATAACGTCACGGTGATCTCTACCGCGGACAACCACGTCGTCACCACGATCCCGGTCGGCTCCATCGCCGCAGACGTCGTCGCCACGGCGGACAGCAAGACGGTCTGGGTGAGCAACTACGGCGACGGCACCGTCCAACCCATCGACATCGCCACCCATACGGCCGGCCCGCCCATCGCGGTCGGGCCGAATCCGCAGCGGCTGCGGCTGTCGCCGGACGGCACCCAGTTGTGGGTACCCGACCAGGGCAACGGGACCGTGAGCGTGATCGACCTCGCCACCCGCACCGTCATCCACACCATCACCGTCGGGCCGGCACCGTTCGGTGTGGCGTTCGGCGTCAACAAGGCCTACGTCAGCAACACCGGCAACGGCACGCTGTCGGTGATCGACACGAGCACGTACAGCGTCGTCGGGACCCTGAGCGTTCCTGCGCCGAACGGCCTTGCCAACACGGGTGATCTGAGCCTGGTCTACGCCACCCTTAACGGCGGCGGCGTTCAGCCCATCAACACCGACAAGGACCTTCTCGGAACTCCCATCACGTTCGGCTCCGGAACTTATGCGGTGACGTTCACGGGCGACGGAAGCACTGCTTGGGCCGTCGACTCCAACACCAACGACATCCAGCAGATCAACGCGACCACCGGCACCCTCGGCGCGAAGGTCACCGTCGGAAACGTTCCGGACGGCATCGGCCTGACGCACTGAGCCTTATGCAGCTGAGCTGTGGAAGTAGTGGCCCTCGTCGAGGTCGTCGATGAGCCCTGGATGCGTTGGCTGCCAGCCCAGGAGTTGCCGGGTGAGCGCGCTGGACGTGGGGTTGTCGAGGGAGACCAAGCCGCCGAGGAAGCCGAAGTGCGCGGCGGCATCGTCTGCGGGAATCGTCGCCACCGGCACGTTCAGGTGGCGACCGATGACCTCGGCGATGTCCCGGAAGGGCACCCCCTCGTCGGCGACCCCGTGGAAGCGCGACCCTGCTGGAGCAGCCTCAAATGCCAGGCGGTACAGCCGCGCGGCATCGAGGGTGTGGACCGCGGGCCAGCGGTTGGATCCGTCTCCGACATAGGCGGATACTCCTTTGTCGCGGGCGACGTTGATCAGGCGGTGGGCGAAGCCGTGGTGATCCAGGAAGCTGTGCACCAGCGGTGACAGGCGGACGACCGACGACCGCACGCCGCGCTCGGCCAACGCGACGGTGACGTTCTCCGAATCCACGCGGGGCCCGGCGTCGAGCGTGTCCTGTTCGGTACCGAGGCGTCCCGGTGCGGCGAACGCGAGCAGGAGCGTTCCCGAGGTGACCACGAACGGCTTCTCGGAACCTTCGAGCGCCGCTCCCATCGCCTCGACAGCATGCAGATCGGCTTCGGCCGCGCGGGGGATGTCCTCGAGATCGTGCTTGAAGGCTAGGTGGATGACGCCGTCGGCCGCGTCAGCGGCCTTGCGCAATGTGTCCAGGTCGTCGAGGTCGCCGCGCTGCACGTCGGCCCCCGCTGCCGTCAGCAACGCAGCTGACTCGTCCGAGCGGGCCAAGCCGACCACCTCGTGCCCGGCCTCGAGGAGTTCGGGAATGACGGCCGAACCGATGTGCCCGGACGCTCCGGTGACGAGTACCCGCATGAGAAGACCTCCCAGCCCATTGATGTCAGTCACTGACATGACGCTAGCACGTGATGACAGGCCCTGTCATCACATAGACTTGCGGTCGTGGGTCGATGGCAGCCGAACGCACGTGGTCGACTCGAGCAGGCTGCCTTGGAGCTATTCAGTGAGCAGGGCTTCGAACGGACCACAGTTGCCGAAATTGCTAGGCGTGCCGGGTTGACCGAGCGAACGTTCTTCCGGTACTTCGCCGACAAGCGCGAGGTTCTCTTCCCGAGCGCCCTACAGGAGTTTCTCGTGAGCAGGCTCGCGGATGCTTCCGATGCGATCGCGCCGATAGACGCGGTTGCCGCAGCCCTCGAGGCTGCTGGCGGCATGCTCGAAGAGCGCCGCGACTACGCCCGCAAGCGCCACGCCGTGATCGCTGCGCACCCGGGATTGCAAGAACGGGAGCTGATCAAGCTCGCCTCAATCGCGTCCGCGATGGCCGACGAGTTGCGCCGGCGCGGGGTCGCAGACTCGGCGGCAAGTCTCACGGCTGAGGCAGGGATAGCTGCCTTCAGGGTCGCGTTCGACCGGTGGATCAAGGACAACGAGCGCGACCTGTCGCAACTCATCAGAGAGTCACTCGACGAGCTCAAGACCGTAACCGCTGGCAAGTGACGCGCTTGGTCGTCTTTTAGAACGGCAGCGACGGAGGTCGTTGTCCGCGCGGTGTCTTGCGTCGCCGGCTTGCGGATTCTCCCTATGGAATAAGGGTAGACGGCACATGTGGCGGTTGATAGACTCGCACACATGTTCGAGCACTCGCCGCCGGTCTCGGAGGTCGACGTGCTCGCCTCCCCGGACGCGGTCGCCGCCGAACTGGCCACCAGCCTGCCCCGCGGCGATGACACGGCGGCGCTGCTCCTGCTCGACCCGGACGCGTTGTCCGACGCCGGCCGGGTCGATCTGCTGGTCGCGTTCGAACGGCACATCGCGCTGCTACAGGCCGCCCAGCAGCAGGTCCTGGCGTCGCTGGACGGGCGGGCGTTGGACTGGTCCGGCACCAAGCTCGTGGACTACACCCGCGAGCAGGTCGGGGCCGCGTTGCGGCTCTCCCCGGGCACCGCGGAGCGGCGCCTTGCCGTGGCCCGCACTCTGGTGGATCGGCTGCCGGCCACCCTGGAGCTGTTGCGCACCGGGCGCGTCACGTACTTGCACGCGATGAAGCTCGCCGAAGCGATCAGCCCGTTCGATACCGAGATCACCGCGAAGATCGAGCAGCGGGTCCTTGCCCAGGCGCCCGAGCAGACGTTGTCGCAGTTCGGTGCGTCGCTGCGCCGTGCCGTGATCGTGGTCGATCCGCGCCGCGCCGAACAACGGCACCAGGACGCGATCGCGGCGCGGCGGGTGGTGTTCACCCCGCAAGACGACGGCGTCACCGAACTGTGGGCGCTGCTGCCCGCCGACGGAGCCGCGTTGATCGAGACGGTGCTGAACTCGCTGGGGAGTGCGCAGACCGACGAGCGCTCCGCCGACCAGCGCCGCGCCGACGCGCTGATCGACGTGTTCACCCGGGTGCTCGCCGACCCGAACCTGCCCGAGCAGCACGGCCAGCGGCCCGCCATCAACGTCACCGTGCCGATCTCGACGCTGCTCGGCCGCGACGAGCAGCCCGCAGAGCTGGACGGGTACGGGCCCATC
>DASXSF010000116.1:0-1575 GCA_036506155.1 Jatrophihabitantaceae bacterium
GACGCGGTCCAGCAAGCGATCGACGCGGTCGGCGTTG
The DNA here is from genome assembly GCA_036506155.1 of Jatrophihabitantaceae bacterium. Classification (GTDB taxonomy): domain Bacteria; phylum Actinomycetota; class Actinomycetes; order Mycobacteriales; family Jatrophihabitantaceae; genus DASXRA01. The sequence goes on from DASXSF010000116.1 coordinate 38, forward strand.
AACCCACACTGGTCGCCACCGAACAGGTCACCAGGCACGGACTGGCCGCCACCAAGGCGGACGTCAAGGCCCCGCGGACCACAGTCGTCCGGACCTGGGCAAACGTTCGGAACCAGCTCGAGGCGTCCGCGCTCGACGACGCGGTCAAGACGCGTGCACTCGACGTCTTCGCGCGCCTTGCGGCCGCCGAGGCCGATGCCCACCGGACTACGGCGGACCAGGTGCATTTCCACGAGGTGGGAGCATTGGATGCGATCGCCGATGTCGTCGGCTCGTGCGCGGCACTCCATCAGCTCGGCGTCACCGATGCTGTCGGCTCGCCCATCGCTGTCGGCCACGGGATGACCCGCACGGACCATGGACTGATCCCTGTCCCCAGTCCCGCCGTGGTCGCCCTGCTCCGGCACGCCGGCGCCCCGACCTACTCGGGTGATCTCCCTTACGAAATGTGCACGCCGACCGGGGCGGCGCTGCTCGCCGCCACGGTGACGAGCTGGGGGGCGCTGCCCACGATGCGGATCAGGACGACGGGACATGGCGCAGGCAGCCGTGACCTCGACGAGCTCCCCAACCTGCTGCGAATCATTGTCGGTGAGCCACTTCCCGCTGCCGCGTCCCGGCCTCCGGACCCGACCGGCGCCGTGCTTATCGAGGCGAACATCGACGACCTCGATCCCAGGCTTTGGCCGCCGGTGCTCGCCCGGCTGCTCGATGCCGGTGCGTCCGACGCGTGGCTCATACCGATCGTGATGAAAAAAGGCCGCCCGGCGCACACTCTGTCGGTCCTCGTCGACGAGCCCGCAGCCGACGCAGTCCGCACGGTGGTCTTTACCGAGACCTCGACCATCGGGCTACGCGAGCACCCCGTGGCAAAGCGTGCTCTGGTACGCGAGGCGCGAACCGTCGAGGTCGACGGACAGCAGATCCAGATCAAGATCGCCATGCTTGACGGCAAGGTCGTCAACGCACAGCCGGAATATGACGATGTCGCGGCCGCGGCCGCCGCCCTGGGACGACCGGTCAAGGCCGTCCTCGCCGCGGCTAACGCCGCTGCGCATGAGGCAGGCCTGACCCTGTGACAACGCTCACGCGATCTCTCCCCAAGCACTCGGGTATGCGGAACCCGCACGGCACGACCGCCGGGGAAGCCGCGACACCGCCGCGGATGCCCTGTGCCCAGCCGCCCCTTTATGAACGGCACAGGGCTCGACGGCGATGGATGTAGCCGTCCTGCTCAGCACGTTCATCGTGATCTTGCCGGCCGAGCTGCCCGACAAGACAATGGTGGCGACCCTCGTGCTGGCGACCCGCTTCCGCCCACTGCCCGTGTGGATCGGCGTGGTAGCCGCTTTCTTCGTCCAGTGCCTCGTGGCCGTGGCCGCCGGCGGCCTGTTGACGCTCCTTCCGCGGCGACCCCTGCTGGGCGCCACGGCGGTGCTGTTCGCCATCGGCTCGTACATCCTGCTTCGCGGTGCCGGTCGCGCCGCGGAGGAGGAGGCCGAGGAGGAAGAAGAGTACGAGAAGGAGGTCGCCCGTCG
>DASXSF010000117.1:0-10860 GCA_036506155.1 Jatrophihabitantaceae bacterium
GTGGGATCCGGCGCGTGGACGGCGGTGCACCACGCGTTCACCTCGCCGAAGCCGGAGTCGATGGACACGTTCGACACCGATCCGGGTTCGGCACTCGCGTGCGCCTACGACATCGTCTGCAACGGCAACGAGATCGGCGGCGGCTCCATCCGTATCCACCGCGCGGACGTGCAGGAGCGCGTGTTCGCCGTGATGGGGCTGTCCTCCGAGCAGGCCCAGGAGAAGTTCGGATTCCTGCTCGAGGCGTTCAAGTACGGCGCCCCGCCGCACGGCGGTATCGCCTTCGGCTGGGACCGAATCTGCGCGCTGCTGGCGCACACGGACTCGATCCGCGACGTAATCGCGTTCCCGAAGACGGGCGGCGGCTACGACCCGCTGACCGGGGCGCCCGCCCCGATCACGCCGGAGCAGCGCAAAGAGGCAGGCATCGACGCCGTCCCGGATGGGGTCGACTGAACCTGCGTGATCGCGGCTGGCTCAGCCGCGTTTCGAGCACACTCGCGCACTCTCAGGGTTGACTTGCGCATATCTGCATTCCTACGCTGAGTGGCAAATCAACCGTTTGGAGGCGACATGGCGCGACCTGTTCTGTGCGCCGCAGCCGCGGCACATCTCACCTTTACCGCAGCAACGCCGGCCCTCGCCGCGCCGGCTGTAGCGCCCGCGGCCGACGCCCTGACCGTCACCGTGCCGGCTGCGTCCGGCGCACCGGGCTACACGATCAACCTCACGAAGTCGCCGTTCCAGATCACCACCGAACGCGCCGGCGCGACCGTCATGCAGACGACCGCGGCCGGCACTGCCGGGTCGGGGCCGGCCGACTTCAACGTCGGCGCCAGCACAGCGACCGCGACCGCCGTGCAGAACTCGGCGTGGCAGGACGGCGCCCTGGACCTGACGCTGGCGACCACCCTTCCCGGCGTGACCGTCGACTACCGCATCGCACCCTCCCCGGACCGCTACCGTGTCACCTGGTCGGTCCAGGGCGCCTCCGCGACGCAGGTCGCGAGCCACTATCTGCTGTCGTCGGGCGGGCACTGGTACGGCCAGGGCGAGACGCAGACGCCGGACGGCGGCCCATACACCCGCCAGCCGTGGCCGCTCGACTCGGGCACCGTCCACGACAGCGCGATGAGCCCGGCCGAGTACGAGATGACCGAGCCGTTCTGGTTCACCCAGCGGGGCTCGGGGCTGTGGGTCGACACCCGCGACATCATGGACGTCGCCCTGAACCAGCAGCCCGGTGTGTTCGGCTACACGCTCACAGGCAGTGCGTCGATGGACTCGACGATCTTCGTCGAGCGGGCACCACGCGATGTCTACTCCGACTACGTCGGGATCACCGGCACGCCGTCCAAGAGCGACGCGACGCCGGCGGAGTACACGAAGCCGCTGTTCAACTCGTGGGCGCAGCTCTACACGACCGTCTCGCAAAGCTCAGCGCTCGCCTGGGCGAAGGGGCTTTCCGACGCGGGCGTGCCGGCGCAGACGATCCAGGTCGACGACGGCTGGATGAGCCACTACGGCGACTTCTCGTTCAACAGCAAGTTCCCCGACCCGAAGGCGCTCTCCGACCAGATCCACGCGATGGGCTACAACTTCGGCCTCTGGGAGACGCTCTGGATCAACAACGACGCGGACGACTACAACTACGCCGCCCAGCACGGCTACCTGCTCCGGTCCAAGGCCGACCCGAACCAGCCGTGCAGCGTCACCTGGTGGAACGGCACGGCGGGCATCGTCGACCTGGCCAACCCGGATGCCCGTGCCTGGTACGTCGGGCAGCTGCAGAACCTGCAGAAGACCTACGGCGTCGACGGATTCAAGTTCGACACCCGCTTCTTCGACAACTCCTGTGCGCCGTCCCCTGGCTACACCGCGCTGGACTACTTGGCGCTGGGCGCGCAGATGACCGACCAGTTCGACCAGCAGGGCGCGGGCGTCCGCATCCACTGGACCGGATCGCAGAAGTACGGGTTCGTCATCCGCGAGATCGACAAGGGCACGAACTGGAACTCGCTCTCGGCCGGGATCGCCCAGGACATGTCGATCAGCACGGTCGGCTACCCGTTCGTCGAGACAGACATGATCGGTGGGTCGCTCGGCTCGCCGCCGCCGACCAAGCAGGTGCTGGTGCGTTGGGCGCAGGCAGCCTCGCTCATGCCGCTGATGTATTCCTCGACGTCACCGGCCGGGGTGTCCAACCCCTACGGCAGCCAGAGCTACGACCAGCAGACCATCGACCTGTACAAGGCCGCGGTGGCGACACACGAGCGGCTCGCCCCGTACATCGAGCAGCAGGTCGGGCGGGCGGTGAAGTCCGGCGAGCCGATCATGAAGCCGCTCTTCTTCGATTACCCGGGCGACCAGGCGACGTACCAGATCAGCGACGAGTGGCTGCTCGGGGACTCGCTGCTTGCCGCGCCGGTGGTCACCGACCAGTCGTCTCGCGACGTTCACGTGCCGCCCGGCGACTGGTTCGACGTGACGCGCCACGTGGAGATCCACGGGCCGGCGAGCATCTCCGGCTACGCCGCGGACCTCACCCAGGTGCCGGTATTCGTCAAGCTCGGAACGCCGGACACCGGCAGGCTGATGAGCGCGCTGATGCGCTGATCTCGCTTCGTGCACGCGGCCGGCCCACCGGGTCGGCCGCGCCCGTTGACCGAACGGCGGCGGCAGCCAAGGATCAGAACGGCACTCAGACACGCAGGAAGCGAGGGGTTCCCGATGGCAAAGATCCTGATTCTGACCGGCGACGCGGCCGAAGACCTCGAAGTCATGTATCCGTACCAGCGGCTGCTGGAGGAGGGTTACGAGGTCCACATCGCCGCGCCGAGCAAGAAGAAGCTGCAGTTCGTCGTGCACGACTTCGTGGACGGCTTCGACACCTACACCGAGAAGCCGGGGCACACCTGGCCGGCCGACCTGGCATTCGCCGACGTCGACCCGTCCGACTACGTCGCGGTCGTGGTGCCGGGCGGGCGGGCGCCCGAGTACATCCGCAACGACGCCGACGTGCAGCGCATCCTCAAGCACTTCGCCGCCGACGACAAGCCGATCGCGCACCTGTGCCACGGTCCGCTGGCCCTCGCCGCGGCCGATGTGTTGCGCGGGCGGCGCAGCGCCGCCTACCCGGCGCTCGCCCCGGACATAGCCGCTGCCGGTGCCGAGTTCGTCGACGGGGAAGCGGTCGTCGACGGCGTGATGGTCTCCGGTCGAGCCTGGCCCGACCACCCCGCGTGGATGCGGGAGTTCATGGCGATCCTGCGCGCCAAAGCCCCCGTTCGGTAAGCGATGAGCGTTCGCGCGCTTCGCCCCGACGGGATCTGCTAGCCATGGTCGACTTCGCACTGACGGAAGAGCAGAAGGCGATCCGCGACACCGCCCGGGCGTTCATTGCCGACCACGTCGTTCCCTTCGAACCGGAGGTGCTGCGCCGCGAGCGGCGCGGCGAGCCGGGGATGACCCGCGACGAGCGACGCGAGCTGCAGCTCGCCGCCAGGAAGTTCGGGTTTTGGGGGCTGTCGACCCCCGAGGAGTACGGCGGCATGAACCTGCCCGCGGTCACGCAGGCGCTGGTATGGACGGAGCTGGGCCGTACCTTCGTGCCGTTCTCGTTCGGCGGCGAGGCCGACAACATCCTGTACTACGCCAACGACGAGCAGCGCGCTGCGTACCTGGTTCCTACGATCGAGGGCGAGCGTCTGTCGTGCTTCGCGATCACCGAACCCGGCGCCGGCTCGGATGCCGCCAACATCAAGACCCGGGCACGCCCTGACGGCGACGACTGGATCATCAACGGTGAGAAGACGTTCATCACGGGCGGCAACGACGCCGACTTCGCGATCGTCATCGCGGTCACAGACTCGCAGGCCGGCGCCCGCGCCGGATCGACCGCGTTCCTCGTCGACCGGGCAATGGGCTGGACGTCGCACTTCATCCAGACCATGGGCGAGGGCGGCCCGGCCTCGCTCGCGTTCGAGGACGTTCGGGTGCCCGCACGCAACGTGCTGGGCGAGGTCGGGCAGGGCTTCGAGCTGGCGATGGCGTGGATCGGCAGGGGGCGCTACCTGATTCCGGCGCGCGCGCTGGGCGCCGCGGAACGGCTGCTTGCGATGGCGCTCGACTATGCGAACACTCGCGAGACGTTCGGCAGGCCGATCGGCGAGAACCAGGCGATCCAGTGGATGATCGCCGACTCCGAGGTCGAACTGGAAGCGGCACGCTGGCTGGTGCTGCGCGCGGCGTGGACCGTCGACCAGGGGCGCGACGCGCGGCATACCTCGTCGATGGCCAAGCTGTACGGGGCGAACATGGCCAACCACGTGGTCGACCGCGTGCTCCAGATTCACGGCGGCATGGGCTATACCCGCGAGCTGCCCATCGAGCGCTGGTATCGCGAGGCGCGGCTGTGGCGCATCTTCGAAGGCACCGACGAGATGCAGCGGCTGATCATCGCGCGTGACCTGTTGCGCGGCTACACCAAGATCGGGTTGGACTAGCTGAATCGCTCAGGACGCGTCGAGCCGGGCAAGCTGATCGGCGCTGAGCTCCAACTCGGCTGCGGCCGCCGAGTCGCTGATCGACTCGGGACGGCTCGCGCCCGGGATGGGGACGACGAGGGGTGACTTCGCAAGCATCCAGGCCAGGCACACGCGCTGCGGCGAGGCGCCGACCTCGGCGCCGACCTGCTCGAAGGCGGTGTGCCTGCGGCCCAGGCCATGCGCGCTCGCGGCGCCCCCGAGCGGACTCCACGGCAGGAACGCCAGCCCCAGCTCATCGCACAGCCGCAGCTCCGGCTCGCTCGTGCGGAACCGAGGGGAGAATTCGTTCTGGACGCTGACCAGCGCATCGCCGAGGATCTCGCGGGCGAGACGGATCTGGTCCGCGTTGGCGTTCGAGAGGCCGACCATGCGCGCCTTACCCGCGTCGTGGATCTCCTTCAGCGTGCTCATCGCCTCGGCGTACGGGACGCGCGGATCAGGTCGGTGGTGCTGGTAGAGGTCGATCTCCTCGACACCCAGGTTCTTCAGGCTGGCGTCAACGGCGGCGCGCAGCCCGGTGGCCGAGCTGTCCCGGGCCCAGCCGCCGCCCGCGGTGCGGGTGTGCCCACCCTTCGTGGCGACGAGCACCGTGCCGCGGGCGCCGAGCCGGTGAAGCAGCGATGCGACCAGCCGCTCGTTGGCGCCCATCGCGTCGGCACCGAGTACCGACGGGCCGTACGCGATGGCGGTGTCGACGAGCGTGATGCCGGCGCCGAGTGCGGCCCGCATCGTTGCCTCTGCCCGTTCCATCGGCACCGGCGGGTCGTCGAGCTGCATAGCGCCCAAGCCGATCGCGCTGACGGTCTCGATGCCGATTCGCCGGGTCCGCATGTCCCGATCCTGGCATGCGTCGCGGACTGTTCGGCGCACACCGTACGGTCGGCGCTATAGCGTCGAAGCCATGACATCGACTGATCCCGGCGTCGGGATCGAGGCGGCTGTCGCACGCACTCTGGAGCTTGCCGCCACCTGGATCGGGTGGGACGGCCGGCCGCGCGTCAGCGAGGACGGTGAGCGCATCTATACGCCGCACAAGGTCATCCGACGACAGTCCGACCACCTGATCGACCACCTCGCGGAGGTCGAGGCGGTGCTCGCGGGCGTCCCGACCGAGCCGGACGCCTGGCACGGCAGCCTGGTCACGACGCATGCCGACTTCGCCGCGTTCACGGAGGTGGACCTCGACGAGGCGCGCCAGCGCCTGACCCGCCTTGCCAGGTCCTTCAGGCTGCGACTGCTCGCCGCCGGTCCCGACGAGTGGGACCGCCCGCGGGAGGGCTGGACGCTCCGCAAGATCGCGGAACACATGTCGACCAGCTGGTACGCCGAACAGATCGGCGACCTCTCGCGCTGACGTGCGTCCCCGGCGCTGCCTACGCTGATCCGGTGACCCTGTTCGATCCGCCGGCTGAGACCGAGCGTGAGACGGCCAGTGCGCCGCTCGCCGCCCGGATGCGGCCGCGCACACTCGACGAGGTCGTCGGTCAACGGCACCTGCGGAGTGCAGGGTCGCCGTTGCGGCGCCTCGTCGAGGGCGAAGAGCCGATGTCGCTGATCCTGTTCGGGCCGCCCGGCAGCGGTAAAACGACGCTCGCGCTGATCGTGTCGAACGCCACGAACCGCCGATTCGTGCAGTTGTCGGCGCTTTCCGCCGGCGTCAAGGACGTCAGGGCTGTGATCGACGACGCGCGGCGCGAGCTGACCTATTCGGGCCGGCAGACGGTGTTGTTCATCGACGAGATCCACAGGTTTTCGAAGACGCAGCAGGACTCGCTGCTCGGCGCCGTCGAGACACGCACGATCACGCTGCTCGCCGCCACCACCGAAAACCCGTTCTTCTCGATCGTCTCACCGTTGCTGTCGCGAAGCCTGCTGCTCACCTTGCAGCCGCTGGCCGATGAGGATGTGAACGAGCTGGTTGACCGGGCGTTGCGTGACGAGCGCGGCCTGGGCGGTGCCGTCACGCTGGACGACGACGCACGAGCACACTTGATCCGGATGGCGGCAGGCGATGCGCGACGTGCCCTCAACGCGCTGGAAGCGGCCGCCGGCACGTCCGAGACCATCGACCTCGCCACACTCGAGAAGGCCGTCGACACGGCGGCGGTGCGCTACGACCGCGACGGCGACCAGCACTACGACGTGATCAGCGCGTTCATCAAGTCGATCCGCGGCTCGGATGTCGATGCCGCACTCCACTACCTGGCTCGGATGATCGAGGCCGGCGAGGACCCGCGCTTCATCGCCCGTCGGCTCGTGATCCATGCCAGCGAGGACATCGGCATGGCCGATCCGACCGCGTTGCTGGCCGCGGCCGCGGCCGCGCAGGCAGTCCAGCTCATCGGGCTGCCGGAGGCGCGCATCAACCTCGCCCAGGCCACGATTCACCTGGCGACCGCGCCGAAGTCCAACGCAGTAGTGCGCGCGATCGACGAGGCGCAGACCGACGTGCGGGCCGGGAAGGCCGGTGCGGTTCCGGCGCACCTGCGCGACGGCAATTACCCAGGTGCCGCGCGTCTCGGCCATGCACAGCGTTACGTCTACCCGCCCGACACGGCCGAGGGCATTGCCTGCCAGCAATACCCGCCGGACGAGCTGGTCGGCCGCGACTACTACCGTCCGGGCAGTCATGGCGCCGAGCGTGCCGTGGCCGAGCGGCTGTCCCGGCTGCGTGCGCTGATCCGCGGAACCGACGCGAGCGAGCCGGACTGACCCGGTAGGGTCGCACGGCGTACCACTCGGTCGAGGAGGACCAAGGGGTGAGTTCGATGACCAGGCGACTGTTCTGGCTGGCGATGGGTATGACGATCGGCGCGCTGATCGTGCGCAAGTTGTCCGCCGCTGCCCAGAAGCTGACCCCGCGTGGCATCGCGCGGAGCTTCGGCGGCGGGCTCGCAGAGCTGTCCGAGTCGCTTCGCGGATTCACCGGCGAGGTGCGCGACGCCATGCACGAGCGCGAAGCCGAGCTGCGCGAGGGGACCGGTCTCGACGGTCGCGTCGGCCGTGTGCCGTCCACATCATGAAGAGCGCAGAGATCAAGCGACGGTTCCTCGCCTACTTCGAGGCGAACGGGCACACCGTCGTCCCCAGCCTGCCGCTGCCGTTCGACGACCCGAACCTGCTGTTCGTCGTCGCGGGCATGGCGCAGTTCGTGCCGTACTTCACCGGGCAACAGGCCCCACCGTTCAGGCGGGCCACGAGCGTGCAGAAGTGCATCCGCACGCCGGACATCGACGAGGTCGGCAAGACCACCCGGCACGCCACGTTCTTCCAGATGAACGGGAACTTCAGCTTCGGCGACTACTTCAAGGAAGGTGCGATCAGGTTCGCGTGGGAGCTGTCGACGACGTCGCAGGCGGAGGGCGGATTCGGCCTGGACGGTGAGCGCATCTGGCCCACGGTGTACCTCGACGACGATGAAGCGGTCGACATCTGGAACCGCGTCATCGGCATCCCGCACGAACGCATCGTGCGCCGGGGCAAGGAGGACAACACCTGGGACATGGGCATTCCGGGCCCGGCCGGCCCATGCAGCGAACTGTTCTACGACCGAGGTCCCGAGTACGGCCCGGAGGGCGGCCCGGCGGTCGACGAGGACCGGTTCACGGAGTACTGGAATCTCGTCTTCATGCAGTACGAGCGGGGCACGTCGACCGGCCCCCATAAGGGCGACTACGAGATCGTCGGCGACCTGCCCAACAAGAACATCGATACGGGCATGGGCCTGGAGCGCATCGCCACGATCCTGCAGGGCGTCGACAACCTCTACGAGATCGACGAGACCAAGCCGATCCTCGGCCGCGCCGCGGAGCTGACCGGCCGGACGTACGGCGCGAAGTCCGGGCACGCGGCGAGCCAGTCACATCCCGACGACGTGCGGCTGCGGGTGATCGCCGACCACGTGCGGTCCGGCCTGATGCTGATCAGCGACGGTGTGGTGCCCTCGAACGAAGGGCGTGGCTACGTGCTGCGACGGATCCTGCGCCGGGCCATCCGGGCGATGCGCCTCTTGGGCTACGAGGACCCGGCCCTGCCCGAACTGCTGCCCGTCGCCCGGGACTGCATGGCCCCGTCCTATCCGGAGGTCGTCAGCGACTTCGGTCGCATTTCGACGTACGCATACGCGGAGGAGGAGGCGTTCCGGCACACCCTGCGGGCCGGGACTGCGATCTTCGACACGCAGGCGGCGGCGGTACGGCGCGCCGGGGGCTCGCAGCTGTCCGGCGAGAAGGCGTTCCAGCTGCACGACACGTACGGTTTCCCGATCGAACTCACGCTCGAGATGGCCGCCGACCAGGGCCTGACGGTGGACGAGGAGGGCTTCCGCCGGCTGATGCGGGAGCAGCAGCAGCGTGCGAAGGCCGACGCCCAGGCAAAGAAGACCGGGCTCGTCGACACGTCGGTGTGGCGTGCCGTGCTGGAGCAAGGCGGCAGCGAGTTCACCGGCTACCAGGAGGTCGCGCGCGAGGCGAAAGTCACCGCGCTGGTCGGCCCGGACGGCGCGCTCGAGGCGGCCGGTGAGGGTGACGAGGTCGAACTAGTCCTGGATGCCACGCCGTTCTACCCGGAGGGCGGTGGCCAGCAACCCGACTTCGGCCGCATCACCATCAACGCGGCGGGGCACGATGCGGAGCTCGAGGTCGTCGACGTGCAGTCGCCGGTGCCGGGCGTGATCGCGCACAAGGCCAGGGTGCTGCGCGGCGAGGTGCGTCCTGGTGACCCCGCGTTCGCGCTGGTCGACGTGGGCCGGCGCGCGTCGGTGTCGCGCAGCCACTCGGCCACGCACCTGCTGCATGCGGCATTGCGGCGCACGCTGGGCGAGACCGCGGCGCAGGCGGGCTCGCTGAACGCACCGGGACGGCTGCGCTTCGACTTCCACAACCCCTCGGCCGTGGCGCCGAGCGTCCTCGCCGACGTCGAGGACGAGATCAACGAGGTTCTCCTGCACGACCTGGAGGTTCGCGCGTTCATCACCAACCAGGAGGAGGCCAGGCGGCTCGGCGCGATCGCCATGTTCGGGGAGAAGTACGGCGAGCGGGTGCGCATCGTCGAGATCGGCGACTACTCCCGGGAACTGTGCGGCGGAACGCATGTGGCACGCAGCTCGGTGATCGGCATGGTGAAGCTGCTCTCCGAGGCGTCGATCGGCTCCGGCGTGCGCCGTGTCGAGGCGCTGGTCGGACTGGACGCGTTCCGCTACCTGGCCCGTGAGCACGTGCTCGTCCAGCAGTTGGCCGGCGACCTCAAGGCGCCACCCGACCAGCTGCCCGAGCGAATCGCCGCGACGCTGGACCGGCTGCGCAGCGCCGAGAAGGAGCTCGACCGCCTGCGCGCGGCAGCGGTGCTGGCCAGTGCCGGCACCTTGGCCGAGGGCGCCGAAATGATAGGGGCGACGCGCGTCGTGACTGCCGCGGCGCCCTCAGGCGTCGGCGCCGGCGAGCTGCGCTCCCTCGCGCTGGACGTGCGCGGCCGGTTGCCGCAGTCCGAGGCAGCCCTCGTCGTGCTGGCGGCACCGGGGGACAAGGGCGTGAGCTTCGTCGCCGCCGTCAACGACGCGGGCCGGTCCGCCGAGCTGTCCGCGAACGACGTGGTTCACGCTTTCGCGCCCGTCCTGGGCGCCCGGGGTGGCGGCAAGGCCGACCTGGCGCAGGGCGCGGGCGGAGACGCCGGGAAGCTGCCCGAGGCGTTCGCCGCCGTGCGCAGGTATGTCGTGGAGCGTGGCACGGGGTGACGGCCGTGAGCGCGATGACCGGGGTGTGGCTCGGTGTGGATGTCGGGACGGTGCGCGTGGGCGTTGCCCGCAGCGACCCGCGCGCCGTCCTCGCAAGCCCGGTGGCAACGCTCCCCGGCGACGACGGTGTCCGCGCTCTGGCCTTGCTGGTTCAGGAGCACGGGGCCGTCGGTGTCGTCGTAGGGCTGCCGGTGACGCTGGCCGGCCGGGAGGGCGCCTCGGCGGCGCTGGCGCGAGACTTCGCAGAACAATTGGCACAGCTCATTTCCCCCATACCAGTCGAACTGGTCGACGAGCGGCTGACCACCGTGGCCGCGGAGCGTAGGCTCGCGGCGCGCGGTGTTCGCGGGAGTGCCAGGCGAGCCGTCGTCGACCAGGCGGCGGCGGTCGAGATTCTGCAGCACTGGCTGGACGCCCACACACAGTCGGACGGTCCGGCATGAGCACCCCACGAAATCGCTCTGCAAGGAACGCTTCACGATTTCGCGAGGACCCCGCACAGACGACCGAGATGGAGCGCGCCCGGTGAGATTCGAGCCCTCGGACTCGACAGAGGCGTCCGATCCGCACGGTCTGCTGTTC
>DASXSF010000118.1:0-8004 GCA_036506155.1 Jatrophihabitantaceae bacterium
GGCGCGCTCTCCTGTGGAGGATGTGGCATTTAGCGAACGGCTCATACCGCCGCCTCCTCCGTCTCGTCGATCGTACGGCGGTCGGGATGCGCACGCACCCCGAGAGCGCGGCGGCGACGTCCGCGGCCAACGACCGGGTCACCATCACGAACTCGGCAACCCCAGGGTCGGCCACCCGATCGTGCGCGAGCCGGCCAACGCGAAGCTGAGCCACCAGGCCCGGCGCTCACACCAACAGCGTTCACCCGGCCTGCGCCACCCACCAGGCGATTGCGCATTACGAAACACGGAACATTCCCAGGCCTGTCCGCACACGCGGGCAGTGGCCGCCGACCTCGACGCGCGACACAACGACAGCCGATCAGCCTCGGCGGCAGTTGCGAGGTGCCCGTCATGACGCCGCCACCTGACTGGACGACGCGTCGCGCGCACGGCGATCGCGCCGCTGCCGCCGACGCAGCGGATGGTGAACACGTTGGGGGATCTGCGAGGCTGGCCCGCAGGGGTTCGTCTCGTCGCCGCAGAACAGCGGGGCCGGGTGCCTGCCCGGACTGCGGCCGCCCGTTGGTGTGACTCAGGAGCCAACCGCCGCCAGCCGTTCGGCTCCCGCGCGGAAGAATGCGACCATCTCGTCGACCGAGCTGATCTCGTCGATGGTTCGTATCGCCCCGAACGGCATGTTCCAGAAGCCGTCGCGTACCGGGGGTCCGTCATGCGGACCGACGTACGCGTACGGGCGCGAGACCTGCCCGTCCCCGGGTGACGCGCCGAAGTTCACGGCACCTACCGTGATGCCGACGTCGAAGTGCTCCGGCCACATGATCGGCATCGTGCCCGGAGCGAAGCGCCGCAGGGCCGCGTCGGTCACCTCGTACCAGTCCGCGAGCAGCCGGGCCTGCTCCGCATCGACTGCGAGCCGAGCGCCCAGGTCCAACGGCGTCGCGGGCGGGTAGACGCTTGCCGGCATTCCCGGCGTGATCCCGGCGAACGCGGCGGCCGCGCCGAGCGTCGTCAGCGGTGCCTCCCGCATCCCGGCTACGTCAACCACCACCAGGTGCGTGCCGGCGATACTCATCCGGCGCGTGCCGTGCGTCGTCGAGAAGCCACCCGCGGCGGGTCGCAGCGCGATCTCGCCAGTCTCGGCGTACTGGCCGGCGGCGAGGACGTGTTCGGCAACGCGGTGCAGAGCGTCGCGCGTGGTGGTCAGCAAGTCGGACGTGGTCATGTCCTGATGTCCCGCGTGGGCGGCTGGCGTTTCACGAGTCGTGAAACGTCTTGCATCGGCGCGGGACAGCACCTCCAAAGCCAGTGTGAGGAGAGCACCGTGAAGGGACTACAGGGCAAGGTCGGCATCGTCACCGGAGGCAGTTCCGGTATCGGTCAGGCAATCGCCATCCGGCTCGGCCAGGAGGCCGTCGACGTCGCGATCAACTACGTCGGACGCCCGGAAGGTGCCGAGGAGACACGGGAATCCATCCAGCACGGCGTCGACATCTGCATGAAGCAGATGGCCGAGTCCGGCACCAGGCCGATCCTTGTCGAGGCGGACGTATCAAACGAGCAGCAGGTCACCGCGATGTTCGAGCGCGTGCTGGCCGAGTACGGCCGCGTCGACTTCCTCATCAACAACGCCGGCATCCAGGTCGCCGAGGACACCGACAAGCTATCGGCCGCGGACTTCGACCGCGTGCTCGCAGTGAACCTGCGCGGCGCGTTCCTCTGCGCACAACAGGCGGTCCGGCACTTCCTCGACTCCGGACGCGGCGGCTCAATCGTCAACGTTTCGAGCGTGCACCAGGTCATCCCGAAGCCGCGCTTCGTCGGATACTCGGTGTCCAAGGGTGGGATGCAGAACCTTACCCACACACTGGCTCTCGAGTACGCGTCGCGCGGCATCCGGGTGAACGGCATCGGCCCGGGCGCGACCGTCACGCCGATCAACCGCTCGTGGATCGACGACCCGGTCAAGCGCGCCGCGGTGGAGAGCCACATCCCGATGCGGCGCGCCGGCGATGCCGAGGAGATGGCCGCTGTGACGGCGTTTCTGCTCTCCGACGAGGCGTCCTACATCACCGGGCAAACCATCTTCATCGACGGCGGCCTGACGTTGTTCCCGTCCTTCGAGACGACCTGGTCGTCGGAATGAGCTCGACGGTGACGACCTGGTGGCCGTCGAAGTACGGGGCGGGCGACGAAGCCGGCGCGCTGAACGAGATCACCCCGGCGAAGGTTCTCTCGGCTGTGGGCCTCGTCCGCCGGGGCATCGTGTACGACCTCGCGCACGTGCTGCACTCGGACATCCCGGCCTTTCCCGGCCGGACGTTCCGCCAATACCTGACGACGAACTACCACCACATCAACCGCCGCCGGACGGACAGCGGCGGCGACGGCTGGGGACGCAACAACGTCAACTGGATCGTCGAGCAAGTGACGGCAACGCAGCAGATGGGCACGCACATGGACGCGCTCAACCACCTGCAGGTCGGCGACCGGACCTACAACGGCTACCGGCTCGCCGACATCGTCGAGGACCACGGCACGAGCAAGCTAGGCGTCGACACGCTGCCGCAGATCGTGACGCGCGGTGTGCTCGTCGACGTCGCTGCCCGTCGAGGCGTGCCCTGGCTCGAACCCGGCGACGTTATCGGCCTGTCCGACGTGGCCGGTGTCGAAGTCCAGCCCGGCGACGCGGTGTTCTTTCACACCGGCTGGGGTTCGCTGTGGGGACTGGACACCGCGCGGTACGCCGCGGGTGAGCCCGGCCCCGGCATGGCCGTCGCCACCTGGCTGGCGGACCACAGTGTCTCACTCACCGGGTGCGACACGTGGAGCTACGGACCGGTGCCGGCGGAGGATCCGGCTGAACCGTTCGTCGTGCCGCAGACGCTCAACACGCACCACGGCGTCGTCGTGGTGGAGAACCTGCGCCTGACCGAGATCGCCAAGGCCGGGCTTACCGAGTTCCTGCTCGTCATCTCACACGCCAAGCTGCGCGGTGCCACCGGAGCGTGGGTCGCGCCGCTGGCGATCGTATGAGGAGTTGACATGAACGACCACTACGACGTCATCGTCATCGGATCCGGTGCCGGCGGCGGGACGATGACCTACGCTCTCGCCCCGACCGGTGCAAAGGTGTTGCTGCTCGAACGCGGTGACTGGCTGCCCCGCGAGATTGAGAACTGGAGCCCGGCGGCCGTGTGGGCGGAGGGGCGCTACCACAACTCCGGCACCTGGACCGACCAGGACGGCAACGAGTTCGCGCCGAAGCAGAACTACTACGTCGGCGGAAACACCAAGTTCTACGGGGCCGTGCTCTTCCGCTTTCGGGAGCGCGACTTCGAGGCTATCCGGCACGTCGACGGCGTCTCGCCGGAATGGCCTATCAGATATGGTGATCTGGAACCGTGGTACGCCCGCGCCGAGCGGCTGTACCAGGTGCATGGCGAGCGCGGGCTCGACCCCACCGAGCCGCCTGCCGCCGACCCGTACCCGTTCCCGGCAATCAGCAACGAGCCGCGCATCGAGCAGCTCAGTCAGGACCTGCGCGCCGCCGGCCTTAAGCCGTTCCCGCTACCGAACGGCATCCTCATTAACGAGTCGGCGCCACAACGCTCGCTATGCGTGCGATGTGCGACGTGCGACGGCTACCCGTGCCTGGTGAACGGCAAGGCCGACTCGCAGATCGTCTGTGTCGAACCGGCACTGCAGTACCCGAACGTCACGCTGCGGACCCGGGCGCTGGTCACGCGGCTGGAGACCGACGCCTCCGGGCGCTCGGTGCAGCGGGTCGTCGTCGAACGTGACGGCACCGTCGAGACGTACTCGGCCGACGTCGTGGTGGTCGCGGGCGGCGCGATCAACTCGGCTGCGCTATTGCTGCGTTCGGCGAACGAGAAGCACCCGGCCGGGCTGGGTAACTCCTCGGGCGTCGTCGGCCGGCATCTCATGTTGCACAACAACTCCTCGCTGATCGCGTTTTCCACAATGCCGAATCCGACGAAGTTCCAGAAGACCATAGGCATCAACGACTTCTACTTCGGTGACGGCGAATGGGACTACCCGCTCGGCGCGATGCAGATGCTCGGCAAGAGTGACGCGGTCCTGGTCGGCTTCGACGTCCCGGACGCGACTGACCCGGCCGACCTGGCCCGGCACTCGATCGACTTCTGGCTGACCACCGAGGACCTGCCGCTGCCGGACAATCGGGTGACAGTGGGCGCGGACGGCGGCATTCGGCTCAGCTACACGCCAACGAACCTCGAGGCGCACCAACGGCTGCGCGATAGGTTCATGAGCCTGCTGGACGCGATGCACTGCCGGTCCGAGGTCTACGACAACCACTCCTACGCGGGCGGCCGGCTCGGCATCGGCGGAGTAGCCCACCAGAACGGCACGATCCGGTTCGGCACCGATTCGCGGATGTCGGCGCTCGATCTCGACTGCAAGCTGCACGACGTGGACAACGTCTACGTGGCCGACTCGAGCTTCTTCGTCTCGAGCACGGCAGTGAACCCGACGCTCACGATCATCGCCAACTCGCTGCGTGTGGCCGAGAAAGTAGCGCAGCGGGTGGGCCGCACCACACTCGGCGCGGAGCCGCACTCACCCGGGCGGGCACATGACAGCCGTCCTGCCGGTCGAGCGGGTGGGCCAGGTCGACGCGCACGAAGGACCGGTGTACGTGGGCGAAGCGCTGTACTTCACCAGTGTGCCGCGCGACCGGAGGGCCTGGATCAGACGGCTCGACCTCGCGGACCTGTCGGTCCGCACCGTCCCGGCCGACGTCGTGATGCCCAATGGCATGGTCGCCGGCCCGGACGGAACGCTCATCGTCTGCGACCAGGGCGGCCGGTCCGCGCCCGCCCGGCTGAGCCGGGTCGATCCGCGCACGGGCGCGACCTCCACCGTCGTCGACAGCTGGGACGGCCTGCCGCTGAACTCGCCGAACGACGCGGTCGTGAAGTCGGACGGGACGATCTGGTTCACCGACCCGTCCTACGGATTCCTGCAGGGTTTCCGGCCGGGCCCGCGCACCGGCGACTTCGTGTACCGCTTCGACCCGGCGCGCGGCCGATTGAGCGTCGTGGCCGACACCTTCGACAAGCCGAACGGGCTCGCGTTCTCGCCCGACGAGCGCGTGCTCTATGTCGCCGACAGCGGCCGGCCGCGGCGCGTGGTCGCGTTCGACGTGGCCGGGGACCGCCTCGTCCGGGAACGGGTCTTTGCGATCACGCCGAGCGGCGACCCGGACGGGCTCAAGACCGACCCTGCGGGCCACGTGTACGTGTCCGCAATGTCCGGCGTGCAGATCTACTCGCCGGTGGGCGAACACATTGGCGAGATCGAGGTGCCGGGTGCCGTCAACTTCGCGTTCGGCGACGACTTCCTCTACATCACCGCGGACACCGCCGTCTGGGCGGCTTCGCTCGACACGAAGGGAGCGTGACCGTCATGGTCCGCACCAGGCGGGTACTGGACACAGCCGGCGTCGATGCCGTCGTCGCGGCCGCGCACGAGGCCGCGACGGCAAAGGGATATCGCGTCGTCATCGTCGTGGTCGACGCCTCGGGGCGCGTGCTCGCACTGCGCCGCACCGACGACGCACAGGCCGCTAGTGACCAGGTCGCGATCGACAAGGCCCGCACGGCCGCGATCTTCGTCCGGCCCAGCCGCGAGATCGAGCAGCAGGTGAGCAACGGGCGCCTCGGCGCGCTCGCCCTGCACGGTGCCCGCGCGCTGACGGGCGGCATCCCGCTAACCGTCGACGGACAGGTCGTCGGCGCGATCGGCACTAGCGGCGAGACGCCGGACGAGGACGAGTCGGTGTCTCTGGCCGGCGCGCAGACGGAGTTCTCGACGGTGGAGGTGCCCGCACTGAGCTATGCCGACGCGCGGGTCGCTGCGCAGGCGGTCGCCGCCGAGGCCACAGCCCGCGGCGTCGCCCCCGTGGCAGCGGTCGTCGACGCAGGCGGCGACCTGACCTACCTGTGGCGACCCGATCGGGCGCATGTCGCGAGCGTCAGGGTGGCCACGGACAAGGCGCGGACGGCGGCGATCTTCCGCCGTCCCAGCAAGGACTTCGAGGACCAGGCGTCGGGTGGGCGGCCGTCCGCGCTGCACCTGGCCGGGGCAGTGCCGCTGCAGGGCGGCATGCCGATCGTGGTAGACGGGCACGTTGTCGGTGCCGTCGGCGTGAGCGGCGCCTCGTCGGCGGACGAGGACCAGGAACTCGCCGTGCTCGGCCGAAACGCGGCGCAGGCCGCACTCGCATCAGCCGACGAGGCTGTCCTCATCCCGGCACGGGTGGTCACCGAGAAGTTCCACACCGGCGGCCTGCTGCTCGACACCCCGCGATACAAGCTCGACGCGGGGCGCCGCGCCGGCCCCGGAGCAGTCGAGGTGCACGAGAGCGTCGTCGACATCATGCGCGTGGCGGAGGGCACCGCGAAGGTGCTGGCAGGCACGACCGCGCACGAACTCAGCGAGGGCGACGTGCTCGTCGTCCCGAATGGCGTGCCACACCAATTCCTCGCCGCGTCCGATCCGTTCCTCTACTTCGTCACGAAGGTCGAGGGCTGAGACATGGTGCCACGCCCGTCGCAGCCGCTTCCGGGACGCCCCGACGCGGTGGTGGATCTGCAGACCGACGAGGGTGCCGCGCTGGTCGGTGCGCAGTGGCGGTATAGCGACGCCCGGGTCGAGGAGATCGACTTCGTCGCCGTCGGTTCGCCGGCCGACCCCCTCGGCCCGGGCGACCGGCCGAACCGCACCTACGACATCGTTCCGAAGGCGGGCGCGGCCGACTTCGACGATTCGGCCTGGCGGTTGCTGGCGCCCGGCGAGACGCAGCTTCGACTCGGCAACGGCCGGGTCAGCTACAACTGGTACCGGCTCTCGGTCACTGTCCCCGAGCGGGTCGGCGACGTCGACCCAACCGGCGCCACGATCGTGTTCGAGGTTGTCATCGACGACTACGCCGAGATCTGGGTCGACGGCGAACTGCCGGTGGCGCTGGGTGATTCCGGCGGGCGGGTCGTCGCCGGGTTCAACGCGCCGAACCGCGTGGTGCTCACCCGCGACGCCCGGCCCGGGCAGGCATTCCGGATCGCGGTGTTCGGCATGAACGGTCCCGTCTCGGTGTCGCCACGCAACTACATCTGGCTGCGTAACGCGACGCTGGACTTCTACGCCGACGCGCCGCTCTCCGACGAGGCGCCGTACGAGGCATCCAGGCTCGATACGGTCCTCGCGCCGGGTACTCCGCTCGAACGGATGGCCACCGGCTTCGAGTTCACCGAAGGGCCGCTCTGGTCGCCCGACGGCTCGCTGCTGTTCAGCTCGCCGAATACCAACCAGATCTACCGGCTGGCTGACGGCCGGCTCACGGTGTTCCGCTCGCACAGTGGCTACACCGGCGTGGACATCGGGCGCTACCACCAGCCCGGCTCGAACGGCCTCGCGTTCGACCCACAGGGCCGGCTGACGATCTGCGAACACGGCAACCGGCGCGTCACCCGAGTAGAGCCACACGGCAACATCACCGTGCTGGCCGACCGATTCGATGGACGGCGCCTCAACAGCCCGAACGACCTCGTCTACCGCTCCGACGGCACGCTCTACTTCACCGACCCGCCGTTCGGCCTGCCGGGCGTCTTCGAGGATCCGAAGAAGGAACTGCCGTTCAGCGGCGCTTACGCAGTCCGCGACGGGACGATCTCGCTCGTCGACGACTCCCTCGCCGGGCCGAACGGAATAGCGCTCTCGCCCGACGAGCAGTACCTCTACGTCGGCAACTGGGACCCCGTGCGCAAGGTCGTGATGCGCTACGACGTCGCCGACAACGGTTCGGTCTCCGGCGGCGCCGTGTTTGCCGACCTGACCGGCGAGGACGGCGAGGACGCGATCGACGGCATCAAGGTCGACGAGCGCGGGAACCTCTACGTCTGCGGGCCGTCCGGCGTCTGGGTCATCACGCCTGGGGGCGACGTTGTCGGCACTCTGCAG
>DASXSF010000119.1:0-14576 GCA_036506155.1 Jatrophihabitantaceae bacterium
GCCGCTGGCCGAATCCCTGGACGCCAAAAGCGCGGTCGTCGGCCTGCCGCTGGACGTCGAGCGCATCGACGCGTGCCACACGAACGAGCGCTGGGCGCGTCCGACGGTCGTCTTCAACCATGCCCCGATCGCCAGCAAGAACCCGGAGCTGTTCGTCCGCGTGATGCGCCAAGTCCTGCCACGCCACGACGTGCAGGTGCTGTTCACCCGCCGCTTCCCGCCGACGCAGCCGGGCGGGGCGGCCGTGGCGGCTCTCGCCGCGGCGTTCCCCGAGCAGGTGATGCTGGGCAACAACCTGCCGCTGCCGAACTACTACCGGGCGCTGTGGATGGCCGAGCTGCAGGTCTCGACCGCGACGCACGAGAGCCTGGGCATCGCCACACTCGAGGCAATGCACACCGGCACCTGTTGCATCCTGCCGCGCCTGGGCAGCTACCCGGAGATCACCGGCGAGCATCCCGACGCGCTGTACGACCCGGGGGAAGGCCAGCTGCACGAACGGCTGACCTACTTCCTGCGGCATCCCGACCGGCGGCAGGCCGTGGCCGGCGACCTGCAGCGAGCCGCCGCCCGATACACGCCCGCCGTCGTCGTGCCGCGGATCGCCGCCGTGTTGGACGGCCTGTAAACGACACGGGCGGCGCAGCCCGCCTCCCGACGCTCGGGCCGCCCACGAGCAGCTCCCCACCCTGCGGCCGGCGCAGTCGTGCGACACCCGTGCCAGAACCGACCGGTCCGCCCCGCCACGACCTCCGCGTGCACCTCACGCTGCTCGACCTCACCCCGCTGCATCGCCGCCCACAACGCCCACACGCCCTCCGCGACGATCGGTCTGAAAACGAAGCCAATCAACACCCTCACAAGATCGGTGTTGGCGACCACCGCAAGGACCCAGAAATAGCGTCATACGGACTGGCTCAGCGAGATCCTTGTTCGTTGTCTTGACGGGGGCCACCACCCGCCAGGTCCGAACCAACGCGCGCCGGCATAGAAAAGACGGATCGTGGCCGCCTCGCACGCGCAGCGCCTCGCGCTCGGTCGAGCCGCACGGGTGGACGAATTGCAGAAGCCGTCGGCTGCTGCTGCCGTCGCTGGTGTGGCCGACAACCTTCACCGAGGGCGTTGGGCCTCCGGCCGTTGTCCGGGCGACACGCTCTTGTACAGAGAGTTCTTCGTCGACGAGGCCGGCACGATCTCCAGCCGCTGCAGTTCAGCACCGACACGGGTGACGTCGCCGTCTGCCTGGTCGAGCATTCGCAGGCCTACCTCGACAGCACGCCAGTCAGCTGACGGGTCGAAGAACCCCAGCACGTCAACGACTTGAGCCACCCACTGTTTCGCGCCGCGCTTGTCACGTCGCAGCTGGGTGTAGTAGCTCCCCACTGCGTCGCTCACCGACTTCTTGCGCTGACCCCACTTCTCGCCTTGCCGGGCCGCATCACAAGCCAGTCGCCACAGCTGCGCAACGTCGACGTGCCGATCCAGCACAGGGTCCCCCACGCGGGCAGCGTAGCGCTCCAACAGGACCCGTCATACGGCTCGGCTCGCGTTCGGCGATCGCTCTCGGCGCCCGAATGAGGACTCCCGTTCGTCGATGCTCGTGGAGCGTGGCCTGTTCGCGCAGGCGACCAGTGCCCGGCGGCCGCATACTTTCCCGAAGGCCAAGGCCCGTCATACGACCGCCCCGCGCGGTGCTACGTCGAGGCCGGCGACGCCACGGCCGTACAGCACGGCAAGCCGGTCACGGCGCTGTTGCGTCGAGCCGAGGTGGGCAGGCTGGACACCGACACCGACACCGACACCGACGCCGCGCTTGAGCTGCTGACTGCTCAGAGCGCCATAGCGAGCTCATCGAATGCGATGCGGATCCGATCACACATTGGCAAGTCGGCAGTCATCGCGTACTGGCCGCGGCGCAGGTTCTGCACGAACGCGTGGCCAGCCGCGATGGTGCGCGCGGACGCGAGACGTTTGACGGCGCGGCCATCAGCCCGTTCGGGCTGCAACGCTGCCCCCAATCGATCAACGCAACAACGCCCACTACAACGCGCACCGGCCCCATCGCGCTGTCGAGCAACGATCGGTTACTCAGCAGCCGCGGTTCAATCGCCTCCCGACACACGAGTGCTGCGCCGAACGCAGATCCTCGGCGGTCTGATCAACGAATACCGCCACGCCGCCTGACCAGAGCCCGGCTGAGGTTATTGAGCCCCACAGGTAGCCGGGGACGCATGGAGCATCACCGCTGGTGCTCCGACGTACTGCCCCACAAGGTCATGCCACTCACGCCACCGATGCGCAGTGGTCGCGCCCGATGCCGCGTGTTCCCACGACAAATCCCACGTTGGCTGTGTGGGGTCGGCTTCGATTCGCCTCAGCTCCACGACACCACGGCAGGCCGGTGTCGCCGCGGTCAGCGGGTCATCTGGTCGAGGGCCGCGGTCACTGCAAGGAGCAGCACGGTGTCTTGGGTCGGGTCGGCCTCGACGCCGTAGGTGTCGGCGACCCGGAACCATTTCCTCGACACCTCGGCGACTTTCTTGCCGCCGCGTTCGATCCGATATTCGTGGTCGACGATGTTGCCGTGCACCTCCATGTCGGGGCCGTTTTCCATGTGCACTTCGAACCGGTCGCGTAGCGGCGTGATCAGCGCCTTCTTCACCGTCGCCACCTTGTCGCCGTGCGCGTCCTCGATCTCCATCGTGTCTCGGATGTGGAGCATCCGCTGCTGGATCTTGAGGAGCTCGTTGCCGGAGGCATCCTCGAAGATGAGGGTGTCGCGTACTCGCAGCGCCTTGCCGTTGACCTTGTAAACGCGCTGACCGGCGTCGTCCTCGATCCAGTAGTCATCGCCGATGGAGACCAGCTTCTCCCGCATGCGGTAGTGCGCGTCGCCGCGTCGTTCCTCGCGGCGTTCCCGCCGACCGAATAGTGCCATCGCATCCCCCAGGTGCTCTAACCGGACAATCCGTCCTCGCTCGCATGCGCGCTGTATCTCGTCAAACGCCATCATCGGAGCCTGACCGACGCATCACCCATGATGAACGGCGGATCGGACTTACCGTAACAGCGCTGCGGGCCGCATCCAGTGCTGAGCGCGCGCGTATTCGGTCAAGTGCGTAGACGTAGAGCTGCAGCTGCGTCGCTTGTTCCGTCGAACTAAATCATCGAGCCAGATACCCTGATCGAGGACGCTTATCAAGTGGGACTGACCCATCCATAGCCATGAACGCGGTGCACGGACTCGCTGTCGCCTTAAAATCGTCGGCAGTGAAAAACGCCGGAAAGAAAGGTGCTCGTGTAAGAGGGTGTGCAGATGGCACAAATACACTTGATCTCGTTGGAGTCCGCGGCGGCTCTATGCCCGACGAAGGGCCGGCTCAGCGATTTGTATGCAACAACCTTTCCATTACATTCTTCGTAGAAGACATTAACTTCAATCGGCTTGTTGGTGATCAGAGTTCGGGGAATAGTCATATCAATTTGGTGTGCTAATCGTAGTTGTAGCGGCTCATTTTGAGCCGCACGATTAGCCGCAGGAGCATTAATCCAAACGCAGTCAAGAATCTCATAGAAGCCTCTGGCTGTCTCCCGTACTTTAGACAATGCAAACTCGCGCTGCTCAAAAGGTAGACCTGGTGGAAGTCGATAGCTCCCGGGACGTCTGTACCACACTGACGCGATGTCTCGGGAATCGACACGTTCTTTGCCTGGCAAATCCGATGTGGCTTTCTGGCGAATGCCATCGAAGCTCAGAGATCGGCTGACCCGAAGGGGTATGTCGCCGTGTTTAGTTGGACGACGGGTACGCCTTGGGATTCGAGCTGGCGAGGTACTGGAATCAGGTATGGACGAACATCAAGCACTGGACCGCCGACGCGTCCGCGTTCATCCGCCGCTACTGGTACCTGATCATCAGCCTCCCGGGTGGGATGGCTGCTCGTCCTGCTGGCGAACTGGCGCACCGTCTGGAACATCATCCGGTCGGTGACCAGCGCCGCGTGGGCGTTCATACGGCCGATCTTCAACGCGATCAAGACGCTCGGGATCAGCCCGGTCCAGATCGCGATCGACATTCTCGACGGCCATTGGACCGCCGCATTGAGACACTTCGCGGGGGTGACCAGCGGCACGGTGCGTTTCCTCGGGCCGATCTTCTACGGGATCAGGTTCGTCATCGACATGATGCGAGCCGCGATCGACCTGCTCACCGGGCACTGGAGCGCCGCCTGGCAGATTATGGGCGGCGCTGTGAGAGCCGCTGTCGCGCCGATTCTTGCGACGATCAACGCGATCGTGAGCGGCGTGCACGCCGCTGCCGGCGCCATCCAGTCCGCGCTCGGCGGGATCGGCAGTGCCGTCAACGCGGTCAGCATCGGCGGCAGCTTCAACTATTCGGGATGCTGTCGAGCCTGCGGAACAAGATCGCCGCGGACGGTGGCCACGCCGCAGGCGGGTATCTCGGCGAAGGCTGGAACCGGATCAACCGAGCGCGGCTCGGAGCGGCTGTTCAAGACGGGCTCGCAAGTGCGGGTGATGCCGCACGGCACCGGCCCGGCCCCGGCAAGCGGGGGCGGCACGACGATCATCAATAGGTTCGTGATCGCCGGCAGCGTGTGGGCTGCTCGTGACCTCGCCCGCGAGATGCAGGCCGAGATGCTGCGGCAGGGCATCCGCTGGGGCGCCACCCGCGCCTACCCCTCGTACCGCAATGAGGGCGCCCCTAGCCGCCGACTCGGCACCATCAGCGGCGCCGCAACGCTGGGGCTCACCCGTAGGCGGACCAGCCGGCGCCGGCCCGCCGATAGCCGGCCGGTAGCGGCGGCGCTTCGTCGTTGAGCACCCCGATGAAGCAGCCGTCGCCGGGCCAGACGGCGTGCGGCCGGCCCACTGGCGGCGGCCATGCGCTCCGGTCCTCTCCGAGCTGGAGGCGAGGAGTCGGCTCGTAGTCACGCGGGTCGCTCCACGGACGGATGTGCGAGCCGTGCACCCACGCTGCGCAGGTCAGCCAGTGGACGCCGGCATCGGCGCCGGGCGGCATCACTTGTTCGGTCCATACGACGAGCGCCCACCGCCCGGCCCGTTGCCCCAGGTGTCGAGCTGGGCCGTGCCCGGAGGGATGTCGAGCCTGACGCGCATGCGCCCGGTCGAACTCATGTTCGGATCCTAACGCGCCTCACTGCGGCCGACCTCCGCCCAAGCGGCCGCCCTCAGCCCAAATTTGAAGGCGTCACTTTGCGGTGGTCTGATTAGCCGTCGAGCGTCTCGTTGGATTCGGATTGGGCGACTTGGCACCTCGACCTGAAATGACGAGCCCACGCAGTTATCCACAGGCTTGTCCACAACGGAGGATCTTCCCTTACGCGCCCGTAGCGGAAACTCCTACTACGTGACGCGTACATCCGGTTACGATCTGTCCGTGAGGCCGACCGTCGACCGACTCGTGCATTACGTGCCGCGTGACGGCGAGGTTTGCCTGGATGCGATCATCACCGCCGTCGAGCTGACCGGCGTCGATCTGTACGTCTTCCATGGCGCGCTGCCGTTCCACGTGACGGATGTGCCGCGCCGCGGCCAGCCGTCCGAGCACCGCAACGTCGGCAAGTGGCACTGGCCCGAGCCGGATTGACGAGGAAGGCCGCTACGCCTCGCCAGTCGTACTCGCTGTGCCAACCCCAGGCGCCACGCGAAACAAGGGCTCAGATGTGCTCTCCGAGGGAGCGGACGTTGACGGCGAAGTTCCAGTCGTCGAGGGTGCCGCCGCTAGCCGCTGGCATTGCGACACTCTAGGGCTGCGCGGTGACGGTGCGCCCGTACGTGAGTATGCGGCGCCAGTGGCGGGCCGGCGCCCGCCACAAACCGGGGATTGACATCTGGAACCCGCGTGTGCGACAAACGGAGTCTTCACGGATCAGGGGGGACAATGCGCAAGATCGTCACGTCGCTGCTCGCTGTCATCGTCATCGCGGCAGGGTTGGTCGCCGTCGAGTCTTAGCAGGCCTCGGCGGCCAGTTACTGCCTTCAGATCTACCGGATCTACTACAACTCGCCCGGCACCGACACCGGCAGCAACACCAGCCTCAACGCCGAGTTCGTCCAACTGCACAACAGGTGCAGCACCGCACGTTCCATGAATAACTGGGTGCTTCGTGACAACAACGGTCACACGTTTAACTTCGGCACCTACACCATCGCCGGGAACCATTACGTCACGGTGCACACCGGCAAGGGAACCAATACCGCGGCAAACCGGTACTGGGGCCTGAGCTGGTATGTCTGGAATAACGACAAGGACACCGCGTATCTCCGCAACGGGCCGCTCGGGACGCTGATTGACATCTGCTCCTACAACAATCCCAACGTCAGTTCGATCTTGTGTTGACGTAGGCCCGCGTCCTGTCGGGTCGCGATCGGCAATCCGGAACAGCCGGACGTCATTACGTCGAGCGCGTCGGTTCGTGACGCTGCCCGCCGTGGCTGGCTGCCCACCGGGTCTTCAACGTTGGGTCCGTGCACGCGGGCACGAGCGTGACCGCCTCGCATGTGTTTTGCACCGGTAGCTGTGATGTCCGGGGCGTGCGCGGCCAGCCGGCCGAACACCGCAGCGTCGGTGAGTGGCACTGGCCCGAGCGGGCCTAGAAGCCGACACTCGATTTACAAGCAGGGAGGCACCTCATGGGCTTCTTTTGCCGCCTGTTCGTCCCGAGGTCCGTCCGCCGTGCCGTGCATCCCGGCCGTGGGGTGAGACGCGCTGTCACGCCGAAGGCGGTGAAGCGGCTCCAACGAGCAACCCATCCCATTGACAACGCGTTCTACTCCTGGCAACGCTTCGCTGAACACCAAGTCGCGCCCGCGGGGCGCCGCGTACAGACACGGCAACTGCCCGGTGAAGCACCGAACGCCGGAAGCCGCCGAACGCTGCCGAAACCGCTAAGTCGGGACAGGACGCGACGCACAGCAAGGCCGGGCACCCTCGCCCCGCTCAGGGGTGCCCGGCCTCTCGTCGTTGGTGATCTACAGGCCCATGCGCCTCAGCCAGCGCGCCGTCGTGCGGTTCACCCGCTTATAGATGATCCTCCTGCCCTCGCGGCAGGCCACTACGCCCGGGGCCCCCCGCTCGACTGCCTGCGCGTCGCCGACGCGGCGAGCCCACCAGTACAGCCAGCCGCGAAGACTACGCGGTGCACGCGAGACGACGGCCTCCCCGCCGAACGCAGCCGGGGCAGATGACCCCGACGATCGTCCCGCGCCGTACGTCGAGACACCAGTCGCGCCCGCGATAGAAGCAGTCGTACCGGGTACAGCGCGGTTCCAGGCGGATCATGAGCGCACGCCCCGCAGCCGTCCAAACTGCTGGCGCGTCCCACGGCCACGGCGGTGCCGTTCATCGTTGTGCGCCGGTTGTTCGGGCCGGTGATCGGCGATGCGGTGGGCTTCCTCGACCGTGTGGTGGGCGGCTCGGTGTCGGTGCGCCGCCGCCTCGGTGGGTTGGGTTCTGGCGCCACGGTCGAGGAGTTCCGCATCGAGCAGGTCGTCTGGGGCGCGATCGGCATGGCGGGCTGCGGGCTGCTGGTCGTCCTGATCGGGGTGGCCCGCGGCGGCGTCGACCCGGTGCTCGCGGGCGGCGCGGCCCTGATCGGGCTCGCGGCCGGCGTGCTGTCCCGAGACTGGTACCTCACCCGTCAGTTGCAGCGCCGCGAGGCGGCCATGCTGGCGGAATTTCCCGTGGTCGCCGACCTCCTCGCATTGGCTCTGGTGGCCGGCGAGGCGCCGCCGGACGCGCTGCAGCGGGTGTGCCGGCTCACCCACGGCGAACTCGCCCGCGACCTCGAGGCGGCCCTGGCCCGCGCACGGTCCGGCGCGCCGCTGACGACGGCCCTCGCTGACCTCGCCGAGCGGACGACGCTCGAACCGTTTTCGCGTTTCGTGCACGGGCTGGTCGTGGCGATCGAGCGCGGCACCCCGCTCGCTGACGTGCTGCGCGCGCAGGCGGTTGACGTCCGTGAGGCGGGCAAGCGCGCGCTGCTGGAGGCCGGTGGACGCAAGGAGATCTCGATGATGCTGCGGATCTTGGCGTTGAGCTCCTTGACGGAGCGGAACGTGCCGCGGCGGATGGCCTGGCGTTCGATGATGCCGAACCAGACCTCGACCAGGCTGAGCCATGATCCGGACGTTTGGGTGAAGTGCACGTGTACCCGCGGGTTCGCGGCCAGCCAGCGACGGACCTCGACCCGCTTGTGGGCGGCGTAGTTGTCCATCACCAGGTGCAGTTCGCGGTCTGGGCGTGTCGAAGGCGACCTTCGGCTACCTCGACGAGTGCGCGTGGCGTCGAGTGCTGCGCTGGATCCGCCGCCGATACCGCAAGACGAAGTGGGCCGTCCTGTTCTGCCGGTTTTATCAGAACTGGCGGCCAACCGAGGACGGGGTCGTGTTGTTCCAGCCGCCGACGGTCACGGTCAGCCGTTACCGCTACCGCGCCGCGAACATCCCCACACCCTGGGCGACGACCGCGGCATGATCAACACCCGCTGGCATCAGGTCGTGGAGAGCCCGGTGCGTGAAGACGCGCACGCCGGGTTCGGCGGGCGGGCTGGGGAAACGCGCCATTCATTTAGAATGGTGGCGCGCCCCAGCCCTACCCGACTCGTTTGCCGCGTGGGGGCGTCCACGCTTGTCGGGCTGCCGCCAGCCCGGGGTCGGGGCTGCCGAGCGTCATCGGGGGCGATCTACGAAGGCTCTGGTGCGTGTGGTGCCGAGTCCAGCCGGCGGCTGGGAGCGGCGGCCTGGGACGTGTCGAGCTCATCGGCCAGGCAGGCGAGGTACAGGGTCAGGCTGGCTGGGTGGTCGCGCAGGTTGCGGCCTGTCAGCTGCTCGATTTTGGCGAGTCGATAGATGAGTGTGTTGCGGTGGACGTGCAGGTGGGTCGCTGCGCGCACGAGGTTGAATCCGCTTTCGCACCACGCGACTATGGTCTGTCGCAGCGCTGGCCAATCCGGCGATGATCGGAGCAGTGGCAGCTCGGCGTCTATGAGCCGCTGGCGTGTCCGTGGTCCGGCCGCGCCGAGCAGTTGGTGTTTGCGCAGGCCGGCGATTGTCAGCACGGTGTCTTGCGGGTGCAGTGTGGCTCCGAGTCGTAGCGCGTCGCTGGCGTCGAGGTAGGCGTCGTGCAACTGTGCCGGGGTGGTCGCGGGTCCGGCGATGCCGGCTCGCGTGTCGAGGTGGTGGCGGGTACTGATGGCGGCGACGGCGCGCTCGCAGATCGCCATAGCCGCTGCGTCGGCGTCGGCGTCGGCAGCAGAGATGCCCGCCGGGAGTCGATGCAGCACGGCGAACGTCCCTGAGCCGAGGCTGGCGACCACCGTCTGCCCCTCTGCGAACTGTTCGCGGATCGTGCGCACCAGCTCTGAGCGCAGCAGCGAAACGTCGTGTGCCGGCGCATGCGGCTCCGCGTCGCCGAGCGATACCTCGAGCACGACGACGGCCCGGCGCAGGTGTAGGTCGTATCCGAGCTCGGCGGCCCGTGACACGACTAGCTCGGGTTCGACGAGCTCGGGGTTGTAGCTGGCGATGTCGTGCAGTAGGTCCTCGATTGCGCGCTCACGCAGCAGCCGCGTCTGCAGGGCAGCGGATTCCTCGAGCAGGATCTCTGTGTGCCGGCGGACAACGGGGCCGAACCGCCGCACCCGGGCGGGTGATCCGGTGATGCCGACGGTGCCCACGGCTTGGCCGTCGACGACGATCGGCGCGGTAAGGCCGGGGCGCACACCGCGCAGCGCGCTGGCCTGCTTCGCGGTGTGGGTGGCCGGCTCGCGAGTGCGGACGACGTCGACGGACGCCTCGTGGAAGGTGCCGACGCGCTTCGGGTCGCTGCTGCCGATCACGATGCCGGCCGGGTCGGTGATCAGGATGCCGAGCCCTGTGACCGCTGCGGTCTCCTCGGCGACCTCCTGGGCCAGCGAGTGGGTAAGCATGGCTCAGGCCAGGCTTTCACTGTGCGACTCATCCAACGGATACCGCATCTGTGGACTCCAGATTGTGCTCATCGTCCAGTGACGATCGAAGACGTCAATTCTAGGGTGGCGTACCTCACAGCGGCCGCAGCAGGATCCGGAGGCATCTGATGGCTGGAAATCGACGTGCCCGTCGGCGGGCGGTACGCGCCCTGGGCGTAGTGGCGGTGACGGTGGTGGTGTCTGCGCTAGTCGCCTGCTCTTCGTCGAAGTCGAAACCGGTCTCGTCGCAGGCTGCGGCGCTGGGGACTTTGAAGCCGGGCGTGATCAAGGTAGCGATCGAGGCGTATGCGCCGTACACCTCGATGCAGGGCGGCAAGATGGTCGGCCTCGACGCCGACATCCTCAACGCGATCGCGGGCAAGCTCGGGCTGACGGTACAGCCGGTGGTGACCGACTTCCCGGGGATGCTGGCGTCGGTCCAGTCGCACCGCGTCGATATCACGCTCGGCGGTGTCGCGTGGTCGGCCGACCGGCAGAAGCAGGGGTTGTTCACCGACCCGCCGTACTACTCGCCGCCGGCGATGGCGGTTAAAGACGGCAAGACCTACCGCACGATCGCTGACCTGTCCGGTCACAGCCTCGGAACCGTCGAGGGGTACGTGTGGGTGAAATCCATCCAGGCGGTGCCCGGCGCGAAGCTGCACGCTTACCCGGACGCACCCAGCGTGTTCAGCGACCTGGGCAGCGGCCGCATCGACGTCGGGTTCCTCGACCCGTTGCTGATCATCGCGGCGCAGAAGGCCCAGCCCGGGCTGAAGATCGCGACCGAATACCTCACCCCGCCCACCGCGGAGGAGGTCGCGCAGCACCCCGCGTACTCGTACTTCCAGCCGTACATGACCGGCTTCTACCTGCCCAAACAGGAATCGAAGCTGAACGACGCGATCTCTGCGCAGATCCGGGCCATGTACGCCGACGGCGAGCTCACCACGCTGGTAAAGAAGTACGGCGGCGATCCGGATCAGTTCCTCAAGCCGTCCCCGAGCATGGCCAAGGAACGGCAGGGCGTTGACCGCCCCGCCAGCTGGCAACCACCGTCCATCTGAGAGGAGGCCGTCGTGACGCCCATCGCCTCCGGGCCTTTCCAGGTGCCGTGGAGCGACTACGTCCCCGCGCTGTGGCAGGCGCTGCTCAAGACGGTCGAGTACACCGTGGTCAGCTTCGCCGGCGCGGCGGTGCTCGGCTTGATCGTCGCGCTGTTGCGATTGAGCCGGCTACGCGCAGTGCGGATCGTCGCCGCCGTCTACACCGAGCTGTTCAAGAACGTGCCGCTGCTGGCGATCATCTTCGTGACGTACTTCGGGCTGGCGTCCGAGGGCATCGTCCTCAGCGTGTTTCAGGCCGGCTGCCTCAGCTTGATCGTCTTCTACGCCGCCTACCTGTCGGAGATCTTCCGGGCCGCGATCAGCGGCGTGCACGCCGGCCAGCAGGAGGCCGCGGAGGCACTCGGACTCGGCAAGATCGCCACGTTCGCGCACGTGATCTTCCCGCAGGCCCTGCGGCTGGCCCTGGCCGGAACGAACACCATGGCCGTCGACCTGCTCAAGTCGACGTCGCTGCTGGTGACCATCTCGGCGGCGGAGCTTATGTCGGAAGGGCGGCTGATCACGTCCGCGACGTTCCGCGCGCTGGAGGTGTACCTGGTCATCGCGGCGATCTACTTCGCGCTGTGCTACCCGCTGTCGCAGGCGCTGCTCTGGCTCGAACGCCGCATACGCGCCGGAGTGCCGCTGAGCCCGCGCCGGCACCGCCGGCTAGCCGCCGCGCGGCGGCTGCTCGCCGAGGACGGAGCCACGGCATGACCCCTACGACAATCCCGCAACCCACCGCGACGCAAGCGTTGCCTGCCGCCGACGACGCGGTCGTGTCGATCCGGCACCTGAGCAAGTCCTTCGACGGCCGCACCGTGCTCGACGACATTCACCTCACCGTGCGACGCCGCAAGATCGTTGCCATCATCGGGCAGAGCGGTGGCGGCAAGACCACGCTGATGCGCTGCGTCAACCTGCTCGAACGTCCCGATGCGGGCACCATCGACGTGGCCGGCGAGCGCACCTGCGCTGATGGCAAGATCACCTGCCGCGACCTCGCCCGGCTCCGCCAGAGCGTCGGAATGGTCTTCCAGCGCTTCAACCTGTTCCCGCACCTGACAGCTGTTGAGAACGTGATGCTTGCGCAGGTCCGCGCCGGCACGCCGGAGAAGGAGGCCCTCGCCAGGGCGGTCGCGCTGCTTCGCCGGGTCGGCCTTGCCCACCGCGGGCTCGCCTTCCCCGATCAGATGTCCGGAGGCGAACAGCAACGCGTCGCGATCGCCCGGGCATTGGCCCTCAAGCCCACCGTGCTGCTCTTCGACGAGCCCACGTCCTCGCTTGACCCCGAATCAACGGGGGAGGTGTTGCGCGTGATGCGCGAGCTGGCCGAGGACGGCATGACGATGATCCTGGTGACCCACGAGGTCAGTTTCGCCCGCGACGTCGCCGACTGGGTGGTCTTCATCGACGGCGGCAAGATCGTCGAGGAGGGCCTGCCCGCGGACGTCCTCGGCCGCCCCGTCCAGCAGCGCACCCGCGCCTTCCTGGCGGCTTACGGCGGCCCCCGCGGCGAGGACGGCGGGTGAGTGCGGCAGGGCCCGGCCTGCGCCTGCGCGGGGAGGAGCCAGTCGTCGTCGTGGGCGGCGGGGTCGTCGGGCTGTGCGTCGCCTACTACCTGGTTAGCGCCGGCATCCCGGTCGAGGTCGTCGAGCGGCACGCGCTGGGATCTGGCGCCTCATGGGGGAACGCCGGATGGGTGTGCGCCTCGCATTCCGCACCCATCCCTGCCCCGGGGGTGATGCGCTACGCCGTCGGCTCGCTGGGAAGACCGGAGGCGCCGCTGTACTTGCGGCCGTTCCCGGACGCGCGGTTCGCGTCGTGGCTCTGGCGGTTCTGGCGCAGCACCACACCCGCCCGGTTCCGGCGCGGCTATCAGGCCATCGCCGAGCTGAACCGTCCCACCTTCGAGCTGTTCGACGAGCTGGCCGCCGCCGGGGTGGACACCACGCTGCAACGGTTCGGGCTGGTGCACGCGTTCCTCTCCGCGGCACATGCACGCGCGTTCCTGAACGTCCAGCGCGAAATGGCACCCGGACGCTACGAGCTCCCGGACGAGATTGCCTCCGGCCTGGCCGCGTGTGGCCTCGACCCGGTGCTGTCGCCGGAGGTTCGTGCCGCGTACCTAGTGCCGGGCGAGGGCGTCGTTGACCCGGGGCAGCTCGTCGCGGGGTTGGCGAAGGCCGTCGTCGAGCGCGGCGGTCGGGTGCACGAGAACACCCAGGTCACCGGCCTGCGACGTGACGCGGACTCCGTGGTAGCGGTCGAAACGCCGACCGGCGAGCTGCGCTGTGACGCGGTCGCGATCGCGGCCGGCACCTGGTCCGCCCAGCTGCTGGGCATGATCGGCCGGCGTATCCCGCTGCAGGCCGGCAAGGGCTACAGCTTCTCGGTCGATCTCGACCCCGCACCCCGCCACGCCCTCTACCTCGGCGACCACAAGATCGCAGTCTCACCGATGGGTGCCGCCACGCGCATCGCCGGCACGATGGAATTTAGCGGCAACAACCGCCGCATGGACTGGCGTCGCATCGTGGCCGTCGCGCGCGGAAGCCGCGCCTACCTGGGGCGGTGGTTCACCGATCCGGACGACCTCGCGACCCAGATCCGCGACCCATGGGTCGGCGCCCGACCGCTACTACCGGACGGGATCCCGCTCATCGACCGCGTGGCCGGCAACGTCTTCGTCGCGACCGGGCACGCCATGCTCGGCGTCACCCTGGGCCCAGCCACCGGATCCGCGCTTGCCAGCTACCTGCGCAGCGGCCAGCGGCCCACGGTGCTGGCGCCGTTCCGGATCGACCGGCTGGGATCAGGGTGAATCCGCCGCTCACCGTCGACGAGCTACGCACGCTCGTCGGCGAGGGCCGCATCGACACCGTGCTGGTCGCGTTCACCGACATGCAGGGACGGTTGCAGGGCAAGCGGGTGCACGCCCAGTTCTTCCTCGACAGTGTGCTCGAGCACGGAACGGAGGGCTGCAACTACCTGCTCGCCGTCGACGTCGAGATGAACACCGTCGCGGGGTATGCCATCTCGTCCTGGGAGACCGGCTACGGGGACATGATGTTCGAGCTGGATCTGACGACACTGCGACGCATCCCGTGGCAGCCGGGCACCGCAATGGTCCAGTGCGACCTGTGCTGGCTTGACGGGCGCGGGCCGGTGCGCCCGGCGCCGCGGCAGATCCTGGCGTCGGTGGTGGAGCGGGCGCACGAGCTCGGCTACGAGGCGCTGGCCGGGACCGAGTTGGAGTTCATCGTCTTCGATGACTCGTACGAGGCCGCCTGGGACGCGCGGTATCGCGGCCTCACGCCGGCCAACCGGTACAACATCGACTATTCGCTGCTCGGCGGCGCACGGGTGGAGCCGCTGCTGCGCGATATCCGCACCCACATGTACGGGGCCGGGCTCACCGTGGAATCGGCCAAGGGCGAATGCAACCCGGGGCAGTACGAGATCGCCTTCCGCTACG
>DASXSF010000120.1:0-12297 GCA_036506155.1 Jatrophihabitantaceae bacterium
ATTGAAGTCGTAGTCGTCGCGGATCATCGTGTGGCCGAACCGGTAGGCGGCCACCGTGAACTCCAGGGGCAGAAAGAACGGCTCGGCCAGCGCGTCATAGACGCGGTTGCCATGCTCCAGGATGCGGTCGACGACCTTGGGGTCGGCGACCCGCTTGAGGAAGTCGTGGATGACGATGTGCTGGTAGTGCTGGCGCAGCACCCGCCGCGCCTGCGCGAACGTGCTGCCCTGGCCGACCAGCCGGTTGTGGGCCTTGAGGAACGCCAGGTGCAGCTGCCCCACGATCAGGTTCTCGTCGTTGCGGGGGTCGCCGATCCGGGCAGCCCGGTCGTGGCGGATGTCGTCGCTTCGTGGCTCGCGGGGCAGGTCGTTGTCGTCGCCCTTTCCGCGTGGCCGCAGGGTGGGGATCTCGGTGCCGTGCAGCGGCGTGACCCGTCCCAGCAGCATCCGGTTGCGGTTGGCCGGGTCGCGGGGGGCCGGGGGACCGTAGAGGCTGTCCAGTTCCAGGGTGGCGGTGCGCAGGTTCTTCAGCTCCTCGCGGATCGTGTCCAGCGGCAGCGGGACCATGCTGGGCGACAGCAGCTTGGCGGTGGGGAAGGAGCTGGCCTCCAGGGTGATGTCGTGGTCGACGAACTGGCCGAAGTAGGTGTAGATCGCCGGGATGTTGGTATCGCCGGGGTCGGCGCCGCCGGGATCGTGCATGGTCCGGCCGAGCGCCTTGAGGCGCTTGGGGGTGTCCGCTGACCGGGGTAGCAGGTTGGCCCGGTCGTGCTGGAGCTCCGGGAACAGGAAGTCGAAGTCCTGCAGGGCTGCCGGTCCGGCCACCGCAAACCCCAGGTCGAGGTCGATGGTGCGGCTGGTGAGGTCGTGTTGGGCGTCTTGGAGTTGCTTTGGTGTCGCAACAGATCCGTGGGCGAAGCGCGGCATCCTCGATCCCTCCCTGCGACGCGCGACCGTCCCGCGCCGATCGTCGGCTTGGAACGGGCGGATTATCTGCCTCTAGCGTCGGTCCGTCGATAGCCCAGCGAACCCCCTGCCGTCATGGCCGATTCTCGCGCCGTGCCAGGCATGGGAAGGGCGCCTGCCGCCCGGATCGATGGAGGCCATGCGTGCCCACAAGCGAAGACTGTCCGACATCGTCTACCGACGCATGGTCGACGACACGATCAGCGGCACGGCGACGGGTCCGGGAGGGCAACGAGGAACGGCTACTGACTCCGGGGGGTGTACCGGCTGAAGATCCGCTATGAGGCCGAGGGCGAGGTTGCGTTCCAGCCGCGGCCGCGGCGGCCGAACAGGTCCCCGACGGCGATCTCGGCGGCGACGGTGGAGCTGATCACGGGATCCGCAAGGAGCTAGCCGGTGGGGCTGGACGCCGGCACATGAGGAGCGGCGATGCGGTGCGCGCATGCAAGAACCTCGCCAACGTCTGCATCGAGGCGGCCCATGGCATCCGATCTCCCGCTCGGATCGACCGCCCGTGCACGAAGACACGGCACTTGCCGCTGTCCACGGGCCTTCGGGCGGTTCGCGGCCGACGCGCCGAATCACGCGGATATCGGTCGCAGCGGGCGGCCATTGCCTGATCCCAGAGGTCCACCCTTGTCGCCGAGGAGACACCAGACGATCTTGCCACCGACCGCGGTCCGGAGCACGCCCCACGAGTCGGAAAGCAACGCCACCGCCCCGAGTCCGGTGACCTGCCCGCGTCGCAGCCGGACGGGTGATCGTGGAGGTAGGGCGGGCGACCGATCGCCGACCCAGATCCGCAATCCGCGCCGCGAAAGGCTCACAGACAGCTCGGCCGAGGAGTCAGCGCTGTGCTGGAACGCGTTGTTGACCAGCTCGGTAACGGCGATGTCCGCATCTGCCGTGAGGCGCCCGACGCCCCACCGCCGACAGGCGGCACCCACGAAATCCCGTGCCCGCTGCGTCGCACCCGGAAAGCGTGCCAAACGAAGGGTGTCAAGCGGCGCGAGCGCTCGCCGAGCCAGGTTGCTGGCAGCGTCGTCGACCGAGGTGTAGACGGGGACCCGATCAGGGATCTTGAGCTGCTGGAGGCGACTGGTCATTTGAGCGTCCGAATAGACCAGTGCCATCCACGTCTCGGGCCACTTTTCCGCCAGATCTGCGACCACGAGGACGAGGTTGCAGCCGTGGGCACTCGGGCGGACACCGCCCAGGTCGCAGATCACGCCGCGGAAACGGCCGGCGAGCGTCTCCTCGATGGCCCGCCTGACCTCGCTCGGCCGGAGGCCGTCGAACGGGTCGCTCAACGCCAAGACCGTGTATTCACCGTGTCGCGCAAGGCTGATCGCCATTGAGAGCTCCGGTCGCCACTTGCTCTACCGGCCAAACCCTCGACGTGCCCAGCCAGCCGGCAGTCAACCATGCTTGGCCGAGAGATTTGGGGACTAACGGGTTTGATCACTTTGCGCGTACTCTTCAGTCGCGCTGATTGCCGCGCGGCGGCCTGAGGGCTTGGGAGGGCTAGTGAGCGCGGTGACACAGACCCTTCACGACGGAGGCTCGTTCAAGATCATCGAGCTGGCCCAGCCGATTGGCCTCCGGCTGGTTGGCCGCATCGATGTGGCCGAGCACACCGTGCTCCAGACCGCCGTCCAACGGTTCCTCGACCGCACTGGCGACCTCTACTTGGACCTGACCCACCTTGATTTCGTCGATGTCGGCGGGATGCGAATCCTCTTCGATGCGGCGGCGTGCATTGCCGACGCTGGACGCGAGCTGGTCTTTGTCAACCCAAATCAAGTGACCAGCCGAACTATTCAGATTTGCGCCCGTGGTGAGACGGCGAACATCCGGGTGACCAACCACGCGGTCGAGTGAGCGAGACCCTAGGAAGGAGACCGTGACTTAGGACGGGTCACCGTGCCTTCCCTGCAGGACCGCCCGTTTCGCGGGACGAAACCAGCTCGGACGGCTCGGTCTCGCCGTTGGACGCGGCGCCGGCGATGCTGTTCTGCTTCGAGTACCAAAACCGCGCCGACGATGACGAGGACCGCGATGACCGTGACGGTCGCCCCGGAGAACCGGCGGCTACGCGTCCGCGCCGAAGCTGTACTGCGCCACGGCGGCGGCCGCCATGCGCACGTTGCCCCACGGCGGGCGAGTCACATCCTGACCTAGCCGGACGATGAGAACGCTCTCGTCGAAGCGCTCGCCGAGGCCATGGCCGCCCCGAGGAACGCAGGGCGCGGGCGGACGCTGCATATTCCCACGCGCGGCGCCGGTACTCCTGGGCTGCGGTCGCCGAGCAGGTCGTCGAGGTATACGACAGGTTATGTATGCGATGAGAAGGGAGTCCCGACCAGCCCGAGGGACTTCGCCTGCACCCCGTCGATCGGATGAGCTACACACGGCCGGATACTGGCCAAGCCACGACGCCCTCGTTCGCCAACCAGACCCCGGGTCAGCTCTGCTACGGTTTTCGTAGCCCGAGCGCCGCTGTTCCCCCGTCAGCCGGACTCGGGCATCTTGCGTATGCGCGGTGTACTCCCGGTCACCCCAGCTGTGCTGCAACCTAGGAAGGAGTTGCATCGGTGGTGACGCTGCTACGGTTTCCGTGGCCAAACGCCATGACTCCGCAGTCGGAGCCTGATCGCCATGCGGAATCGAGGCCTCCACCGCCCTCGCACGGCTAACAGAGACCCGAAGATCCTTCCTGTAGGCGCGCTTGGCCTCCTCGCCGGCGAGAAACTGGATGAGGTCGAACGTAACCGTCCGCGCCGACACGTCGAGGGCGGTCAGGTACACCGGATGGCGCCCGTCCTCCAACACCGGGCTGGGTGACGTCGACGCCTGGGGCGTCGATGCCAACGGCGGGCTCGTGGGTATCGATATCGACGGCGGACGGTTCGAGTGAAGGCCAGCGACATCGGTGCTCGACCGCGTCTCGGTTGTTGACGCTTCGTCCCCGTCGCCGCACGCGACCAGAGCTGTGATCGCCGACAGGGCCAACGCCGATGCCAACGGGATAGTGAAGAGCTTTCGCATGAGTGGACCTCCCCCGTTCTGCCCACCCCTTGTTCGGCGCCGCTACCATCCTTCTGAGCGGCGGGGTCATCCATCCTTCTGATCGGCGGGTCCCAACCGCGTCCACACCGACGCGCCGCCGGGGACACCCACCGGTGCCATCCGGTCGACCGCCCCGCAGCAGATGCAGGCGGGGTCAGCAGCCGCGGCGTATGCATCCAGCCGCGCGGCATACCTCCCGCAGCAATAGCGGCGCCAGCGAGTCGTGTCGCTGAGTGGTCTCGGTTACCGTGGCCCGGTGCCTC
Organism: Jatrophihabitantaceae bacterium; assembly: GCA_036506155.1. Taxonomy (GTDB): domain Bacteria; phylum Actinomycetota; class Actinomycetes; order Mycobacteriales; family Jatrophihabitantaceae; genus DASXRA01. The sequence goes on from DASXSF010000120.1 coordinate 4,299, forward strand.
TGCTTGTCGCCCGGGATTCGGTGATTACCGCAGGTCCTGCGTGGACTATGGCGGTCAACCGCAACCAGAACCTGCTAGGCAAGACGATGTTGGTGGCCAACCGGTCGGTCGAATCGGTCACCGCGCTGAAACCAGACGAGTGGTCGGACCTGTTGCACCAGATCACCCGAGTCACCGCGGCGCTGGACGAGCTGTTCAACCCCGCCCAGGACAACCATGCGTTCCTAATGAACTACCAGAGCTCGTGCATCCACCGCGAACTCATCGGCACGCTCGGCGCCCAGGCCGAGTACCTGCGCGTCCCGCTGGCAGACGGGACTCTGGTCGCCACCCCGGACGTTCCGGCCGACGACCTGATCCCGGGTTCCTGGCCGCCTCCGACGTGCTGGGCACCGGCTGGTTCGGCGCCGTGGCCGCCGAGGTAGGCCCCAGCAAGACCGTCGCGATGAGCCGCCACGAGCCGCGGCAGAAGCTCGCGCTCGAGTACTGCGCGACCGACATCGTCACCGAACGCGGCGACGAGGGAGTAGCCCGGATCAAGGACATGACCGATGGGCTTGGCGCGCATTCGGTCATCGAGGCGGTCGGCACCCAGGAGTCGATGATGCAAGCCATCCGTTCCACCCGCCCGGGTGGGCACGTGGGGTACGTCGGTGTCGCCCATGACGTCCAGTTGCTCGGCGACGAACTATTCTTCTCCCAGGTGCACCTGCACGGCGGCCCGGCACCCGTGCGACGGTTCCTGCCCCAGCTGATCGATCTCATCTGGAACCGGCAGATCGACCCCGGCAAGGTCTTCGACCTGACCCTCCCACTCGACCAGGCCGCCGAAGCATACAAGGCCATGGACGAACGACGCGCCATCAAGGCTCTACTGCGCCCCTGAGCCGCGCACTACGGCCCTCCTCGCCCCGCCCCGACGTCGACTCGACACACGCCCAGACCGACCGCACAGGAGCCCTCCCGTGACCACCAAACACGCGGCCCCACCCCGCCAGCGTGCTTACGAGGTCCGCGCGCCGAGCGGGTCCTCCGCGGGCGGGGCGGGCAGGCGACGGGTGGTGTCGGTGAGGGAGCGTTCGGGGAGCCAGAGCACGAAGGTGCTGCCGACCCCGACCTCGGAGTGCAGCGTGACCGTGCCGCCGTGACTCTCGACGATCTGCCGCACGATCGCCAGACCCAGGCCAGCCCTCCGCTCCCCCGTAGACGGCTCGGCTCGAGGCCGGTTCATCCGGCCGGAGCGGAAGAAGCGGTCGAAGACGCGGTCGGTGTCGTCGGCCGCGATGCCGGGGCCAGAGTCGCGGACCGCGATCCAGGCCCAGCCGCCGCGGCTGCCGACTGCGAGCACGAGCTCGCTGCGGCCGGGCGCGAGCCGGACCGCGTTCGACAATAGGTTGTCGACCGCCCGGCGCAGCGCCGACGCGTCACCGGTCGTCTGCGGCCCGGGCGCCAGCCGCCGTATCAGGTGGAGCTCACGGTCGGCGGCCAGCAGCGCGTACTCCTCTGCGGCCTCGTCGGTGATCGCGGCCAGGTCCGCCACGGCGTCCACGAACGCGGGCGAGCTCCGCCGCGCCGAGGCCAGCAGGTCCTCGACCAGCCGCGTCATCCGGTGGATCGCGCGGCCGACAATGGCGGTCGCCTGCGCGCGCGCGTCCGGGGTCACGTCCTCCTGGGACAGTACGGCGTCGACGTTCGCCTGGATCACCGCGAGCGGGTTGCGCAGCTCGTGTGAGGCGTCGTCGACCAGCTGACGCTGCGCGGAGAACGCGCCGTCGAGCCGGTCGAGCATGTCGTCGACCGTGTCGGCCAGGGTGCGCAGCTCGTCGCGCGGGCCGGGCAGCGCGATCCGCCGGGACAGGTCCGTGGCGGTGATCTCCTGCGCGTTCGTGGCGATCCGGCGTACCGGTCTCAACGCCCGGCCGGACAGCCACCAACCGGTGCCGAGGCTCACCAGGAAGAGTGCGGCCATGCCGGCGAACGAGTACGTACGCACCGTCTCCAGCGTCTGGTAGTTCACCGCCGCTTCGATGCTCGCCACGTCTGCGGCCTCGATGGTCTGGCCCGGCTTGGGCCGCAGGTTGCCTTGTTCGTCTTTGTAGACCTTGCTGACCGGGAAGGAATCCAGCGGTTTCGCGTCCAGGATCGAGGCGAGCGCCAGATAGACCCCGCCCAACAGCAACGCCGACAAGGCGATCAGCACCGCCGAGTACGTCACCGTCAGCCGGAAACGGATCGTCTGGGTCCAGGCCGGCAGCCGGCTCATGCAGCGTCTCGCAGCCTGTAGCCGCGGCCGATCACCGTCTCCAGCAAGGGTTCCTCGCCGTCGAGACTGAGCTTGCGGCGCAGTGTGCCGACGGTGACCCGGACGCTCTGCGTGAACGGGTCGGCGTTCTCGTCCCAGACGTGTTCCAGCAACTCCTCGGCCGACACCACGTGCCCTGGCCGCGACATCAGGTACCGCAGCACACCGAACTCCTTCCGGGTGAGCTGCAGCTCGCGGGGGCCGCGGCTGGCCAGCTGTTTCGCACTGTCCAGCACCAGCTCGGCGACCCGCAGCTGCGCCGTACCGTTGGTGACGTCGCGGCGCAGCAACGCGCGGATCCGTGCCAGCAGCTCCACCAGCGCGAACGGCTTGGTCAGGTAGTCGTCGGCGCCCTCGTCGAGCCCGCGGACCCGGTCGGACAGGCTTGCCCGGGCGGTCAGCATTAGCACGCGCAGCTCGCTGCCGGACGCCACCTCGATCTCGCCGCGTCGGATCGCCCGGCACAGATCCAGGCCGTTGCCGACCGGCAGCGTGATGTCGAGGATCGCCAGGTCGTACGCCGTGGTGGCCAGCTTCTCCGTCGCCTCGACCGTGGTCGCGGCGACGTCCACGGCGTAGCCGGCCCGGCCGAGCCCGGACCGCAGCGCGCTGACCAACCCCTCCTCGTCCTCCACTACCAGTAGTCGCACCCGTCCAAGGTAGCCGCGCCGACGACGTACCCAGGACTCGTCTTTCGCCTGGCTTTCGGTCCGCTTTCCGGTCGTTTTCGTGCCCGGTGGCTGGACTGGTGGCCCCGTCGAGACGAAGGAGCGACAGATGAGGAAACCCACCCGCCGGGTGGCCGTGCTGGCCGCCAGCGCTGCTGGATCGGTTGCTGCCCTCGGCCTCGGAGGCGTCGCGTACGCCGCCGCCGGGGACGACCCGGCCACGCCGGAGCAGGGGTACGTCGTGGTCGAGAACGGACCGGGTACCGGCCACACCAGCGGCAGCAGCGAGGACTGCCCGGAGAAGAACCAGCAGGGCGGCGGGGAGTCACAGACGCCGTCGCAGACCGATCTGGAGGAGCAGGCGTGACCGTCGAGACGGGCGGTTCCGCACCGGCTGGGGCTGGTGCGGAACCCCGCCTGCCCGAGTCGGCCGTCCTCGAGCGCGCGCTGGTCGAGGTGAAGCGGGTCATCGTCGGCCAGGACCACCTGGTCGAGCGGATCCTGGTCGGGCTGCTCGCCCGCGGACACTGCCTGCTGGAAGGCGTGCCCGGCGTCGCCAAGACGCTGGCGGTGCGCACCCTCGCCGAGGTGATCGGCGGCCGGTTCGCCCGGCTCCAGTTCACCCCGGACCTGGTGCCGGGCGATATCGTCGGCACCCGGATCTGGCGGCCGTCCGCGGAGGGCTTCGACACCGAGCTCGGCCCGGTCTTCGCGAACCTGGTGCTGGCCGACGAGATCAACCGGGCGCCGGCCAAGGTGCAGTCCGCGCTGCTGGAGGCGATGGCCGAGCAGCAGGTCAGCATCGGCGGCACGAGCTACCAGCTTCCGGTGCCGTTCCTGGTGCTGGCCACGCAGAACCCGGTCGAGTCCGAGGGCGTGTACGCGCTGCCGGAGGCCCAGCGCGACAGGTTCCTGCTGAAGATCAATGTCGGCTACCCGACGCCGATGGAGGAGCTCACGATCCTGCAGCGGATGAGCGCGCACCGACCGCATGCAGACGCGGTGCTCTCGCCCGAGCAAGTGGCCGCGCTGCAGTCCGCGACCGAGGACGTGTTCGTGCACCACGCGGTCGCGGAGTACGTCGTACGCCTGGTGCACGCCACCCGAGAACCAGCCTCGTACGGCCTGCCGGACCTGGCCGGTGTGCTCGAGTTCGGCGCCAGCCCGCGCGCCTCGCTGGGCCTGGTAGCCGCCGGTCGTGCGCTGGCGCTGCTGCGCGGCCGGGACTACGTGCTGCCGGCCGACGTGGCCGACGTGGCGGGGGATGTGATGGCGCACCGGCTGGTACTCACCTTCGACGCCATGGCCGACGGGCACGACCCGCGGGCCATGGTGACGCGAGTGCTGTCGGCCGTCGCGCAGCCGCACGTCGTACCGGCAGATGAGGCGGCATGAGCGTCCTGGACGGGCGGGAGCAGGCGCTGCGCCGGCTCGAGCTGTCGGTGACCAGGAAGCTGGAGGGCTACCTGCACGGCGACGTGACCGGGCTGAGGACCGGGCCGGGCAGCGAGCCGAACGAGGCCCGCCCCTACCACCCCGGCCAGGACGACGTCCGCCGAATGGACTGGAACGTCACTGCGAGGTCGCTGGAGCCGCACGTCCGGGCGCCCCTGGCCGAACGGGAACTGGAGGCATGGGCGCTGGTGGACGCGTCGGCCAGCATGGACTTCGGTACGGCGTTGCAGGAGAAACGCGATCTCGCCGTCGCCGCTGTGGCCGCGATCGGCCTGCTCGTGGATCGGCCCGGCAACCGGCTCGGCGTACGTGTCGCCGTCGGCAACCAACTCACCAGGATCCCGGCAGCCGGCGGTTCCGCCGCCCTGCGCCGGACGCTGCGCAGCCTGCTGGCGGTGCCACGCCGGGCGCCGGGCGAGGAGCCGGTCACCGAGTTGGCGCGCGCGATCGACCGGCTCAACGCCGAGCACCGCCGACCCGGACTGCGGCTGGTCGTGTCGGACTTCCTCGATCTCCGGCAGGACTGGGCGGGGCCGCTGCGCAGGCTCGCGGCGCGGCACGAGGTGATCGCGGTCCGGGTGGTCGACCCGCACGAGGTGGAGCTGCCCGAGGTCGGGCTGCTCACGCTGGTCGACCCCGAGACCGGGCGCCGGCACGAGGTGCAGACCGGCCGCCGGCGGATCCGCGAGCGGTACGCAGCCGCCGCGGCCGAGCACGCCGAACGCACCGAACAGGCGTTCCGCGCGGCGGGTGTGGCGCACCTGACCTTGCGCACGGATTCGGACTGGGTGCGCGACGTCGCCGCGTTCGCCGCTGCCCGGCGGCGGGTCGCGGCCCGCCGGGCCCCCCGATCGAGGGAGCTGACCCGATGAGGTTCGAACAGCCGATGTGGCTGTGGCTGCTGCTGGTGGTCGCGGCGCTGGTGATCGGCTACCTAGTCGTGCAGCGCCGCCGGTCGGCGTACGCCGTGCGGTTCGCGGCACTGCCAATGCTGGAAAAGATCACCCCGCGGCGGCCCGGCTGGCGCCGGCACGCGCCCGCATTGGCGTTCCTGGCCGCGCTCGTGGTGCTGGTCATCGCGATCGCTCGGCCGTTCGCGGACGTGAGGGTGCCGCGGGAACGCGCCACGGTGGTGGTCGCGCTGGACGTGTCCAACTCGATGGCCGCCACCGACGTCTCGCCGTCGCGGCTCGAGGTTGCCAAGGATGCGGCGGCCGACTTCGTCCGCAATCTGCCGGAGCGGTTCAACGTCGGGCTGGTGTCGTTCGCTGGCAGCGCCTCGCTCGTCGCGCCGCCGACCACCAACCACCAGGCGACGATCACCGCGATCGAGACCTTGCAGATGTCGGCCGGTACGGCGATCGGCGACGCCGTGCAGACCAGCCTGCAGAGCATCAGGAGCGTCGACGACCAGGCATCGGAGGACCCGCCGCCGGGCCGGGTGGTGCTGCTCTCCGACGGCGCCAATACCTCCGGCCGGCCGGTCGAGCAGGCCGCCGATGTCGCCGCCCAGGCCGGTGTACCGGTCTCCACCATTGCCTACGGCACGCCCGAGGGCTCGATCGAACTGGAGGGTCGCACCATCCAGGTGCCAGCCGACCCCGAGACCCTGCAGGACCTCGCCGAGACCACCTCCGGTGCGTCGTACAGCGCGGGCAGCGACGCCGAGCTGCGCGAGGTCTACTCAGACCTGCAGTCCTCCATCGGCTGGACCACTGAAGAACGCGAGATCACGACCCTGGTTGCCGGCATCGCGCTGGCCACCGCCCTGCTCGCCGGGCTCGCCTCCCTGCTGTGGTTCGCCCGCCTGCCCTGATCTGGAGCACACGATGAGCGCTCACCTCGGCCGCCCGATGCGCGGGCCGGACTTCCTCCCCGCCCCGCGCCCCTACAATCCCGCCACCCCGGCCTCGGTCGCCCCGGCTCCCCGCGCGCAGCCGGCGGACATTGCGGCCGGCGTGGCGGTTCGCCCCCACGGCCGCCCCGGCCGCCTCCTGCTCACCGGCGTCGCTCTGTCGGTGCTGGCCGGCGGGCTGGCCGGTGCGGTCACCGGGGGAGCGTTCTCCGACGACCCGGTCACGTCCTCGGCGATCCAGCAGGCGCCACCGCCCACTCGCGGATCCGGTACGCCGATCGCCGAAGCCGCGGCCGGTGTGCTTCCCGGCGTGGTCTCGGTACGTGCCGGCCGGGCGACCGGCTCCGGGTTCGCGATTGACCAGGACGGCCACGTTGTGACCAACGCGCACGTGGTGTCGGACGTGTCACAGGTGCGGCTGGTACTGGCAAACGGCGACACCGTGGCCGCCGAAACCGTCGGCGTCGACGAGGACAACGACCTGGCCGTGCTCCAGGCGTCGGATCCATCTCGGCTGCAGCCGCTGCCGCTCGGCCGGTCCTCGGCGCTGAGGGTCGGTGACCCGGTACTCGCGGTCGGGTCGCCGCTCGGCCTGGAGGGCACTGTCACCGCCGGCATCGTGAGCGCGGTGAACCGGGAGGCCGAGTTCGGCGACACCGGCAACCGGCAGACCGCGATCCAGACCGACGCCGCGATCAACCCCGGCAATTCCGGCGGCCCGCTGGTAAATGCCGCCGGCCAGGTCGTCGGCGTCAACACCGCGATAGCCACCCTCGGCAACTTCCGCTCCGGGAACATCGGCATCGGCTTCGCAATCCCGGTGGACCGGATGACCACCATCGTCAACCGCCTCATCGACTAACCTTTGCCGATCGTCGGACACATCTGATCACCCGCCTGCCGGTCGTCGGAACCGTTTGATCACCACCTTCCGAACCCGTCTGTCAGCCTGTTCGATCAGCTAGGCGAGGCGAGGTGTGCGCGGGCTGGTGTTGGTTCGCGGCCCAGGACGCGAGGATGGGCCCTTTGTCCCGGCTTCTGGCGTGGGGGGTTGGAGTAGGCGGTAGATCTCCGTGCGAGGTAGCGCTTGATGCAGCGGATGGCCTCGCGGCGGGTCTTGCCTTGGGCGGTGCGCCGGTCGAGGTAGGTGCGGGTACTGGAGTCGCAGCGTAGCCGGGTGAAGGCGATGCGGTAGAGCGCGGCGTTGGCCGCTCGGTCGCCGCCGCGGTTAAGCCGGTGTCGGGTGGTCTTCCCGGAGGACGCCTCGATGGGGCTGACCCCGCACAGGGCGGCGAAGGATGCGTCGCTGTGCAGCCGGTCGGGGTTGTCGCCGGCGGCGATGAGCAGCGCCGCGGCGCTGTCGGGGCCGACCCCGCGGCGGTGCAGCAGCTGTGGGGCGTGGGTGTTGATGACCGCGGTGATCTGCCGTTGCAGGTCACGGGCTTGGGTGGTCAGCTGGCCGATCCGCTGGGCGAGGCAGCGCAGCGTGTAGGCGGTGGCGGTGGCCACATTGCAGGGCTGGGCCGCCGGCAGGCTGGCGCAGGCGCGGACCAAGGCGGCGCCGGTCAGCCCGGACACAGATTCGCGCAGCGCCGGGTCAGCGCCGACGAGGACGGCCTTGAGCTGGTTGACGGCCTGGGTGCGGGACTTGACCGCCGAGGCTCGGGCCAGCCTGACCATGCGCAGCATCTCCACCGGGCCGTCCGTGGTCTTCGGCGT
>DASXSF010000121.1:0-117182 GCA_036506155.1 Jatrophihabitantaceae bacterium
CGCCGATGCAGATCCATACCCACGACCTGCCGACCCTCGTACTGTTCGCTCATAAGGGGCCTCCTTCGTCGAGACGCGAACACCCCGAGAATCGCTCGGGAGTCCACGAGGAGCGAGGCCCCGCTCCTTCATCGCATCAACAACGGCGACGTGGCCAACCTCGAGAACCTGTTCCTGCTCATCGACGGCCTCGGCAACGACGACTCCTATGCGGTGTACAGCGCGGTGCAGTGCACCGACGTGCAGTGGCCGCAACAGTGGAGCACGTGGGCGCGGGACAACTGGGCGACCTTCGCCGGCGCACCGTTCGAGACCTGGGCCAACGCCTGGTACAACGCGCCGTGCCTGTTCTGGCCGGCCCGGGCGCACCAGCCGGTGACCGTCGACGGCCGGCGGGTGAGCAGCGCGCTCCTTATCGACCAGACCCTCGACGCACCCACCCCGTTCGAGGGCAGCCTCGAGGTCCGCCAGCTGTTCCCGAACTCGAGTCTGATCGCGCTGCCCGGCGGCACGACACACGGCAGCTCGCTCTCCGGTGACACCTGCCTCGACGACCAGGTCGCTGCCTACCTCGCGGACGGCACCCTTCCGCCCCGCCGGCCGGGCGACGGACCGGACACGACCTGCGCCCCGCCACCCATGCCGGTGCCGAGTACAGAGGCGGCTGCCCCGGCGGTCGGTAGTTTGCTGGTGCGATAGAGCGGCGATACTGTGCCGGCATGGTGGTGCCGGCACCAATCGGCCCGTTCCTGCGGCCGTCCGGGTGAGTATCTACGGGCGGCACCGGTTGCACCTGCGGGTCGGCGATCCCGGTGCACTCAACGTGACGCTGGTCAAGGCGCCGCACCTATCGCTTCTCTTGTTGCTGACCGCAGGCTCCGGGCCGTCTGCGGTCGGGCGGACGGCCCGCGCGGCGCGAGCGTCGGTGCGGGGATCCGGCCGCTTCGGCCTGGCGCCGATACTGGCGTCGGCACAACGTGTGTTTCCGGACGTCGCCGCGACGCCCATTCCGCCGGCCACTGACGTCTCGGTCACAGAGCAGGTGCAGCGACTGCACGATCTACCCGACGAGGCGCTCGTCGCGGACCTGACGAATGCCTTCGGGCCGGATCTGCCGCCGGCGTGGCGCCCAGCCGCCGAGCTGCCCCGCCGCTGGTTGGACTCGTACGCCGCAGCAACGCTGGACGCGTGGTCGGCGGTCTCGCCGAGGTGGCAGCGGGCGCAGCCGCTGCTCGACGTGGAGGCCCGTCGGGTCGGCGCGGCCGTGGTGCGGGGTAGTACCGACGTGCTGCTGAACACACTGCATCCGCGGATTCGGTATGAGTACGGCGAGATCTGGGTGCCGGCCACCCGCGAGGCCACGGTCGGGCTCGACGGACGGCGGCTGGTGCTGATTCCGACGATCGCCGGTCCGATTTTCCGGCTCGTCGGCTTTGACCTGCCCGATGTCGTCTACCTCGCCTACCCGGTGCGCGGTCAGGCCGGTCTCGGAGAGAACGGAGCGAAAATCGCGGATCCGGGTAGGCGCCCGCTGGGTCAAGTGTTGGGGCGCGCACGTGCCGACGTGCTCCAGGCGGCCGGCCGCCCGATAAGCATGGGCGAACTCGCTGCCGCAACGGGGTGCAGCCCGCGCATGACCACCTATCACGCCGGCCAACTCGAGGCCGCGGGCCTCATCGTGCGCGAGCGGCGGGGTCAGTCGGTCTGGGTCAGCCGCACCGCGCGTGGCCACGACCTCGTCGAACTGCTCAGCATCTGATCGCTAAGTGGTGGCTTGCTCGGGTTCCTCGCCGGTCTGGCTGATCCGAGCGGCGATGTCGCGCAGCTTCAGGTGTGTCTGCTGCGACGCGGCGATGAGACGCTTGAACGCCGCGTCCTCGTCGATCTTGTGACGTTCCATCAGAATGCCGACGGCCTGCCCGATCTGCTGCCGGCTGGCCACCGCCCGGCGCAGATTGAACACCTTGTCGGCGTGCGATATCGCGAGGCTGGCCCGGGCCGCGAACACCGGCGCGACGAGCTCGGCGATCGGGGTGAACGCGTGCGGTTCGTCGGAGTACAGGTTGAGTGTGCCGGAGCCGCCACGCAGCACCGGAAGTTCGCAGACGAGCAGGCTGCGCATACCCAGCCCGCTGGCCCGCGCAGCGAATCGTGGCCAGTGCGGGTCCTCGCGAAGATCGTCAATTCGACGCATGCGGCGGTCGGCGATCACCTCGAGGATCGGGCCGTCGCCGAGGTCGATCTGCGCGTGGTCGCAGCTGGACGCGATGTCATCCGTGGCTGCTGCAGTGCGCAGTTTGCCGCCCTTGCTCGAGATCGTCACGCTCGCCTGCTGCGCATGTGGGATCCACCGCCGGCTCAGCTCGACCACATGGGTGAGCAGCAGTTCCGGATCGTCGTCCGGCGACAGCTCGGCGGCGAGGTCCGCACGGGCCAGCGACAGCAGCTGACCCAGCTCGGACTGCTCGACGCCGCTGTGTGGTGCGCCCACCAGCCGCAGCAGCGGCGACGCTTCGGCGGGTATCAGCTCCCAGCGCAGCAGCGCGGCGCCTGACTGCGGTTCGGTGCGCAGCTGGACGTTCACCCGCAGTTCGATGTCCTCGCCGCCGTTGCGGAGGGTCACCCGTTCGGTCTGCGGCTCGCCCACCACCGAGGCACGGCTGATCAGGGCACGGATGCTGCGGCGCGACTCGGGCGGGAACTTGGTGGCGATGGGCCGGCGCTGGTAGGGCGGCAATGCCTGGGCGAACAGCTGCCACGCCGCCTGGTTTGCATCCAGGATGATGCCCTGGGGGTCGGTGATCACATATGCGACGGATGCGCCGCCGAACAGTAGCTCGTTGCGCGCCGCAGCCGATGCGAGCTCGAGCCGGACGGCCGCGAGCTCCTCGTACTGAGTACGCAGTTCCTCGTCGGCGCTGAGCAGTTCTTCGCGCATCCCGGTGGCGTCGTCGCCGGCCTCCACTGCGGATCCGGCGTGCTCGGCCTGAGTTTCTTCTTCGAATTCCCGTCCGGCCATCATCAGAGCTCCCTGCGCAGCCTCATAAGACGCGGGATGCTCTCTAACCCTGCGCGTAGTGTTGTCGCTGCCGCGTCGCACCGCAACTCGGTACGGCGCGCGGCGGTGGCACGGTAAACGCTGCGTGGACAGCCGCACTACGGTGAGTCGATGTCGAGCAGCCCGGTCCGGCAACTTCGGCAGCCAGGCTGTCGATGCCGGACTCGGGAACGTGCTGGTGAGGGCAGGAAACCGCTGGAGCCGCGTCCGGGTCAGGCCGCGGCGACCGGAACGTCGCGACGCCGGCCCACCACGACCACCGGGCACGGCACGCGATGCAGGATCGCCGACGGCACCGGGCCGAGGCGGGTGCTCCAACGGTCGTCGCTGTGGTGGCAGCCGACGACGAGGAGCACGGCGTCGCGGGCGGCGGCGAGCAGGGCCTCCGCCGGCTCGGCAGTGACGAGATCCGGTTCGACCCGTGCGCCCGGATAGCGCTCGAGCAGTGGCGCAAGATCACGGGGCAGCACCGCCGCGCGATTGACGGCAGCCGATTCATGCCCGGCTCGGACGGCGACGACCGTGGCATCACGGCGGACCGCCTCTTCAAGAGCGAACTCCAGAGCGGCGCGGCCCGACACGGTGGCGGAGACGCCGACGACGAGGCGCGAAGCGGGTGCGCCGCCGCCGTTCAACACCGGCTGATCGGGCACGACCGCGACGGGGCAGTGCGCGTGCGGCGCGACCCGGTGACTGACCGACCCCAGGATGCTCGCGAGATTGCCGCCCAGGCCGTGCGTACCGACGACGAGCAGGTCTGCGTCGCCACTCAGGACGACCAGCGTGTCGGCAGCGGGCTCGTGGCTCAGCATGGTCGTCACCGCGACCCCTGGTTGGCGCGCGGACGCTGCGGCGGCGTGCGCGCCCAGCAGCCGCTCCCCGAATTCGTCGAGGGCACGGGGCGAAGGCGCGCCGGCGGTGGCTACCGCAGCGCCGTCAGGGGCATGCACGATCAGCAACGTGCGTCGGCGGAGCCGGCACTCGTCGACTGCCCAGAGAAGCGCGGTGCGCGCGCCGACGGATCCGTCGACGCCGACAACGATTCGGTTGGTCACGCCACCAAGGGTGGCTGCGCCGGCGGAGGCGCCGTCAGGGCCGGACGTCCCGAACACGGAGGCTCCAAGGTCTGTCCCGGGCCGTCAAGAACGAAACCACAAAGCGATGACCGCTTGCGCGAAAAGCTCAGGCGGCGTCAGGTCTCGCGATGTTGCGCGCCGTAGACGGCAGCCTGAGTGCGCCGCTGCAGGCCGAGCTTGGCGAGCAGTGCCGACACGTAGTTCTTGACGGTCTTCTCGGCAAGGAACAGCCGTTCGCCGATCTGCCGATTGGTGAGCCCTTCGGCAATGAGATCAAGGATCTCCCGTTCCCGCTCGGTCAGCGAGGCGAGCCGCTCGTCACGTGGTGCCGGGTTCCGCAGGCGGGCGAGCAGCCGCTCCGTTACTAACGGGTCGAGCAGCGACTTGCCCGCGGCGACCTGACGGATCGCGTCGACGAGGGAGGTTCCGCGAATCTGCTTGAGCAGATAGCCGGCCGCCCCCGCCATGACGGCAGCGAAGATCGCGTCCTCGTCGTCGTACGAGGTCAGGATCAGGCAGCGCACACTCGGCTGAGACGAGCGGATATCACGGCATACGTCGATGCCGCTGCCGTCCGGGAGCCGGGCGTCAAGCACCGCGACATCGGGCTGGACGGCGGGGATGCGGCGCAGCGCCTCGGCAGCCGTGCCGGCCTCGCCGACCACCGTGATGTCGGGTTCGGCGTCGAGCAGGTCGGCAATGCCTCGGCGGACGATCTCGTGATCGTCGAGGAGGAAGACGCGCACCGGGGGTTGGGTCACTTCAGCGGGATCGTCCATCGCAGGTGCGTCCCTTCATGCTCAGGCAGCGTCAATGATCCACCGTAACGTTCGGCGCGCCGGGCGAGGTTCGCCAGGCCGCTGCTGCGCCGGCTCTCGCCGATGCCGACGCCGTTGTCGGTGACATCTACGGTGAGCTCGGCGGGGGTGGCCGTAACCTCCACCTCGGCCGCGCTCGCGTGGGCGTGGCGGGCGATGTTGCTGAGTCCTTCGCGGACAACAGCGATCAGGTCCGCGGCGAGGTCGTCGGCGACGATGGTGTCGACCGCCCCGGTGAACCGCAGCGCCGGGCTGAAGCCGAGCGCCGGGGCGACCTCATCGGCCACGCCGACGACCTGACTGCGGACCGTGCTGGACTGCGGGGCGAGCGGGCCACGCAGTTCGAAGATCGTGGTGCGGATCTGCCGAATCGTCTCGTCGAGATCGTCGACGACTCTGTTCAGCCGGCTCGCGCCGCTGTCGGTGCCGACGCCGGCGGCCATGCTCTGCACGGTGAGCCCGGCGGCGAACAGGCGCTGGATGACGTGGTCGTGCAGGTCGCGGGCGATGCGATCCCGGTCCTCGAGAAGCATCATGCGCTGCTGGTCGGCGCGCGCATCGGCGAGTTCGAGTGCCACAGCGGCGTGCTGGGCGAACGTGGTGGCAATGTCGAGATCGGCTTCGTTGAACCGGCGCCGCCCCGGCACCCGTGCCACGAGCACCGCGCCGCGGCTGCGCTTGGTCGCCAGCAGCGGCAACGCCATCATCGGGCCGACAGGCGTCAGTTCGGCGAGGTGCACGGTGTAGGTCTCCTGCTGCGTTACGTCGCCGATGAGCACGGGGCGGCCCGTGTTGATCGCCACCCCCGCGATCGTGTCCTCGACCGGATATGTGAGGGCCGTGAGCTGCGCCGCGTGCTCGCCGGTGGCCACCTCGACCATGAGCCGGCGCTGGTCCGCCGTCGGCAGGACGACGGCGACGACGTCCGCATCGGCCATCTCGTGCAGCCGGCGGGCAATCACCGACAGAGGCGGCTCACCCTCGCTCGAGAGCAGCTGGCGGGTGATCTCCGTCGACGCCTCGAGCCATCGCTGCCGGCGGCCGGCCTCCGCGTAGAGCCGCGCATTGTCGATCGCGCTCGCGGCGGTTGCGGCAAGCGCGGCGACCAGTTCCTCGTCCTCGGCTGTGAACGGGCCGCCCGCGCGCTCGGTGAGATAGAGGTTGCCGTAGACCTCGTCCCTGATGCGGATCGGCACCCCGAGAAAGCTGCGCATCTGGGGGTGCCCCTCGGGAAAGCCGGCCGATCGCGGGTCGTCGGCCAGGTTGGCCAACCTGATCGGATGCGGATCGTCGATGAGTGCGCCGAGCAGGCCCTTGCCCTCGGGCAGATGCCCGATGCGGGCAACCCTGTCCTCGTCCACGCCGACGTGGATGAACTGCTCCAGGCCGCCGTCCGGGCCGAGCACGCCGAGCGCGGTGTAGCGCGCCTGGACGAGGTCGCGGGCAGCCTCGGCGATCCGGCGCAGCACGACAGGCAGGGCCAGATCGCCGATGATCAGCCGATTGGCGCGCAGCAAACCGCGCAGGCGATCCCGCGCGGCCACGACGTCCTGTGCCTGATCGATCAACTGGGTGAGCAGCTGATCAAGTTCGAGCCGCGGGGCGGCCGAGTAGTCGGCCAGCGGTTCGGCGCGATCGTCACCCGGCATGCTCACACGGTAGCCGTCGCATTGTCCGTCGGTCAGCGGCCGGGATCACGGCGATTCGGACAGGACGTCCACGAGCCGGCGTCGCCGCGATGCGGGTGTCTTCGGGGCATGACCGATCCGCAGCAGTACGTGCGGGTTCATGTCGAGCCCGAGCTCCTTGCGCAGTAGGTGACGGGCGCGCGGCACCTCGATCACCTGCGTGAACAGGCTTGCTGCATAGCCGGAGAGCGTCGCCTCCAGCAGTACGCGCTCGAGCGCTTCTCCGGCCCGCAACCATGCGGCCGGCCGGTCGGCCGGGGTGCCGAGCAGCAGCAGGCACTGGTTCATGCTCGACCGAGTGTTGCTTGGCAGCCAGCCCATACCGCTCGTGTCGAAGTCGCGGATCGGGATGTCGTCGCCCGCACCGCCGCTCACGTGCGGGACCGCGATGGCGGGTACGCCGTCGCGGCGGCTCGCGTCCGCGCTCGTCCAGGCACGAATCTCGGCGCGGTAGGCGGGGTCGGCGTTCTCCTCCCGGTCCGCTTCCTGCATCAATCGCGCTGTCACCGCGCGATGTTCGGGCGCGGTGATCTCGAACAGCTCCGCCTGCTCGGCCGCCGCGGCGACTACCAGGTCGCGCACCACCTCGGGGGGCACCGGGTCGTCGCTGAAGCGGCGCCGGTTGGACTGGCGGTGCTCGATGACCGGGTCCAGCCTGCCCAGCGACCGCCAGTCGACGGGTTCGTCGCCAATGCATACCCGGGCCAGCAGGGCGGGACGCGCCGGGTCAGGTAAGCGTCTCACCACAGCGTCGTGGCCCCCTCCGGCGAGCGCGGCCCGCGCGTTGAACAGCGCGCAACCGCAGCTGATCAGCAGCTGCCGCCCGCTCGGGTCGAGAACGCGAAGCTGCCGCGTGCGATCCGCGTGGATCTCGAGCGTGTCGGGCCCAATCACGAAACGCCACGGCTGGGTGTTGTGCACAGATGGCGCCAACGTGGCGCGCACCGCCGCCTGCCGCAGCGCCTGCGCCCATGGCCGGGCTGGGGTGGTTGTGGTCATCGTAAGCTCCTTGCCTCGCGCGTTGGCTCTACGATCGCTGCCCCGGCGGCTCGCAGTCAGAGGGCGAAGGTCCCCCGCGAGAGGGTCCAGCGACCACCTGTCCCGGGACCGACCGGCGCGCGACACTTGAGGCGTGATCAGCTGCTTGGTACGCGACGTCGAGGACGTGTCGCGGGTGCTGGTCGAGGACGACGGCCACCCGATCGCGCACGTCGACGTCAGCGGCCACGGCGCGGTCGTCGACCTGCGCTTCAGCGTCAACGCCGGGCACCTGGCGGTGGGGGCTCGCCGTCTGCTGGTGGACGCCGCCTTCGACCTGCCCCTGCTCAAAGAGCCGCGCCTCGTGCACGCGACGCTGCCGCTGGGCGACGTCGACCTGCTGACCGGCCTGCGCAGCCATTGCACGCACCTCGACACCCGGGCCGCCGGCGCGACGTGCCTGGTCGAGGGGGACGTTTCGCGCTGAGCCGGGTCAGCGCGAGCGCGTTCGCGCGGCCTCGAAAGCGATGTCGCGCTCGACCTCGGTGCGGGCCCGTTCCCGTGCGCGGGCGAAGTAACCGCGCGGGTCCGTGAGCATGCGCTCGACCCGATCATCCGACGTACCGAGCAGGGCGCGGGTCTGACGGTCCATCATCGCCTCGATGTCAGGCTCGATGCCGAAGCAGGCGATGTGCGGGACGCGCGGCCAGATGGCCCGGGCGGCATCGATGGCCGCGAGCTCGGGAGCCAGGGCAACGCGATCCTCGAGCTTCACGAGTAGGGCGTCGTCGACGAGCTCGGCGTGTTCCGATCCGGCGTCGACGAGGTGGTGAGCGACCGCGAGTACCGCGATCCCGCGCGCTTCGACGAATCGTGCGACGAGTCGCAGCGCCTCAGCCGCGTCGCCGGGAGGTTGCAGTGCCGGAACCGGCCGGCCGTCGATCAGGCACCTGCCGTCAGGCACGCCCGGGTAGTCGAGCTGAGCCCAGAGCCGCACCGCCGGGTCGCGGACCACGGCGCGCAGCGAGGACACGGATGCGGTGACGGCGAGGATGGCGCTCATGCCGTGTTCCTCTCGGGCGCCCATGTCGTGGCCTGCCTACCAGTACATCATCGCGACGGTCGGTCCGTCAGGGCCGAACGTCCCGGCGAAAGGCGACCGACGCCGCTGCCGCCACGTTCGCCGGCGAACGATGCTGGGGCTATGGAGATCCTCGTCGGCGTTGACGGCTCCACCGAAAGCGATTCCGCGCTCGCCTGGGCGGTTGCCGAGGCCCGCGCCCGCGGCTGCGGCCTGGCGGTTGTGCATTGCTGCGAGTCCCGCTACTACGGCCCGTGGACGACGACGCGCACGCTGCGTGAGGGGCTCCGCGACCTGGCACGACCCATCGTCGCCGACGCAGTCGAGCAGGCCACGAACCTCGACCCGTCCGTCCGGGTGCGGGGCGCCGTCCTGGTCACCGAGCCGACCCGGGCGCTCGTTCGGCTCTCGGCGCACGCCGCGCTCGTGGTGATCGGCCGCCCGGACCGGGGCGCCCTGTCACGGCTGCTGCTGGGCTCGATCACCCGCCACTTGCTGGCCAACGCCGCGTGCCCGGTGGTCGCCGTCCGCACGGACGGCGGGATCGACCGGGTTGTCGCCGTGATAACCGAGCCGGACACGGACGAGCAGACCGTCGCCTTCGCGGCCGCCGAAGCGGAGCGCCACCACGTCCCGGTGCATGTTGCCGTGACCTCCTCGGCGCACGGCGGTTCACTCGCCGAAGCCATTACGCGCGTATGCGCACCCACCGACCTGCTCGTGCTCGGTCATCACCGACACGGCCGCGCACCCCACCGCCTCGGACACGACGCCGTCGTGGCCCTGCACGTAGCGACCGGCCCGATCGCAGTGGTCCCCGAACCCCGGCATGCAGACCTGCCAGGGACGAAGGTCCCTGTCGCGGCCGCGTGCGACGTCCTCGGATAACATGCGTGCCCTCGGCACCGGCCTTGGAGGCCATCTCTGACGACGAGTGCCGCGATCTGCTCGCCATCGTCCAGATCGGACGCGTCGTCCTCTCGATCGACGCCTTGCCGGCGGCATTGCCCGTCAACTACTGGCTGATCGACGACGCGATCGTGTTCCGTAGCACCCCCGGCACCAAGCTGACCGCCGCCCTGAACCACACCGTCGTCGGCTTCGAGGTCGACGAGATCGACCCGGCAACCCGTTCCGGCTGGAGTGTGCTGGTCGTCGGGACCAGCACCGTGGTGAGCGATCCGGCCGAGATCGCGCGTCTCGACCAAGCCGGCTTGCGCAGCTGGGCGCCGGTGCCGACGCCGCACTACGTCAAGATCAGCATCCAGCGGATCTCCGGTCGCCGGCTCACCAAATCTGGTGACCAATGCGGCCCCGACGAAGGCCCAACGCCCCTAACCCGCCACCAGCGCTGCGCGCGACGCTGGTGGCGAACGAGGAGGCGTCATGTCAGAACGAGAGCGCGTCGACGTCGTACGGGGGCGGGCGGCCCGGCACGCCGGCCCGACCGCCGAACGATACCGCTCCGCGTTGCACCGCTATGTCGCGGCGGTCAGCGGTGCGGATCCGCATGAAGCCACAGCGCGCAGCCCGCTTCGGGAGGCGTACCGCTGGAACCTGGAAAACAACCTGGTTCGTGACGTGATGACCGAGAACGTGGTGTCCGTGACCGTCGACACGCCGTTCAAGGCGATCGTCGACACGCTCGCCACCTATCGAGTCAGCGCCGTCCCGGTGGTCGACGCTGACTACAAGGTGCTCGGCGTGGTGTCCGAGTCCGATCTGCTCGCCAAGGTGGTCGCAGGCGGCGACCCCCGCGTTCGCGTGGGAACCGGACGCGCGGAGAAGGCCGAGCGGCGGCGCAAGTCGCACGCCGAGACGGCCGGGGAACTGATGCGCTCGCCGGCGGTGACCGTGCGCCCGGAGGCATCCGTCGTGCACGCCGCACGCGTCGCGGCTCTCGAGCACGTGCGGCGGTTGCCGGTCGTGGACGCGCACGGCGTACTGGCCGGCATCGTGACGCGCTCGGACCTGCTGCGGGTGTTTCTCCGCGATGACCGGGACATCCGCGAACACCTCGAAAGCCTGTTCGCCGACCAGTTGTGCATTGACACCAGTGCTTTCGACATCTCGGTCCGCGACGGAGTCGTGACGCTCACCGGGCAACTCGAGCGGCGCGGGCTGATCGCGCCGCTGCTCGATGCGGTGCGCACCACCGCAGGCGTCATCGGTGTGCATGACAACCTCACCTATCGCTTCGACGACACGTTCGCGCCGGCTCCGCGCGGACCGATGTTCTGAAGGTGTGGAGGTGGCCTTGTTCCGCGCCTGACCCAGAAGCCGGAACTTCCTAGGACGCGACCTGCAGCACGGCTGCCGGCTCGCGGCGGGGAGTACGCACCAGATCCGCGAAGGGCCCGCCCGGGTAGCCGACGCGCAGCATGATCTGCGGGAAGCCGACCCACCCCATCAGGCCCTGTACCCGCGTCCGGAACGCGGCAAAGTCAACCGCCTGGCTCAGCACGCAGGTGGACAAGCCACGCAGCTGGGCCTCGATCATCAGCCGCATCATCGCCCGTCCGGAGCGCAGATGATCGGCCGCTATATCCGAGTCGGTGAAGATCACGGCAATGAGGGGCTGCTCGTCGACGTCCCGCGCGATCAACTGCCGGCCGGTCACGCCGACCTCGAAGTCACGCAGCGGTACGTCGGTGTGGCGGGGCTGATCGTCCGGCACGTGCGGGATCGCCTCCACGGGGACGCCATCGACCATGGCGTGCACCTCGGGATCCCGCAGCCATCGGTTCAGCTCGTCCTGGTACGCCTGATCGTCACGCTCCACGCGGTCGGCCCAGCTCACCGCGACCGCCAGATTGATGCGCTGGTCCGGATCGGCCGGGAAGTCCACCCGGGCGGTGGCGTCGCTGCCCGCGACACGCAGCGCCTCGATCAGCTCGGCCGGCATCTCGTGCAGCGCGAAAGGCCGGCGGTCGCTGCGCCGCTCGAGCGCTGCGTCCGCCTGCGCGATGCCGCGCTCGTCGGGCTCGGTGCGACCGACCGGACGGAACACGGCGAGCACGTCCCGATCGGACGGATCGGGCAGCAGCGTCGTCTCGATCTGCCAGCCAGCGGCGCGCAGGGCCACCTCCGTCAGGTGCAGCGCCGCGCCGCAGCTGATCAGCAGCGAATGACCGTCCGGGTCGGCCACCGCCAGCTGCCGGGAACGATCAGCCAGCAACGTCAGCCCGGCGCTGTCGAGCCGCCACATCCACGGTTGCGTGTTGTGGATCGACGGCGCACGTACCGCCACGGCGAGCACAGCCTCGGCCGTCTCCCGGTCCAAGCCCTCGGTCATCGCCACCCTCTCTCATCGACCGTGCAAGGATTCCTCGCCTCAGATAAGCGATTCTTGCGCAACCCGGAGTCTCCGGTTTCGCAAGAATCGCTCGTCTGACGCGGACGGTCCCGGCGCAATCGCCTACTTCTTCGACGCCTCGGGCTTGTCCGGCGTCGCGGAAGTACCCAGGGTCTTGGTGACCGCTTCGTGCAGCCGCGCCAGGACACCAAGCGCCTCGTCGCGTTGCTGGGTCAGCGCTGCCAGTTGCTTGTTCAGTTCGGCGAGCCGGGCAGCAGCCTCGGCGTCGGCCTTCTCACGCCGCGCCCGGGCCTGTCGATCAGCCGCTTCCCGACGCGCGGCGGCCTCGGCATCAGCCCGATCGCGCGCCTGATCGGCCTGGGCGCGTGCCTGCTCATGCTCCTTGCGCGCCGCCTCACCCTGCTGCTCCAGCTCGGCCTTGACGCGGTCCCGCTCGGCACCCGCCTCGCTGACGATCCGCTCGGCATTCTTGCGTGCCTGCCGCATGACCGCCTGCGCGTCGTTGGTGGCGCTGGCGCGGATGTCGTCGGCGTCGGTGTGGGCGTCGGCGCGGGTCCGGTCGGCCTCGGTCTGGGCGTCGGCCCGCGTCTGCCCGGCATCCTCGGCTGCTAGATGGAGGATCTCTCGCAGCCGCTCGGACAGCGCGGACGGGCTGTCCGTCAGCTGCCCGCGCAGCCGCACGATATCGGCCTGCGCCGCCCGAAGCCGTTCCGTGGCCTGCGCGTGGCCGCGTACCAGCCGCTCATGGGCTTCTCGGGCGGACGCGAGTTCAGCCTCGAGCCGGGCGCGATAGGTGTCGACCTGGCGGCGGTCGTAGCCGCGCCAGCCGATCTGGAACTCGGGGCCGCCACTCTGCGGCTGGCTGGCCGGTCTCATCACCACAGTCTGATCGTCCAGCCGCGGAAGGGGGAACTCCCTCGTGTCCGCCGTCATGTCGGCGCCGGAGCGAGCCGCCTCGGGCTCGCCCGTCGGCGTTGGTCCGGAATCGGTCGCCGGACGAGTCATGCCACCTCCAGCTGTCGCGTATGCGTGATGAGACCCAGTATCCCGGCCCGGCCTGAGCGTGCTGTGATGGGGCGTCACCGCTTGCACCCTGCCCGAGGAAGCCCGGATGTCGCTTGCTGATCCCCGCCGCAACGTGCCGCGCACGGACGCGGTGCTCGCCGATCCGAGGCTGCAGCACGCGGTGCAACGCCTGGGCCGGCCGGCGGTCAAGCGCGCCGTGAGCGCGGTTCTGGAGCGGGTGCGCGCCGGAGTGCTGCCTCCGGACGCGGCCGCGGACGAGGCCGTCGCCTGCCTGCCGGAGCTGCCGGCCGGCATCACGCCGGTGATCAACGCCACCGGCGTCGCGCTGCACACGAACCTGGGACGAGCCCCGCTCTCCGAGGCGGCCGTGGCAGCCATCCGGGCCGCGTCCGGCTACGTGGACGTGGAGTACGACCTGGCGACCGGGCACCGGGCCCGGCGCGGGCGCGGCGCGCTGGCAGCGCTGTGCGACGCCGTTCCCCGTGCCGCGGACGCGTTGGTCGTCAACAACGGGGCGGCGGCGCTGGTGCTGGCGACCACCGTGCTGGCCCGCGGCAAGGAGGTGATCGTCAGCCGCGGCGAGATGATCGAGATCGGTGACGGGTTCCGGCTTCCGGAGCTGATCGAGTCGACAGGTGCCCGGCTGCGCGGCGTGGGCACCACGAATCGCGTCACGCTCGCCGACTACGAGAACGCGATCGGTCCCGACACCGGCTGCATCCTGAAAGTGCACCCGAGCAACTTCCGCATCGAGGGATTCACCAGCGCGGTGCCGGCGCGCGAGCTCGCGGTGCTGGGGCCGCCGGTGGTGGTCGACATCGGTAGTGGTCTGCTGGCCGCTGATCCGCTGCTGCCCGACGAGCCGGTCGCTGCCGTCACCCTTCGGGACGGAGCGAGCCTCGTGACGTGCAGCGGCGACAAGCTGCTCGGTGGCCCGCAAGCCGGACTGCTGCTGGGCGAGGCTGCGCTCGTCGAACGGATGCGCCGCCATCCGTTGGCCCGGGCGCTGCGGGTGGACAAGCTCACCCTCGCCGCGCTCGAGGCGACGCTCACCGGGCCGGTCCCGCCGACGTGGATGTATCTGCGGGCGGACGCCGCCGCGCTGCGCGCTCGCTGCGACGCGCTCGCGACCATGGTGCGCGACGCGGTCGACGCCGCGGTGATCCCGTGCGAGAGCACGGTCGGCGGCGGCGGCGCGCCAGGCGTGCGACTGCCGAGCTGGGCCGTCGCACTGCCCGCCGAATTCGCAGCCCGGCTGCGTATCGGCACGCCCGCCGTAGTGGGCCGCATCGAGCGCGACCGGTGCCTGCTCGACCTGCGTTGCGTCCCGGAAGAGGACGACGACCGTGTGGCAGAGGCGATCCGTCGATGCACGTGATCGCCACCGCCGGCCATGTCGACCACGGCAAGTCGGCTCTGGTCCGCACCCTGACGGGCATGGAGCCTGACCGCTGGGCCGAAGAACGGCGCCGCGGCATGACCATCGATCTCGGCTATGCGTGGACGGCGCTCCCGTCCGGTGCGCAGCTCGCCTTCGTCGACGTCCCCGGGCACGAGCGGTTCATCGGCAACATGCTGGCCGGTGTCGGGCCCGTGACCGCGGTGCTCTTCGTGGTGGCCGCCGACGAGGGCTGGTGCGCCCAGTCCGCGGAGCACCTGGCGGCGGTGGACGCGCTCCGCTTGCGGCACGGGCTGCTGGCCGTAACCCGAAGCGACCTGGCCGACCCGGCAGCCGCGCTGGACGAGGCCCGGCGACGGATCGCCGAAACCAGCCTGGGCCGGGTCGACGTGGTTGCCGTGTCTGCCGTAACCGGTGCCGGCGTCCCTGAATTGGGCACCGCGCTCGACCGGCTGGTGACGCGACTGCCGCCGCCCGACAGGGCCGCCCCGCTGCGGTTGTGGGTCGACCGGGCATTCACCGTCCGCGGCAGTGGCACGGTCGTGACGGGAACCCTCGGCGCAGGCACGGTCGCGGTCGGCGATCGGCTCGAGGTTTCGGGCCGGCCCGTTCGGGTGCGCGCCCTGCAATGCCTGGGTCAGCCGTGCCAGCGTGTCGTGGCAGTAGCTCGGGTCGCGCTGAACCTGCGTGGCGTTGCGGCCGCGAACGTCGGCCGCGGGGACGTCCTGGTCGAACCGGGGGCGTGGCATTGGACGTCCACCGTGGACGTCCGCATCGACCAGCAGTCGCCGCGGTTGGCCAATCCGGTCGTGCACGTGGGGACGGCGGCGTTGCCGGTGCGGCTGCGGCACTTCGACGCCGTCCACGCCCGCGTCACGCTGCCGCGGCCGCTGCCGCTGCGCGCCGGCGACCGAGCGATCCTGCGCGATCCCGGGCAGCCGAGCGTGTTCGGGCTGCTGGTGCTCGACGCCGATCCGCCCGCGCTCCACCGCCGCGGCGCCGCGGCGCGCCGAGCCACACAGCTCGCCACTGCCACCGGATGTCCCGACGCGCGAGCTGAGGTGGCGCGCCGTGGCGCCGTACGCCGTCGGCATCTCGACGCGCTCGGGGTCACCCTCGGCGAGCCCGGCGACATGCGGGAAGTGGCCGGATGGCTCGTGGCAGCCGGCGCCTGGCAGGCCTGGCTCGTTACGCTGCCGGCCGCCGTGGACGAGTGGCACGCGACGTCGCCGCTCGACGCGGGCGTGCCACTCGAGGCGCTACGCCGTCGGCTCGGCATCCCTGACCGTGACCTGCTCAAACCGCTGATCGCCGAGGCGGGCCTGTCCGTCCAGGACGGCCGGGTCCTGCGACCGGGCCGGGACGTCTCGCTCGTTCCCGGCGTCGACATCGTGTGTGCCCGTCTCGAGCGGGCGCCGTTCGCCGCGCCGGAACGCGACGAGCTGGACGCGCTCGGGCTCGCTCGCCGCGAGCTCGCCGCCGCCGAGCGAGCCGGGCGCCTGCTTCGGATCAGCGACGACGTGGTGCTGCTTCCGTCCGCGCCCGAGGCGGCCATGCAGACGCTGCGCCCCCTGGCACAGCCGTTCACCACGAGCCAGGCCCGGAAGGCGCTGGGCACGACGAGGCGGGTTGCGATCCCCTTACTCGAGTATCTGGACGCTCACGGGTTCACCGAGCGGGTCGATCAGCTGACCCGGCGGGTGAGATAAGCCGTTCGCGCTGCGGGACAACCGTGTACTTCGGGTCACGCGCGGACTGCTGGCCGGCCTCGAAGATCGCGAACCGGCCCAGTGCCGACCCGGCCAGCAATGCGGCACCTGCCACAGCCGCCGCAGCACGGCTGCGCGACGCGAGCGGCGTCGCTGCGAGCCCCACGGCGACCACGGTCTTACGTGCGCGCATCAGTGTGCCGGCGCGGCCGTGCTGGAACGGTTCCGCGGCCAGTCCCAGCGACGATGTCATCCGGCGTTCGGCGGCCATCTCCGCGAGCACGCCCCCCAGCGCCATGCGCCGCGCCGGTCCCGCCTCGGCGACCGGCGCGGCCAGCATCCCGAGCCCGCCGGCGGCGGACGCCGCCGATCCGGCGAACACGAACGGCAGTTCCCGGTACGCCTCATGCCACGACGGGGTCGCCGTATCTGCCAGAAGCACGGCTGTATATGTCACGACCGCCGGGGCCACCGCCGCAGCAGCCAGCCCGGCCGGCCGGGCCGAGGCGCCGAGTAGATCCGCCAGCGGCCGCGGCAGCAGCCCGCGCATCTCCGCCGCCCCGGCGAGCCCGGCCAGTGGGCCGAACGTCGTGAGCAGCCAGATGCCCACAGACATCGGGGACGTCGGCTTGGCCACCCGCAGCATGTTGAGAAACCGCGTTGGGCGGCCGAGGTCGTGCACCAGAACCGCGAAGCTCGCCGTGATCGCGCCCAGTGCGCCCAGCCGTGACACGCGCCGCAACGCCGGGCGCCCGGTCAGGTCGGCGCCGGCGCCGAGCACGGCCGATCCGCCGGCCACTCCGCCCAGGAATAGGTAGGTCGGGATCTCGGCCGTCCACGGCGCCGCCTTGACGACGGGCCGACCGTAGTAGCTGCGGAACTCGGCGTTCGGCACCATGCGGCGTTCCCTGCTCATGCGCGCCCCCCTAGAAACGAGGCCACCACGCCGGCGAACAGGGTCAACGCGGCCAGGCCGGCTTGCTTCCACATCGCAGGAAGATCACGCGTGGTGACGACGGGGTCGGGCGGCAGGCCGTACACCTCCGGCTCGTCCAGCAGCAGGAACATCGCGCCGGCACCGCCGACGCCGTCGCCGGGATCGTGCCCGTACAACTGCGCCTGCTCCACGCCTGTGTCATGCAACGTCGCCAGGCGAGCGGCTGCTCGAGAACGCAATTCGGAAAGGTCACCGAATTGGATCGACTCGGTCGGGCATGCCTGCGCGCACGCAGGCGTCATGCCGTCCTGGAGCCGGTCGTAGCACAGCGTGCACTTCTGCGCGATGCCCACGTTCTTGGTGCCCGCATCGCCGGTGCGCCGGTCGATCACGCCGTATGGGCAGGCCGGCACACAGTATCCGCAGCCGTTGCAGATGTCGTCCTGCACGACGACCGTGCCGAATTCGGTCCGGAACAAGGATCCGGTGGGGCACACGTCCAGGCAGGCTGCGTGCGTGCAGTGCTTGCACACGTCGGATTCCATCAGCCAGCGCACCCCGTCTGCGCCGGCGGACTCGATGAAAGCGACGTGGCGCCAGGTGCTCGCGCCGAGCGCTCCGGTGTTGTCGTAGGACGACCCCAATAGGTTGAAGCCGTCGTCAGGAACGCCGTTCCACTCCTTGCACGCCACCTCACAGGCCTTGCAGCCAATGCAGATGGACGTGTCGGTGAAGAATCCCTTGCGTGGCTTGGCATCCTGCCAGCCCGCATCAGCTGCGACGTCCGGCTCGGGTCCGTACAACTGGTGGCCCATACGGCCAGCCTGGACGTTCCCCCCTGCCGGTGCAAGGCTTTCGGATGTGACGGCGAAGCGCACGTTTCTGCAGTGGCCGGTCGTCCGACAGGCGATCGGGCCGGACCGGTTCGGCCGCGGGGCCGCTGTGCAGTCCTCACGCACCGCCGGCCTCGCGCCGCGTACGCGTACGGCTGATCGCGTAGTCGGCAGCATCTGCCCGTACTGCGCCGTAGGGTGCGCGCAGCGGGTGTACGTCAAGGACGAGCAGGTCGTGCAGATCGAGGGCGATTCGGACTCGCCGATCAGCCGCGGCCGCCTGTGTCCCAAGGGGTCGGCCAGCCTGCAGCTGACCACCGGCACGGCCCGCGAGTACCGCGTGCGCTACCGGCGTCCGTACGGCACCGAATGGGAGTACCTCGACCTCGATACCTCGATGGACATGATCGCCGATCGGGTGATCAAGGCGCGGCGCGAGTTCTGGGAGGAAGAGCGCGACGGCAAGCGTGTCAACCGCACGATGGGCATAGCCAGCCTCGGAGGAGCGACCCTCGACAACGAGGAGAACTACCTCATGAAGAAGCTGTACACGGCGATGGGCGCGATCCAGATCGAGAACCAGGCCCGCATATGACACTCCTCGACAGTTCCCAGTTTGGGAACGTCGTTCGGCCGCGGCGGCGCGACCACCTTCCAGCAGGACCTGCAGAACGCTGACTGCATCGTCATCCAGGGCTCGAACATGGCCGAGTGCCATCCGGTCGGGTTCCAGTGGGTGATGGAGGCCAAGGCGCGCGGCGCGACGATCATCCACGTGGACCCGCGGTTCACCCGCACGTCGGCTCTCGCGGACATCCATGTGCCCCTGCGCGTCGGCACTGACATCGCGTTTCTCGGCGGACTCGTCAACTACGTGCTTTCCGGACGGCACGAGTTCCGCGACTACGTTGTTGCGTACACCAACGCCGCAGCCATTCTGCGTGACGACTACCGCGACACCGAGGACCTGGACGGGCTGTTCTCCGGCTTCGATCCCGATACCGGCCACTACGACTCGACCAGCTGGCAGTACGAGGGCACCGACGTCGCCGCGGCGGCCGGGGCGCGTGACGCCAACTACGAACAACGCGTCGCGATCGCGCAGTCGGCGCGCGGCGAGACGGCCGGCGCCGGCGGCCCTAGGGTCGGCGGCGAGCCGGAACGCGACGAGACGCTTACGCATCAGCGCTGCGTGTTCCAGGTACTCAAGCGGCATTTCGCCCGCTACACGCCCGAGGTCGTCGAGCAGGTATGCGGCGTCCCGCCGGAGCTGTTCCACAAGGTCGCTGAGGCATTGGTGGCGAACTCCGGGCGCGAGCGCACGTCCGCATTTGCTTACGCCGTCGGGTGGACGCAGCACACCGTCGGCGTCCAGTACATTCGCACCGCCGCGATTCTCCAGACGCTGCTCGGCAATATCGGTCGCCCCGGTGGCGGCATTCTGGCGCTACGCGGCCACGCCTCCATCCAGGGATCCACCGACATCCCGACGCTGTTCGACCTGCTACCGGGCTACATCCCCATGCCGCACGCCCACGAGCACGAAACGCTCGGCGACTTCGTCGTCGCGGATGCCGCGGTAAACGGGTTCTGGGGCAACATGGCGTCCTACCTGGTCAGCCTGCTCAAGGCATGGTGGGGCGAGGTGGCCACCGAGCAGAACGACTATTGCTTCGATTACCTGCCACGGCTGACCGGCAATCACAGCAGCTACCCCACGGTGATGCGGCAGGTCGACGAGGGCGGTGGCGGCTACTTTCTCGTCGGGGAGAACCCAGCCGTCGGTTCCGCGAACGCAAAGCTGCAACGCCTCGGCCTGGCGAACATCGACTGGCTGGTGGTGCGCGACTTCTCCCTTATCGAGAGCGCGACGTGGTGGAAGGACGGCCCGGAGATCGAGACCGGTGAGCTGCGCACGGAGGACATCAGGACCGAGGTGTTCTTCCTTCCTGCGGCGGCACATACCGAGAAGGACGGCAGCTTCACCAACACGCAACGGCTGTTGCAGTGGCATCACAAGGCGGTCGAGCCCGGCGGCGATGCGCGCAGCGACTTGTGGTTCTACTACCACCTCGGCCGCATCATCCGGGAAAAACTGGCTGGGTCGAGCGATCCGCGCGACCGTCCACTGCTCGAGCTCACCTGGGATTACCCGACCGAGGGCCCGCTTGACGAGCCGAGCGCCGAAGCAGTGCTCGCGGAGATCAACGGTTTCGACGCTGCCGGCCGGCCCCTCTCGACGTTCACGCAGCTGAAGGACGACGGCAGCACGCGTTGCGGCGTTTGGATCTACTGCGGCGTCTACTCGGACGGTGTCAACCAGGCGGCGCGCCGAAAGCCTGGCCGCGAGCAGAGCTGGGTCGCCCCGGAGTGGGCGTGGGCGTGGCCGGCGAATCGGCGCATCCTCTACAACCGCGCGTCCGCCGACCCGCAGGGCCGGCCGTGGAGCGAGCGCAAGGCGTACGTCCGGTGGGACGCCGAGCAGCAGAAGTGGACGGGCCATGACGTTCCCGACTTCGAGGTCGGCAAGGCGCCCGACTACCGGCCGTTTGAGGGTGCCCGTGCGCAGGAAGCTCTGTCCGGCATCGATCCGTTCATCATGCAGGCTGACGGCAAGGCGTGGCTGTTCGTACCGAGCGGTCTCATCGACGGGCCGCTCCCCACTCACTACGAGCCGGAAGAGTCACCCTTCGACAACCTGCTCTACAAGCGGCGCGCCAATCCCGCCCGGAGCCGCTTCCCACGCAAGGACAACCCCTACCACCCTGCTGGCGGCGAGGTCTTCCCGTACGTGTTCACCACATACCGGCTGACCGAGCACCACACCGCGGGCGGAATGAGCCGATGGTTGCCGTACCTGTCGGAGTTGCAGCCGGAAATGTTCTGCGAAGTCAGCCCCGAACTGGCCCGCGAACGGGGCCTCGAGCATCTTGGCTGGGCGACGATCGTTACCGCGCGTACCGCGATCGAGGCGCGCGTATTCGTGACCGAGCGGGTCCGGCCGCTGACCGTACAGGGGCGTACGGTGCACCAGATCGGGCTGCCGTACCACTGGGGCCCGAACGGCTTCGTCCGCGGCGATGCCGCTAACGAGTTGCTGCCGGTCACGCTCGACCCCAACGTGCACATCCAGGAGTCGAAGGCCGCGTCCTGCGACATCCAACCCGGACGCCGCCCGCGCGGAAGGGCACTGCTCGATTACGTCGAGGACTACCGACAGCGCGCCCACGTCATCGACTCGTAGCGCGGTCAGTCGTCTTTTTAAACGGCGCCGACGTCGTTGTGTGGCCGGTTGCCTTTCGCCGCCGGCTTGACTGTGTGACGGCTGGGCTGTCGTCGCGGCTAGCCTTGCCGAGCAGACACGTTCGGCGCTGATTTCGCTGGCGCATCTGGAACCCTGCAGGCTGCGCTTCGGTCGTCTTCAGAACGGCAGCGACAGAGGGAGTTTGCTGGCTCTTCCCTCACGGTGCCGGCTTGCGGATCGCTGGTATCTCCTTATGGAATAAGGTTGGACGGCACATGCGGCAGTTGATAGACTCGCACACATGTTCGAGCAGGTGCCGCCCGTCTCGGAGGTTGACGTGCTCGTCTCGCCGGACGCGGTCGCCGCCGAACTGGCCACCAGCGTGCCCCGCGGCGAGGACACGGCGGCGCTGCTGCTGCTCGACGTTGGGGCGGTGTCCGATGCCGGGCGGGTGGATCTGCTGGTCGCCCTCGAACGGCACCTCGCGCTGTTGCAGGCCGCGCAGCAGCAGGTGCTCGCCTCGTTGGACGGGCGGGCGTTGGATTGGTCGGGCACCAAGGTCGTGGATTACCCGCGAGCAGGTGGGGGCCGCGTTGCGGCTCTCCCCCGGCACCGCGGAGCGGCGCCTTGCCGTGGCCCGCACCGTGGTGGATCGGCTGCCCGCCACGCTGGAGTGGCTGCGCGCCGGGCGCATCACGTACCTGCACGCGATGAAGCTCGCCGAAGCCGTCAACCCGTTCGATATCGAGACCACCGCGAAGATCGAGCGGCGGGTGCTGGCCCGGGCCGCCGACCAGACCCTGTCCCAGTTCGGTGCGTCGCTGCGGCGGGCCGTGATCGCCGCGGATCCGCGCCGCGCCGACCAGCGCCACCACGACGCGATAGCCGAGCGGCGGGTGGTGTTCACCCCGCACGACGACGGCGTCACCGAAGTGTGGGCGCTGCTGCCCGCCGACG
Organism: Jatrophihabitantaceae bacterium; assembly: GCA_036506155.1. Classification (GTDB taxonomy): domain Bacteria; phylum Actinomycetota; class Actinomycetes; order Mycobacteriales; family Jatrophihabitantaceae; genus DASXRA01. The sequence goes on from DASXSF010000121.1 coordinate 22,121, forward strand.
GCGCCGCGGTGATCGAGACCGTGCTCAACTCCCTCGCGTCCGGGCAGACCGATGCCCGCACCGCCGACCAGCGCCGCGCCGACGCGCTCGTCGACGTGTTCACCCGGGTATTGGGTGACCCGGACCTGCCCGAACAGCACGGGCAGCGGCCCGCGATCAACGTCACCGTGCCGATCTCGACGCTGCTCGGCTGCGACGAGCAGCCCGCCCACCTGCACGGGTACGGGCCCATCACCGCCGCCCTGGCCCGCGGTATTGCCGCGGACAAGTCGGGCACCTGGCGGCGGCCGGTCACCGATGACACCGGCCAGCTCCTCGACTACGCCCGGCGCACCTACCGGCCACCCGCCAACCTCACCGACCACGTCATCGCCAGAGACCACACCTGCACCTTCCCCGGCTGCCGACGCCCAGCCAGGCTGTGCGACCTCGACCACACCGAGCCCTGGGCCGATGGGGGTGAGACGAACCGCGCGAACGTCTCCGCCCTCTGCGCCAGACACCACAACGCCAAACACCACGCCGGCTGGCGAGTCACACACAGACCCGACGGCACTCGCGAATGGAGCAGCCCCACCGGCCACCGCTACCGGATGCCGCCACCAGACGACGGATAGCGAGGACCCAAGACGGGACCCGGCATTGGCCGTGCCTCTCAGTGCGCGGGGATGCCGCTGATGAGCCAGCGCAGCGCATTGACGATCAGCTCGTCGGGGACGCGGTCGGGGTCGATGCGGCGCTGCCGTAGCAGTCCTTGCACGAGGGCGAGGACGACGATGGTGAGGTCGCGCGGGGAGACGTCCGGGTCGGCCCGGCGAGCGGCGAGCAGGTCGGCGAAGATCGGTTCGAGGGCGTCGTGTCGCCCGCCGATCTGTGTGGCGAGCGCAGCGCGCGTGTCGGGGTTGCGCACCGCGTAGAGCCAGAATTCAGTCTGTAGCGCACTGTCTGTGCTCTCGCGCCCGGTGAACTCGGCGAGCAAGTTCGGTAGCGACTCCAGCGGGTCGATGCCGTCGGCCGCTGCGGCACGCAAGGTGTCCGAATCCGGCTAGCGCCTGACCCTGCCGGCTGAGGCGTAGCCGGAGGCACCGTACGTGACGCCGGCGAGAAGCGGCACCCGACGTTCGAGCGGCGTGCGAGCGCCGACGAGCAGCACGACGGCGCACAAGATAAGGCCGGCGGCAATCAGGTCTGCCGCGTATCCCGGCAGACCGGGCACGGCCATCGCCGAGGCGCCGGCGCACATCACGACGAGCAGCTCGCGCAGACGTCCTCGCGCGACGGGCGCCAGGCACAGCACGCCCCACAACAGGTACCAGGGGTAGATGACGGGGCTGAGCAGCGCGACGGCGAGCAGCCCGAAACCGACCGTGGCCTCCAATGGGCGCTGCCGGGTGGTCGCGGTCAGGTAGGCGACGATGCACGCCGCTGCCAGCAGCGCGGCCGCCCGGGCCGCCATGGCCAGGTCGTCGAACGACGCCCATCGGACGAACAGGTGGAGCACATCCGCGAGCAGGCTCGCCGGGGCACCGGACGTGTAGTTGAGCGACGGCGTGTTCAGCGCGGAAACCCAACCCCAGCCATGTGGGACGAGCATGGTCAGGCCGAGGCAGGTGGCGATGGCCAGTCCGACGTCACGCATGACCGCGAGCCATGCGGGCCTGGCCCCGTGCTGTCGCGTGACGATGGCGGCGATGACCACAATCAGTCCCGGCACCTTGATAGCAGCCGCGGCACAGCCGAGCACGATGCCGAGTACGTGGCTGCCCCGGCGTTGCGCGAGCAAGGCGCCCAGCAGGAGCACACACAGTAGGCCTTCCAGGTGCGCCGCCGATATCACCTGGAGAAGCACGAGGGGATTCAGCACGGTCAGTGTCAACACGGCGATGCGCCGCGACCCGGCCAGCGCTGCGGCCAGCACCCCGATGCCCACCACGCAGGCCGCCGCGACGAGCCGGAAGACGATCACCGCGCCGAGCGGGTTGCCGCCGGCGACCACGACCGCGAAATGCTCGAACCACGTCGCCAGCGGACCGTACGGGCTCGGCACGCTGCGCCAGGCCGGATCGACCGCTCCCACCGCCGAAATGTGGCCCAGCGCCGAGGGGCCGACCGAGTACGGGTCGAGCCCCCGATCTACGAGCATGCCCTGTGCCGCGTAGCTGTAGACGTCGTTGCTCAAGAGGGGCGGCCCGACGAGCAGCGGCGCCACCCATGCGCCCGCCACCAACCAGACCTGCCGTTCGGTTCGCACCGCCGGATGGGGTCCGCGAACCAGCATGATCCAGAGCAGGACCAGCCCGGCGATGCCGGCCATCAGCAGCAGGCCCGGCATCAGCGACTCGCCCGGACGGTAGCCGTTGCGGGAGAGAAGGCCGAACCACGTGGACAGCGGAATGTTGACCTGCACGGTGCCGACGCGACCGCCTGCGACGACGGTCAGCGTGCTGGCAGCAAAGCCGGCTGCGGCGAACCACGCGGTGGGGTGCCGCAGGATGCGCACGAGCGTCCCGGACGGTTCGGCGCCCTGATCCGCCGCCGATAGTGCCACCTGGGCGGCGGCGCCAGGCTGCAATCGTTCCATGACGGCGGCGTTGTCCTCAGGGTGGCGGATGCAGGCTACGTGCAGCGTAGTACCGGCCCAGGAGCGGCTTCGAGGGTGTTGAGTGCGCTCCTACCCCGACCAGATGTCGGTGATCGCCGAGCCAGGACCGAGCGGAGCGAGGTGGTACGCCTCCGTGACCGTGCGCAGCAGACGGTAGTGATCGATCCGCTCGGAGTAACGGCCCGGTCGGACGAACGCGCCGGCGATGACCGTCGCGATGCGGTTGTCAGCGCTGTAGTCGTCTTCGTCGACGGTCACGATCAGCAGGCTGCGGTGCGCCCGCGCCCAGGCGGCGTAGCCACCTAGGTGGTCGGACAGCCACTGGTCGGCCTGCGCGATCGTGCCGTCGTGCATGTCATGTTCGAGGTCGGGGATGACGACGGAGACCGTGGGCAGCGATGCGTACGCCGTCGGGAACGCGCTGAACGGCACGTTGACCGACGCCGGCACGTTGGCGAAGTTGACCCACGGGTTGTGCTTGCGCGCATAGCTGCCACTGCTGCACCCGGTGAACCCCGGCTGGGGAAGCCCTTCAGAATACCCAGCGAAGCTGTATTTGGCGGCGGCCAGTTCGCTTGCGAGGTTCGGAGTGGTGAACGTGTGGGGGCAGGAGTCGTCGGTGATGCCCTGCGTGGAGCCGGAGAATAGCGCCAGGTAGTTCGGCTGACTCGGATGCGTCACTGCGAAGGATCGCGTGAACACGGCGGCGGACGCGGCCAGCGATGCGATGAAAGGCGCCTGTGAGTCTTCGATGATCTCGTTGTAGGAGTGGTTTTCGAGCACCACGACGACCACATGGTCGGGCCGGGGCGGCCGGGACGCGGCCGACGGCGCGTGCGACGAGGGTTGCGAGGACTGCGACGTAGCTGTGCTGCGCTCACTCGAGGGTTCCGGCGTCGATGCAAACCTTGCCGTCCCGCTCGTGCACCCCGCGGCCAACAACGCCAGCGTCAGTGCCGCAGCAAGGCGACGGCGCACACTAGCCGCCGCCGGCAGTGACGATCGCGTCGGTGAGGAACCCGGCGAGCAGTCCGATCAGCAGCCCGTAGCAGACGATGTCCATGCGCTTCGCCTTCGCCGCGACAGTCAGCAGTTGCACGACGACGTAGATGATCGAGCCGGCCGCCAGCGTGAGGAACACGACGCTGACCGCCTCACTGGTGAAACCGTGGCCGACGGCGGTGCCGATGAACGTCGGGCCACCGCCGATCAAGCCGAGTGCGAGCAGAAACCCCCAGCTGGGGCGGCGCTGCGTGCCGTCGGCGTCCACGTCGCCGGCGAGGGGCGCAACGATCCCGAATCCCTCGGTGGCGTTGTGCGCCGCGAACCCGATAACCAGCACGGTGGCCAACGCCACATCACCCGTCGCGGCCGACTGCCCGATGGCCAGCCCCTCGGCAAAGTTGTGCAACCCGATGCCGACCGCGATCAGCAGCGCCAGCCGACGCGCCGGCGACCAAGTGGCGAGCCCGGCGACGACGCGGCCCGGACGCTCGTGGACCGACATGGCCCCCGGGCCGATACGGCTCGGCGGTTTCACCCGGGCAAGGTAGCGGTCGTAGGCGACCAGGGACAGCAGCCCGATGCTCAGCCCGGCGGCGAACAGCGTGCCGTAGCCGAACACCGGCCCGAGCCCACCGGTGTGCTCGTGGAGTGCGGACAGCGCGTTGTCGATGGGCTCCCAGGCGTGATCCAACACGTCCCAGACCAGGAAGAGCAGGATGCCGACGGCGATCGCGTTGAGCAACAGCCGCAGCTGCGGCATCGGGCGCCGCAGCCGTCCGAGCGGCAGGCCGAGGAAGATGGTGATGCCGGCGATCAGCCCGAGTAGCAGCGTTTCTGGCAGGCCCACCCTTGACTCCCATGACTCGACAGCAAGCTAGCTTAGGCTTGCCTAACTCCGTGGTGAAGTCAAGTTAGGGACGCAGGACGGGCATCGATCGCTGGATGTGTCCGATCAGGGGGGTGCCCGTTCGTCGTACCGGTGTACAACGACCAAGCGAGAGCGAGGAGCTGTCATGCGCTACCTGATGTTCGTGGCCACTGACCCGGAGAACGCACCCGACGCCACCGGCGAGGGCACCCTGCCGATCGACGAGTGGGTCGCCAAGAACGACGCCGCCGGCACCCGCGTAATGGGTGAGCGGATCCGGCCGGCCGAGGACGCGACGACCGTGCGCCGCCGCGACGGCAAAGTGCTCGTGACGGACGGGCCGTTCGCCGAGTCGCGGGAGTGGATCGTCGGATTCGACATTCTCGAATGTGCCGATCTGGACGAGGCGATCTCGGTCGCCGCAGAGCACCCGATGGCGGCGTCCGGGCGCCTGGAGCTGCGCCCGTTCTGGCCCGGCGACCAGCCGTAATCGTGCCCGACGTACACGCCGCGCTTGCCGATGTCGTCGCGCGCGAACGGCTGCGCGTCGTGGCGTCGCTCATTCGCGTGTTCGGCGACTGGGACCTGGCCGACGACGTGTTCGCCGAGGCGACCGAGCGGGCACTGCGGCGCTGGCCCATTGACGGCATTCCAGCCAACCCGGGCGCCTGGCTCACCACGACGGCACGGCGCCGGGCTATCGATGTGATCCGCCGCCGTGCCGTCGAATCCGGCAAGCTCGCGGAGGTCGCGATGCACGAGTCGCAGGAAACCGGCGAGGCGCCGGCCATCGCGGATGACCGGCTCCGCCTGATGTTCACCTGCTGCCACCCCGCTCTGCCGTTGGAAGCCCGGGTGGCGCTCACCCTGAGGGTTGTGGTGGGCCTGTCGACCGCAGCACTTGGACGGGTATTCCTCGCGTCCGAGCAGACCATCGGGAAGCGGCTGCAACGCGCCAAGCAGAAGATCGCGAACGCCGGAATCCCCTATCGGGTGCCGACCGAGCAGATGTTGCCCGAACGCCTCGACGGGGTGCTCACCGTCGTCTACCTGATCTTCACCGAGGGCTGGGCGGCCAACGCCGACGGTGCGCTTGCCGAGGAGGCGATCCGGCTCGGCCGGCTGCTGCTCGAACTGCTGCCCGGCTCGGACGAGGCGCGCGCCCTGGTCGCGCTAATGCTGATGCAGCACGCGCGCCGCGATGCGCGCAGCGTCGACGGCAACCTGGTCACGCTCGAAGAGCAGGACCGCGGTCGCTGGGACGCCGATGCGATCCGTGAAGCGCTGGCGCTGCTGCGGAGCCCGGTGCGCGAGCGCGGCAGCTACCGCATCCAGGCGGAGATCGCGGCGGTCCACGCGAGTGCACCACGCGCGGACCGCACCGACTGGCCGGCCATCGTCGCCCGGTACGACGAGTTGCTCTGGATGCAGCCGTCGCCGGTCGTGGCGCTGAACCGCGCCGTCGCGATCGGCATGGCCGACGGGCCGCACGCCGGCCTCGCCGTTCTGGACGGACTCGCGCGCGACCAGCGCCTTTGCGGCTACCACCCGCTCCACGCGGCCCGCGGCGAACTGCTCGCCCGGGCCGGGCAACCCACCGAAGCGGCCACCGCACTGGCCCGCGCCGCGGAGCTGGCGCCGACCGAGCAGGAGCGGACGCAGATTCGGCGCCGGCTGACGTCCCTGCACCCGGCTGACTTCGGGTAGCTGGAATGCTGGCGCGATGGCTGATTTCACGCACACGGACCTCAGCGGCGCGCGCTTCGAGGACGTCTACCTGACCGGAGCCGACTTCCACGACGTCGACCTGACCGACGCGCGTTTCCACGAGGTCGACCTGACCGGCGCCGTGATCCGCGGCGCCGCGCTGGTCGACGTCGACATCAGCGGCGAGATCGACAACCTGCGAGTCAACGGAGTCGACGTAGTCCCCCTGGTGGAGGCCGAACTGAACCGCCGCTATCCGGACCGTGTGAAGATGCGCCCCGCCGACGCCGCCGGGTTCCGCGACGCATGGGACGTCCTCGAGCGGCTATGGGCCCAGACCGTGTCGCGGGCCCGTGGGCTGGCCCCAGACCAGGTACATGAGCGGGTCGACGGGGAGTGGTCGTTCATCGAGACGCTGCGGCATCTGGTGTTCGCCACCGATGCCTGGGTGACCCGCGCAATCCTGGGAAAGCCGGCACCGTGGCATCCGCTGGATCTGCCGCACGACGAGATGCCCGACACGCCCGGCGTGCCGCGTGACGATGCCGCGCGCCCGTCGCTTTCCGAGGTGCTCGCTCTGCGGGCAGACCGCATGGCCACCGTGCGGCAGGTCTTCACCGGGCTCACCGACGAGCAGCTCGCCGGGCGCACCGAACCGGTCAGGGAGCCGGGCTATCCCGAGTCGGACAGCTTCGCCGTACGCCGCTGCCTTCAAGCCATCCTCAACGAGGAGTGGATGCACCGGCTTTACGCCGAACGGGACTTGGACATTCTCGAGAGCCGCGTCCCTCGCAACTGATCCAGATCATCCTTATGCCGCAGCACGCCTAGGATCGACTCGGCGCCGATCGAATGCCAGCCTGGCTGCATAGCATCGGTTCTGACCCCTTCTGTGGTGTCAGGTCCGCGCTACCTCTAGGCTTGCGCGGACGCGATTCGGGGTGGGATCGGGGGTTTGGGGGATGAGGCAACGCTATCGGCGAATCGTCGCGGCTGCCTGCTGCGTCGGAGCGATCGGAGTGATGGCCGCCGTGCTGCTGCCCGGGCAGGGCGCGGGCGCCGATCGCGGCGGCCACTCCGGCTCAGGACACACGAAGACGCACGGCCCACCCCCCGGGCACGGCTCCGGCAATCCAGACGCTAGTGGGTGGGCGTCTGCGTCGGTTGCGGCGCGGACGGCGTCTGCGTCTGCGTCGGTTCCGGCACCGGGACATTCGGCGCAGCCTGCTGCTCAACCGGCGACGCCGACCGTCCCCGCGTCTAACACTGCATCCGCTCAGGCGCCCGCGGCCCGCACGACGGTCACCCTGCAGGGCGAGCAGTCCCGCGCGCCCGCGCCGCATCAGGTCACGCACGCGAACAGCCCGGCGGCGCAGATCGTCGAGGTCGCGGCGTCGCCGAACAGACCAGCGCGCGACTCCGTCGCCCTGGCCGTGACCATTGCCGGCCTGCTGGTCGCCACGGCGATCGCGGTGCTCTACGGGAGTCGCCCCGGCCCCCGGCAGGGGCGACACCGCTCCGCACAGCCACTCGGAGCGCACGAGCGGCGGTGAACCTGATCAGCCCAGGGCGGCGTCGGCCGTCGGGCCGAGTGTGAGCAGGACCCGGTCGAGCCCGGATGCGGCTAACGCGTCACCCACCGGACCGCACACGCCGGTGAGCACCAACGTGCCCCGTGAGGCGAGGAAGCGGTGGTGCGCACGCAGCAGCGCGGCGACGGCAACGTCGTCTATCGCCGTGACGCGGCACAGATCGAGCCGCACGTACTGCACACCGAGCTCGCGCTGAGCGGTGAGTACGGCGCCGAGCATGTCCGCGCCCGCCGAGCTGAGCGCGCCGCGCGCTCTGAGTTGGCCCAGACGCGGATCGTCAGACGGGCATACGTCAATCTCGAAGGGCCCCGACAGCTGGGCGACCGCACCCGTCATGCGCCACCTCGCAACGGCGTGAGCCGAGAGGCTGCGTTCAGCGTTCCGATCGTAACTCCGGCCGCGACGCCCGGAAAGCCGTCAGCCGTCAAGCAGTGTGACGTCCTGCAACCGTTCCGGGTCGGCAACGATGTCAATCGCGACGATCTTGCGATCGCTGAACGAGAAGCGGAAGGCGACGCGGGGCGCGCCGCCCGGTGCCCACGCCGCGCCCGGGGTCCCGCCGACGAGCGCCGGTCGCGCGGCGCGGGCCCGGCCGGCGAACTGCGCAGCGACGGCGTCCGCGCCCTGGATGCCGCCGACGGCACCGAACTGCGCGGCCGCCGCGTCGGCGCGCAGCACCACGTCCGGGTCGAGCAGAGTGAGCAGCGCAGCGAAGTCCCCCTCCCGGGACGCGGCGAGGAAAGCCTTCACGACCTCGCGCTGCCTCGCGTGGTCCGAGGTCGCCCGCGAGCCCTGGATGCGGCGGCGCGCCCTGCTGGCGAGCTGACGGGTCGCGGCGGGCGAGCGTCCCACGATGGGCGCGATGTCGTCGAACGGGACGGCAAACGTGTCGTGCAGCACGAACGCGAGCCGCTCGGCCGGGGTGAGCGTATCCAGCACGACGAGCAGGGCCACGCCGACCGAGTCGGCAAGCACGGCCTGCTCTTCGGGGTCGGCGTCGTCGGCGGAGAGATCGCGCTCGCCGAGTGGCTCCTCACGGCGCGTCTTGCGCGACTGGAGCATGTTCAGGCACACCCGGGCGACGACGGTGGTGAGCCACCCGGTCAGGTTCTGGACGTCGCTTCGGTCCGCGCGGCTGACCCGCAACCACGATTCCTGCACCGCGTCGTCGGCCTCGCTCTGCGAGCCGAGCATGCGATACGCCACCGCGCGCAGGTGTGCTCGGTTCTCCTCGAAACGTTCGGTGAGCCACTCGTCCACGTGTCACATCCTGGGGTCGGCGCGCGTCATAGTCCTGACCGGCCGGACCGCACAGGTGTGACCGCCCGCGTGTTCAGGCGTCCCGGCGGGTCACGAGCACTGCCGCGGCGGTGATCGCCGCGACCGCGTACAGGCACAGCACCCCGAGCCCCGTCCAGGGCGCGAGCGCGTCATGTACCCGCTGCACGGCGAAGATCTGCGTGCCGGCATTGGCCGGCATGTACGGCATGACGTCGTTGCGCCACGACGTCGGCAGCAGGTCGGTAAGCGCCGTCAGCGCAAACAGGATGCCGAAGAACGCCGACAGTGCGCCGGCGGTATGGCGCAGGAGCGCGCCGATGCCGAATCCGAGCAACCCGACCGCTGCCAGGTACAGGCCACCGCCGACCACGGCGCGCAGCACCTCGGGCTGGCCGAGGGACACGCCGGCATGTGCTCCGGACAGGATTGCCTGCCCGATTCCGAATGCGGCAAAGCTGAGCACCTCGCCCAGCACGAGGGTGACCACGCCGAACACGAGCCCCTTGGCGGCAAGCACCGCACGCCGTTGCGGCACTGCGCCGAACGTCGCGCGGATCATGCCGGTGCCGTACTCCGAGCCGATCACCATGACGCCGAGGGTGCCGACAGCCACCTGCGCCAGGAATATGCCGTTCAGACTGATCGTGGTGGCGTCGATCGTGGTACCGGGCGAGTGGCGAATGTCCTGCGCCCACTTGACGCAGACGATCACGGCGACTCCGATCGTGACCGCCACCGCGAAGAACATCGTCCAGTACGTGGACCGCACGGAACGCAGCTTCGTCCACTCGCTGCGGAGCACATCGGCGAAGTTCATCACGCCACCTCCGCCCGGTAGTCGGTGCTGTCTCGGGTGAGCTCCATGAACGCCGCCTCGAGAGATGCCGTCTGCGAGGAGAGTTCGTGGATTGCGATGCCGTGCCGGGCCGCGAGATCGCCGACCGCCGGGCAGCCTGCGCCGGTCACGTCCAGCGCGCCGTCGTGCGCCCGCACGACCGCGCCGGACTCGCGCAGCAGCGCGCCGAGTCGCGACGCCTGAGGCGAGCGCACCCGCACGTAGTTCGCCGAGCTGCGCGCCACGATCTCCGTGGTGCTCGCGTCGGCGATGAGCCGTCCCTGGCCGACGACGATGAGGTGGTCGGCGGTCAACGCCATCTCGCTCATCAGATGGCTGGACACGAAGACGGTGCGCCCCTCGGCAGCGAGCGAGCGCAGCAGCGTCCGAATCCACAGGATGCCCTCCGGATCCAGGCCGTTCACCGGCTCGTCACAGAGCAGGACGGGTGGGTCGCCGAGCAGCGCTGCTGCCAGGCCCAGGCGCTGGCTCATGCCGAGAGAGAAGCCTCCCGCCCGGCGTCGCGCCGCGGACGACAGGCCGACGATGTCGAGTACCTCGGCGACCCGGCGGCGTCCGATGCCGTTGCTCTGCGCCAGGCAGAGCAGGTGGTTGTACGCGCTGCGCCCGCAGTGCACGGCGCGCACCTCGAGGACCGCGCCCACTTCGGTTAGCGGCCGGTGCAGCTCGCCGTACCGGCGCCCGTTCACGGTGACGTGTCCGCTGGTCGGCAGGTCGAGGCCGAGGATCAGCCGCATCGTCGTGGATTTGCCGGCTCCGTTCGGACCAAGGAACCCGGTCACCCGACCGGGCAGCACGTCGAAGCTCAACGCGTCGACGGCCTGCACTTTTCCGAATCGCTTGCTCAGCTCCCGCACCTGGATCATGCGAGCATGCTGCACGTCCGCACCCGCCCGGCGGATCCGTGACGCCCCCTAATCCGCCCCTGATCCTGCCCTGAGGGGCACGCCCGCCGACGCCTCTGCCAGCGCCTCATGCCGCGGCCAGGCCGGGAAGCCGTGCCGATGGCGCAACAGCATCCACACGGGCCCGGCGAGGACGGCCACCGCGATGAGCAGCGCACCGGTGGGGACGGTGCTGACCCCGAGCAGCTTCAGCGCCGAGGCCAGCAGGACGAACGCCAGGGCGCGGCGGATCAGCGCGCCGGGCAGCCGCGACGACAGCTGCGCGCCGAGATAGGCACCCGGGATCGACCCGGCGAGCAGGGCTGCGGTCACGCCCAGGCGAAAGTCACCGAAGATCAGGTGTCCCACTGCCGCCGACGCGACCAGCGGTACCGCCTGGACGAGGTCGGTGCCGACCAACTCGCTCGCGCGCAGCGTCGGGTACAGGAGCATCAACGCGATGATGATCAGCGAACCGGAGCCGACGGATGTCATCCCGACGACGAGTCCACCGAGCACGCCGATCAGCACGGTCGGCACCACGCGTACCACCAGCACGGGCGGCCCCGACGGGTCGTGGGGCCGGCGTCCGTCCCGGTGCCGCGCCCGCTCCGCCAGGCGCAGGTACGCGCGCACGAACAGCCCGGTCGCGGCGGTGATCAAGGCGACACCGAGCGCTTTCTGGATCAGGTCGTCGACATTGTGACCGTGGCCCAGCGCCCGCGCGACGAGCACGCCGGCAAACGCCGCCGGGACGGAACCCACGCACAGCCAGCGCACCAGGTCCAGCCGCACCGTGCCATGGCGCAGGTGGACGGCAGAGCCGACCGGCTTCATCACCGCGCTCGCGACCAGGTCGCTGGACACGGCTGCGAGTGGCGATACCCCGAAGAACAGCACGAGCATCGGCGTCATCAACGCGCCGCCGCCCATGCCGGTCAACCCGACGACGATGCCCACCATGAGCGCGCCGAGTGCCAGAGTCCAGTCCACCGGCGAAGCCTACCGAAATGACAGGGATGCTTAGGAGGCCTGGCCGAACTTGCCGTCCGGATCGAGTTCGTGCGCCAGCCGGGTGAAGTCGGCCAGCCGCTCGTACCGGCCGGACATCGCATGCACCTTGCCCCAGTGCGGGCGCGCCTCGAACGGCGCGAGCCGTTCCTCGACGGTAGCGACGACCGGCGCGACACCGGCCGCGTCGTCCACCCACGTGAAGTGCACGCCAACCGTCGGTCGGCGGTAACTCGGGCTCAGCCACAGCTCGTCGGCAGCCACCGTCCGAATCTCGCAGATCTGCAGCACAGCTGTAATCTGGTCGCGTAGCTCGCGCATGGCACGCAGCGCCGCTACGCCGTGCGCCCGGGGCAGCAGGTACTCGCTTTGCAGTTCGTTGCCGGCGCTCGGCGTGAACTCAGCGCGGAAGTGGGGCAGCCGCGTGTGCCACGGCCCGGGCACCCCGCCCTGCTCGGTGGCGTTCTGCACCGGCATCCCGGGGACCGGGTTGCGTGGCCCGTCAGCAGCCTGGGCGCCGAACCATTCCGGCGGCGGTGGCGGGTCGGCCGCGAGCCGCTTGCACCACAGCGTGTTGCGGGACAGATCGGTGAACACGCTGACGCTGTAGCCGCTCGCGAAGATCGTGTCGAAGTCGGCGTCCAGCCGCTCGTTCGGCAGGTCGTCATACACGTATTGCGAGATTTCGAACGACGGCACGAGGTCGAGCGTCAGCGCGCTGACGATGCCGAGTCGGCCGAGCGTGACCACGGCGCCGCAGAAGTCCGGGTGGTCGCGGCCCATCTCGATCAGATCGCCCGTTGCCGTCACCATTTCGAGCCCCGCGACGGCGGTTGCAAGGTTGCCGTTGCCGTCGCCCGAGCCGTGGGTTGCGGTCGTGCAGGCGCCGGCCACGGAAATGTGCGGCAGCGATGCCAGGTTGGACAGCGCGAAGCCGGCGGTGTTCAGGCGTGGCGCCAGCTCCGTGTACCGGACGCCGCCGCCTACGCGCACCCGGCGGCTTGCGGAGTCGATCTCCATGAGCGGCGGCAGGCCGGCAAGGCTGACCTGGGTGCCGGTGGTGTCGGCAATGGAGCTGAACGAGTGCCCTGAGCCCAGCGCCCGGACGTGGTCGGCATGGGCCACGATCGCGCGCAGCTCGGACAGGGACCTGGGTTCGGCGAACGTCCGAGCGCGGAAGCTGACGTTGCCGGCCCAGTTCGTCGCCACGACATCTGCCAACGCGGCCTACAGCGCTGCGAGGCGCCGCTGGTTGGCGGCGAGCCAGGCCTGTGCGCCGCGGTAACGCTCACCGCTGGCTTCCCAGATCGCGCTGAACGCCGGGTGTCCGTGTCCGGCTCCGCTGGCAATGATCGTCGATATCCACTCGTTGGCGTCGATAGTTGCCTCCGCGACTTCGCGTCGCAATGATCCGCTGGCGTCGTAGGCGTCGAGGAGAAGACGATAGCGTGCGAACGTCCTGTCACGACGTGAGTCGTGGATGTGTCGCTTGTCGCACAGCGGTACCCAGAAGCATGCCGCTACGGCAAGGTCCCAGGCGCGGCACCCTGGTCCAGCGAGATCGAAGTCGATCAGGGCTACAGCGCGCCCGTCGCGGAAGACGACGTTGGCAGGGTTCAGGTCGTTGTGCGATATGAGCGTGCCGCGCCAGCGAGTGGGCACGTTGCGCTGCCACGGCAGGCCGTCCTCACTGAAGGTCTCGACGTGGTCGTGGTAGTCGCGAAGCAACACGCCGAAGCTGTGTAGTGCCTGGTCGCCCAGCGCCCACGTGGGCAGAGGTTCGTACGCTGCGATTCCGGCGATGAAGGTCAGGATTTCGGTGTCGGGGCGGCTGTCGATAACCCGTGGCGCCCCGGCGAAGCCCGTCTCCGCGAGATGTCTGAGGAGACGATGGACCGCCGGACTGTGCGGGCCGCGCGGCCGTCGCACCGTGTTCCCGATCCGGATGACCCGACCCCGGTTGGCTGTGCCGCCGTGCAGCGGGCCGTCTTCGTCGATCATCCCTGACGTGGCCCTTGCCGCTGGCTCTGGGGTGTTCTCATATCCGAACCATCGACGAGTCGGCGAGCCAGGCCGGTGTGCGTGACAAGCCCGCTGATCAGCCCGCTGCGCAGTGCTGCCCGTGTTGCGTCCGCTTTCGCTTCGTCGTAGGCGATAGCCAGCACGGTTCGCACCTTGGCCAGGTCTTCGCTGGCGATGCCGACGATCCGACGCCTCAGCGGCGGGCGCAGTGCCTTGCCGGTCTCGTCGATGAAGATTCCGGAGATCTCGGCTGCGACTCCGGCCTTCGCAGCAGTCAGCTGGTCCGCCGGCTCAACGGTGTCGTAAATCGTCGACAGACCGGGCGCCCAAGATCCGACAGCGACCAAGGCGATCGTTACGCCGCGGACCTGGGCCATGGCGCGTACGACATCGGGCTGCCGGTGTAGCGCCCGTGCCGTCGACGCGTCGGGAACGACTATCGGCGCGTAAAAGACATACGGCGACCCACCGCCCAAGCGTGCGATCCTTCGGACGAGGCCCAAGATGTCGCTGCCGTCCGGTCTGGACAGAGCGCCGGTAAGTTGAACGACCGGGCACGGCACGAACCGCTCCAGGGCGTCGCCGACCGTGCTGAGCGCTCGCGACCATGCCATACCCAAGACGTCGCTCGGTGAGACGATCTCCATGAGCAATTGCGCTGTAGATTCGCCGAGTTGGCGCCGCAGTTGTACGTGATCGTCGTCCGGGACGTCGAGCACGACCGCGTGCTCGAGCCCCCAGGTCGACCGGAGCCGGAGCGAAAGGTCCGCGTCAAGGCTGTCGACCGAGCGAATGTCGATGTTCACGATGCCGGTTCGGCGCGCCAGGTCCAGCAACCGGGCAACCTTGAACCGGCTGACACCGACTTCAAGCGCAATATCTGACTTGGACCGGTCTTGCAGGTAGTACATGCGCGCTACGCGCGCCGTCAAGATCATTTCCGACGGTCGCTCCGACACGAGAGCCTCCCGTCCGTCACCGCTCATTTGAGCGGCATGCGTTGCAATTTGGCAGATTCCATTGACAGTAGCCCCTGACACACGCACATTACGTCTGATGTCAAGTCGAGCTCCATGGCGCTCATTTGAGCGCACCTCACCCCCGAGGCATCCTGGAGGGATCGAACGATGAACGTCGGTAGCACCGCAGTTGCTGTCATGTCGAACCGCTACAGACGGCGTCGGCTCACGGTGTCGGTGATCGCGGCCGGTGCGGTGGTGACGCTGGCTCTCAGCGCGTGCAGTTCGAGCAAGAGTTCAAGCGGATCAAGCACCGGGTCCAGCGGCAGCACGACCATCAAGGTCGCGGTTGTAGACAACCCATTGATGACGACGATCGAGAAGCTGACAGCGAGTGGCTTCTCGGCATCCCACCCCAACGTCAAGGTCAAGTTCGTCACGTTGGACGAGAACACGCTGCGTGACCAGGTGACCAAGGATGTCGCTGCAGGTGGGGGTCAATTCGATGTCGTCATGATCGGCCCGAACGACATCCCGACGTGGTCCAAGAACGGCTGGATCAAAGATCTGACCAGCTATGCCAGTGACCCGAACTACGACGTCAACGACATCATCAAGCCGATCCGTGATGCGCTGTCCTCGAGCGGGAAGCTCTATGCTGTCCCGTTCTACGGCGAGTCCTCGTTCCTGATGTATCGCAAGGATCTACTCCAGGCCGCTGGTCAGACCATGCCCGCCAACCCCACGTGGCAGCAGGTCGCCGATATCGCCAAGAAGCTGAACAACCCGTCCAAGGGCGTGTCCGGCATCTGCCTGCGGGGCAAGACGGGCTGGGGCGAAAACCTGGCCGCCCTCGATACCGTCGTGAACACGTTCGGTGGCCAATGGTTCAACATGAGTTGGGACCCGCAGTTGACGTCGCCGGCGTTCCAAGAAGCGGTGACGTTCTACGTGAACCTGATTCATGACGCCGGCGAAACAGGCGCGGCAAACGACGGCTTCAACGAGTGCCTGAACAACATGGAGCAGGGCAAGTCAGCCATGTGGTACGACGCGACGGTCGCGGCCTCGACGCTCGACGCGCCGCCGAGCCCGATCGCGGGCAAGCTCGGATTCGCGCCCGCACCGGTGGTGAAGACATCCGCCTCCGGGTGGCTGTGGGCTTGGGCGTTGTCGATCGAAGGCTCCTCGAAGCATGCAGATGCAGCGTGGCAGTTCATGAACTGGGCTACCTCCAAGGACTACATCAAGTACGACGCTCAGAAGAACGGCTGGGCAGCAGTGCCACCGGGAACTCGCGTCTCGACCTATCAAAGTCCTGAATACCAGAAGGCTGCCGGCGACTTTGCCGCTTTGACTCTCAAGTCGATCCAATCTGTCGATGTCAACCATCCTGGTGTCGACCCGCAGCCATACAGCGGAATCCAGTACGTCGGCATTCCGGAGTTCGCCGATCTCGGCACCAAGGTGTCGCAGGAGATGACCGCAGCAATCGCCGGCCAGGAGTCCGTTTCGTCAGCCTTGTCGAAGAGCCAAGGCTACGCCCAGCAAGTGGCCCAGTCCTACAAATAGGTAATCGTCACCAGGAGCGAGCCTCGGTTCTGCGTGATGCCCTGAGGCGCTGCCGACAGGCACCGCAGAGCCGACGGCTCGATCTACCGGAGGACGCCGCATGACTACGTCGACATCGACTGTCGCGCCGCCGGCCGTAGAGACGCGACACGTACCTGTAAGGCCGCCCCGGCGGCAGGGCTGGCTGCGTAGACTTCCGCTACTTCCGGCGCTGGTGTTTGTCGTCGTCGTCACCCAGATCCCGTTCCTGCTTACGGTGTGGTACAGCCTGCAGTCCTGGAATCTTCTCCACCCAGGAACCAAGCACTTCGTCGGCCTGCGCAACTACCGCACGATCTTCAGCGACTCCATCTTCCGCACGGCCATCGGTAATACCCTGCTGTTCACCGTTGCACCCGTGATCTTGTCGATCGTGATCGGTACGTGCATCGCGCTACTGTTAGATCGGCGAGTCTTCGGACGCGGCGTCCTCCGAACGCTGATTATCAGCCCGTTTCTCGTCATGCCCGCCGCAGCCGCGCTGGTATGGAAATTCACCATCCTCGACCCCGTCTTCGGGATGCTGAACTACGTACTCAAACCTTTTGGCGTGCATCACGTCGATTGGATCAACACACACTCGCAGGCCACGATTATCACGGTGCTCACGTGGCAGTGGACGCCGTTCATGGTCCTGATTGTGCTTGCCGGGCTGCAGTCGCAGAGTCAGGACATACTGGAAGCCGCGCGAGTCGACGGCGCCGGTGCATTCCGCATCTTCCGCTCGCTGACGCTCCCGCACCTGCGTCCGTACCTCGAGCTGGGAATTCTTCTGGGGTCCATCTATATCGTGCAGGCGTTCGATGCGATCTTCATGATCACGTCGGGTGGCCCCGGCCAAAAGACGACCAACCTGCCGTACTACATCTATGAAGTCGCGTTCCGTGCGTTCGACATCGGGCGCGCGTCCGCCATGGGCGTCGTCGTCGTCATCGCAACGATCGTCATCGCGACGCTTGCACTGCGGCTCGTGTCGAGCCTGTTCAGCGACGAAGGGATGCACCGATGAGACGAGCGGGCCGCACCGTCGCCGGAAATCGATCGGGGCTCAGCACGCGCCTCGTGCTCGGGCTGATCACGTGGATTATCGTGCTGATCTTCTTCTTCCCGGTCTTCTGGATGGCGCTCACCGGCTTCAAACACGAGCAGGACGCGGCGACCGACCCTCCGCACTTCCTCTTCAAGCCCACCCTGGACTCCTATTCAGGCGTGTGGGACCGAGGCTTGCGCTCCTATCTCGAGCACTCCATCACTATCACTGTGATCTCGACACTGATTGTGATCACGCTGGCCCTACCGGCCGCGTATGCGCTCTCGATTCGGCCCATTCGCAAGTGGCGTGACGCGTCGTTCTTCTTCATATCGACCAAGATGCTTCCGATCGTCGGCGCGATCATCCCGGTGTACGTCATCGTCAAAAATCTCCACCTGCTAGACCATCAACTCGCGCTCATAATCCTCTACACCGCGATGAATCTGCCCATCGCCGTGTGGATGCTTCGCTCCTTCCTGCTCGAGGTCCCGGCGGAAGTCATCGAGGCTGCGCAGGTCGACGGCGCGGGCGTACTGCGCCAGCTCCGCTCAATCATCATGCCGATCGTACGCCCCGGGCTGGCTGCCACCGCGCTGATCTGCTTCATCTTCGCTTGGAATGAATTCTTCCTCGCGGTAAACCTGACAACCGTCAACGCCGGAACTGTTCCGATCTTTCTGGTGAGCTTCGTGGCTCCAGAAGGCCAGTTCTGGGCGCACTTGTGCGCGGCTGCCACTGTCGCCTGCCTGCCCGTGCTGCTCGCCGGCTGGGCCGCCCAGGACAAGCTTGTCCGCGGCCTGTCGATGGGCGCGGTGAAATAGAAGGAGCGATCCATGCGGGCAGCGGTTATCAAGGCGGTGGGCGAGGTCGACGTCACGATGGTGGACGACCCGACACCAGGTCCGCGCGACGTCATAGTCGAGGTTGCCGCCTGCGGAATCTGCGGAACTGACCTGCACATCCTCGACGGCGAATTCGCGCCTTCGCTCCCGATCATTCCGGGCCACGAGTTCGCGGGCACAGTCGTCGCGGTCGGCACTCAAGTCACCGAATTGACCATCGGCGAGCGCGTCGCGGTAGATCCCTCGCTGTACTGCAATGAGTGCCATTACTGCCGGCTCGGTCGCAACAATCTGTGCGAGCGCTGGAACGCCATCGGCGTCAGCGTGCCTGGCGGTGCGGCACAGTACGCCCGCGCTCCCGTGGCGAACTGCGTCATCGTGCCTGACGACATTCGGATCGAGGACGCCGCCCTGATCGAGCCGTTGTCGTGTGCGGTGCGCGCCTACGACGTGCTGGCCGCACGCTTGGCCGCACACATCCTGATCTACGGGTCCGGAACGATGGGGCTGATGATGCTCCAACTCGCCAAACGAGTCGGCGCCACTTCGGTCGACATGGTCGACATCAACCCCGCTCGACTCGAGGCAGCGGTCACCCTTGGCTGCAGCAATGCAACGACATCGGCCGAGGAGATCGATCGTCCACGCGGTTGGGACGTGGTCGTCGATGCCACGGGCGTCTCCGAGGCCATACAAGACGGACTGGGCCGCGTGGGACCCGGAGGCACATTCCTGCAGTTCGGCGTAACTGCTTACTCGACGCGAGTAGAGATCGAGCCGTACCGGATTTACAACCAGGAGATCACCGTAACGGGGTCCATGGCTGTCTTGCACAGCTACGAACGAGCGGCGGAGCTGTTCGCCAGCGGCCTACTCGACCCCGACGTGCTCATCAGCCATCGCCTCCCGCTCGCGGACTTCGGATCGGCTTTGCAGCTGTTTCAACAAGGACAGGGGCGCAAGATCCAAGTTCTGCCGAACCTCACGTCGGCCCGGCGATAGAAGGCGAGACACCGTCGTCCTACGCTACGGGCATGCCGGAGCGACTCGTACTGGTGCGGCACGCCAAAGCCGAACGGGACGGCCCGTCCGACGCGGAGCGCCGGCTCGCACCGCGGGGTCGCGCGGACGCAGCGGCGGTCGGGCGCTGGCTGGCGTCGCAGCGCATCGCGCCCGATCAGGTCGTGATCTCTCCGACGCTGCGTACCCAGGAAACCTGGGAGCTCACCGGAATCGGCTCGCCGCCGGCCGACCTCGACGATCGGATCTACGACAACACGGTCGAGGATCTTCTCGCGGTCGTGCGCGACACACCGCCGCACGTCCACACGCTCCTGCTGGTCGGCCACAACCCGTCCATGGCAACGCTTGCCGCGTCTTGGGCACCAGAGCTTTCCGAGTTCCGTACCTCGGCCGTCGCGATATTCGAGCTGGATAATTGGTGGTCGCCGGGACGCCTCATCGCGTCGGCGACACCGCGGGGATGAGGATGCGCAGCGCACCCGGCACGACGCTCACCTCGACCGGCAGCGGCCCGACAAGTTCACCGTCCGCGTAGGCGCGGATGCCCGGGGCGTCGAGCCGAACGCTCGTCGCCCGGTACAACTCGACTTCGTCGTGCCGGACAAGGGCGCCGGTGTAGACGGTCGGGAAGAAGCGGATCACCCTCCAACGAGGCATCGCCCGCACGACGGTCACGTCGAGCAGGCCGTCGGCCGGATCCGCCTCCGGACAGATGCGCATGCCGCCGCCGTAGGTCGGGGCGTTGCCGATCGCGGCGAGCAGCAGCTCCTGGTTGAAGCGGTCGTCGTCGACCTCGACGCGGAACGGCAGCGGGCGGAGATTGGCGAGTTCGGCGAGGGCGGCCAGGTTGTAACGCGTTCGGCCGCGGGGCCGGCGCATCCGGTTGGCGCGGTCGTTCACGAGCGAGTCGAAGCCTGCCGCCACTACGGTGCCGAAGTAGCGGGTCTCACCGTCGGCCGCCACGATCCGTCCGACGTCGACCGTCGTCGTGTGACCATCTGCGATCACGTCGGCGGCCCTCTCGGGGCGGTGCCGCGGGATACCGTACGCACGCGCATGGTCGTTGCCGGATCCTGCGGGGACGATGCCGAGCGGCACATCGGTGCCGGCGAGAGCTTGCAACGCGATCGAGATCATGCCGTCACCACCGACAGTTGCGAGCACGTCGGCGCTGCTCACCGCATCGCGGGCGAGGGCTGCGGCATGGTGCGCGTCAGACCCTGCGAGTTCGTTGACATCGAGCCCGCGCTCGCGCAGCCGGGCAACGGCACGGCGCGCGACCTTGGCACCCCGCCCGCCGCCCGCCGCCGGATTGACCAGTACCGCAACGGTCCTCACGGAATGAGCTTGCCAGGGTTGAGGATCCCGGCCGGATCGACTGTCTGCTTCACCGCGCGCAGGATCCGCACTCCGAGCTCGCCGACCTCCTGCGCCATCCAGGACCGGTGGTCGACGCCGACCGCGTGGTGGTGGGTGATCGTCCCGTCGTGAGCGATGACCGCCTCGCTGGCAGCCCGCTTGGCGGCCGTCCAGCGGCTGATCGGATTGTCGCCCAATGCGGCCACGACCGTGAAGTACAGCGACGCGCCGGTTGGGTAGACGTGCGAGATGTGGCACATGACAAGCGACGTACCGAGCGCGGCCTGCAGCGCCTGCGTGACGGCATCCTTGAGTGCTGCGAGGTTCGCCCAGGTGGTCGCGGTCTCGAGAGTCTCGCAGAGCGCACCGTTGGCCAGCAGAGCGTCGCGCAGATACGGGGCGTCGAAGCGCCCCCTCTCCCAAGCCCGGGCGAGGTCCGCGCCGCGGCTCGTGCCGCCTGCTCCTGTCAGAACGGCGCGGGTCGCTTCGTGGCGGGCCGCGACCTGGTCGGGACTGCCCTCGAACGTCGCAACCGCCAAGCAGCCGGACCCGGGCTGGCCCGCAAGTACGAACGTGATCCCCGTTTCGGCCTCGTCTGAGACGCGCAGGACCGTCGGGCCGGTGCCCTCCTGCACCACGGCCCGCACCGCGGCGCTGCCGGTGGCGAAATCGGGGAAGATCCACGCTTCGTACTGCCGTACAGCTGGGATCGGGTGTACGCGCGCCCGCACCGCGGTGATCACGCCGAACACGCCCTCCGAGCCGAGGAAGAGCTGGCGCAGATCAGGGCCGGCAGCCGACCTGGGCGCGCGGCCGAGGTCGAGCACGCCGGCCGGCGTCACGACGCTCAACCCCGTGACCATCTCGTCGAACCGACCGTACCCGGAGGACGCGTGTCCGGATGATCGGGTCGCCGCAAACCCGCCGATCGTCGCGAACTGGAAGCTCTGCGGGTAGTGGCCGAGCTCGTAGCCTCGTTCGGCCAGCAGCTCCTCGGCACGCGGGCCCGCTAGGCCCGCGCCGAGTGTCGCCTCCAGTGACACCTCGTCCAGGTCGAAGCGAGTGAGCCGGCAGAGGTCGAGTGCGATCACAGCGTGGAACACGCCGCGGATCGGCTGCACGCCGCCGACCACGCTCGTGCCGCCGCCGAACGGGACGACAGCGATGCCACGACCTGCGCAGACGTGCAGCACGGCTGTAATCTCGTCCTCGGTGCGAGGCATCACCACCGCATCCGGCGCGTCCTGCGGTTCGCGGCTCCTGCGACCCAGCAGGTCCAACGTGGACTTGCCGCCGGCATGGGGCAACCGGTCGGCGTCGCGGGTGCTCACGTGCTCGGCGCCCACAACGGCGGCCAGTGCGTGCTGGTCCGGCTCGGTGAGCGTGGACGTCCGCAGTTGCACCTCGCCGCGTGCCGGTGCGTCCACGTCAGCCGCCGAGACGCCCAGGACGTTCTTGAGCAGCGCCTTGACCTCGTCCGACAACGGGGTGGCCAGCGCCGGATCGCCCCAGGTGTTCCACTTCATCGGCGGGACGGGCATCGGCATGGGTTACAGTCTGACGTGCTGACCGCAGCCGGGCGCACAGCGGCGCTGGATGCCCTCGATTCCGTCGATGTCCTGGTGGTCGGCGGCGGCGTGACCGGTGCCGGCGTTGCCCTGGACGCGGCCACCCGGGGCCTGTCTGTGGCGCTTGTCGAGGCTCATGACCTGGCTTTCGGTACGAGCCGATGGAGCTCGAAGTTGGTGCACGGCGGGCTGCGCTACCTGGCGGCCGGCCGCATCGGCGTCGCGTGGGAGAGCGCGGTAGAGCGGCACGTCCTGATGACCCGGGTCGCGCCGCATCTGACGCGCCCGCTCGCCCAAGTCGTGCCGGAGTTGCCGTCTGTGCGGCACCGGGGGCTGATCCGGACCGGTTTTCTCGCCGGCGACGCGCTGCGCCGCAGTGCCGGCACGCGTGCGACGTTGCTCCCCCGGGCGCGGCACGTCGGCGCGACGGCGGCCGTCGCGCTGGTCCCGGCGGTCCGTACCGTCGGGTTGGCGGGCGCGTTCGTCGCGCACGACGGGCAGCTTGTGGACGACGCGAGGCTGGTGGTCACGGTCGCGCGCACCGCGGTCTCGCACGGTGCGGTCGTGCTGACCCGGGTGCGGGCACACGAGGTGACGGGCGCCGGCGCGGTGCTCACCGACACGCTCACCGGCATGTCCCGGACCGTTGCCGCGCGTTCCGTCGTGAATGCCACAGGTGTGTGGGCGGGCACGGTCGACCCGTCGATCCGGCTGCGGCCGAGCCGGGGGACGCATCTCGTGCTCGACGCGTCCGTGCTCGGCAATCCGCGTGGCGCGCTGACCGTGCCGGTACCCGGGTCGATCGGCCGGTTCGTGTTCGCACTACCGCAGCAGCTGGCCCGTGTGATCGTCGGCCTTACCGACGAGGACGCGCCCGGGCCCATCCCGGACGAGCCGGTGCCGAGCGACGGGGAGATCGACTTCCTACTCGCCACCATCAGCACCGCTCTGGCACGTCCGCTCACCCGCGGCGACGTACGCGGTGCTTTTGCGGGCCTACGCCCCTTGGTCGATGCGGGGGGCGGCAACACTGCGGATCTCTCTCGCCGGCACGCCGTCACCGAGTCACCGTCCGGGGTGATCACCGTGGTGGGCGGCAAGCTCACCACGTACCGGCGCATGGCGCAGGACGCCGTCGATGCGGCCGTGCGGCTCCGCGGTCTGGTGGCGACGCCGTGCCGAACGCGGGACTTGCCGCTGATCGGCGCGCCCACCCACCCCGGCAGCGTGTCTACAGCCGGGCTGCCCACCTCGCTGGTGTCCCGACACGGCGGTGTATCCCGGATGGTGGTCGATGCCGCCACAGTGGAACGCCCGCTCGACCCCATCGCCGAGGGCATCGACGTCACCCGCGCCGAGATCGAGTTCGCAATGACGCACGAGGGTGCGCTTGACGTGGACGACGTGCTGCACCGGCGTACCCGCATCGGCCTGGTTGCCGCCGACGCCGACCGCGCCCGGCCCGCCATCGCCGAGATCGTCGCGCGCTGAGCGGTCTAGCCGTCGCGGGGCTTGGTCAGATAACGGTGCCCGGTTGGGCTAGGGACTCAGCTAAAGTACCTCGCCTCGCGCGGTAAGTGTTTCGGCGCGATGTGAGTGAAACACTTACTCCGACCCGATCCCCAGAGGGACCGGGCTCCCCGGCAAACCCCGAGGGTGGAGGCTGTAGCACATGAGCCCGCAGGTCGAAACGCTGCTGCTGCCGCGCAGCCAGTACCGCGTGCAGTGGCGCGACGACGGCTACTGGCGAGCCCTCCCGCTAGACCAGTGGGAGCAGGTCGAATGGATCGACCGCCAGGACCCGCTGTCGTGGGCCGCGTGGACCGGCGCCGAATGGCAGGGCGGGCTGATCGTTAACAACGACCGCGCCGTCTTCGGTGCATACGGCACGATGCCGGACGACGGCAGCGACGTCACCGTCCGCTGGGCCGACGGGACACCCGTCCCGGTGCTGCACGTCGGCAAGATGTGGGCCTGCGAGTGGCCTGAGCCGCAGCAGCAGCGGTTCGACGTGACCTTCAAGGGCGAGGTGCTCCCGGTGGAGCGGCGTCCGCGACCACCAGAGGACGTCTAAAAGCGCGGTAGAACGTCAACTGCCCGGATTGCCGGCTACCCTTATTTCATAAGGAGAATCGCGCGACCCGAGGTCGGCGCGCAAAGGCGGCCGACCACGCAACTCTCTCCGTCGCTGCGTTCCTCGACAGAGCACGGTTGCACCCGAACGACCCTCGCTAGAGGATGCCGGTATGGCGCCGGAACCGTCCTACGCCTCGGGTACATCGACCGTGCCGCTGCTGGGCGACACGATCGGCGCGAACCTGGACCGGACGGTGACGCGCTTTCCTGATCGGGAGGCCCTTGTCGAGCACGCGACCGGGCGGCGCTGGACGTATCGCGAGTTCGCCACCGAGGTCGACGCCGTCGCCGCGGGTCTGCTCCGCCTCGGCGTTGGCAAGGGCGATCGGGTCGGCATCTGGGCGCCCAACTGTGCGGAGTGGACGTTCGTTCAATACGCCACGGCGAAGCTCGGCGCCGTTCTGGTCAACATCAATCCGGCGTACCGGGTCCACGAGCTCACGTACGTGCTCGACCAGTCCGGCGTCCGTACGCTGGTGGCCGCGCCGGCATTCAAGACGTGCGACTACGCGGCGATGATCGCCGAAGTGCAGCCGGACTGTGCAATGCTCCAGGATGTCCTTCTCATCGGCCGCCCGGAGTGGGACTCCCTCCTTGCCGCCGGCCGCGGCGCCATACCGGCCCGTCTCACCGAGATCGCCGCTTCGCTCACCGCGGACGATCCGATCAACATCCAGTACACGTCCGGCACGACCGGGTTCCCGAAGGGCGCCACGCTAAGCCACCGCAACATTCTCAACAACGGCTTCTTCGTCGGCGAGTTGTGCGGCTACACCGAAGAGGACCGCATCGCCATCCCCGTGCCGTTCTACCACTGCTTCGGCATGGTGATGGGAAACCTGGCCGCGACGAGTCACGGGGCGTGCATGGTGATCCCCGCGCCGGCGTTCGATCCCGCGGCGACGCTCGACGCCGTTGCCCGGGAACGGTGTACGTCGCTGTACGGCGTACCGACAATGTTCATCGCCGAACTGGCCGACCCCCGCTTCGGCAGCTATGACCTCAGCAGCCTCCGCACCGGCATCATGGCGGGATCACCGTGCCCGGTCGAGGTGATGAAACAGGTCATCGAGCGGATGGGCATGTCCGAAGTGACGATCTGCTACGGCATGACCGAGACGTCGCCGGTGTCGACACAGACGCGGACCGACGACTCGATCGACCTGCGCGTGTCAACGGTTGGGCGGGTGCATCCTCACCTGGAGATCAAGGTCATTGATCCGGCGAGCGGAGTCACCGTATCCCGAGGTACGGCAGGCGAGCTCTGCACGCGCGGCTACATCGTCATGCTCGGCTAATGGGAGCAGCCCGACAATACGGCCGAAGCGATCGACGCTGCGCGATGGATGCACACGGGCGACCTCGCCGTCATGAACGATGCCGGCTACGTCCAGATCACCGGCCGAATCAAGGACATGGTCATCCGCGGCGGCGAGAACATCTACCCGCGCGAGATCGAGGAGTTCCTCTACACCCACCCCGACATCCTCGACACCCAGGTCATCGGTGTCCCCGACCCGAAGTACGGCGAGGAACTCATGGCCTGGATTCGGCTGCGCCCCGGCGCGACACCGATTACCGCCGAGGCGCTGCGCGAGTTCTGCACCGGCAAGCTCGCGCACTACAAGATCCCCCGTTACGTCCACCTCGTCGACGAGTTCCCGATGACGGTGACCGGCAAGGTCCGCAAGGTCGAGATGCGCGAGCGGGCCTTGGCGCTACTCGGCCTGACGTCCTAGCAGCGCGTCGTCGGAACGGCCGGTCCGCGTGGTCTCACGGAGGAAACGACCCGCATGCGCGAGGGCGTCGGCCGCCTCGGGCAGGAACGACCAGAAGATGTGGAAGTCGTGGGTCGCGACCGGGTACAGCTCGAGGCGCGCTTCGCCGCCGTGCGCCTGCACCCGGTCGACGAGCTGGTGGGCGTCCTCGCGGAGGGCGTCGCCGGTGCCGACTTGGACGAGCAGGGCGGGCAGCCCGGACAGGTCGGCGGAGAGCGGGCTGAGCAGTCGTTCGTCCATCGAGTGATCGCCGACGTAGGCCGATGCACAGCGGCGACCCCATTCCAGGGTGAGCAGTGGCTGGGCCTCGCTCGGCGATGCCTTCTGGATCGTGCACGTCAGGTCGATCCACGGGCACATCAGCACCGCGCCACCAGCCTGCGGCAGGCCCTCCTGCTGAAGGCGCAGCAGCAACGAGACGACCAGCCCGCCGCCGGAGGAGTCTCCCACCAGGACGATCGGGGCAGCAGCAGCGTCAAGCAGCCAGCGATACGCCCGCACAGCGTCGTCGAGCGCGGCCGGGTACGGGTATTCGGGCGCCAGCCGGTATTCGGGCACCAGCACGCCGGAGTCGGCGGCGATCGCGAGCGCTCCGGCCAGGTGCCGGTAGCCGAACGCCGAGCCCATCGAATACCCGCCGCCGTGCAGGAACAAGACGCTGGTGGGCCGCTCGGGCAGGGTCAGCGTCAAGGCTGGAACCCCGGCCGCATTCACCGGTGCGACGCTCACCTCGGACGGCACCGGGAATTGCGCATGCAACTCCTCGGTGACGGCTCGTAGTTGTTGCAAGCTCGCGCCCCCGGCCGTCAGTGCATCCGACGGCGCCCAGAGCCGCGCCATTCGCTCGGCATGCTCACCGCCCATCGAACGCGTGGCCGAGATCGCCTGGTCGAGGCCCCGCAGCAGCTCGCGCGCTCGGTCGAGCAATGCCTCGCCGGCCAGCGTCAGCTCGACGCGGTGCGTCGATCGTCGTAGCAGATCGGGTCCGATCAGGCGCTCGAGCGCGCGGATCTGACGGCTCAGCGCCGGTTGCGAGAGGTACAGCCGGGACGCCGCCCGGCCGAAGTTGAGCTCTTCGGCCACCGCGACGAACGCGCGCAGGTGGCGCAGCTCGATCGCGTCCGGCGCCGACGGAAGCGACAGAACCTGGCCATCGTCCACGCAGCTAGTGTGGCCCAGCCGGGCGTATCGGGTGATGCAGGTGCCGCACGACCGTCATGCCGACTCGGCCTTTCCCTTCACGCGCGCGCCGGTGCGAGGGTCATCGCATGGTTCCCGAAGCCCGTGACCGCCCTGCCTTCCGGACCGCCGACGTCCAACTGCGTGGCGTCCACGCCCGGGTGTACTGGCCCGAGACCGGCACCGCCGGCCCGGCACTCGTCGTGGTATTCGGGGCCGGCTGGCCGCGGCCCGGCGCCGTGGTGCTGGCGACCCATCCGGACAGTGTCGACCAGGCGTGCGCCGTCGTCGAGTGGGCCGCCGACCACGCGGAGGAGCTCGGCGCGCAGACCGGCCGGGTGCTGCTCTCCGGGGCTCCGGATCTCGCGGCCGCGGTCGCAGCCCGCGCCGAGGGGCGTGGCTGGCCGAGCGTCGAGCTGGCCGATGAGTTCCGGCCGGCCCGCACGTCGTAGCTGCAGACGATGTCGAGAACCCGGCGCCGGGTTCGACGTCCTCACCAGAACGTCGAACAAGGAGACAACCCGCGATGACTACCGACCGCTCCCGCTGGCTGGCCCTCTACGTGCTGTGCACCGGCATGTTGATGATCGTGCTCGATGCGACGATCGTGAACGTGGCGCTGCCGTCCATCAAGACGGACCTGGGCTTCTCGCAGAACAACCTGTCCTGGGTGGTGAACGCCTACCTGATCGCGTTTGGCGGGCTGCTGCTGCTCGCCGGACGGCTCGGCGACCTGATCGGTCAGCGCCGGGTCTTCCTGACCGGGCTCTCGGTGTTTACCGGCGCCTCGCTGCTGTGCGCCGTCGCCCAGGACCAGGTCACGCTGATCGCGGCCCGATTCGTGCAGGGCGTCGGCGGCGCGCTCACGTCGGCCGTCATCCTCGGCATGATCGTGACGCTGTTCCCGGAGCCCAAGGACATGGCCAAGGCGATCGGGGTGTACGGCTTCGTGGCCTCGTCCGGCGGTTCGATCGGGCTGCTGGCAGGTGGCGTACTCACCTCGGCGCTCAACTGGCACTGGATCTTCTTCGTCAACCTGCCCGTGGGCGTCGCCACCGGATTCTTCGGACTGCGCCTGGTCGAGCGGCGTGACGGCCTCGGCTTCGCAGCCGGCGCGGACGTTCCGGGTGCCTCGCTGCTGACCGGGGGGCTGATGCTCGGTGTGTACACGATCCTCCAGGTCGAGCATGTCGGCTGGACGTCGCCGCGCACGCTCGGCATGGGTGCGGTGGCGGTCGCGCTGGTGGCCGCGTTCGTGGCTCGCCAAGGCCGGGTGGCAAACCCGCTGATGCCGCTACGGCTGTTCCGCTCCCGAAACGTGACTGGCGCCAACGTTGTGCAGGCGCTGACGGTGGTCGGGATGTTCGGGATGTTCTTCCTCGGCGCGCTGTACCTGCAGCAGGTGCTCGGCTACGACGCCCTCGGCGTCGGCCTGGCGTTCCTGCCGGCGACCGTCGTGATGGGCGCGACGTCGCTGCGCTTCGGGGCACCGATCGCCGCCAGGCTGGGCGCGCAGCGCACCGTGGTGGCGAGCCTGCTGATCATCGCCGCGGGCCTTGCGCTGTTCGCCCACGCCCCCGTGCACGGCCACTTCGCCACCGACGTGGTGCCGCCGATGCTGCTGATCGGGTTCGGTGCCGGGCTCGCCTTCCCGTCACTGATGCAGCTGGCGATGTCCGGTACGACGCCGGAAGACTCGGGACTGGCGTCCGGCCTCGTCAACACGACGGTGCAGGTCGGCGGCGCCATCGGTCTCGCGGTGCTCTCCACGCTGGCCGCCGAGCGGACGGACGGGCTGCGCGCGCAGGGACACGACGCGATGTCCGCGCTCAACTCCGGCTACCACCTGGCATACCTGATCGGGGCCGTGCTGGCCGTGGCGGCCGCGCTGATCGGGGCCGTCGCGCTCCGGGCGCCGGCCGCGGTGCACGCCGGCGAGCCCGAGCTGGCGCCAACTGCCGCCTGATAAGAAGGGGTGCATGCACCCCGAAGCCACGCTGCACACCGGACAATTCTGGCAAGCCTGGACCGACGACGGCGTCCCAGTGCGGGGTGTCGTCGTCCTCGTCCACGGGGTGCACGAGCACGCTGGCCGCTACGCACACGTGGGCGCCCGGCTGGCCGCCGCCGGGTACCCGGTCTATGCCGTCGATCATCCAGGGCACGGCCGATCGCCCGGAACACGCGGCAATATCGGCTCGATGGAGGAGACGGTCGCCGGGGTCGACGCACTTGCCCGGCTCGCCGTCGAGCGGCATCCCGGCGTACCGGTGTTCGTCTACGGGCACAGCCTGGGCGGGCTCATCGCGTTGCAGTACATGACCGGGACCCCGATAGAGCTCCGCGGTGCCGTGCTGTCCGCCCCGGCGGTGGACGTCAACGCGGGCAACCCGGTACAGCGGGCGGGGTCCGGGCTGCTCTCGCGGTTCATCCCGAACCTCGGCGTGATGCGCATCGATGCGGCGACGATCAGTCGCGACCCGGACGTCGTCCGCGCCTATCGCACCGATCCGCTGAACTACGTCGGCAGGCTGCGCGCCCGCACAGGTGCCGAGATCTTGCGCACCACCCTGGCGATGCAGCCGCGGCTCGAGGCGTTGCGGCTGCCGCTGCTGGTGATCCACGGGTCGGCGGACCGCCTGGTGTCGCCCAGCACCACCGAGTGGGTGGCGGCACATGCCGGAACCGACGACCTGACCGTCAAGGTGTACGAGCGCGGCTACCACGAGTCGCACAACGAACCGAACAAGGACGCCGTCCTCGACGACATCGTTGCCTGGCTGGACGCCCACGCCGGCGCCTCTCCCCCTTCGGCGTGATCTTGGGGTTGTGGTCGCCGTTCAGCCACAAGTCCAAGATCATCTGGAGGAGGAGATCACCGAAGCCAGCCAACTCAGCTGGGCGAGCTGGTGGAAGGGGCCGCCGCCTTCGTGCTCGTTGTAGGCGTACTCGCGGATCTCCTTCGGGCCGGAATAGGCGTTGTACGCGGCGTACACCGTGGAGGGCGGGCAGATCTCGTCCATCAACGCCACCGAAAACAGCGCCGGGGCGGTGGCCAGGGTCGCGAGCACCGCAGCGTCGAAGTAACGCAACGTCTCGAAGACCCGAGCGACGTGGTCCCGATGTGCCTTGAGGTAGCGGACGATCTCGCCGTACGGGTCCTTGTCACCGATCTCGCTGGCGCGCCGCATGTCGCACAGGTACGGGACGTCGGTCATCACCGCGACCAGGTCGGGGACGAGCGCAGCGACCGCCAGGGACATGCCGCCGCCCTGGCTCGCCCCGGCGACGGCTACCCGGGTGGTATCGACCTGTGGCAGCGCCCGCGCTGCATCGACCGCGCGTACCGCGTCGGTGAAAAGGCGCCGGTAGTAGTACGTGTCGCGATCGAGGATGCCGCGGGTCATCACTCCGGGCTGAGCAGCAGTGCTCGGGTGCGGATCCGGCGTCTCGCCGGTCGTGTAGCCCGAGCCCTGGCCGCGGCTGTCCATGACGAAGTGCGCGTAGCCGGCCACCGCCCACTGCGCGATTTCGTGCGCCAGCCCGCGGCCGCCCCCGTATCCGCGGTACTCGACCACGCAGGGCAGCGCTTCGGAAGCGCCGGCCGGACGGTGCAGCCACGCCTTGATCGGATCGCCGGCATAGCCCGGGAACGTCACGTCGAATGTCTCGATCAGCCGTAACGGCGTGGCGATCGGCGCCAGCGTCGGCGTGCCGCCGTGCCCGCGGGCCGCGGCGAGCGTCCCGGCCCAGAACGCCTCCAGATCCTCGGGTGGCTCGACGTCGCTTTCATGCGCGCGCAACTCCGGACCGGTCAGGTCGAACATCGGCATGCCGGGCAGCATGGCACGCACAATGGCGTACATGCGCGCCTGGGTCGTGGACCACGTTGCCCCGCTCGACGACGGGCCGTTGCGCCGCGTCACGCATGACGTTCCCGAACCTGGACCGCGTCAGGTGCGGGTGCGGGTCAGCTGTTGCGGGGTGTGCCGCACCGACCTGCACCTCGCGGAGGGTGACCTGCCCCCACACCGCCCCGCCACGACACCCGGGCACGAGGTGGTCGGCCGGGTGGAGGCCACCGGCAGCGATGCGACGCGGTTCACGATCGGTGACCGGGTGGGCGTCGCCTGGCTGGGCCGTACCGACGGCACGTGCCGGTACTGCCGGCGCGGCGACGAGAACCTGTGCATCAGTCCGACGTTTACCGGGTGGGACGTCGACGGCGGATACGCAGACGCCTGCCTCGTCGACGAGCGGTTTGCGTACGCGCTACCGGGCTCGGTCAGTGACGAGCAGGCGGCTCCCCTGCTGTGCGCCGGCATCATCGGGTATCGGGCGCTGCGGGCAGCTGCTGTCCCGCCGGGCGGACGCCTCGGTATCTACGGCTTCGGCGGCAGCGCACACCTCACCGCGCAGATCGCGCTGCACGAGGGGATGCGGGTGCACGTTCTCACCCGGGGTGCCGGCAATCGCAAGCTGGCCCAGGAACTCGGGGCCGACTCGGTCGGCGAGGCCGCCGACGCGCCACCGGAACTGCTCGACGGTGCGATCCTGTTCGCCCCTGCCGGAGAGCTGGTGCCGGTCGCGCTGCGTGCACTCGACGCAGGCGGCACCCTGGCCGTAGCGGGCATCTGGCTCTCGGACATCCCGGGCCTGAACTACGACGCGGAGCTGTTCCGGGAACGCCGGCTGCGCAGCGTTACCGCTAATACACGCCAGGACGGCGAGCAGTTCCTCGCTCTCGCGGAGCGGTTCGCCATCCGGGCGACGACGGTGCCCTATCCGATGGCCGATGCGCCGCGTGCCCTCACCGATCTCGCTCATGGGGGTTTCAGCGGGGCGGCTGTCCTGCACAATTAGGGGCGGGGGTGGTTGGCATGCTGTTGACCGATCAGACCGACTTTCTCCCGCGGCTGTCTCGCGGAAAGCACCGCAGCCCGCGACGAGGTGCGTGCTTCATGGAGTACGCGTCGTACCTCGCCGGCGAGCGATGGAGCGACCATCCGGCCTGCACGCATCCGTTGCTCGCCGAGCTCGCCCGGCAGGTGAACGATCACGTCTCCGACGGCGCGCGTCAGGAACTGGTCGAACTCGTCCCGGACGTGATCGGTGTGACCGGCTCGGATCTGCATATCGACGCCCGCATTGCACTTAGGGCCGCGCAGACCGCACTGCCGATCGCGCCCGAGGAGTGGCAGCGGGTCTTGGCCGTCGCGGTGCTGACCTGCGAGCAGCTGCTCGCCGAGCTGGACGGTCACGCGGCGGCGCCGCTTCGCGTCGAGAGCCGCGAAGCGCTGGCTCTCGTTCCGGGCGCCGCGGCCTGGGCGCGGCGCTACGGTCGCAGTGGCGCGGTTTCGCGCCGCGTGTTCCGTCGGCACACCGCCCAATCGATCGTCGACTACGCCGTCTGCGGGATCGCGCAGGCCTGCGTGCCCGACGCCGACCGGGTGCTGCGGGAGTTGCTCGCTGCGACGATCGAGGACTGCCGGCCGGACCCGCGGCACGACGATCAGCCGCTGACGACCTGGTCGCCGAGTGCCGCGAGTGCCGCCGAGACGTTGTCCGGGCAGATGACCGCGTAGAACTGATCGTCGAAGATCCGGACCGGCAGGAAGACGTCGAGGTTGACGTTCGCCTCGAGCAACGCCTGGAACACGGCTGCCCCAGCGCCGGCGACGTTCTGCAGCCGGACTGTGATCGCATTCCGCTCGATGTAGTCGATCTCGGACTCCCGGAGCGCCTCGCGGGCCGCGTCCTCGTCGTCGGCGATGAACGCAACCGTACCGCTGTCGCCGTGCGCGACCCCGCACACGACGAGGTTGACGCCACGATCGGCAAGGACCCCGCACAACCGTGCCAATTCGCCGGGCCGATTGGCCATGTCCACCGTGAATGCGCTCATGACCCACCACCTCACTTAGTTGTGGTTCAACGGTAGGACGAACCGGGCCAGAGTCTGGTAGTTCGACTGGTCATGCTGCCGCTCTCAGCGCCGCCGTGGTATGCACGGTGCGTGTCCGTTGCCGTGGACGAGTTCCGTACGCCCGCGACCGGCCTTACTGATGTCGAGGTGGCCGAGCGGGTGGCCGCCGGGCGGACCAATGCGGTCGAGAGTCGCACCAGCCGCACCCTCGGCGAGATCGTGCGGACGAATGTCTTCACCGTCTTCAACGGCCTCCTGCTCACCCTGTTCGTGATCATCCTGACCACAGGCCAGTGGCAGAACGGCCTGTTCGGCTTGGTCATCGTCGCCAACTCGGCAATCGGCATCTTCCAGGAACTGCGCGCCAAGCGCACGCTCGATCGGCTCGCCGTGCTTAACGCGCCCCGCGCCCGAGCGATACGCGGCGGCACGGTCCTCGACCTCGACGTGGGCGACGTCGTGCAGGACGACATGCTGGAAATCCGCTCCGGCGATCAGGTGCCGGCAGACGGTGTCGTCACGGCGGCGTCCGGCATGGAGGTCGACGAGTCGCTGCTGACCGGGGAGTCCGACCCGATCGCGAAAGAGCCGGGTGACGAGGTGCGTTCCGGCTCGATCGTGGTGGCCGGGCAGGGACGCTTCCAGGCAACAGCCGTCGGCGAGGACGCCTACGCGACGAAGCTCGCCATCGAAGCACGCCGGTTCACGGTCACCCATTCCGAGCTGGTCGCCGGTACGAACACGCTGCTGCGATGGATCTCCGTCGTGATGCTGATCGTCGGGCCGGTCCTGCTGTGGAGCCAGTTCGCCAGCAAGGACAACAAGGGCTGGCGGGATGCCGTGACCGGTACGGTGGCGGCCCTGGTGGGCATGGTGCCCGAGGGGCTCGTGCTGCTCACCAGCCTGGCGTTCATGCTCGGCACGCTGACTCTGGCCAGGCGGCAGACTCTCGTGCAAGAGCTGCCGGCCGTCGAGGGTCTCGCCAGGGTGGACATAGTCTGCCTGGACAAGACGGGCACGCTCACCCACGGCGACGTCGCCTTCGACCGGGTCGAGCCGCTCGATACGCTGCCGTACGGTGACGCCCTTGCGCTGCTCACCAAGGGGGATTCTGCGAACGCCACTGCCGCGGCGGTGGCCACGGCCTTCCCGTCCACCTCGTGGCAGGCGACGGGCGAGGTGCCGTTCTCGTCGGCTCGCAAGTGGTCAGCCATCACCGCGGACGGCTACGGCACATGGGTGTTCGGTGCACCGGAGATGGTGCTGCCCACGCCCTCGTCCGAGGCGCAACGCGACGCGCGGGCGCGTGCGGACACGCTCGCCGCCGAGGGTCGACGTGTGCTGCTCCTGGCCCGCTCCGATCAACAGCCGGGCAGCCGCGGCGACAACGCGACGCTGCCGGCCGAGCTCGCGCCGGCGGCTCTTGTGGTCCTCGCCGAGCGGATCCGCGCCGATGCCGGCGACACGCTGCGTTTCTTCACCGAGCAGGGCGTGGGGCTCAAGGTGATTTCCGGCGACAACCCCCGCACAGTGGGCGCCGTTGCGACGAGCGTCGGCGTACCCGGAGTGCACAGCGCGGGCGATGCCGTCGATGCGCGCACGCTGCCATCCGACGTGGCGGATCTCGCGACCGTCCTCGAGGAGCATTCGGCGTTCGGACGGGTCACGCCGCAGCAAAAGCGCGCCGTGGTAGCCGCGCTGCAGAGCCGGGGCCATGTCGTCGCGATGACCGGTGACGGGGTGAACGACGCGCTCGCGCTGAAGGACGCAGACATCGGCGTGGCAATGGGAAACGGCTCGCCCGCGACACGCGCCGTCGCCCAGCTCGTGCTGCTGGACGGCCGCTTCGCGCACTTGCCCGATGTGGTGGCTGAGGGGCGACGCGTGATCGCGAACATCGAGCGGGCGTCCAACCTGTTCCTGGTCAAGAACGTCTATTCGCTCGTGCTGGCGTTGATTACCGCGGTGACGTTGGCGGCATACCCACTGGCGCCGATCCAGCTCACCCTGATCTCGGCGGTCACGATCGGCGTGCCGGGATTCGTGCTCGCGCTGGGGCCGAACCGCCGGCGCTACGTCCCGGGCTTCCTCGGCCGCGTGCTGCGCTTCTCCATACCCACCGGTATCGTCACCGGGGTTGCCGCCTACCTGGGTTACCGGGCCACCCGGATGATCGAGGCGCCGGCCACCGTGGCCGAGGGGCGCACCACTGCCACGCTCGTCGTTCTCATCGTCTCTTTGTGGACGCTGATCATCCTCGCCCGGCCACTCGCCGGCTGGAAGCTCCTCCTGGTGGCGACGATGGTCGGCGCCGTCGCACTGATCGTCGCCGTGCCGGCGCTCGGCCACGGCATCTTCCTGCTCGACGTGACCTGGCTGCGGCTGGCTATCGCCGGCGTGATCGGTGCCGGCGGTGCATTCCTCGTCGAGCTCTCCTACCGCGCTGTCGCGCTCGTGAGTCATGACCCCGCTTAGACGCCCGGCCCCAGCCGATAGCCGACGCCGCGGACCGTGCGGATCCACTGGCCGCTGCGCGAGTCGTCGCCGAGCTTGCGGCGCAGGTTGCCGACGTGCACCTCGATCAGATGCGCGTCCCGGGTCCAGTCGGTGCCCCACACCCGGTTGAGCAACGACTCACGCGTCCACACCCGGCGGGGGCCGGACACCAGGGTGGCGAGCAGATCGAACTCCGTTCGCGTCAGGTCGAGTTCCTCCTCACCGAGCACCGCCACCCGACTGTCCAGATCGACGCTCAGCGCCCCGAATCGCATGATGGCAGGCGTTCCCGGCATCGTGGAACTCTCGACCCGGCGCGGTCGGCGCATCATCGCCATGGCCCGCGCACGCAACTCGCGCGGACTGAACGGCTTGCTCAGGTAGTCATCGGCACCGATCTCGAGGCCGATCAGCCGGTCGATCTCGTCGTCGCGAGCGGTGAGCATGATGACGTAGGCCTCGCTGCCGGCGGCGCGCAGTTGCCGGCACACCTCGACACCGTCGAGGTCCGGCAGCCCCAGGTCGAGGGTCACCAAGTCCGGGTCGGCGCGCTTGACGAGTGAGAGCGCGTCCCGACCGAAGGCGGTGGTCTGCACGGCGAAGCCGGCCTGGCTCAGCACCTCGACGAGCAGCACGCCGAGATCGGCGTCGTCCTCCACGACAAGCGCGCGCCTGCCCCGGTCGTCCACGAATCACCCCGTCCGGTATGAGCTCTCGTTACTGGACGGATCGCGGCAGATAGATGCGGAAAGTCGTACCGTTCCCTTCGGCACTGGTCACGGAGACGGTACCGCGATGCGCGTCCACAATGGCTTTAACGATCGTCAACCCCAGACCGATACCCGGAATTGCGCGACTCGTAGCAGTGGACGCGCGGAAGAAGCGGGTGAAGAGTTGCCGCTGCTCGGCAGCCGGGATGCCCACGCCGGTGTCACTCACCTCGATAGCGACCGTGTCGGTGTTGCCGGTGACACGGACGTCGACCACGCCGTCACCGGGCGTGAACTTGATCGCGTTGGTCAGCACGTTGTCAATGAGCTGACCGAGGCGGTCGGGGTCGCCACGCAACGTGGTCGCGTCGTCCGCCTCGAGTTGCAACGTGACATCGCCTGCTTTGGCACGCGGCTGCGCTGCCTCGATTGCCGCTTTTGCGAGCTCGGCGAGGTCGACGTCTTCGATGTGCAGGCGCAGCCGCCCCGCATCAACCTGGGACACGAAGAGCAGGTCACTGACGAGTCGTAGCTGACGCCGCGCGTTTCGGTCGACGACATCGAGGAACCGGCGCTGCCGCTCTGTCAGCGGGCCGGTCGCGTCGTCGAACAGCACTTCGAGGTAGCCGATGACCGATGAGAGCGGCGTGCGCAGCTCATGCGAGATGAGCGCGACGAACTCGTCCTTCACTTGCTCCGCGGCGGAACGCTCTGTGATGTCCGTGCCGATCTTGACGACTCCGCGCAGCTCGCCGGTGGCGTCGTAATACGGCGCGATGCTGAGGCTGACGCGCAGCCGGCCGCCGTCTCGGCGGATGTAGGTCCACTCGCGGGTCTCCGCATGTCCGCCCCGGGCCTGCGCGATAAACACCTCGAAACCCGGTGCGACGCCGAGCTCGGCGGCACGCGCAGCGACCTCATCCGGGTCGTGCAGCATCAGTGGCGTGGCCTTGCCGACCATGTCCTCCGCCGGGTAACCGAACATGCGCTCGGCGCCGCGATTGAACACGGTGATCAGGCCGTTCGGGTCCGTAGCGATGATCGACTGCTCGGTGGCCGCCGAGAGCAGCCCGTTCACGAACGAGGTGCGAGCCCGTTCCGCGACCACCAGCCGATAGGTGCTCCCGCCGATGACCGCAGCGGTGATCGGCCACAGCGCGAGGCGGCCGAGACCGGACGCCGGATAGGTCGGCGCGCCGATGATCAGGACGGGCACCAAGAATACGAAGGTGCTCAACACGATCGCCGCGACGAGCTGCCACGCCGTGCCGTACAGCGCGAGCCAGAGCACCGGCAGCATCACCAGCACGGCGAAGCCGGCCGCACCGCCGGTGCTCTCGCGCAGCAACGCGATCACGCCGAGGAATGCGAAAGGCACGACTGCCTGCGCCCACTCCGGCAACCTGTGCCACGGGAGGAAGATGACGGCTGCGATCAATGCCACCGTGAGTCCGGCCGCCGTGTACAACGGCACGTGGTCGGTCACCTGGGTAGTCGGAAACACGAACATGATCGCGGTCACGACGCCGGCAAGCGCGAACGGCCACGCGCGACGCACCAGTCCCTGATGCGACAGCGGCCCCTCCGGCGGCGCGAAGTCGCCGATCAGCAGTCTCGTGGCGAGCCGGCGCGCTGCACCCCTCCCGCCCAGCGCCGCCGCCGCGGGCTGCGTCGCCGCGGCGGGGCTCTTTGAGCGAGCGCTCATCGCATCCCGCTCATCGCGTCTCCAGGAGCGATTCGACGCGCTGCACGAGTTCGCGGGGACTGAACGGCTTGGTCACGTAGTCGACGGCGCCCGCCCGAAGGCCGTTTTCGCTATCGCCGGCGTGGGCTCGGGCGCTGAGCAGGATCACCGGGATTTGTGCGGTCGCCGCGTGTTCCCGCAAGGCGGTACACACCTGCATCCCGGAAAGACCGGGCATCGAGACGTCGACGATGGCCACGTCCGGGGCCTTCTCGCGCGCGGCCGCAACCGCCGACAGCCCGTCCGCGACGCTCACCACCTCGTGGCCCGCCTGGTGCAACTTGAACGCGACCAGCTCACGGATGTCCGCGTCGTCTTCGGCGACCAGCACGGTAGCCATCGTCCCCCCGGGGGAGTCGCGCTACGGTCGCACCGTTGGGGGCAGCAGGCGGTGCAACAGTTCTTCGACCTGGCCGCGAGTGTACGGCTTCGGAAGCGCTCCTTGGACCCCGTCGGGGTAATCCTGGCGGTCGAGCACAGAGCACACGACGACCGGGCAGTTGGCGGTAGCGGCAATACCGCGCAACGCGCGGATCAGGTCCCAACCGGTCATGCCGGGCAGGAGCAGGTCGATGACGAGCAGGTCGAAGGGCATTTCGGCCGCGATTTGAAGCGCCTCCTCGGCGCTTCGTGCGCGCAGTACGACATGACCCAGGCGTTCGGCGTAGGACGCAAGCAGCGCAGCGCTATCGTCGTCGTCCTCGACGAGGAGCACCTGCCGGCCGGGCGCCGTCAGCATGGTCGCCCCCGCTCCAGCCGCTTCGCCGATGATCATCCGAAGCGGCGGGGCGCGGCGCCCGGAACCCCCCGATATCCGGGCGACGCCCCCTCGGCGGTCGGCCGATGCGCGCTATCCATCTACCACCGCCAACCGCTGCGGCTCGAGCCCTCATGGACGTGAGCCCGGCGTTTAGCGTCGCCTACTACCCGCAAGTAAAGCTGAGGGCAACCTCAAGGAATCCGCAAGAAGCTCGCGAGTTAACAGCCCGGCTGTAGTACTGCCTTGACGTAGGCACCGGTCTGATACAAGTACTGGTATACCCAGGTGAATACGGATATGTCCCGCCGGGCTGCGACGACAAACAACCGGCCGTCGAGGCAGCGCTGGAAGATCATCCGGGCTCGAGACACGTGATACGTCGACGTGACCACGACGACGGACGTCCGGCGGTGCTGGCGAGCCAGGTCACGCACCTGCTCGGCCTCACCCCGCGTGGTGGCCGGATGCGGCTGGAAGCACGTCACGTTGAAGCCCTCTTGAGGCGCGGTGCACAGCGACTTTGCCTGCCTCTGCCGCTCGGACATCACGGAGATGACGAGGTTGTCGCGACGTGCTGCCCGATCAGGGAGAGCGCCGTGTCCACCCGGCCGTTGTTGTCGGGTGGACCGAGCACCACGACCGCGTCCGCATGGCGGGGATGGTTGACCGTCGGGTCCGCGATCACGAGGTAGCCGACGACGAGCCACGCGACGAGCAGCACGCCCACGGCAAGCGCCGCCCACTGCCACCACCGCGACGGCCGCTCCACCCGTATCGCCGTAGCTTAAACTCGCGGGCCCGCGCGCCCATGAGGCAGAATTATCCATGTGGTGAATTACGGCGTCGGAAGGCTCTAGATGGCCACTCGTGGACGACGGCCGGGTCTCAGCAGCACGCGCCAGGAGATCCTCGCCGCGGCGCGCCTGCTTTTCGCGCAACGCGGCTATCAGGCAACTACGATGCGCGCCATCGCCGCCGAGGCTGGCGTCAACGCGGCGCTGCTCCACCACTACTACGGCAGCAAGGAGCAACTGCTCGTCGCCGCCATGAATCTGCCGCTGAATCCGCCGGAGCGGATCCGCGAGCTACGTGACGCCGGCCCGCGTGAGCAGCTCGGAGAGCGCATCGTGCGGTTCTTCGTGCAGGCATGGCGGGATCCCGAGACGGGCCCGCCGCTGCAGGCGCTACTGCGGGCGGCGGCGTCGAGCGACGCCGGGGCAGCCACCATGCGGCAGTTCGTCGAGAACGTGATGTTTCCTCGGTTGTCGTCGCTGCTCGGGGTACCGCAGCTGCGGCTGTCCGGGGCGTTCGCGCAGCTGATCGGGTACGCCCTCGGCGCGACGGTGATCGGGGTCGAGCCACTGGCGTCGGCGAGTGAGGACGAGCTCGTTGCGCTCCTGGCCCCGTCGGTACAGCGCTACCTG
The DNA here is from genome assembly GCA_036506155.1 of Jatrophihabitantaceae bacterium. Taxonomy (GTDB): domain Bacteria; phylum Actinomycetota; class Actinomycetes; order Mycobacteriales; family Jatrophihabitantaceae; genus DASXRA01. Next base: position 62,497 of record DASXSF010000121.1, read on the forward strand.
GACCGGTGACATCCTGCCTGGGCGGACCTTCGTGTGAGCGCTCATCACTAGGCTGAATGTCATGCCGGAGCTGCCCGAGGTCGAGGCGCTCGCCGCGTTTCTGCGCGAGCGCGCCGTCGGGCATGCCGTGGCGCGTACCGACGTGGCTGCGTTCAGTGCGGTCAAGACATTCGATCCGCCGCTGTCCGCTCTGGCCGGCGCCACCGTCACCGACGCGTCGCGGCACGGCAAGTTCCTGGATCTGGACGTGGACGGGTTGCACCTCGTCGTGCACCTGGCCCGGGCCGGGTGGCTGCAGTGGCGCGACTCGCTGCCGCCGGCACCTCCCCGTCCCGGCAAGGGACCGCTGGCACTCCGGCTGCACCTCGATGACGGAGGCGGCTTCGACCTGACCGAGGCCGGCACGCAGAAGCGGCTGGCCGTCTACCTGGTACGGGATGTCGCGGACGTGCCGGGCATCGCCCGCCTCGGCCCGGATGCGCTCGCGGTCGACACCGCCGACCTGGCGGCGATCTTGGCCGCACAGCGGGCGCAGATCAAAGGCGCGCTCACCGACCAGACCGTAATCGCCGGTATCGGCAATGCCTACTCCGACGAAATCCTGCACGCCGCCCATCTGTCGCCGTTCAAGATCGCTGCCAAGCTCACTCCGGCGGAGGTCGAGCGGCTCTCCGTCGCGATCAAGGACGTGCTCACCGACGCCGTTGCCCGATCGGTTGGCCAGAAGGCGGCAACACTCAAGGGCGAGAAGCGTTCGGGCCTGAAGGTGCACGCTCGTGCCGGATTGCCCTGCCCGGTGTGCGGCGACACGATCCGCGAGGTGTCGTTCGCGGACAAGTCGTTCCAGTACTGCCCGACGTGCCAGACCGAAGGCCGGGAGCTGGCCGACCGCCGCTTCTCGAAGCTGCTCAAGTAGCGGCCGCCTGCCATCAGGTCTGTAGTACATCCGGCACACTGGAGGTATGCGCCCGTTCGACGTGCCCACCGTCTCGGCCCGCACTGTCCCCAATGACGCCGTGCTGCTCGACGTCCGTGAGGCCGACGAGTGGGTGGCCGGTCACGTCGAGGGCGCCGTCCACGTCCCGATGAACGAAGTACCCACCGCGCTTCCGCGGCTCGACCGCGACGACGAGATCGTCGTGGTGTGCAAGGTCGGCAGCCGGTCCGCGCACGTCGCCGCGTGGCTCCGCCAGCAGGGCTTCCGCGCCAGCAACCTCGACGGTGGCCTCATCGCGTGGGCGAGCGCAGGGCGGCCCTTGGTGAGCGAGAGCGGCGCCCCTCCCCAAGTCGTGTGAACACTCGCCCGCTCGTCGTGGCGCACCGCGGCGCCTCGTTCGACATCGCCGAGCACACCCTGAGCGCCTATACCGCCGCGATCGAATCAGGGGCCGATGCCCTGGAGTGCGACGTGCGGCTCACCCGCGACGGGCACCTCGTGTGCGTGCACGACCGTCGAGTCGACCGCACGTCGGACGGCCGGGGATTGGTGAGCGAGCTCGACCTCGCCGGGCTGGATGCCTTGGACTTCTCGTCGTGGCACCGCGTTTGGCCCGACGCCGCCGACCAGCTGCTCGGCGACGAGCCCTACCTCGCCGGGGTGGCACCGGACCGGCGCCCGGACGGCGGCGTGCTGACCCTCGACGTGCTGCTGGGGTTAGTTCGCGACGCGCCCCGCCCGGTGCGGCTGCTCGTCGAGACGAAGCACCCGACGCGCTACGGCGGGCTGGTCGAGAAGGAACTCGTGAAGCTGCTCGCGAAGTACGGCTGGGCGGGCCAGCCGGGACCCGTCAGCAGCGTGCGCCGCCGTCCGGTACCGCCCACTGACGGACGGGTGACCGTGATGAGCTTCGCCCCGACAGCGCTTCGCCGGGTGCGGCTGCTCGCGCCCGACGTTCCGACGGTGCTGCTGCTCGAGCGGCTGACGCCGGGCCGGCGCGACGGGTCGCTCCCCGTCGGCGTGGGCATCGCCGGGCCGAGCCTTGCCACGCTGCGCGCCGCCCCGCGTTTCGTTTCCCGCGCCCACGCCAAGGGCAACCGCGTCTACGTGTGGACCGTCGACGACCCGGATGACGTGGGCTTCGTCCTGGGCCTCGGCGTGGACGCGGTCATCACGAACCGCCCCGCGGCGGTGATGGCTCAGCTGCTGCGCTGAGCCTGACCTTCCGATCGCGCAAGGATTCCTCGTCTGAGACGCGAGATTCTTGCTCGATCGGGTGGGGAACCCGGCGGGTTAGGTTGGCAAGCCCCTCATTACCCGCATCGCCACCGTCAGCGTGGCGAGGTCGACGTTGTCCCGGGCCAGCGCCTCGGCGACGGTGCTGTGTGCCCGGGCCACCCGCTCGGCGTTGGCCTTCTCCCAGAGCGCGAGCCGCTCCGTCGCCGCCATCGTGTCATCCGTCGAGCGCAGCACCGCCGTGGTGATCGTCGACAGGGCGGCGTACAGGTCGTGCCGCAACGCAGCCCGGGCGAGCGCCGACCACCGGTCGTCACGCGGCAGCTCGGTGATCTTGGTGAGCATCTCGTCGACCGAGAACCGGTCGGAGGCGGCGAAGTGCAACTCCGCGACGTCACCGGCGCGGTGCCCGGTGGCCTGTGCGATCTCGACGACGTCCAGCAGTCCGAATGCGCTCAGCAGCCCGCCGATCCGGATGGCCAGCTCGCGGGGCAGCCCGAGGCCGACGAGCCGGTCCGCCTCGGCGTGCAGGTTCTCCCGCTCCTCGCCGCGCAGCAATTCGGGCAGGCGCGGGGTCAGCTCTGCCACCGTCGGCGCGAACCGTTCGATCTCGCCGGCAACGTCGGTGATCGGAAAGCGCACATCGACCAGCCACCGCGTGGCGCGGTCCACGAGGCGGCGGATCTCGAAGTACGCCGCATGCTGCGCGGTAGTCGGGATGTCGTTGTCTAGCGCCTCGATGTCGGCCCACAGCCGTTTCAGCCCGAACACCTCGCGGGTGATGGTGAACGCCCGGGTGATTTGCGCCGGGTCGGCCCCGGTCTCCTCGTGCGCCCGGAACACGAAGGTGGTGCCCCCGCGGTTCACCATGTCGTTCACGACCCGGGTGGTGATGATCTCGCGGTGCAGTGGGTGGGCGTACAGGTCGACGTCCGGGTTCGCGGCGATCAGCGGTGGGAAGTACCCGGACAGCACCTGGCCGAACCACGCCTCGTCGGGCAGCGTCGAGTCCTCGATCTGCTCGGTCAGCAGGATCTTGACCCACGCGGAGAGCACCGCCATCTCCGGCGTCGACAACCCTTCATCGGCGGCCTCCCGCTGCGTGATCTCACGCGCGGACGGCAGGCACTCGAGGGGACGGTCCAAGCGCCCGGACTCCTGCAGTGCGCTCAGCAACCGCGCGTGCACCGTAACCATGGCCGGGCCGATGTAGCGGGTCATCGCGAGCAGGACGTTCTGTTCATAGTTGTCGCGCAGCACAAGGGAGGCGACGTCGTCGCCCACTGCGGCCAGCAGTTCGTTGCGCGCGGCCCGGTCGATCCGCCCGGCGGCGACGGCTCGATCCAGCAGGATCTTCAGGTTGATTTCGTGGTCGGAAAGGTCTACGCCGGCGGAGTTGTCAATGGCGTCGGTGTTGATGCGGCCTCCAGTGCGGGCGAACTCGATGCGTCCACGCTGCGTGAATCCGAGGTTGCCACCCTCGCCGACGACCTTGCAGCGCAACTCGGACGCGTCGGCGCGTACGGCGTCGCATGCCTTGTCGCCGGCGTCCGACTGCGACTCCGCGGACGCCTTGACGTAGGTGCCGATCCCGCCGTTCCAGAGCAGGTCAACAGGCGCTACGAGGATGGCGTGGATCAGTTCGTTCGGCGTCATCGTCTCGATGTCGCGGGCGATGCCCAGCGCTTCCCGGGCCTCAGGCGTGATCGGGACGGCCTTCGCCGTCCGGGGGTACACGCCGCCGCCGGCCGAGATCAGCGACCGGTCGTAGTCCGCCCACGATGAGCGCGGGAGCGCGAACATACGCCGGCGTTCCGCGTAGGAGCGGGCGGCATCCGGATTCGGGTCGACGAAGACATGCCGATGATCGAACGCGGCGACGAGCCGGATGTGCTCGGACAGCAGCATCCCGTTGCCGAACACATCCCCGGACATGTCGCCGATCCCGACGACGGTGAAGTCCTGCTCCTGGGTGTTCACGCCCAGCTCTCGGAAGTGGTATTTCACCGACTCCCACGCGCCACGGGCGGTGATGCCCATCGCCTTGTGGTCGTATCCGTGCGAGCCGCCGGACGCGAACGCGTCACCGAGCCAGAACCCGTACTCGGTCGCAATGGCATTCGCCATGTCCGAGAACGTGGCCGTGCCTTTGTCGGCGGCCACGACCAGGTACGGGTCGTCGCCGTCGTAGCGACGCACCTGCGGTGGTGCGACCACCCGGCCGTCCGCCTCGTAGTTGTCGGTGAGGTCGAGCAGGCACGAGATGAACGTTCGGTAGCACGCGATGCCCTCGGCGAGCCACGCGTCGCGGTCGTCGGTCGGCGCGCGTTTCACCACGAAGCCGCCCTTGGCGCCCGCCGGCACGATCACCGCGTTCTTGACCATCTGCGCCTTGACCAGCCCGAGTATCTCGGTGCGGAAGTCCTCGCGCCGATCCGACCAGCGCACCCCACCCCGGGCAACCAGCCCGAAGCGCAGGTGTACGCCCTCGACCCGCGGCGAGTACACCCAGATCTCGTAGCGGGGACGCGGCTGGGGCAGCTCGGTCAGCAGCCGGGGATCGAGCTTGATCGCCACCGCCTGCCGCCGCGTGCCGCCTCCGTCGGTGCGGTACGCGTTGGTGCGCAGCGTCGCGTTGATCAGCCGCAGCAACGAACGCAGGATCCGGTCCTGGTCGAGGCTCGCCACCTCGGCGAGCTCGGCCTCGATCGCCTCCAGGAACGTCGTCCCGTCGTCGTCGACGACCTGCGCGGTGCCTGCCCGTTCGGGATCGAAACGGGACTCGAACAGCTCGACGAGCTGACGGGCCACCGCGGGATGTTCTGCCAGCGCCTGCTCCATGTAGCCCTGGCTGAACGTCGTCCCGCCCTGGCGCAGGTATTTGGCATACGCGCGCAGGATGTTCGCCTGCCACCACGTCAGCCCGGCACGCAGCACCAGGGCGTTGAACCCGTCCTGCTCGAGCTCCTCGCGCCACAGGAGCCGCAGCGTGTCCACGACGTCCACGGCCCGGTCGGCATCCAGGCTGGCTCCCGCGGGCAGGCGAAGTCCGAAGTCGTAGATGTACGACGCGGTGCCGTCCGGGCGGGTGATCTCATACGGGCGCTCGTCGAGCACCTCGATGCCGACCTGGCTGAAGATCGGCAGTGCGCGGGCCAGGGAAAGCGGCTCACCGGTGCGATACACCTTGAGCCGTCGGTCGGCATCGTCGTCGGACGGCGGGGTGTAGACGTGGAAGCCCAGCCCGTCGTCGTCGGGCAGCGTCTCCATGCGCTTCAGATCGTCGACAGCTGTGCCGGCGCCGAAATCCTCCTTGTATGCCTCCGGGAACGCCCCGTCGTAGCGGCGGGCGAGCCGCGCTCCCTCCTCCTCGCCGTGGCCCACGGTGAGCAGATCGGCCAGATCGTCGCTCCAGCGCCGGGTGACCCGCAGCACCTCCTGCTCGACGGTCTGCCGCTCGGGCTGGGGCGGCGCGGTGCCGGGGCGCAGCGCGATGAGGAACTGCATCCGGGCCAGGCCTAACTCGACGATGCGGTCGTCGCGGCCGATCATGTCGCCCGGCCAGTGCGCGGCGATCACCTCGCGGACGCGGCGACGGGTCTCCGGCCCGAACCGGTCGGCCGGGAAGTACACGAGGACGCTGGCGAAGTCGCGGTTGAGGTGGGTGCGGGCGAACACGCCCACCTGCCCGTGCTCGGCGCGCGCGACGACGAGCTGGGCAAGTCGGAGAAGGTCCGCGGTCGGCGCTTCGAGCAGTTCGTCGCGGGGCAGCGTGCGCAGCGCGGCGAGTAGCTGCCGGCCGGTGTGGCTGTTGGCGCGTACCCCGGAGCGGAGCAAGATCTCGGCGATGCGTTTGCGGACAACCGGGACAGCGCGCATCGCGCCGTCCTCGCCGGTGGTGATCAGCCCGAGGAACACGTGCACGGTCTGCCCCTCGGTGCTTCGCGCCGGTGTGACCACCGTGACACAGTCGTAGTGCGCTGACCGGCGCACCCGCGACACCAGCGGCGACTTGAAGATCACCAGCGGCGCGCCGCTGCGGAAGGCCGGCAGCAGCTCGAGCGGCGAGATCATGGCGTCGCCGCGCAGGACGCCCTTCGCGTCACTCGGCGTGGACGAGCGCAGCGGGCTTGCCAGGTCGTTCGCCGAGTAGGCGGCGTGACCCAAAATCATGTAGCCGCCGTCCGAGAGCCAGCGCAGCAGTTCCGCTGCCTCGGTGCTCGTCTCCCGATCGAACTGCCCCGGGTTGGCCTGGAGCTCGTCGGCCAGGTTGCGCACCAGCTGGTACATCTCCGGCGCGTCGGACACCGCGTACCGCACGTCGTCGAGCACCTTGTGAAGCGCCGCCGTCAGCTCCGCTTGGTGTGCCGGATCGATGACGTCGATCTCGACGTACATCCAGGATTCGACGAACGCCCCCTTGGGAACTTCGGCATTGTCGTCGATGTCGGCGATGCTGGTGAGCTGACCGGCCTCGTCACGGGTCACCACAAGCTGCGGGTGCAGGATGCGCTCGACGGGGTGGCCCTGCCGGTCGAGCTCGGCGCGCACCGAGTCGACCAGATACGGCGCATCCGCGGTGATGACGTCGATCGCCGTCGTAGCCCCGTCCACATCGACGAGGCGCAGCAGCATCTCGTCGGGCTTGCGGATGCTGCCGAGCGCGAGCGCGTCGCGCGCCAGCAGCGTCAGCGCGCGGCTGGCCCGCCCGGGCAGCTGACTTCCGGCGTGCGCCAGATAGCGGCGGGAGAAGACGTCGAACAGCGCGTCCTGCGTCTGCGTCATGTGTTGTCACCTCGTTGTGACGGTTGCGGCTCCATCAGCCATCCTCGCATTACCTGGACCTACCGTTGCCACTCTGCGCGCAGCCCGGCACGCCACACCTCGGCGACAAGGGGCACGCCGGGCCGGTAGGCCAGGTGTACGTACGACGGAGCGTCCAGCGCAACCAGGTCGGCACGCTTGCCGGCGGCGATCACCCCGATGTCGTCCCGACGCAGGGCACGGGCGCCGCCGGCGGTAGCGGCGTGGACGGCTTCGGCCGGCGTCATGCGCATGTCACGCACGGCCAACGCAACGGCCAGCGGCATCGAGGTCGAGTAGCCCGATCCGGGGTTGCAGTCGGTCGCGAGCGCGACGTCGGCCCCCGCGTCGAGCAGCCGACGCGCGTCGGGGTACGGCGACCGCGTGGAGAACTCGACGATCGGCAGCAACGTGGCCACCGTGGTCGACGCCGCCAAAGCCTCCACGTCGGCGGGCGACAGGTGCGTGCAGTGGTCGGCGCTGGCCGCCCCCAGTTCGACGGCGATCTGCACCCCCGGTCCGGGTCTTAGCTGGTTGGCGTGCACCCGGGCGCCGAGTCCCAACGCCTGCCCGACGCGCAGCACGGTCCGGGTCTCGTCCGCGTCGAAAGCGCCGTGCTCGCAGAAGGCATCCACCCAGCGGGCGTGTCGCGCGCACGCGTCGAGCATCGGGCCGCAGACCAGCGCCAGGTACGCATCACGGTCGACATCGGGCGGCACCACGTGTGCCCCGAGGAACGTCGTCTCCGGCGTGAACTCACGCGCGATGCGCAGGGACCGCTCCTCGGTCCCGACGTCCAGCCCGTACCCGGACTTGCATTCGAACGTCGTCACCCCGGCGCGCAGTAGTTCGCCGGCCAGCCGTTCGACGTTGCGCCGCAGCACGGCATCCGACGCGGCGCGCGTCGCGGCCACGGTGACCTGGATTCCCCCGGCGGCATAAGGCATTCCACGCATGCGTGCCTCGAACTCGGCCGCCCGGTCACCCGCGAACACCAGGTGCGCGTGCGAGTCGACGAAACCCGGGATGACCGCCCGGCCGGAGAGGCCCACACGCCGATCCGCCGCCGGTGCCGACGACCCCGCCCCGACCCACGCAATGACGTCGCCCTCAACGACCACAGCGGCGTCGCGGATTTCGCCGAGCGCGGCGTCCTGGGTGGCGAGTAGCCCGATGCCGTCCAGCAGCGTCGACGTCACTTTGCCTTGGCCGCCGCCTTCATCTGCTGCTTGTAGCTGCGCACCTTGGTCAGCGACGCGTCGTCCACCACGTCCGCGACGGAGCGGTGCACACCGTCCTCGCCATAGGTGCCCGCTGCTTGACGCCACCCGGGCGGCTGCACGCCGAACTGCTTGCCGAGCAGGGCGGTCAAGATCGCCGCCTTCTGCGCGCCGAAGCCGGGCAGCCTGGCCAGCCGCGCCACCAGCTCGGCACCCGCGGACGCATCCGACCACACCGCCGACGCATCGCCGCCGTATTCGTTCGCGATGACGCGAGCGAGCTCCTGGACGCGTCGTGCCATTGCCGCAGGAAAGCGGTGCAGTGCCGGCGGTGTGCGGAACAGCTCCTCGAATGCCCCAGGGTCGTATTCGGCGATCGTGGCCGCATCGAGCGTGCCCCCCAGCCGCTGGCGGAGCTCGTACGGCGACGTGAATGCCTTCTCCATCGGGATCTGCTGATCGAGCAGCATGCCGATCAGCAACGCGAGCGGATCATCGGCGATCAACGTGTTCGCCTCGGGCGTGTAGGCAAGGTGCATGCCGTGATTGTGCCCGCCGCCGCAACCGGCCGAGATCGTGTACCGCATACTCGCCGCATGCGCCAGCTGGCCGAGTCCTGGCTTACTGACATGGACGGCGTGCTCATCCGGGAGGACCATGCTCTGCCCGGTGCCGCCGACTTCCTGAAACGGCTCGTCGACCGCGATCGGCGCTTCCTCGTGCTGACGAACAACTCGATCTTCACGCCGCGGGACCTGACCGCCCGCCTGGCCCGCTCCGGATTGGATGTTCCGGAGTCGGCGATCTGGACGTCGGGCCTCGCGACCGCGACGTTCCTCGCCGACCAGAAGCCGGGCGGCTCGGCGTACGTGATCGGCGAGGCCGGACTCACGACGCCGCTGCACGAGGCCGGCTACACGCTCACCGACCGTGACCCGGACTTCGTCGTGCTGGGCGAGACTCGCATCTACTCGTTCGAGGCGATCACCAAGGCGATCCGGTTGATCGCGAACGGTGCGCGATTCATCGCTACGAATCCGGATGTGACGGGACCTTCCGCCGACGGCCCGTTGCCCGCGACCGGATCGGTGGCGGCGCTGATCACGACAGCGACCGGTCGGCGCCCGTACTTCGTCGGCAAGCCGAACCCGATGATGTTTCGCAGCGCGCTCAATCGGATCTCCGCGCACTCGGAGTCGACAGTCATGGTCGGTGACCGCATGGACACCGACATCGTGGCCGGCATCGAGGCGGGCCTGGACACGATCCTCGTGCTTTCCGGGTCGACCCAGCCGGCGGACATCGATCGCTTTCCGTACCGCCCCGGCCGGGTCCTGATTTCCATCGCCGACGCGATCGAGCTGATCTGAGACGGGCGCTGTCCGTTGGGTGCGCGATACTGCATGCGTGGCATCCGTCCCGCCGGCCCGGCACCTGTTGCGCGCAAAGGATCTCGCCGACGCGCGCTACGCCGAGTCGCTCACCGTCGCTGACCTGGCTCGGGCTGCGGGTCTGTCGAAGGCGCACTTCAGCCGCGAGTTCCGGCGGGCGTTCGGCGAGTCGCCGCACGTCTACCTGCTGACCCGCCGCCTGGAGCGCGCGGCCGCCATGCTGCGAACCACAGACCGCTCCGTGGCCGACATCTGCATCGCCGTGGGCCTGGACAGCGTCGGCTCGTTCACCGTGAGCTTCCGCCGGATGTTCGGGTGCACGCCAACGGCCTACCGGGCGGCGTTCCCGCCGGCCGCCGACCGTGCCCTGATCCCGGCCTGCGTGTTGCGGGCGTACGGCCGCCCGCAACACCGCACGTTTCGAGAAGACGCCATGCTGGCCAGCTGAATAACGTCCTGGACGACAGCCCCTAACCAGGAGGATAGGACACCATGATCAAGATTGGCGCTGCGCAGGTGTGGGTGCACGACCAGGACGAAGCCCTCGACTTCTACACCAAGAAGCTCGGCTTCGAGGTGCGTTCCGACGTGACCGTGCCCGAGCTCGGCAACTTCCGCTGGCTCACGGTCAGCCCGCCCGCTCAGGATGACGTCGCGATCACCCTGATGGCGATCCCCGGGCCGCCGGTCATGGACGAGGCCACCGCGGCGCAGGTGCGCGAGCTGATGGCCAAGGGCTTCGCAGGCACGGTCTTTCTCACCACCGACGACGCCAAGGCCTCCTACGAGGAGCTGCGCGCTCGGGGCGTCGAGTTCACCGAGGAGCCGGAGGAGCGGCCCTACGGCATCGACTCGGGGTTCCGCGACCCGTCGGGCAACAGCTTCCGACTCACGCAGGTGCGCCCTGACTTCGCCTGATGATCTCCTGCACCGACCAGCCGTTCCCGTCAGGATCCCTGAAGTACACGAAGCGGCCCCAGTCGAGGTCCTGAATCTCACTGACCGTGACGCCGTGCTCTTCGAGGTCGGCGTGGGCGGCCACGATGTCCGCAACCACAACCTGTAGCGCCTGCATCGACCCGGGCGTCATTTGGGAGATGCCCTCGCCGATTGCGATGGAGCAGGCTGATCCGCGAGGCGTCAACTGCACGAATCGGAGCTTCTCGCTGACCCGAACGTCGTGGTCGGCGTTGAAGCCGACCTGCTCGGTGTAGAACGCTTTCGCCCGGTCCACATCGGAGACGGGCACGATCACCAGTTCCAGCTTGCAGTCCATGGCTGTCGAACCTAGCGCTCGACTCTGACAGTCTGGGCAGGGTGCTGGTCGTAGTGGGGGCGGCGATCGTCCGGGCGGGACGGGTGCTTGCCGCCCGCCGATCGGCGCCTGCCGCCGTCGCGGGTGGCTGGGAATTCCCAGGGGGCAAGGTCGAGCCCGGCGAGTTCGACGTGGCCGCGCTCGTGCGCGAGTGCCAGGAGGAGCTGGGCGTCGACATCCGGGTCGGCCAGCTGCTCGGCGTCGGCGCGCCCGGCGGCGTGATGCTGCGCGTGTATCGGGCGTCGCTGGTGGGGGGCGAGCCACGGCAGTTGCAGGATCACGACGAACTGCGGTGGCTCGCCGCGGACGAGCTCGACACGGTTGCGTGGCTTCCGGCTGATCGGCCGCTATTGCCGGCCGTCCGCGCCCTGCTCTAGCGAAGCTAGCCCTCGCGCATCGGGATGCGAATGCCCCGAGCGGCGGCCATGTCGGCAGCGCGCTCGTACCCGGCGTCGACGTGGCGCATCACGCCGGTAGCCGGGTCGTTGGTCAGGACCCGTTCCAGCTTGGCGGCGGCGAGCGGCGTGCCGTCGGCGACGGTGACCTGGCCGGCGTGGATGGAGCGTCCCATCCCGACGCCGCCACCGTGGTGGATCGACACCCACGTCGCGCCGCTAGCGGTGTTCACGAGCGCGTTGAGCAACGGCCAGTCGGCGATCGCGTCCGACCCGTCGAGCATCGCCTCGGTCTCGCGGTACGGCGACGCCACCGAGCCGCTGTCCAGGTGGTCACGACCGATCACGATGGGAGCGCTGATCTCGCCGGACCCGACCAGCCTGTTGAACTCCAGGCCGGCGCGGTCACGCTCGCCGTAGCCCAGCCAGCAGATCCGCGCCGGCAGGCCCTGGTAGTGCACACGCTCCCCGGCGAGCCGGATCCAGCGGGCCAGCGACTCGTTGTCCGGGAAGAGATCGAGGATGGCCTGGTCGGTGCGGGCGATGTCGCGGGGGTCGCCGGACAGCGCCACCCATCGGAACGGCCCGCGACCCTCGCAGAACAGCGGCCGGATGTATGCCGGCACGAATCCCGGAAACGCGAAGGCCCGCGAGTACCCGGCCAGCTGTGCCTCGCTGCGGATGGAGTTGCCGTAGTCGAACACCTCGGCGCCGCGATCCTGGAAGCCCACCATCGCCTCGACGTGCCGGGCCATGCTCGCCCGCGCGCGGCCGGTGAATTCCTCGGGCTTGCGCGCCGCATAGTCCGCCCAGTCCTCGAACTCCACGCCGATCGGCAGGTAGCGCAGCGGATCGTGCGCCGACGTCTGGTCGGTGACGATATCGATCGGCGCATCGTTGGCGAGGAATCGGGGCACGAGCGAGGCCGCATTGCCGAGCAACCCGATCGACAGTGGGGTGCGCTGGTCGCGGGCCTCGATGGCGAGGTGCAGCGCTTCGTCCATCGAATCGACCGACACGTCGAGGTAACCGTGCTCGCGCCGGCGTGCGATACGCGACGGGTCGCACTCGACACAGATCGCCACGCCGCCGTTCATCGTCACCGCAAGCGGCTGCGCCCCGCCCATGCCGCCCAGCCCGGCGGTGAGCGTGATCGTCCCGGCGAGCGAGCCTTCGAAGCGCTTAGCCGCCACAGCGGCGAACGTTTCGTAAGTGCCCTGCAGGATGCCCTGCGTGCCGATATAGATCCACGAGCCGGCGGTCATCTGCCCGTACATGATCAGCCCGAGAGCGTCCAGGCGACGGAACTCCTCCCAATTGGCCCAGTCGCCGACCAGGTTGGAATTGGCGATCAGCACCCGCGGCGCCCACTCATGGGTGCGCAGTACGCCCACCGGCTTGCCGGACTGGACGAGCAGCGTCTCGTCCAGGCCCAGGTCGGTCAGCGTGCGGACGATCGAATCGAACGACGCCCAGTCGCGAGCCGCCTTACCGGTGCCGCCGTATACGACGAGCTGGTCGGGGTGTTCGGCCACCTCGGGGTCGAGGTTGTTCTGGATCATGCGCAGCGCCGCTTCGGTCGGCCAGCCGCGGGCGGTCAGCGTGGCGCCCCGGGGTGCGCGGATCGTCCGAGTCATTGAGCCATCCTCTCCCGGGCCGGTGCCGTTGCAGCGACGCTACGCCCGGTCGGTGGTACGGCTCGACCTCGCCGACCAATGAGGTGTACGCCTGCACTGCCGTGGTGAGCGTGGCCAGTGCGTCGGTGAACCTCTTGTATTCCACCAGACTGCGGCCGTACTGGAGCGCCATCGTCGTACCATCTGGTCCCACAGCTTCGGCGTAGTGCTGACCACGCGGTGTGGCCCATTGCCGCCGAATGTGGCGTGGATCGCGGCTGGTCGTGGCTCTAGCGCAGTGGCTCGGCGAGGGCGTCGTCGGCCGCTGCGACGGCAGCGCCGGACGATACGAAGGTCACTGCGGCGTCGATCTCGGGCGCGAGGAATCGATCCGGCGCGGGACCCTCCACACTGGACCGCAGTGCGTCGCGCACTGCGCCGGTCGCCGGGCCCGGTGCCAGCGGCGCACGCAGGTCGAGGGCGCGGGCCGCGGTGAGCAGTTCGATCGCGAGCACCCGGGTCAGCCCTTCCAGGGCGCGACGCAACTTGCGGGCAGCCGACCAGCCCATCGATACGTGATCTTCCTGCATGGCGCTCGACGGGATGGAGTCGACCGAGGCGGGCACGGCGAGTCGTTTCAGGTCGGAGACCAGCGCCGCCTGCGTGTACTGCGCGATCATGTGCCCGGAGTCCACGCCGGGCTCGTCCGCCAGGAACGGCGGCAACCCACGGGAGCGGGCAACGTCGAGCATCCGGTCGGTGCGGCGCTCGCTCATCGACGCCAGGTCGGCCACCGCGATTGCAAGGAAGTCCAGCACATACCCGAGCGGTGCCCCGTGGAAGTTGCCGTTGGACTCGACCCGCCCGTCGAGCGTGACGACCGGGTTGTCGATCGCCGCCGCCAGCTCGTGGCCGGCCACCATCCGGGCGTGCGTGAGGGTGTCGCGGGCGGCGCCGGCCACCTGCGGGGCGCAGCGCAGCGAGTAGGCGTCCTGCACGTACGTGCAGTCCGGGCCGGCGTGCGAGGCGATGATCGGCGAACCGGCCAGCAGCGCCCTCATGTTCGCCGCCGCCACCACCAGTCCGGGCTGGGGCCGCAGAGCGGCGATGTCTGCTGCGAAGACCCGGTCGGTGCCGAGCATCGCCTCGACGCTCATGGCGGCGCTGACGTCGACGGTACGCAGCAACTGGTCGAGGTCCGTGCAAGCGAGCAACAACTGGCCGAGCATGCCGTCGGTGCCGTTGATGAGCGCCAGCCCCTCCTTCTCGATCAGCTCGATCGGTCGCACGACGTCAGCAGCCGGCCGCAACAGCCCGGAAGCATCACGGACCGGGCCCTCGCCCATCAGCGCCAGCGCGACGTGAGCCAGGGGGGCGAGGTCACCGGAACAGCCGAGCGACCCGAACTCGGGCACCACCGGCGTGATGCCCTCGTCCAGCAAGAAGCACAATGCAGCTGCGGTCTCGGGGCGCACGCCGGTCCTGCCGGTGGCCAGCGTCGAGAGGCGCAGCAGCATCATTGCGCGGACGACCTCGCGCTCGACCTCGGGCCCCGAGCCGGCCGCGTGCGAGCGGATGAGGGAGCGTTGCAGGTCAGCGCGCCGATCCTGCGGTATCGTGGTGGTCGCCAGGGCGCCGAACCCGGTCGAGATGCCGTAGTGCGGCTCGACATCGTGTGCAAGCGACTCGACGATCTTGCGCGATTCGGTGATCGCCTCGACGGCATCGGACGCGAGCGAGACACCCGCGCCGGCGCGGGCGACGGCCACTACCTCGGCCTCGGTGAGCGGCCCGCGGCCGACAAGGATGCGCTGCACTAGTCGAACCTCGTCATGAGGACGACTGTAGGCTGGCCGGCAATCAGGTCGCTGGCGCAGGTAGCGTCGCGGCAGCCGGGCAAGATGATGCCCATGCGCGCTGTCGTGGTCACCGAGCCGGGTGGCCCGGACGTGCTGCAGCTGCACGACGTCCCAGACCCGGTGCCTTCCGAGGGCGAAGTCGTGATCGATGTGGCGGCGACCGCGATCAATCGAGCCGACCTGCTCCACCGGCAAGGGCACTACGACCCGCCACCCGGCACGTCGCCCTACCTGGGGCTCGAGTGCTCCGGCACGATCGCCGAACTCGGCGACGGCGTGACCGGCTGGCGGATCGGTGACGAGGTCTGCGCGCTGCTCGGCGGCGGAGGCTATGCAGAGCGTGTCGCCGTGCCGGTCGGGCAGCTACTGCCCGTTCCGCACGGACTGTCCACAGTGGACGCTGCCGCGCTGCCCGAGGTGACGTGCACCGTGTGGTCGATGGTGTTCGACATCGGGCGGCTGCGGCCCGGTGAGACGTTGCTGGTGCACGGCGGAGCGAGCGGGGTCGGCAGCATGGCCATCCAGCTTGCTCACCGGCACGGCGCCCGCGTGATCGCGACAGCGGGAAGCGCCCGCAAACTCGACGCATGCCGCGAGCTCGGCGCAGACGTCACGATCAACTACCGGGAACAGGACTTCTCTGTGATCCTGGCCGGCCAGGTTGACGTCATCTTGGACAACATCGGTGCGGCATACCTCGCACGCAACCTCACCGCACTGGCAGTCGGTGGCCGGCTCATCTCGCTCGGCCTCCAGGGCGGGCGCAAGGCGGAGCTGGACCTCGGCATGCTGATGGCCAAGCGGGCCAGCGTGGCTGCAGCCACGCTGCGGGCTCGGCCACCTGCGCAGAAGGCACAGATCGTCGCAGCCACCGTTGCGTTCGTGTGGCCGATGATCGAATCGGGCGACGTGCGCCCCGTCATCGACCGGGTGCTGCCCCTCGCCGACGCTGCCGAGGCGCACCGCATCCTCGAAGCCGGTGAGCACATCGGCAAAGTGCTCCTAACCGCCTGATGCGCCGATCCGTGTCGCGGCCGGTGCACTCTCCGCGCGAGCGCTCATCGCTAACACCCCGAGTACGTCACGCTGCCGAGGTCGGGGAAGGCGGCCAGCGTCACACTGGTGGGGGCGCCACCGCCGGTGTACTCGACTC
This sequence comes from Jatrophihabitantaceae bacterium, assembly GCA_036506155.1. Taxonomy (GTDB): domain Bacteria; phylum Actinomycetota; class Actinomycetes; order Mycobacteriales; family Jatrophihabitantaceae; genus DASXRA01. The sequence goes on from DASXSF010000121.1 coordinate 78,422, forward strand.
GGAACTGGACAGGCGCCGGTGCCGGGCAACCCATCAGCACGTCGACCGTAACCCGCAGCCACGCGGTGCCGCCCGCAGCTACCCAGTTGCCTCCGACCGGAACGCCGGGATCGTTGCAGTGCCCGATCGCGGCGGCTGCCATACGCAGGCCCCCGATCGGGAAGACACCCTGCACATCGATGATCTGTAGCGGCGCTCCGCCGCTGTTCAGGACCTGAAGACCCAGCGTCAACCGGCGGGTGCGCGGCGGCTGCACCGAGCAGACGCTGCCCGTGTTCTGCAGTTGCGGCAACTCGGCAAGCACAGAGCCCGCCGGAGTCGGCGTCGGCGCTCCCGAAGCGGCCTTCGAGGCGTGCCGGCCGAAGACGTAACCGACGCAGATTCCGGCAGCCAGCACGGCGAGCACTAGCGCGGCGAGCCACCAAGGGCGCACCGTCCAGTGCGTCGGCGAGCGCGGCGACCGTCCGTTGATGAGATCGTCGGCGGGCGTCGTCTCGACGAAAGTGATGTCGCCCTCGTCCGCGCTCAGGTTCGGGCCTCCGCGAGCGTCGCTCATGCGAACTCGCGGAGCGCCACCGCGAGCTGCTCCGTTTCCGCCCAGGTGGTGTGCGGCATCAATCCAGCATGCACCGTGCCGCCAAGTTCGTCCGCGCCGAGCGTGCTCATGAAGTGGCTCATGCCGGTGGCACCCGTCCACACCGATATGCCGCGCGACTTGAGATAGTCGCCGACCTCCGCCGCCTTGCGGCCGTCGACCGCGAACGACACCAGCGGCACCCGCTGCGACGGCGAGCCGAGCACGGTCACGCCCTGCGTGGCACGCAGCCGCCGGTCGAGCACGGCGAACAGCTGGCGCTCGTAGTCGCCGGCGGCGCGAAGTGATGCGACCAGCCGCTGCCGACGCGACCCGCTAGCCCATTCGTCCAGGCCCGCCAGGTGATCGACGGCGGCCACGACGCCGTCGAGCAGTTCGACGGGCAACGCCCCCACCTCGTAGCGCTCCGGGACCGGTTCTCGGGAATGCTCGTCCAATTCGTAGAGCAGTCCCTCGCGGGCGACCATGGCACCGAGGGTCGGCCCGCCGAATCCCTCGACGGCGACCGCGAGCAGGTCGGCGCCCAGGGTCATGATGTCGAGCGGCATATGAGGCAGCGCGGCACCCGCGTCCACCGCCACGAGCGCGCCCACGCCGTGCGCGAGGTCTGCGATGCGGCGCACGTTGGCGACGGCGCCCGTAGCCAGGTTGGCCACCGGCACGGTCACCAGCCTGGTCCGGCGGGTGATGAGTCGCTCGTACTGCCACTCGGGCAGCTCGCCCGTCTCGACGTCGACCTCTGCCCAGCGGACGACGGCGCCTGTCGTCTTGGCGGCGCTGAGCCACGGCAGCAACACGCCGTCCTGGTCGAGGCGGCTGAGCACGATCTCGTCACCGAGGCGCCACTCCCGCCCGATGAATGCCGCGAACTGCTCGATCAGCACGGTGACATTCGCACCCAGCACGACGCAGTCCGGACCGGCGCCGACCAAGTCGCCGATGGCACGACGCGCGTTGTGGACCGAGATCGCCGCGCGCTGTGAGCGAGCCGACTGCGAGCCCGGCTGCGCCGGGGCAGACCGCAACGTAGTGATGATCGCCCGGATCACCGTCTCCGGCTGGAGCGCGCTGAAATTGCCGTCCAGGTATGCGATGCGAGCTCCCAGGGTCGGGTACAGCCCGCGAACACGCGCGACATCGAACGTCACGCCGGCGCGCCCATCCGGGGACCGTTCATCGTCGCCACCCTCGCAGCTGCCGGGCCAGATCGTGCCTGCCGCCCGGGCTGCGCAAGACTGGATGCATGACCGATGACATCCAGCACCCTGGCGAGCCCCAGCACCCTGCCGAGCCCGACGCGGTTGTCGCAGCTCGCGATCGTACCGATGCTGGTGACGACGGTGACGAGATTACGTCCATGGTCGAGCAGCCCGCGAAGGTGATGCGCATCGGCACGATGATCAAGCAGCTGCTCGAGGAAGTGCGCGCCGCGCCGCTGGACGAGGCCGGCCGACAGCGACTGCGCGAGATTCATGACTTGTCGATCCACGAACTCGAGGAGGGGCTGTCGGCGGAGCTGCGCGACGAGCTGGAGCGCTTCAGTCTTCCGTTCGAAAGCGACACTCCGTCCGAGGCGGAGCTGCGCATCGCGCAGGCACAGCTGGTGGGCTGGCTGGAGGGCCTGTTCCACGGCATCCAGACAGCGCTGGTCGCGCAGCAGATGGCGGCGCGCGCCCAACTGGAGGAGATGCGCCGCCGCGCCCTCCCCGGCGCGCATCCTGCGCCCGGAGGCCCGGTGATCATCGGGCCAGGAGGTCAGATCATCCCGGCACCGGGGATGCAGCGCCCGAACGACGAGGGCAGGACGGGCCCCGGCCAGTATCTCTGACGATCCCTATCCGGCCGGTTCCCAGCGGCGTGATCTTGGACTTCTGGTTGATACCCCGCCACAAGTCCAAGATCATGACGGAGGTCAGGGCAGGTGCGTGCTCAGGTACTCCAGGACCTGGGCGGCGAGCGGGGTGAAGCGTCCGGACGCCTGATCCTGGAGCAGGTCCCAGCCGTGGGCGGGGCCGTTGAGCACCTGCAACGTCACGAGCGACGGCCTGACCAGGGCAACGATCCGCCGCGCCGTCGCCAGCCGGTCGCCGTCCTGGGTCGCTACGGCATAGAACAGCGGCACCGCGAGGCGACGGGCCGCCTGCTCACCGGTGATGCCGCCAAGGTCCTGCGACCACAGGTCCCCGGACAGCACGACGCACGCCGTCATGCCGCGCACCCTCACTGCCGACGCGAGTGCGATCGCTCCCCCGTACGAGGCGCCCGTCACGGCGACGCTGCGCGCCCCCCGCCGGGTCAGCTCGGCCGCAGCGCCGGCTACGTCCGAGACGATGTCGCCCGACCGGTCGCCGTCCGGGCAGCTGGACGCGCCGGTGCAGCGCGTGTCGTAGAGCAGCAGGTGCATGCCGTGGGCGGCAAGGTAGCTGCCGTAGGGCAGCCAGCCGCACAATCCGCCGCCGCCGAGCTCGTGCACCAGGACCACGCCGCGCGTCCCGGTGCCGAGTTCCAGGCCGAGCAGCTTCGTACCGTCGCCGGCGCGGAACATGAACGGTATCGCGCTGATGCCGTCGGTCTGGATCGGGCAGCGCTCGTTCAGCTTGGCGTTGGCCACCGTCGAGGTGCTCGGAGAGGGGCTCGGTGACGGCGTTGCCGCCGGATGCCCGCTCGACGAGCAGCCCGCGGCGAGCAACAGGAGGAGCAACACCGCGGCACCGCGCATCCGGCCCTCCTATGTCAAGTTCGACATAGGCTAGCGCAGGAGGCGGTCGATCAGTACGGCGACGCCGTCGTCGTCATTGGACGGGAGCACCTCGTCGGCGACGGCCAATACCGACGGGTGGGCGTTGGCCACCGCATACGCCTGCCCGGCCCACGACAGCATCGCGACATCGTTCGGCATGTCGCCGACCGCGACGACCTCCGCCGGGTCGATGTGGTGTGCGGCTGCCACCTCGGCCAGGCCGCTGGCCTTCGTGACCCCCGGCGCGGCGATCTCGAGCAAGCCGTGCCGCGACGACGTGGTGACCGTGGCCTTGTCGCCGATCACAGCCGCAGCGGCGGCCAGGAAGCAATCCGCGTCGGCATCGAGGTCCTTGGCGAGCAGCTTCACGGCCGGTGCGGCGATGATCCGATCGAGGGGGCCAACGCGCGGCTCCGGGAGCGGGTTGCCGCGACGGTCGCGGCTCGGGTTGATCTCCCAGTCGTGACGGTATCCCGGCTCGTAGCCGAACGCCGTCCCGTACTCGACCGCGAAGCGCACGGCCGGGAACGCCGCACGCAGGTCGGCCGTGAGCGTGGCGAGCAGTTGCGGCGTCAGCAGTCGCTCGCGAAGCACAGTGTCGGTGCGCAGGTCATAGAGCACCGCGCCGTTCGCGGCGACGGCCATGCCGGTATGACCGGTCTCGTCGCCGATCTCGGAAAGCCACCGCGGCGGACGTCCCGTCACGAACACGACGAGCAGGCCGGCGCCGGCGGCCCGCTCGAGCGCAGCGCGCGACGCCGCGGAGATCGATCCGTCGCTGCGCACCAGCGTGCCGTCCAGGTCGCTGGCGAACAGCCGCACGCTCATGCGGGAGCCAGGACCTCGCGGCCGCCCAACCAGGGGCGCAGGGCGCTCGGCACGTACACGGTGCCGTCAGGCTGCTGGTGATGATCGAGCAGGCAGGCGATCGTGCGCGCAACGGCGCACAACGTGCCGTTCAGCGTGGCAACCGGCTCGGTACCAGACTCCGTACGCCGGCGTATGTTCAGGCGGCGTGCCTGGAATGTGGTGCAGTTCGATGTTGACGTCAGCTCCCGGTACCTGCCCTGCGACGGGAACCAGGCCTCGATGTCGTACTTGCGGGCGGCGCTCACGCCGAGCTCGCCACCGGCGGTGTCGATCACCCGGTAGGCGAGCTCGAGCTTGTCCATGAACTCGCGCTCCCACGCGAGCAGGCGGCGGTGCTCGTCCTGCGACTCGTCGGCCCGGACGTAGGAGAACATTTCCACCTTGTCGAACCAGTGGACCCGGATGATGCCCCGGGTGTCTTTGCCGTACGAGCCGGCCTCGCGCCGGAAGCAGGACGAGAACCCCGCGTAGCGACGGGGCAGGTCGGCCAGGATCTCATTCGCGTGGTAGCCCGCCAGCGCCACCTCGGACGTCCCGACGAGGTACAGGTCGTCCTGTTCCAGGTGGTACACCTCAGGTGCGTGCGCGCCCAGGAAGCCCGTGCCCTCCATCGCCTCCGGCTTCACCAACGCCGGCGCGATCATCGGCACGAACCCGGACGCCTGCGCCTGCTCCATCGCCAGATTGACCAGGGCCAGCTCGAGCTGAGCGCCCACCCCGGTGAGGAAGTAGAAGCGCGCACCGCTGACCTTTGCGCCTCGGTCGGTGTCGATCGCCTGGAGCGCATTACCGATCTCGACGTGGTCGCGTGGATGCTCGACGGCCGGCGGTGTGCCGACCGTCTCGAGCGTGACGAAGTCGTCCTCGCCGCCCGGCGGGACGCCGTCCTCGACGACGTTGGGAACGGCGAGGTGTGCCTCACGAAGCGCCCCGTCGGCGGCGTGCTCGTCTGCTTCTGCGGACTTGACCTCGTCGGCGAGGTGCTTCGCTTTCGCGAGCAAGGTATGACGCTCGTCGGGCGACGCCCTGCCGATCTCGCGGCCGAGTGCCTTCTGCTCAGCGCGTAGCTCGTCCGCTCTGCTTACCGCAGCGCGGCGGCTGTCGTCGGCGGCGAGCAGTCTGTCGACCAGCAATTCGTCCGCGCCGCGAATGCGCTGCGAGGCGCGCACCCGATCCGGGTCCTCGCGCACCACTCGAAGGTCGATCACCGCCCACTCCTGCTCACAGGCCAAGGCTACTGACCGGCAACAATGTGGCCGTGCTCGACGTCTCACCCAGCCGGTTCGAGGAGCTTGTCGGCGAGGCACTCGACTCGATCCCCCCGGAACTGCTGCGGCTGCTCGACAATGTCGTGATCCAGGCCGCCGACGAAGACCCGGACGAACCGTCGTTGCTCGGCGTCTACCACGGCACCGCGCTGACGGACCGGCTGTCCGACTACACGTTCGCCCTGCCCGACACGATCACCGTGTACCGGCTGCCGATCACGGCAATGTGCGCGGACGAGGACGAGGTGGCTCACGAGGTCGCGATCACAGTCGTCCACGAGATCGGCCACCATTTCGGCATCGACGAGCAACGGCTGCATGAACTGGGCGCTGGGGATAGGTCATTACGCTCGACACGTGACCGACCGGCTGCCGATCAAGATGCTGCACGACCGCATCCTCGTGCGAGTGCCCCGCGAGGAGGGCGAGCGGCGCTCGTCCGGTGGCATCGTCATCCCAGCGACCGCACAGGTAGCCACTCGGCTGATCTGGGCCGAGGTGCTGGCGGTCGGCAATCACGTCCGCTCGGTCGAGGCCGGCGACCGCGTGCTGTTCAGCCCCGACGATCGGAACGAGGTGGAGATCGCGGGCGAGGACTACCTCCTGCTGCGAGAACGCGACATCCACGCGCTTGCGGCACAACGCGTCGAGCCGAATACCGGCCTGTATCTCTGACGGTCAGCTCGTCCCGCTCGCCCGGACCCGGGCGAGCCAGGCGCGGGCGTCGCTGAAGTCCGGATCGGCGCGACCCGGCGGCACCGGCGTCTGCACCCCGTCGCGGCGTTCGTACGAGCCGAGGAAGCGCACGTCCGCACAGATGCGATGCAGGGCTGCGATTGCGTCGCCGACCCGTTCATCGTCGATATGCCCCTCGCAGTCGATCGAGAAGCAGTACTGCCCGATGCGATTCTTGGTGGGGCGCGACTCGATGCGAGTGAGGTTCACCGCCCGGGCAGCGAACTCGGTGAGAATTTCGAGCAATGCACCGGCGTGGTTCTCGCGCAGATACGCCACAAGCGTGGTGCGGTCGTTGCCAGTCGGCTTGGGCGGCGGTGCCGGGCGGGTGAGCAGCACGAACCGGGTAACCGCGCCGCGGTTGTCCGCGATGTCTGTGGCGAGGCTGGCCAGCCCGTACAGCTCCCCGGCGAACCGCGGCGCGACCGCGGCGTCGTACTCGCCGTGCGCCACCGCCTGCGCCCCGCCCGCGGTCGAGCCGACGAAGACGACGTTCGCCTCCGGCAGCGTGGCCAGCAACCAGCGCCGCGTCTGCGCCTCGGCGTGCGGGTGCGTGGCCACGGTGCGGACGCCGTCGATCGTTATGCCCGGGCGCGCCAGCAGGTCGAACAGCACCGGGAGGTAGGTCTCCTCGGCGATGATGAGCGGCGCGCCGTTGCCGGCGAGCTCGTCCAGGGTTGCGGCGACGGCGCCCTCGACGGAGTTCTCCAGTGGCACCAGCGCGCCGTCCGCGGTGCCCGCGCGTACCGCGTCGACGGCGAGCGTGACGTTGGGTTGCGGCAGCAGGGCGGCGTCCGAGGCGACCGGCAGGGTGCGCAGCGCCGCGTGCGCGAAGGTGCCGGCCGGGCCCAAGAAGGCCAGCCGGGGCTTCGACTCGCTCACAAACGCCGAGCGTATCCGCGCTGCGTGATCACTTGACCGCCAGCATCCGCCGGCCGAGTGCTGCAGCGACGGCCTGCTCCTCCTCGGGCGAGAGTGGCTGCTCACCCGAACCGCGGCTGATGCCCTTGGCGTAGAGCCGGCTATCCGTGCGCCCGGCGATAGCAGTTATCGCGACACCGTCGCCGTCGTCGTCGAGCAGTGCCAGGGAGAACGACAGCCGGCCCGTCACCTCGTCGAAAGCGTCGTAGCGGATCAGCGCGACATTACGCAGCGAGCGGGCCGTCTCGGTGTTGCGGGCCCGCACCGCTGCGGACATCTCGGCGCGCGTCGCGTCGACGTAGTTGCGCAGCGCGCCGAGCTGCGCGGCGACCGCGGTGGTCAGCTCGATGTGGCGTTCGGTGGCCTCCAGCATCGTCTCGCGGCCCGGAGCCCCACGCGACAGCACGACTGTCGCCCGCCGTAGCCGGGCGAGCGTGCGCAGTGCGAGATATGCGGCAACCAGCCCCACGTAGCCCAGCACCAGGGCGAACACTGCGGCATACGTCGTCATTTCGCGCTAAGGGTAGGGCCGCGGCGGCGCGCATCCGGGTAGACACGTCGGAGTCAGCCGCTCGCCTGCCAGCCGCTCCACCGCTCGGCCTCGAGCGCGAGGACAGGTCCGGACGGGCGGCGCTGCGCGTACTGCGGGTACTTGGCGGCCAGTGCGTCGATTGCCCGGGCGGCTTCGCCGGCGTCGTCCACCATCCGCGCCGGGCCGTCGATGCGCACCCACCACAACCGCGTCCAGTCGTCGTGGTACTCGTCGACGAGCAGGCACGCCCACCCGGTCGCCTCGACGTTGGCGATGCGTCGCAGCCGGGCGCTGCGTTTGGGCTTGTGATCGACCGCGGTGAAGGCGGTATCGGCGACGAGCACGTAGCAGACCGGAACCACGTGCGGCCGGGGCCCGGCAGTTCCCAGATGGCCCACTCGTGCGGACACGAGCCGCCGGCGCATGTCTGCGGCGTCCATAGCTCACTAGTGTCGTCTTCATGGACATTGGCATCGGCCTGCCCAACACCCTCCCCGACACCCCCGGCACTCTGCTCCTCGAGTGGGCGCGGCGGGCTGAGCAACGTGGGTTCACGGGCCTCGCCACCATCGACCGGATCGTCTACCCGAACTACGACTCGCTGATCGCGCTGGCCGCGGCCGCCGGGGCGACGGCCCGGATCGGGCTGGTCACCAACATCCTGATCGCACCGCTGCACCCTCCGGCGATGCTGGCGAAGGCCGCCGCCAGCGTGGACCAGGTATCGAACGGGCGGCTCACTCTCGGCCTGGCGGCCGGCGGCCGTCCTGACGACTTCGCTGCGGCCGACCGCGACTTCCACAAGCGCGGGCGCGCGTTCGACGACACACTCGCCACGCTGCACCGTGCCTGGCGCGGCGAGCCCGTCGCCGGCAGCGACATGGCGGTCGGGCCGACGCCTGTGCACGACCAGCGGGTGCCGATCCTGATCGGCGGCTCCGGCAACTATGCGATCCGGCGCACGCTCGAGTGGGGTGCCGGCTGGACCAGCGGCGGCGCGCCGCCCGGGCAAGCCGCACCATTCGCCGCGCGTCTCCGGGACGCCTGGCACGAGGCGGGACGTGCCGGCGAGCCGCGGATCGCCGCCCTTAACTACTTCTCGCTGGGCGCGGACGACGCCTCGCGCCGATATCTACACCACTACTACGGCTTCCTCGGCGGCTACGCGGACATGATCGCAGAAGGCGCGCTGCGGTCGGAGGCAGCGATCCGCGACACGCTCCGCGCATTCGAGGAGGCCGGCTTCACCGAGGTATACCTCGACCCGACGGTCGCGTCGCTCGAGCAAGTCGACCGGCTGGCCGATGTCGTCTTCTCCAGGTGACGGGAGTCAGCCTCGGCGCGCGAACCACGCGGTCGCTGCCAGGTAGCAGAGCCCGCTCACCGCGCACAGCCCGGTGAACACTCCCGTGTAGCGCGATCCGGTGGCAAGCGTCCACAGCGCGCCGCCGACCAGCGCCAGGATCAGGACGTGCGCGGTGGCAGCGCTTGCACGCAACTGGATTTGTGCCCGTCGCTCGTCCGAGCCGTTGCCGGCTAGCAGGCCGACGATCTCGTTGCGTCGCGCGAATAGGAGCGGCAGCACGCCGTAGCCGAGCATCACCAGCGGCCCGCCGATCGCCAGGCCGGTCTGGCCGCGAGCGACCCCGATGCCGAGGTAGGCCAGGCCCGCTGCCACGCAGGTGCCGAAGACCAGCCAGCGGCCCCTGGGCCGCTCGGTGTCATGCGTCGTCGACATGGAAGATCTCCTCCACCTTCGTGCCGAAGTGCCGGGCAATCAGGATCGCCAGCCGCAGGGACGGGTCATAACGGCCGTTTTCGATCGCGATCACGGTCTGCCGGGAGACGCCGAGCGCGTGGCCCAGCGTGGCCTGCGAGAGGCCGGCGTCTTGCCTCAGCTGCCGGACATCATTGCGCACGATGTAAAGCATGCTTGACATTGTGGCGATATGTCAAGCGACCTTTACAGCCTCGGCCCGCGCACTAGACAGATTGCTCGGCAGGAGTGGCATATCGGTGGACATGCTGTGCACTGTGCAGCGTTCAGATCTGCATACTTGCGTGGGCTGGATCCCCGTCGCAGGGTGAGCTCATGACGTCCGTCGAACTGACACCCGAGGAGCGTGCAGCCGACCTCACCGCTGAGCGGCTCAAGCAATTGGTCGGCCTGGTCGACTACGACGCGTCCGCCGACCCGTTCCCGGTGACCGCGCTGGACGCTGTCGTGTTCGTGAGCGGCAACGCCACGCAGAGTGCCCACTTCTACCGGACCGCGTTCGGCATGCGACTCGTCGGATACAGCGGCCCGGAAACAGGCAACCGTGACCACAAGGCGTTCGTGCTGCGCGCAGGCTCTGCCCGGTTCGTGGTCGTCGGAGGCGTCTCGCTGTCTTCGCCGTACCTCGACCACCACCGCACGCACGGTGACGGTGTCGTCGACATCGCCCTCGAAGTGCCCGACGTCGACAAGTGCATCGCCCGCGCGCGAGCCGAGGGTGCCACGATTCTGGATGAGCCGCATGACATGAGCGACGAACACGGCACGGTCCGTGTCGCGGCGCTCGCCACCTACGGCGACACCCGGCACACCCTCGTCGACCGCTCGCGGTATCGCGGTGTCTACCTGCCGGGCTACGTCGCCGCCACCGCACCCGACCCGGGCCCCCGGTTGTTCCAGGCCGTCGACCACTGCGTGGGCAACGTCGAACTCGGCCGCATGGACGACTGGGTGAGCTTCTACAACCGGGTCATGGGCTTCGTGAACATGGCCGAGTTCGTGGGCGACGACATCGCCACGGACTATTCGGCGCTGATGTCCAAGGTGGTCGCGAACGGAAACCACCGGGTGAAGTTCCCGCTCAACGAGCCGGCGGTCGGCAAGCGCAAGTCGCAGATCGACGAGTACCTCGAGTTCTACAGCGGCCCCGGCTGCCAGCACATTGCGCTCGCCACGAACGACATCCTGCGCACCGCCGACGAGATGCGCGCCCGCGGCGTGGAGTTCCTGGAAACCCCGGACTCGTACTACGACGACCCCGAACTGCGCGCCCGCATCGGCGCCGTCCGGGTACCGATCGAGGAGCTCAAGGCGCGGCGCATTCTCGTCGACCGGGACGAGGACGGCTACCTGTTGCAGATCTTCACCAAACCTATAGCCGACCGTCCCACCGTGTTCTTCGAGCTGATCGAGCGACACGGGTCGCTCGGCTTCGGCAAGGGCAACTTCAAGGCACTGTTCGAGGCGATCGAGCGCGAGCAAGAGCGCCGCGGCAACCTCTAGGGTGGCGACATGACGGTACGGCTGCGTGAGGCGATGGCCACCCTGCCCGGATACGTACCGGGGCGTACGGTTCAGGGCGCCATCAAGCTGGCGAGCAACGAGACGCCGCTGCCGCCACTCCCCTACGTTCTCAAGCGCATCGGACTGGCAGCCGAGACGGCGAACCGATATCCGGACAACTGGTCCGGCGAGCTGGCCGCGGCGCTCGCCGCCCGTCACGGCGTCGACCCGGCGCGCGTGGTGGTCGGCTGCGGGTCGGTGTCGCTGTGCTACCAGCTCGGTGCCGCGGTTGCGCAGCCGGGCGACGAGGTGCTCTACGCGTGGCGGGCCTTCGAGGCATACCCGATCGTCACCGCTATCTCGGGAGCCGATCCGGTCGCGGTGCCGTTGCGCGATCACGTCCACGACCTCGAAGCGATGGCCGCACGCCTGAGCGATCGCACCCGCCTGGTCTTCGTCTGCAACCCGAACAATCCGACCAGCACTGCGGTGTACCGCGACGACCTGGTCCGCTTCCTTTCCGCAGTGCCCGAGGATGTCGTCGTGGTGATCGACGAGGCGTACCACGAGTTCGTGACCGACGCCCGGGTGCCCGACGCGCTGACCCTGCTCGACGACTACCCGAACGTGATCGTGCTGCGCACGTTCAGCAAGGCGTATGGGCTGGCCGGACTGCGCGTCGGCTACGGCGTCTCCGGCAACCCCGAGGTGCCCACAGCGCTGCGCCAGACGCAGAGTCCGTTCGCGGTGACCGCGCTCGCGCAGCAGGCCGCACTCGCCAGCCTCGAACTGGAGGCCGAGTCGCAGCTCATGGCACGGGTCAAGGACATCGTGATCGAACGCGACCGCGTCGCTTCCGAGCTGGTCGCTATGGGCTACGACGTGCCACCGACACAGGCCAACTTCGTATGGGTGCCGATGGGCGCCGACACCATCGCTTGGGCGGACGGCTGTGCCGAACGGAAGGTGATCGTGCGTCCGTTCGACGGATTCGGCTCCCGGGTCACGATCGGCACGCCCAGCGAGAACGACCGCTTCCTCGCTGCCGCCCGCGAGCTGCTGCGCTAGCGCGCGCCGAGAAAGGCAAGCATGCGCTGGGTCATCAGCGCGGTCGCGTCCGCGTCGTACGACGGCAGTGAGCTGTCCGCGAAGTAGTGCTGGTCGCCGGGGTAGAGGAACAGCTCGCCGTCGTCCGCCTCGGCGACGAGTTCACGAGCGGCGTCGAGGTCGCCCTCGTCAACGAAGACAGGGTCGCGATCCATGCCGTGGACCTGAACCGGGACGCCGGCCGGCCAGGCGGAGCCGAACGCCGATACCGGGACGCACGAGCAGCACAGCAACGCTCCGCGTGCCCCGGAGCGTGTCTGCGCCAGCTTCTGGGCAGGCAGCACGCCCAGCGAGAAGCCGGCGTACACGAGCCCGCGCGGCAACTCCGCGACTGCCCTGTCGCCGCGGTCGATCACCCCGTCGGGGAAGCCGATCTCCTGGGCGTAAGCCATCCCTTCGTCGATGCTGCCGAACGTGCGTCCGTCGAACAGGTCGGGGGTGTGCACGGTGTGCCCCGCGCGACGCAGCCCGTCGGCAAACGCGACGATCCCCGGGGTCAGCCCCTGCGCGTGGTGGAACAGCACTGCCTCGGCCACTCGAACTCCTCAGGATCGGGCTGCGTCGCGGACCGCGGCTGCCACCGCGGCCGGGACGTGCGGGTCGAACACACTCGGCACGATGTAGGTGGCGTTCAGTTGCTCGTCGCTGACGCAGTCGGCCAAGGCCTCGGCGGCACGCAACAACATCACGGTGGTGACCTTGTGAGCGCGTGCGTCGAGCAGTCCGCGGAACACGCCCGGGAACGCCAACGCGTTGTTGATCTGGTTCGGGTAGTCGCTGCGTCCGGTCGCCAGCACCGCGGCAAGCTGCTGCGCGGCGTCGACATCCACCTCCGGATCGGGATTCGCCAGCGCGAACACCACCGCATCGCGCGCCATGTCGGCGATCCACGCCGAGTCCATGACGCCCGGCGCGCTCACCCCGATGAACACGTCGGCGTCGCGCACCGCGTCGTGCAGGTCGCCGGTGACCCCCGCCGGGTTGGTGCGCTCGGCCAGCGCGCGCTTCGCATCGTTCAGCCGTTGGTCGGACGGTGCGAGGATGCCCTCGCGGTCCCACACCAGCACGTGCTTGACGCCGGCGGCGAGCAGCAGGTTCACGATCGCGGTGCCGGCCGCGCCGCCGCCGGCGATCACCACCCGAGCGTCATCGAGCGATTTCGACACGCACCGTAGCGCGTTCCGCAGGGCCGCCAGCACGACGATCGCGGTGCCGTGCTGGTCGTCATGGAAGACGGGGATGGAAAGCTCCGCGCGTAGCCGACGCTCGACCTCGAAGCAACGCGGTGCCGAGATGTCCTCGAGGTTGATGCCGCCGAAACCGGGGGCGATGTGCCGGACGGTAGCCACGATCTCGTCCGTGTCCTGGGTGTCGAGGCAGATCGGCCACGCGTCGATGCCGGCGAATCGCTTGAACAGCGCGGCCTTGCCCTCCATCACCGGCAAGGCGGCGCCCGGGCCGAGGTTGCCCAGCCCCAGCACGGCCGAGCCGTCCGTAACGACAGCGACGGAGTTGCCCTTGATCGTCAGCCGCGTGACGTCCTCGGGATTCCTGGCGATTGCGAGGGAGACCCGCCCGACCCCCGGCGTGTACGCCATGGACAGGTCGTCGCGTGTCTTGAGGGGGACGCGTGACTCGACGGAGATCTTCCCGCCCAGGTGCAGCAGGAACGTCCGGTCGCTGACCCGGTGCACCTCGACGCCGTCGACCGCTTCAATGGCCTCGACGAGCTCCTGTGCGTGCTCGCCGTTCGCCGCCGAGCACGTCACATCGACGGTGATCCGGTCATGTCGCGATTCGCTGACGTCGATGGCGGTGACCAATCCGCCCGCGGCACCCACCGCGGTGGCGATCAGGCCAACTGCGGTCGCCGACGGCGCGGCGTACAGCCGGACGGTAATTGCGTACGACGCGCTCGTCGGCTGAGGGCGGGGACGCGCCGAGTCGGGCAGGTTCACCGGGACATCGTGCCAGGCTTCACTGATGAACCTGATCGGGGAGCAGATTGCCTACTACCGTGCCCGGGCACCGGAGTACGAGCAGGGCGCATATCCTGCCTCGGCGTCCCTCATGCGCGCGGTGATCGGTGCCGTCCCGGCCGGCCGTGACGTGCTCGAGCTGGCGTGCGGTACCGGCGTGTGGACGCAGTTGCTGGCTGCGCGGTCACGGACGCTCACCGCCGTGGACGCGGCGCCGGAGATGATCGAGTTCGCTCGGTCCCGGGCGCCTGGCACGACATTCGTCGTAGCCGACATTCTCGACTGGCGGCCGCCGCGTCGCTACGACGTCGTGTTCTTCGGGTTCTGGCTCTCGCATGTGCCGGAGTCGGGGTTCACAGACTTCTGGACGCTCGTCGCCGACTGCCTGGTGGACGGCGGAAAGGTGGTCTTCGTCGACGAGCATGTCGCCGGCGCCGGCAAGGAGCGGTGGCTGGCCGATGGCGTCGTGGAGCGCACGCTGTCCGACGGCTCGACGCACCGGGTCGTCAAGCGGTACGTCGAGCCCGAGCGCCTCGAGCCGTTGTTGGCCTCGCTGGGCTGGCGCGCCGACGTAGCGCAGCTCGATGCCGAGTGGGTACTCGGTCAGGCAGTCCAGTTGGGGTCGCGGCCGAGGTAACGGAGCAGCGCGGCTGTGGCGTCGTCACCGGCTTGCTCCGGCACTGCCGGGCCGTACGCGAAGCCACGCAGCGGCGGAGCGGTCACCCGTGCTGCGGGGATCAGCTGCGCGGCTAGCTCGGGCGGGAGCGGCGATCCTTGGCCAGTCGCCACGCCGATGTCCCAGGCGTGCACGGCCGCATCGAGGGCGCACGCGGCGGCGGCCAGCTCCGCCGGCAGTGTCGGAACCGGCGGCAAGGGCGTGGGGACCGACTCCGCCGCAGTGTCGATGCGTGCCCAGGCAGCGGTCGCGGCCGCGATGGCGGGGTCGATCAGCTCATCGAGCGTCCCCGCGAGCTGCGTCGGTGGCGCGAACGGGTTATACGACGGTTGCGGGCTCGACCCGACGACGGACGCCCAGGCGTGCTGGTCGCCGGCGGCGTGCAGCAGCACCTGGGCCACCGTCCAGTCTGCGCAGGGCGTGGGATCGTCGAGCTTGTCCGTCGGCACGGCGGAGGCTACCTGGTTCAGTAGCTCCAGAGACTCGGCCAGCACAGCAAACATCGTCATTGTCTCCTGTCGAACGGAACGGAATGAATCGTTCCGTTCAGAATAGCAGAACGGAATGCTTCGTTCCAGTGCTATCGTCGTGCCGTGGTTGGGCTGAGCGGCCGCCGTGCTGAGGCAGCGCGGAATCACGAGCGCATCCTGGACGCTGGCCGCGACGTATTCCTGGCCGACCCCGAGGCGCCCATCTCTGCCGTGGCCGTGCGGGCCGGCGTGGGCATCAGCGCGCTGTACCGGCGATACCCCAGCAAGGAGGACCTACTGCGAGCACTGGCCGCTGACGGCCTCACCCGCTACATCGCCGATCTCGAGGCGGCGCTCGCGTCCGACGCGGACCCCTGGACGGCCTACGTCGAGTGCCTGCAGCGGATCGTCGACGGGCGTAGCCAGGCGCTGGCGCAGCGGCTGGCCGGGACGTTCACCCCGACCCCGGAGCTGACCGCACTGGCCGAGCGGGCTGGTCACCTGGCCGAGACGTTGTTCCGCAGGGTGCGCCGATCGGGCGAACTGCGCGAGGACGTTACCGAGGCCGACGTGGTGCTGCTGCTCGAGATGCTCACGCTGGTCGAGTTGCCGGCCCCCAACGGCGGGACAGCACTACGCCGGCGGTATCTGGCGCTGCTACTGGAGGCACTGCGCTGGCCCGGGCGGGCCAAGTTGCCCGGCCCGCCGGCCCGGCAGGCCGACCTGGTGGCGCGCTGGCGGGCGCGGCCTTACTGACATCGGCGAAACGCGTCGACGTTACAAGCGGCGTTAAGCGCAGTAGGTTGCGCTCATGACGTTCTCGATCGTCGCTTGTGGCGGGGACGGGTCCAGCGGGCGGCAATGGGGTGTGGCCGTTGCGTCGAAGTTCCTGGCTGTCGGCGCAGTCGTCCCGGGCGCCCGCGCCGGGGTGGGGGCCATCGCGACGCAGGCGTACGCGAATGTGGCCTATGTGCCGGACGGCCTCCGCCTGCTGGACAGCGGTCGGTCGGCGCAACAGACACTCGACGAACTGGTGGGTGCGGACGACGAACGTGCGCAGCGTCAGGCCGGTGTTGTCGACGCCGCCGGCGGGGCAGCGACGTTCACCGGTGCCGAGTGCCTGGATTGGGCAGGCGGCACGGCAGCCGAGGGCGTCACCATCCAGGGCAACATTCTTGTCGGGCCGCAGGTCGTCGAGGCGATGCACAAGGCGTGGCTCGCCACCGAGAGCGTGGACCCACTTGCCCGGCGGCTGCTCGCCGCGCTGCGCGCGGGCGACGAGGCCGGTGGCGACCGGCGGGGCCGGCAGTCGGCAGCCCTGCTCGTCGTGACCGACGGCGGCGGGTACGGCGGCGGCAACGACGTCTACATCGATCTGCGCGTCGACGACGACCCAGCGCCGGTCACAGAACTGGAACGGCTGCTCGATCTGCACCACGTCTACTTCGAGCCGCCCGCGGACGAGGCCCTGGTCCCACTCGCGCAGGTCGCCGACGACGTGGCGCGTTGGCTTGCTGTGCTGGGCTACGACGACCTCGACACCTGGGTGAGCGTCGAAAACTTCGAGATGCGCCTCGTCGACGGCAAGATCGACCGCTACGTGCTCGGTGTCCTCGAACGCAAGGCCGCAGAGCGGAAATAGCTACACGCCTCGGTACGTCGAGTACGCGTACGGGCTCAGCAGCAGCGGCACGTGGTGCTTCGCCGCGGCATCCCGCACCCGGAACGTGACGAGCACCTCGGGGTAGAACGTCTCGACGTCAAGGTAGTTCTCGACGTCGAACCGCAGCCGGTACACGCCGGGTTCGATGTCGCCGGCGAAGTCGGTCACCCAGCCGTCGCCGTCCGTCACCCCGGCTGCGAGCAATGTGCCGTCCGCCCGTTCCAGCCGGACGCCGATACCGTGGGCCGGTGTACCGCGGATTGCGTCAAGCACGTGCGTCGAGATGCTCACTCGGGAGTCCTCCGCCAGGCTCATCGAATCGGCCAGCGCGCCACAGTATCCCGACATAGAGAGGGGAAGAAGCCCGACGGGGCCTCTTCCCCTCTCGGCGTCGGGACGTCGGGGGGGTACGTCCTCACGCCGTGCCGCAGAGCCATGCTTCCGGCTGCCAAGGATTGTTTAGGGAATCGACGGGTGATCGGAAGGGAAGGTGCTTGCAGCTAGGTGCGCGGCAGCAAGCTGCGGAGCAGAACTGGTCATACCTCCCCATCGACTGACGGCGGCGGATGAGCAGTGTCAAATGATCGTCACTGTGCGCGGTGGTTGCCTCAGGTATGTCGCCACTCGCCCGCAGCGGGCGGATGTCGTAGGCCGACCAGGTTGCGGCTGCGACCGGGGGTGCGGCACGGTCATCTCGTCACGTACCGCGGCTGAAAGCGAGGAGTGCATCACATGAGCCGCGATGAGCGCTCGCGCGAACCCGCGCAGGACACATGGGACGGCTCGCAGGATGCGCCGCTTGGCGGCGCGGCCGAGAGACATCACCTGCGGATCGGCAACATCGCCGTGTCCGGGCCAGCCGTCGAGCGATCCGGCGAAGTCCTGACAGGTGACGCGCTGGAGTTCGTCGCTCTGCTGCACCGCCGCTTCGCCGCGACCCGGGACGAGCTGCTCGCTCGCCGGGCGCAGCCACGCTTCGAGTTCCTGCCGGAGACCAAGACGATCCGCGATGCTGACTGGCAGGTCGCACCGGCGCCGATCGACCTCATCGATCGCCGGGTCGAGATCACCGGGCCCACCGAGCGCAAGATGATGATCAACGCGCTGAATTCAGGGGCCCGGGTGTGGCTCGCCGACCTCGAGGACGCGAACACGCCCCACTGGCGCAATGTGGTCGAGGGCCAAGTCAACCTGATCGACGCAATCCGTCGTACCGCATCGTTCACGAGTCCCGAGGGACGCCGCTACGAGCTGGCCGAGCGCACCGCGACGATCGTGGTGCGGCCCCGCGGTTGGCACCTGCCGGAACGGCACATCACCGTCGACGGGCATCCCGCAGTCGGGGCGCTGGTCGACTTCGGACTGCACTTCTTCCACAACGCGCACGCACTGCTGGAACGGGGCACCGGCCCTTACTATTACCTGCCCAAAATCGAGCACCATCTCGAAGCCAGGCTGTGGAACGACGTGTTTGTCGCAGCCCAGGACGCGCTCTCCATACCGCTCGGTACGGTGCGGGCCACGGTACTCATCGAGACGATCCCCGCCGCGTTCCAGATGGAGGAGATCCTCTACGAGCTGCGCTCGCACGCCTCTGGTCTCAATGCCGGCCGCTGGGACTACCTGTTCAGCATCATCAAGTACTTCCGCGAGGCCGGTCCGTCATACGTCCTACCGGATCGGGCGGCTGTCACCATGACCGCACCGTTCATGCGTGCATATACCGAGCTGCTAGTCCGGACCTGCCACCGCCGGGGCGCCTTCGCGATGGGCGGCATGGCGGCGTTCATCCCGTCGCGGCGCGATCCGCAGGTGAACCAGCGCGCGCTGGCCAAGGTGCGCGAGGACAAGCTGCGCGAGGCGGGCGACGGCTTCGACGGATCGTGGGTTGCCCACCCCGACCTCGTCCCGATATGTCAAGAGGTGTTCGACGGCGTGCTCGGCGGGCGTCCCAACCAGGTGGACCGGCTGCGCGAGGACGTAACGCCCAACGCCGCCGCGCTGGTCGACCTGTCCGGGGTGGGCGGCGCTGTGACCGCTGCGGGGCTGCGCACCGACGTGAGCGTCGGCGTGCGTTACCTGGAGTCGTGGCTGGCCGGCAACGGCGCGGCAGCCATCGACAATCTCATGGAGGACGCGGCCACGGCCGAGATCAGCCGTTCGCAAGTGTGGCAGTGGACGCATGCGGGCGTCCGGTTGGCCGACACCGGTGAGCTCGTGACCGCCGAGTTGGTGCGCTCGCTGCTGGACGAACTCGGCTTCGACGGCCCGGCACGCGACCTGTTCGAGCAGGTGGCACTGGCCGACGAATTCGCGACGTTCCTGACCCTGCCGGCGTACGAGCTGATCGACTGACGAGTACAGCTATACGCCGGTGAAGGCGTTCGCGCGCAGCGATTCGACGCCGGCTCCCAGCTCGGCGACCTGCGCAGGGTCGGTCGACAGGCCGCAACGCACCAGCCAATTCGCCAGCAGGCGGTGGCCGCACTGGGTCAGCACGGACTCGGGGTGGAACTGCACCCCGTCGATCGGCAGCTCGGTATGGCGCACGGCCATCACCACCCCGGACGCGGTTCGCCCGTTCACGACCATCTGCGGTGGCAGCCCCGTCTCGTCCACAGCCAGCGAGTGGTAACGCGTCGCGGTGAACGGCTCCGGCATGCCGGCCAGCACACCGGTGCGGTCGTGGTGGACCTCGCTGGTCTTGCCGTGCAACAGTTCCGGCGCGCGCACGATCGATGCCCCGAATGCAGCACCAATCGCCTGGTGGCCGAGGCACACGCCGAGTAACGGTAGCTGCCGCTGCGCGCACGCGGAGACGATCGGCATGCTGTTGCCCGCCTCCTGCGGGGTACCGGGTCCCGGCGAAATCAGCACACCCTGCACGTCCAGGGCGTCGAGCTCGTACGGTTGCACGGCGTCATTGCGGCGCACCTCGACGGATGCCCCGAGCTGGGCCAGGTACTGAACCAGGTTGTAGACGAAGCTGTCGTAGTTGTCGACAACCAAGATCCGCGTCATTGGTTCACCGTGACCTTGTTGATCGGCAGCTTGGGCTCCAGCCACGGGAAGATCACGAACAGCAGCAGCGCACTGACCGCCGCGACGAGCAGGACGACCTGGAGGACCTTCCAGCTGAGGTTGCCCGGCAGATGGCGCCAGATCCACACGTACATCTAGAGGGTCCCTCCGACGAGTTCCTTCGGCAGTTGCGTCCCCACGCGCGGCACTACCCTGGACAGTGCGGAGAAGATGATCATGCGCTGGTTGGCAGTGAACTTCGGTTGGCACGTCGTCATCGTCATCATTTTCTCGGTGGGCGTCGTGCCCGGTTGATCGGGCACCGGCGCGATGACGGCGACGTCGCTCGGGCTCACGATCTCGCGACCGGGGATGCCGTCCGCGCCGGTGTTGTTGAGATCGCCGGTCTGCACGTTGCCCTTGACGCGGTAGATGTACCACTCGCTCTTTGTCTCGATGACGACCGCGTCACCGGGACGGAGGTGGTCGAGGTTCAGGAACGGCTCGCCCTTGCCGACGCGGTGCCCCGCCACGGCGAAGTTGCCGACCTGGCCGGGCAGCGCCGTGTCCACGTAGTGGCCCGGGCCGCGCTCCAACGATGCGTCGTCGGTGCCCTGGACGATGGTGAAGTGGTAATCGGTGCCGAGCCGCGGAATGTACAGATTGGCGATGCCGATACCGGTCGGGATGGTGCCCTGCTTGCCGTTGGGCAGCGTGAGCTTGCCGGGAGCGAGCGGATCGGTGCCTTCGGCCCATTCCTTCTCGAGCTGCTTGTGCACCTTCACCTGCTCCTCGTGGGCGAAGATGTTCGTCACCCACAGCTCGTAGACGACGAACAGCAAGATGACGACGCCAGCGGTGATCAACGTCTGGCCGGTACCCCGTAACCCGAGCCGAATCCAGTCCGCCCGGGTCATCTGCGAGCCGGAACCGAGGTGGCGGCCGGCGGTGCGCACGGCCGCGTGTTCCTCGAGCGGTTGGTCGTCCTCGATCGGCCGCCCGTCCTCGGGCGGCTGCGCGTCCTCGATCGGCCGCTCGTCCTCGACCGTCACTGACTCACCTTGCTCGTCAGGGACGTCATTCTCGCTCGTTTTAGGAACCCGCCTTTGCATATGTCTGGTTGATGGGCCCGTCGTAGGCCGGCAGCAACACCGAATCCTGCGCCTCGACCGTATATCCGAGGCCGTAGTAGCTCGCAGCCTGTTTGAAAAGTGTGACGCCGGGAGCGTGATCGAGCGAATCCTGCATCTGCCGTGCCGGCCCGATGGCGAGGACCGGGAAGGGCGGTGAGAAAACCCGGCCGTTCAGCAGCAGCGTGTTGCCCACACAGCGCACCGCGCTCGTGGCGATGATCCGCTGCCCGGCGACGGTCATGGCCTCGGCGCCACCTGCCCACAGCGCGTTCACCACCGATTGCAGGTCGGACTGGTGCACGACGAGCTGGTTCAGGTCGACGCCCGGGTCGGTCGGCACGGTATGGGCGTCGTCGAGGACGACGAGCAGCCCTGGACCATGCACAGCGGTCAGCCCGGCCGGCGCCCGCAGCGGTTTCGCCCGGGCCTGCGCAGCCGCGACTGCGGTGTTGTCAAGACCGGCACGGTCCGTTGCGGCGGACACCTGCCGCTGGAGCGCGGCGAGCCGGTCCGAGCCGACGGCGACCTTCTGCTCGGCAGCACGAACCAGCCCGGCCAGATTGGCCGATTCGGGCGATCGCAGCTCGGTACCCCGCGACACATGCGCGCTGGTGGCGAAGAGCAGGCCGGCGCCCGCGCACACGAGCGGCACGAGCCAGCGCCAGCGTGACGACGTCGGCAGGCGCGTCCAGCCTGGCAGTCGCACGCGAGGACCTTCCCGTCATGTCGGCACCCGAGCCGTGCGGCGGCCCAGGTCAGCCGACTACGCTAGCGGCACGTCGCCGCGAGCGCGCGGCGCACCCAGCGCAAGACGCCGGCCACGACGCAGGCCGCGCCGAAGGCGCGGAGTGGTTCGCACGATGCGTCAGGAGTGACAGTGCCCAAGTCGAAAGTCCGTAAGAAGAGCGATTACGCGCCTCGGCCGCAGGCGTCGTCGACGTCGCTGTCGCCGGCCGGCAAGGGACTGGCACCCAGCCCGAGCTGGTATCCGATAGTCATGGTCGTCGTGTTGCTGGTCGGCCTGGCCTGGATCGCCGTGTATTACATCGCCGGCGACAAAGTGCCCGTCATACAGGACATCGGCGCGTGGAACTTCGCCGTCGCGTTCGGGATCATGATGATCGGCCTCGTCATGGCTGTGCGCTGGCGCTGACCGGCAGCGTCACAACCCGCACTCACCTGCCTCTACTTACATGCCTGTAGTTCAATCCCCACCTGGGGAAAACCCTGTGGACAATCCGACTCGGGTACCGACGTGCCGCTTCGGCCCGGACCGCCGCCTCAGCGCTCTGTGCGCCGTACTCGCGCTGGTAAGCATCGCGATCGCGGTGTTGTCGGCCGACGCCGCCGGCCGGATCCTGGCGGCCATCGCCGCGGCGCTGCTCGCCGGCTATGCGATCACCGATCTGGCATTCTGGCCGCGACTGGTTGCCAGCGGCAGCGGCCTCACCATCCGCACGCCGACCACGCGCGCCAGCCTGCCGTGGGCGGACGTGCACGACGTCCGAGTCGACGAGCGTTCCCACCTCGGCCTGATGAGCCGGACGTTAGAGATCGACGCCGGTGCGCTCCTCGTGGTATTCAGCAGGCGCACGCTCGGCGACGACCCGCGCACTGTCGCCGAGCTGCTCGAAGCGTTTCGGCGGCGTTAGCGGACGGTGTTGCGACGGCGGCCACCGCGGCCACGGAATTCGACACCGGCATCGATGAGCAGCCGGCGTACCCGTCCGATGCTGTAGCCGGTTTCGGCACAGATCTGTCGGATGCTCTTCCCGGCCTGGTACTCGGTGAGGAGACGCTTCCCGAGCTTGTCTCGTTCAGCGCCTGAGACCCGGTGTCCCTTCGCAAGAGCCGGCACACGCATGCGCAAGATCCTGGCACCGGTGACAAGGCTTGCCTAGGAGTAGCCGCGGTGGCGTCGGCCTCGTGGCAAGACGCCGGGCGGCGCCTCGAGGCCCCAGGCATGCCAGCCGGTCCGCGGGTAACGCGCGAATAGCTCGAGATACGGGCCGGGGCTGCACGACTCGACAATTGCGTAGAGCTCGTCCGGCTTGCGGGAATGCTCGCGCTTGCGGGTGGCGAGCAGGTTTACCTGCCGACGGCCTGCCTCCCGGGTGCGCAGCCTGCCACGTACCCCGAAGAGAATCGGCTCCGTGACGTTCCTGAAGTAGAAGCCGACCCCGCGCCCGTCGCTACCCCCGTCTTTGCGCACCTTGTGCCAGACGAGCATGGACTTGTAGACGAATCCCCACGCGCTCAGGACCTGCAGCCCGTCGCTGACCAGCGCGTTGGGAACCCACAGATACAGATGGGCGGTGTCCGCCAGCACGGTCGCGACCGGGATGTCAGAAATCTCGTCGGTCCGCAGCGTGTCATAGCGATCGAGCCGACGATGTTCCGGCGCCACCTTTCCGGTGCGGTTCGTGAATCTCCACGGCGGGTCAGCCAGCACCGTGCGAAAGCCGCCAGGGACCACTGGCAGCGGCGCGGGCGGGAACGATTCGACGACCCCGCTGCCCGGGCCAGTCAACGCGGCTCCTCTCAGGCGATGACCGCGGTACGCCAGGCAATGCCGACGAGCAACACCACAAGCACGCCGCAGAGGCCGGCCACCTGGATCATCGCGGGCAGCCGGCGCCGGTCCCACGGCAGCCCCGCGATTGCCAGCGTCGCCAGGCCCCCGGCGATGAAACCGCCGATGTGCCCGAGCTTCGAGACGCCGGGCACGCTGAACGTGAACGCGAAGTTCAGCACGATCGTGCCGACCAGCCACTGCGGCTGGAGTTGCAGCTCGCGCACCAGCAGCAGCGCGGCCGCGAACAGCCCGTAGATGGCGCCCGACGCTCCGGCCACCGCGACGTAGCGCGAGTCGAACGCGTACACCACGACGGACGAGCCGAGCGCCGCCAGGAGATAGACCGCGGCGAAGCGCCACATGCCGAGCAGCCGCTCCAGCGCGGGACCGATCAGGATCAGGGCCAGCATGTTCATCGTGATGTGCAGCAGCCCGTAGTGCAGGAACGCCGCGGTGATGAGCCGTCCGAACTGGTGGAAGTGGCCGACCTTGTACGGCACGAGCACCCAGGACTGGAACAGGTGGCTGGTGTGGTTCTGGTTCCAGCCGCGCACCGAGCCGACGGCAGTCGCGATGTAGACGAGGACGTTCAGCGCGACGAGCGCAGTCGTGACGTAGGAGTGCTGTGGGCGCAGCGAGGCGCCGACGACGGTGCGCGGGGTGCGCTGACTGGCCTGTCCCAGCTTCACGTCGTCCGGGCACTGGAAGCCGACGGATGCGGGGCGCATGCATTCGGGACAGATCGGCCGGTTGCACCGCACGCAGCGCACACCCGTCTCGCGCATCGGATGCCGGTAGCAGCGCGGCAGCGGCTGCGACGCCGGGCTGCCGGCGTCGTCGCCGCGCTCACCGTTGGGCACGGCTGCACTGCGCGTATCGGACATTACTGACCGGATTGATCCACGGTGACCGAAGTAATCGTGATGTCGTCGACCGGGCGGTCGTTGCGCCCGGTGCGGGTCCTGGCGATCGTATCGACGACAGCTCGGCTGTCGGCGTCGGCAACCTCGCCGAAGATCGTGTGCTTGCGGTTCAGGTGCGGTGTGGGGCCGACGGTGATGAAGAACTGCGAACCGTTGGTGTTCGGGCCGGCATTGGCCATCGCCAGCAGGTACGGACGGTCGAAGTGCAGGTCCGGGTGGAACTCGTCGCCGAACTTGTATCCGGGACCGCCGAAGCCTTGGCCGAGCGGGTCTCCGCCCTGAATCATGAACCCCGCGATCACGCGGTGGAAGATCGTCCCGTCGTACAAGGGATCCGTCGTCTTGGCGTTGGTCGCCGGGTGCGTCCACTCGCGAGTGCCCTGCGCCAGGTCCACGAAGTTGCGCACGGTCTTCGGGGCCTGGTTGCCGAACAGGTTGACTCGAATGTCGCCTGCGGTCGTGTGCAGCGTGGCAGTCTGCGTTGCGGACACGGCTATGCTCCCCTGATCGCCGATGGCTGGGACCAATCCTGCCACGCGGTGTTTCTGACCCGATGAGTCGGATCCGAAGGTGGTCGATCGGTGGATTCCACTCGTGCGCAGGGTAAGCCGCGCTGGCTCCTGCGGCTGCTTGTTTTGCTCGTCCTGACATGGGCCGGCTATGCGTTGTGGCGGCGGCGCGAGCCCGTGATGGACGCGCCGGCTCCGCTGCCTCCCCCTGTGCCCCAGCCCCTGCCTGAGCCGCCCGCGCCCACTGAATCGATGCCGGCCGCGACGACGCCCGAGCCGACACTTGAGACGGCTCCGGCGGCGGGCGTGCCGAGCCCGCCGCCGGCCAAGAAGGCCGCGCCCAAGAAGGCTGCTAAGAAGGCACCCGCCAAGAAGGCCGGCCCGGTGAAGGCGCCCGCGACCGACGGGCCTGTCAAGACCGACGGGCCTGTCAAGACCGACGGGCCGGTCAAGAAAGTGTCGGCCGAGAAAGCCGCCCCGAAGAAGGTCGCAGCCAAGAAAGCTCCGGCCAGGAAGAGTCCCGCCAAGAAGGCTGGACCGGTGCCGCAGCCGCCGCCGGAGGCGTAGCGGGTCAGAACCTCGGGGCGATAAGCGCCGCGAGCTGCTTGGCGTTGAACGACACGTCGTTCTGGTTGGTGTGCACGGTGACCATCGTCGAGCCCTTCGCGAAGGTGCACGCCCAGTCGGTGGCACCGTCCGGGCCGTAGAACTTCGTCTGATAGAGCACGGCCGAAACGCTCGGGACGAGCGCCTTCACTCCGATCGCGTTCGAGCCCGCCTCGCCGGTGCGCACCATCGCGTTGTATGCGTCGAGCGGTGACCCGAACGTCCGTGACACGATGTCCATCGTCGGGTGGAAGTCGCAGCACCAGAAGTAGAAGCGGCAGCCCACCGGACGGGCGGTCGTGACGATCGTCGTCCGATAGATGCGGTTGCCTTCGGTCTCGGCGGCGTCCTGGGTGCTGATGTACGGACAGGTGGCTTCGCGCTCGCCGTGTGGCGGCGCTGCGCCTGGTGGCAGTCCGGCCACGGTGGTCGCGGGCGCGGGTGTGTAGAGCAGAGTCGTCGTCGGCCGCGCCGGATGGACGGTGCCGGTCACCGTCTCGACGACGGTCGTGTCACGCACGCTTGGCGAGGCGCTGGTGCAGCCCGCGACCACGGTCAGGGCAGGCAGCACTAACACCGCGAGCCAGCGTCTGAGGGTCACGCGACGTCACCGGGGACGGGCGACAGCGACCATCGCGGCCTGCTGCGCCAGCCCGTCGTCGAGCGGCGCGAGGTCGGCGTCGGCCCCCTGCCGTGCCAACGCCCGGCGCGCCAGTTCGTCGGCGAACCGCGGACTCTTCGCCAGCACGGGCCCGTGCAGGTACGTGCCGAACACGTTGGCGCGCACTGCGCCCTCGGTGCGGTCCTTGCCGTTGTTGCCGCGTCCTGGAACCGTCCTGCCGAGCGGCCGCGCTCCCGGGCCCAACGTCGTCATACCGCTGTGGTTCTCGTAGCCGACCAGGCGCCCGAACTCGGCCGTGTCGATGTAGTGGTTGCCGATGAGCCGGGTGGGCGTGCCCTGGGTGGTGACGTCCAGCACGCTGGTCCCCGGAATGCGGACGCCGTCCTGGGTGACGAATTCGTGCCCGAGCATCTGGTAGGTGCCGCAGATCGTCAGGAACACCACGCCGTCGTCGGCCATCGCGCGCAACTCGGCGGCCCGGGCGACGAAGTCGTGGCCGATCTCGCCCTGCGCCGCATCCTGGCCGCCGCCGCCGAGCACGATGTCCGCGTCGTGCGGCAGGGGGTCGCCGACGTTGATCGGAACGACCCGGCTGTCGATGCCACGCCAGCGCAGCCGCTGCCGCAGCACGATGACGTTGCCGGTATCGCCGTAGATGTTCATCTCACGGGGATACAGATGTACCAGGGTGATCACGCAGCTTCTCCGATTCGCAGCAGGATGGCGTGCAGGGCCCACATGGCCGTATACGTGCTGAAGACCACGACCTGCTCGCCGGCGTCCACCGCAGACACCGCCTGCCGCACCGCCTTTTCCAGATCAGGCTCCACCTCGGTGACGTCGATGTCGTCGTAGCGCAAACGCACCGCCATGTCGGCGGCCCGTGTTCCGGAGGTCGACAGCCTGGCTTGCCTTCCACCGAGGGCGCCGGTGAAGTCGACGTCCCACAGCCACGACACGTCGCGTCCGTCGGCGTACTCGTCGTTGATCGCGATGACGATGGCGGCCGGCTTGCCGCCCTCGAGCGTGCGCAGCGTGAGCCGGAAACCGGCCGGGTTCTTGACCAGCTGCAGGACGAGCCGGCGGCCCTCAACGGCGAACGACTGACCCCGGCCGAACGCCGGCGAAACCCGTCGCAGGCCGGCTGCCACCTCATCCGGCGTGAACCCGAACGTCAGCGCCAGCGCAGCGGCGCCCGCGGCGTTCTGTGCGTTGTGCGCGCCCTCGGCGCGTAGCAGCACGGCGGTGTCCACGCCTGCGATGCTTAGCTGGGTCGTGGGCGAGGCCTCGGAGGGCAGCGCTGCCAACTCGGCCGACACGGGGACGTCCGACACGTAAAGCGGGCCGCCGTAAAGCTCCTCGTCGGTGGGGAACTGCGGCCGCAACTCGCGGGTCACGCCGAAGTAGCTGACCGCGGCGGTTGTTTCGTCCGCAAGGCGGGCCACCCGTGGATCGTCCCGGTTGAGCACCACCGCCTCGGTGGTGGCCGCCGCAACCCGGCCGAGCAGCTTCGCCGTCATGTCGATCTCGCCGAACCGGTCGAGTTGGTCGCGCATGACGTTCAGCAGCAACAGCCGCTGTGGCGGCACCACCTGGGTGAACCGCACCGCCCAGGCCTCGTCCAGCTCGAACACCGCGACGTCGTAGGGCAGCCGGCCGCTCCAGGACGATCGCTCGACCGCAGTGGTGATCGCGCCGCGGACGAAGTTGCTGCCCGTGTCATTGGTGAGCACCCGGTACCGCTCGCCCAGAACGGTCGCCACCATCTTCGTGGTGGTCGTCTTGCCGTTGGTGCCCGTGACCACGACCACGCCCTGCGAGAGCTGTGCCATCGCCCGAGGCAAATAGCCCGGGAAGACCTTCTCGACGACCAACCCGGGCAGGGCGTTGCCGCGCCGCCCGATCAGCCGCAGCATGCCGAGCACGAGCTTGCCGAGCCAGACGGCCAACACGGTCATGGCTGGCAGGCTACCGGGCTGCAAAGAAGTGGTGCCGGCCTTCCCGTGGGTGGAAGGCCGGCACCTCCAGGCGCATCAGCGGGTGCGGGGGGAGGGGGGTCCCGCTGGCGCGCCGCCTGTGGGGGCGACTACCCGGGTGGTCGCCCGTCCGGGGATGCCGGCACCGTCGTCAGCGGAGGGTGCTGGTCCGGATGTGCGGAATCATGCGGCTCAGGATTCGGGGTGGCCGTGCCGGAGCCCCAAACCGGTGCGCAGTAATCCGATACGTTTTGGGGTCCTCCCGCGGCTTTCTCGAGTTCGCGCAACGCGTTCTTGGCCGCGTGCTCGTCGGGCTGCGCGCGGGCGTGCGAGTACGCGGTGCACAGCTGGTAACGGTTGCTGAGCGCACTCGGCAAGGTGGTCGCGGATCGCCCGCCGGCGGGGCCGGAGGGCGTCGGGCGCGAACTGACCGCCGAAAGCCCCGGGGGAGCCAGGTGTCCGGTCGGAGTCGTGAGCCGCGCCGTCGGCGGCGAACTTCGCCGACTCGACCCGGCCGTGACCGCCGTTGTTCCATGCTGCCTGGGATGTGGCGCGCCGAGGTGGTCATGCGCGAGCCGCTGCATCGACGTCGGCAAGGACCCGGTGTATGCCGCGGCTGCAACGCCGCCGATGGCGATCGCGCCGAACGCCGCCGCGGCTGCGACCCCGTGACTGACCCGCGGTCTCATCGCGGATCGGTGCCGGCGAATGACGTGCCGGCTGTGTCTCGGCCCCGTGGTCGCCGAGCGGGACGCGTTGAACGCTGCCACCGCCCGGGTCTCTCCGGAAAGTTCGCGTGCCGACGGCGGCGCCGACGCTGCAGCGAGCAGTTCACTGAGTGCCTGCTCACCTGCCGTAGCGCCCGGGGACGGGCGCATCCCGCGCAGCAGTCGTTCGGCGCTCACCTCGTCCAGAGGGTGCTCGCCGTGCCGCTCGGGATCGTTCGTCATCTCAACACAAGAAGCGTTGCGACATGCAATCCCGTTACACCGGCTGCGCGGCTAGC
The DNA here is from genome assembly GCA_036506155.1 of Jatrophihabitantaceae bacterium. Lineage (GTDB taxonomy): Bacteria > Actinomycetota > Actinomycetes > Mycobacteriales > Jatrophihabitantaceae > DASXRA01. The sequence continues at coordinate 107,629 of DASXSF010000121.1, forward strand.
GGCGGTTCGCGGGATGGCGAGGCTGCGTGCTCAACCGGGCGGCCAGCGTGCGCAGCCCGCGGTGGGCGGCCACTCGTACCGCTCCGGGACGTTTTCCGAGCAGTCGAGCCACGTCCTTGACGTCGAGTCCGGCGATTACCCGCAACGTGATCGCCTCGGCCTGGTCCATGGGGAGCGTCGCGATCAGGGCGAGCGCGCGCTGCGTGGTCATCCGCTCCAGGGCCGAGCCTGCGGTGTCGTGGCCACTCGCGCGATCCAGGTCGGCGTCGTCGCCGGTCAGATGCGCGCGTGAGCGTTGCGCGGCCCGCCACGCGTCGATGGCCCGCCGCCGCGCCAGGGTGAACAGCCATCCCCGAAACGCCGACTCATCGCCGGTGAAGCCGCCCAGCCGACGTGTGACGTCCACCCAGACCTCGGCTGCGACGTCCTCCGCAACTGTCTCGTCCTTGGTGAGCACTCGCAGGTACCGAAGCAGCGCAGGATGTACATCTCGCCATAATCGTGCGAATGCCGATTCGTCACCGCTCGCGGCGGCGCTAAGCACAGCTGCGAAGTCGCGAGCGAGCACGGAGGAAGGCTACGCGCTCGCGACTACGACGCGGGGCGCGCCGGGTAAGAAACCCAGCGCGCCCACGACGTCTGGAAACGGCCGATAGGTCACCCGGACACGCTGGTCAGCCACCCGGCGTTCGGGGAGCCGACGCCGGTAATGCCGCCCCACCCTGCGGCGATCGTCAGGCTCGAGTCCTGGTCGGACGTCCGCACGCTGTACACGACGCCGCCCGACGTGTGCGGTGTCAGTGACACAGTGGACCGAGCGTCGTCGTCAGACGACTTGGCCGGGACGGCGTCCCGGCCCGGGTGGACCGGCGAACGCCTGGATGATGTCGAGCCATGCGTCGGCGACGGGTCCGGTGGCCACCACCTTGAGATCGTCCCGATGCCGCCGCCGCGTGCCCAGCAGGCAGAAATCCAGTGCCGGGCCGGTAACCCGGTCCGCCGCGTCCGCCGGTCCCCAGCTCCACACCGACCCGTCCGGTCCGACCAGTTCGACGCGGATCGGCTCCTGCGGCGGGGTGCGGCCGTTGATCGTATAGGCGTACCCGCGGGATGCGACTGCGACGTGGGCCACGTGCCGCAGTCGGGCGGTGGGCTCTCGCGTGACGCCGAGGGCGTCGGCGATGTCCTGGCCGTGCGCCCAGGTTTCCATGATCCGCGCGCTGACCATGGACGCCGCGCTCATGCCCGGCCCGAACCAGGAAAGGTGCGTGCCGCCCGGAAGGTGCGACATCGCCTCGCACACCTCGACGATGCCGTCACGCCACATCGCGAGCAGCTTGCCCGGTTCCTCGGCGGCGAGTTCCCGAGCGCCGGCGTCGGCGAACCCGGTCGGGTCGGCCGAGGCGCGAGCAGCAGCGGCAGCGAACGCGTCCTCGTGGATGGCGGACAGAAGCACGAGACGGTCGGTCCACGCCAAGTGCGCGATCTGGTGGGCGATCGTCCAGCCTTCGGCCGGAGTCGGAGTGGCCCACTGCTCGGGGGGTAGTGGGGCAACAAGAGCGTCGAGGCTCGCCGACTCCGCGCCGAGGTCGCGAACCAGGTCGCGGACGAGGATGGCGGACATTATCGGATCCGACCCGTCTGAAGTAGCCCTGTCAATCGGCCGTGTTGGGTTTGGGACGCTTCAGGTGATCATGCCATACAGTCCAGTATCGGACAAAGCAGCGTCATCGGCCGGCACCCCGGAAGAAGCCGCCCGGACCGAAGAAGCGGCCGTTGTTCGAGCCGGAGGTGCTGGCCGGCAACTGCTGCGACAGGTCGGCCAGCTCTACCTGCTGGCCCGCTTTCAACCCGCTCTTGACCTCGGTCACGTCGCTGCCGGCGATGCCGAGTGTCACCCGGACCGTGCTTGTCCTGCCACCCTGGTCGACGGTAACGGTGTGCCGCCCACCAACGGTGGTGTGGATCGCCGAGTTGGGCACGGTGAGCACGTCGTGGGCCGAGCCCGTGCTGATCACGATGTCGGCGCCGGTGCCGTCATAGAGCTGCGGGGTACCCGCGTCGAGCTGGACGGTGACCGGATAGGCGGTGGTGGACCCGGACGTCGTGCTGAGCAGCCCGATCGAGGTCACCGTACCGTGCAGTTTGGTTGCCACCCCGTCGGCGGCAACGGTGACCTTCTGGCCGACCTTGACCTGGTCGATCTGCGCCAGCGTCACGGTGGCCTCGATGCCTGGGATGCCGGTGCCGACGATGGTGATCGTCCCGCCGGCGGAGGACTGCCCCGCGGTGAGCCCGACCGCAGCCACCTTGCCCGCGGCTGGGCTGGCCAGCGTCGCGGCCGCCAGGTCCTGCTGGGCGACGGCGAGCTCCGCCTGTGCGGCGTCGATCGCCTTCTGATCGGCCGCCAGCTGCGCGGCGCTGGCGGGTTGGTTGTTGCTGCTCTGGTTTCCGTTGCCATTGCTGTTTTGCTGCCCCGACGGCGAGTTCCCGGAGCCGGCGGATTGTCCGTTGCGACCGCCGCTCGGCACGCCGGCGCTGCCGCTCGGCCTGCTGCCGCTCGGCGTTCGGCTGCCGTTCTGGCTGCTCGGCGCGCGGCTGCTCGGCGAGCTCGGGGTGTGGGTGCCGGGGGCGCTCGGCCCGCTGGAGCCGGTCGACCCGCCGCCTGATCCGCCGGACGACCCGCTGTTGACGGCCACCGACTGCAGCTCGTCGACGAGCTTGTCCAGTGTGGTGATCGCGCCGTCGAGCTGTTTGATATAGCCGTCCTGGGAAGCGATCTTGGCGTCCAGCGTCGCCATGTCCTTAGCAAGTGTGTCGGCAGATGCCTCATACGCCGCCATCGCGTCCGTGCAGTCGCTGCCGCTGCTGGCTGACGTGTCGGACGGTGACGGGCTGGGCGAGCTCGACGTGGCGCACGCCTGCTGTTGCACGTCGCGCAGCTGAGTGTTCTGGGAGACGTCGGCATCGACCGTGTGCTGTGCGGTGTCGATCGCCGGCTGCGCAGCGTCGACGTCGTGCTGCGCGGTGATCACGGCCTGCTGCGCGTCCTCGACCTGCTTCACGAGCTCACTGATGCTCGTCGACGGCGCAGCCAGGTACGTCACGTAGGCAGCAGTCACGATGTCGGCGGTCCCCGTGCTGGCGGCGCTGCTGTTCGCGGCGCTCGTCTGCCCGGTCTCGTCCGCCTCGAGTTTCTGCTTGGCGCTGGCGAGCGTCGAGTTAGCCGAGTCGACGTCTGCCTGAAGCGCGGTGGTGTCGAGCTTCGCGAGCACCTGGCCCTTGCTGACGCGCTGCCCCACTGTCACGTCAACCGAGCCGACCGTGCCGGAGGTGGCGAAGGACGGGGTGAGCTTCAACGACGACGCGACCGCGCCGGAGGTTTCGACGATCTGGTCGACCGAGCCGACCCGGACGGTGCCGAGGCGCAGGTTCGGGCCGGTGCCGCTTGTTGCGGCGAGGGCTACCGCCGTGCCGGTGCCCACCACGGCCACGCCCACGCCGCTGGCGAGCATCCGGCGCCGTCTTGTCCGGCGCCGGCGCGAGGTGCGCGCTGACTCAGCCACCGCCGCCCCCGAATCTCCCGAAAGTGTCGCACTGACCGTTCACCGGATCGGTGATGCGCACCTGGGTAGCGCTCACCGCACCGGTCGAGTCGGCCTTGCCCTCCGCGGTGACACACTTGCCCACCTTGACCGAGGTCGCTGTCGTCGCTGCCTCGGTGGTGATCTTTGTGCTCGACGTGACCGTGACCGTCTTGTTGCTGGTGCCGCTGTCACGGAACTGGCGCGCCGCGATGACGAGTGTGTTGCCGGCGATCGAGGTGACCTTGCCGGACGCGATTGCGCCGACGCGCGGCCGTCCGGACGGGAAGCCCGAGGGGCGCGAACCCGACGGGAAGCCCGAGGGGCGCGAACCCGACGGGAACCCGGACGGCACGCCGGACCGGCCCGGCCCGGCGACGACCGTACACGCACCCGTACTGACCACAAGGCTGCTCGCGGTGAACGCCGTCGCGTCGAACGACGTGCCCGAGGGCGCCACCGCGGTGACGCAGTCGCCGGCTTTTACCGCGGCGAGCGTGGTAGCAATCTGGTGGGTGAACTTCGTGGACGACGTCCACATGACCGCGACCTGGCCGGACTGCGGGTTCTGTACCTGCATCGTCGTGCCGCTGATCGCGGCGACCGTGCCCGACGCGGCCGGGCCACGTGGCCCGCCGAAGCCTTGCGCGCCGGGCGATGCGGGCGATGCCGATAGCGCCGAGGTGGTTGGGTCGTGCGACGTCGGCGAAGAGTTGCTGCACGCCGCGAGCGCGATGACGCCGGCGATGCCGACAACGGCAACGCGACCGATCATGGAAGGTCCTCTCATTCGCTGCGGAGTGCGTCGATGGGCGACAGCCGGGCCGCCCGAGCGGCCGGGTAGACGCCGAAGCCGATGCCGATGGTGATCGCGACGGCGATCGCGATGAGCACCCATGGGACGGATATCGCGATGGGGTTGGAGATGAAGTGCCGCAGCAGGACGGCGCCGCCGACGCCGAGCGCCACTCCGAGCAGTCCGCCGGTGAGGCCGAGCATGGACGCCTCGGACAGGAACTGCCGCCGGATCAGGGCCGGTGTGCCCCCGAGCGCCTTGCGCAGCCCGATCTCACGGGTGCGTTCCTTGACGGACACCAGCATGATGTTCATGACACCGATGCCGCCGACGAGCAGCGACAGTGCGGCGATGCCGATCAGCAGGTTGGTCAGCGTCTTGTCGACCGACGACGTCGTACTGATCAGCGACTGTTGCGTGGTGATCGTGTAGTCCGATGTGGACGACGCGGTGATGGCGTGCCGGTACGCGAGGATCGCGTTGGTCTCCTGGTATGCGGCCGACAGTCGCCCGTCCGACACCGCCTTGACGTAGATCGTCTGCGCCGACGTGCGGCTCGTGCCGCCCACGAGCCGCTGCGATGCCGTGCTGAACGGCACGATCGCCTGGTCGTCCAGGTTCGTGGTGGAGTCCGACCCGGCCGAGGTCAGCACGCCGATCACCTGGTAGGGGACGCTGTTGATGGTCACGCTCTCCCCCACCGGGTCGAGCGGACCGAACAGTTCGCTGGCGGTGTCCGAGGCGAGCACCACAACGGCGGCGGCGCTCGACTCGTCGGCGGCGCTGATGAACCGGCCCGACTGCAACGTACGGCCCCGTACCGACTCCCAGGACGGAGTCGTCCCGACGACGGTGGTGGTCCAGTTCGTCGAACCGTTGACGAGCGACTCACTGCGCTGCAGGACCGGTGCGACACCGCCCACGTCCGGAGCGGCCGTCTTCGACGTGAGCGAGGTGGCGTCCGCCATGGTGAGTGTCGACGCCGACCCGAACCCGCCGCGCACCCCGCCGGTGGTGCTGCTGCCCGGTGAAACGATCAGCAGGTTGCCGCCGAGCGCGGCCAACTGCTTGGACACCTGCTGCTGCGCGCCCTGACCCAACCCGACCGTCAACACGACTGCGGCAATGCCGATCAGGATGCCCAACGAGGTCAGCATCGAGCGCAGCTTGTGGGTGCGGATGGCGTCCCAGCCGTTACCGACCAGATCCGACCAGGTCATCGGGCGCCCCCAGTCTCGTCGGCGGCGATCGCACCGTCGCGGATGCGGATCACCCGCGCCGCGTGCTGGGCCACCTCGGTCTCGTGCGTGATCAACACCACCGTGCGGCCCTGCCGGTGCAACTCGTCGAACAGCCGCAACACGTCCACCGCGGCCGTGGAGTCGAGGTTTCCGGTGGGCTCGTCGGCCAGTAGCAGCGCCGGATCGGTGACCAGCGCCCGGGCGACAGCCACCCGCTGCTGCTGCCCGCCGGACAGCTCGCCGGGACGGTGTGCCAGTCGGTCGCCCAGCCCAACGCGTTCAAGCGCCTCGGTGGCCCGACGGCGCCGGCGTTCGCGCGATACGCCGCCGTAGGCGAGCGGCAATTCGACGTTGCGCAGTGCGGTCAGCGACGGCAGCAGGTTGAACTGCTGGAACACGAATCCGACACGGCGATTTCGTATCTCGGCCAGCTCGATCTCATCCATAACTCCGACGTCCTCGCCGGCCAGCCAGTACATGCCGGACGTCGGCACGTCCAGGCAGCCCAGGATGTGCATCAGCGTCGACTTGCCCGAGCCGGAAGGGCCCACGATGGCCACCATCTGCCCGGCCTCGATGGCGAGGTCCACGTCGCGCAGCGCCTGCACCGCCAGCTCGCCCGCGTCGTAGACCTTGGTGACGCCGACGAGGCGGATCAGCGGCGCCGCGACGTCGGCGGACACGCTGCCCGCCCTGGCGGCCGCCGAGACCGCGCCCAGGGGCAGCGCCATCCCGGAGCTACTCACGCTCCTTCTTCTCCTTCGGCCGCGTGGGGTCCTCGACCGCGACCTCCTCGCCGGGCTTGAGGCCGCCCACGATCTCGATCTTGTCGACGCTGGCCAGGCCCGTCTGCACCTCGCGCACGTCGAAGCGCTCCTTCCAGCGATCCTTCTCGTCGAGCAAGGCCTTCGTGTCCTTGGGCGAGGCGGCCAGCACCCGCGAGAGGAACCCGGCCGAGGCCGACGCCGCGGGCGTGGGCGCCTTCTTCACGTACACCAGCTCCGCGTCGTCCTTGCGGAACAGGGCCTCCACCGGCACCGTGAGCACCTTCTCGCGCCTCTGGCCCAGGATGTCGACGTTGGCGGTCATGCCCGTGCGCAGCTCGGCGCCCTGGCGGTCGATGGCGATCTCCACGTCGAAGACCTTGACCTTGTCGTCGACGCGCGCCGCGGGCGCGATGCGCTTGATGACGCCCGCGAACTTCACCTTCGGGTACGCGTCGAGGGAGACCTTCACCGGCTGCTCCAGGCGCACCTTGCCGATGTCGACCTCGTTGATGCCGGCCTTGATGATCATGGTGCCCACGTCGGCCACGGTCATGAGCACGGTGCCTCCGCCGAAGGTGGCCACGCCGGAGGTCACGGTGTCGCCCAGCTCGACCGGGCGGCGGATGACCACCCCGTCCATGGGCGCGCTCACGTTGAGGCGCTGCGGGGTCGCGCCGCCCGCCATTCCGATGGGCACGCCGCTGTCCTGAACGATCTTGTACTTCTCGACCGCGGACTCGTAGACGGCCTTGGCCGACCGGTAGCGCGTCTCGCTCTCGAGGTTGTCCTTGGACGAGAGCAGGCCCTGGCTGAGCAGTCCCTGGTCGCGCTCGTGGTTGGTGCTCGCCTCGTGCAGCGCGATCTCCGCCTCGTGCACGGCGTTCTTGACCTGCGCGAGGTCGCGGGCCTGGTTGACGTCGGGCTCCACGCGCGCCAGCACCTGGCCGCGCCGCACCGCGTCGCCCTCACGCACGAGCAGCTCCACGACCTTGCCCGAGAGGACCGACTTGACGTCGACCTTCACCTGCGGCTCGACGGAGCCGACCTCGGTGACGCGCACCTGCACGTCGCCCACCGCGGCCGTCGTCGTCTTGACCTTGTCCTTCTCGGGCTCCGCCGCCGAACGGGGGCGGGCCGCCACCGCGCCTCCGCCGACCAGGACCGCCAAGCCCGCCAGCCACCACCACTTGCGGGTACGCTTGCCGTTCGCCTTCGCCATGCCGCTCCTCTCGCGCGCCGCCCGCGAGGCCGCGTCGCCGCCTGTAATACGGATGACGCGGAAGAGCGGTTCCGGTTTCTTGTAAGCGGTTGCGCGCCCGCGGCTAGCGCTGGCTCAGCGGCACTTCTCGAGCTTGGGATCCTTGGCGAGGCTCAAGGTGTACGGCCCGCGGCCGGTCTGGCCTTCGAGGGTCACCATGAACTCGATCTTGTCGCGGTCGACGCGGCCGGTGTAACGCGCGGGCCGGGCCTCCTCGGGGCGCAGCACGGCGCCGGCGTGCTCGGGCACGAAGGTGCCGATCACGTTGAAGTGTCCCTCGTCGTCGAGGACCAGCGGATGGTCGAGCGAGCCGTGCGCGCAATTGAACTCCACGCGGCCGCCGTTGTCGGTCACGGTCAGCAGCACGTGGTCGCCGCCCCAGGCGCCGTTGGGCACCAGCTCCTCGCGGCAGGCGGAGAGGAGCAGGCCGGCGGAGAAGAGGAGAAGCACTCGGGTCGCCGTCACCCCTCCAGCATACGACCGCCGCTGCTCAGCCGCCGGGCCGGAGCGAGCGATCTACCACGCGCGCGTCTCGCCCACGCGCAGCACCCAGGCGCGGTGGCCGAGCCCGCGGCGCGCGGCCTCCGCCAGGAAGCGCGCGGGAGGCTCGTCGAGCGGCTCGTCGGTGAGGTCGAAGGTGCCGAAGTGCATGCCGACGGCGTGCCGCGCGCCGAGGTCGAGGGCGGCCTGCACCGCCTCCTCCGGGTCGAGGTGCACGGGCCGCATCATCGCCGACGGCAGGTAGGCGCCGACGGGGATGGCGGCGAGATCGAGGGGGCCCAGGCGGGCGCCGATCTCCGCGAAGCCGCGGAAGTAGCCCGTGTCGCCGGCGTGGTAGAAGCGGCGCGTCGCGCCCTGCACGACCCAGCCCGACCACAGGCGGCGGTTGCGGTCCGTGAGCCCGCGGCCGGAGAAGTGCTGGGCGGGCACGCAGTGCACGCGCACGCCGGACAGGTCGACGTGCTGCCACCAGTCCAGCTCGATCGCTTCGCCGCCGGCGGCCCGCACCACGTCGGCCATGCCGCGCGGCACCACGAAGCGCGTGCCCCCCGCGGCCAGCGCGCACATCGAGGGCAGGTCCGCGTGGTCGTAGTGGTCGTGCGAGACCAGCGCGAAGTCCACCTTCGGCAGCGCGTCCAGCGGCACGCCTGGCGCGACCAGCCGCGGCGGTCCCGCGAAGCGCAGCGGGCTGGCGCGGTGCGAGAACATCGGGTCGGTGACGAACGTCGCGCCGTCCATGCGCACCAGGAACGTCGCGTGGCCGATCCAGGTGAGGCCGGGGTCGAGCCGCAGCGCGTCGGCGTCGTAGTCCACGCGCGGCGCCGCGCCCGGCCGGCCGCGCAGCGAGACCCACATGCGCCGCGCGAAGAAGGGCAGGGCCACGCCCAGGCCGGCCAGGCGCGCCGGATCGACGCCGCGGCGCGCCAGCTCCACGCCGTCGAGCGCGCGCGCGTCCGTCATCGTCCCGCGGCCGCGGCGATGCGGAGCTGCACCGTGGTGCCCAGCTTCAGCGGCGTCGGCTCCGCCAGGGCGACCTTCACCGCCAGCACGCGCGTGTCCGTGGGCCGTCCCGGGTCCTGCGGCTTGAGTCGGCGCAGCGTCACCGAATCCGGGATCTCCTCCACGCGGCCCCTCCACGAGCGGCCGGGGAAGCCGTCGGCGCGGATCTGGACCGCGGCGCCCAGGTCCAGCGAGGCGGCGTCGGCCTCGTCGGCTTCCGCCTCGATGCGCAGCCGGCCCAGGTCGGCCAGCGTGACCACCTTGCGGCCGACGTCGAGCATCTCGCCCGCCTGGACGTGGCGGGCGGTCACCGTGCCCGCGATGGGCGCGACGATGCGCGTCTCGCGAAGCTGCGCCTCGCCGCGCGCGACCGCCGCGCGCGCCGTCTCCACGCGCGCCCGCGCCATG
>DASXSF010000122.1:0-57496 GCA_036506155.1 Jatrophihabitantaceae bacterium
CCGCTACCGACCCCCGGACTCGCTCATAGCGTTCCTCGACGGGCTCTGATTGTTCCGACCTTCCCGCAGCCGATCCCCTTACCCCGCAGGCAGATCGACGCCAACCTCGGAACAATCCTGACCTCGGAACAATCGGCGTTCTGCGCGGCGTGACGTGACTGGTTGCCCGGTCGTTGCGGCCGCCGGCGCCACTCCTCGTCACTAGAGCGCACGCCGCCCTCCGTGAGCCATCGAGGCCGTTACCGGCAGCATGCGCCCTGGTAGCTCATGTCCGCGATCGATCGCGGCGCCGTCGCGATGCTTGCGATCACTGGGCTGGGCACCCAGCGATGCCCGTCTCAGGCGATACGCCCTGTCTCATTGCGTCCCACGCGTCCCACCGCGTCCCGGCCCCTGACCCCCGCCCAGCCCGCGTTTACTACAACCGTTACTACAGGCCCGAGACGACGAAGGCCCTTCCCATCAGGAAAGGGCCTACGCCGTAAGGCAATTCTCCGTAGCGGGGGGAGGATTTGAACCTCCGACCTCTGGGTTATGAGCCCAGCGAGCTACCGAGCTGCTCCACCCCGCGTCGACCCAATCAGTTTACCGACCAGGCGCCGTGAGCGCCAAGTCGCCGGGGCGTAATCGGTCGGTTACCGCGTCGGCGTCGGTGACGGTGCCTTGCTGGCAGGGGTGGATTTGTTGATCAGGTTGAGGTACTGCTGCGTCAACCGCTGTACGTCTGCCTGCGCCGCTCCGATCGCGGCCAGGTCACCCGACTTGTATGCGGCTTGCAGCCGTTCGAACGCTGTGTTGAGCTGTTGCAGAATCGCCTGGGCGCTGGGCGGCGGCGCCGGCGTCGATGACGACGGCGGCTTCGCGGACGACGGCGGAGGCGTCGAACTGCTCGGCGGCGCCGAGCTGGTCTGCGGCGTCGTGGTCTGCCCCGGCACGTTGATCGACGCACCCGGGGGCAGCCCGTTACTCAGGTTGTTCAGCGCCCCGGCGAGGCCGGTCGCGTACCCGACCTTGTCGCCGTACACGACCAGGACGCGCTGCAGGATGGGATATCCGGTGCCAGTGGTCCCCTGGACATAGAGCGGCTCGACGTACAGGAAGCTGTTGCCGATCGGGACCGTGAGCAGGTTGCCGTGGATCACCGTCGAACCCGCCCCGCTGAGTTGGGTGATGTCCTTGGAGATCACGGCGGTGGTATTGAAGATGTTCGAGATCTGCTCCGGCCCTTGGATTACCGACTTGGTCGGCAACTTGAGCACGGTGATCTTGCCATAGCTCGGCCCAGGGTCGCAGTCGACACTGATGTACGCGGCGAGGTTCTGCGAGTTGTTGACCTTCATAGGAGTCGTCAGTTGGAACTGCGACGTGTTCGAGTTGCCGGTAGGCGGGTCGGCAAGGACGTAGTAGGGCGGCTGGTTGCTGCCGCCGCCGGCCGGGTCGAGAGGGACCGTCCACTTGTCACGCACGTTGTAGAACGTCACCGGGTCGTCGACGTGGTACTGCTCGAGAATCGCTCGCTGCACCTCGAACAGGTCCTCTGGGTAGCGCACGTGCTCCAGGATGTCCTTCGGCATTTCCGCCTTCGGCTGGACCAAACCGGGGAACGCCTTCTCCCAAGCCTTGAGAACCGGGTCCTGCTCGTCCCATGCATAGAGATGGATTGTGCCGTCGTACGCGTCGACTGTTGCCTTCACCGAATTGCGGATATAGTTGATCTTGTCGTTGGGTTGTGACGCAGTGCGGTTCTGCCGGGAGAGCGTGTCCTGCGTCAGGCTCGACAGGGACTGCTGCTCGGAATACGGATAGTTCGACATCGTCGTGTAGGCATCGACGATCCATACGATGCGCCCGCCGACTACGACCGGGTACGGATCGCCGTCGACCTTCAGGAACGGCGCCGCCTTCAGAACTCGGTCACGAGGGTCACGATTGAAGATGATCCTCGCGCCCTTGTTGCTGACCGCGCTGTTCAGCAAGAAGTTCGTCTCCTTGTACTTGACCGCGAACGCCAGCCGGGTGAAGAAGTTGTCGAGGTGGACGCCGCCCTTGCCGGTGTAAGACGTGGTCTGGTCGCTGCCGTCGTACTCGCGGGAACCGTTCGCGCCGACGATCGAGTAGTCGACGCCGAGCTCGCCGTAGTACACCCGGGCGCCTTCGGCGCTCAGCGAGAGCGACCCTGCGGGCGGGATGTCGCCCTCGGTGTAGTCGCCCGCATCCGAGCCGACGGCACCGTTCCCCGAAGTGACGTCCTGACCTGCCTGAGCAGCGACGAACCCGTACCCATGCGTATAGACGGTGTGCTGATTGATCCAGTTCGTCTGGCTGCCGGTCAGTGCGCCGGCGTTGAGTTCGCGCACACCGACCACGTAGTCCTTGGTGATGCCGTCCAATGTGTAGCGATCCATGTCGAGTTTGGTCGCAAAACCGTACTGGTTGCGGATCTTCTGCTGCTGCAGAAACGTCGGCGAGACGACATTGGGGTCGAGGATGCGGATGTTGCTGATCGTGGCACTGGTCGGCGTCAGCGCGTCCGTGCTCGGGCTGTTCACCGCCGGGTAGTCCGAGTAGTTGACCGGCCCGCCCTGGTCGGCGGATAAGACGTCATAGCCCTGTCGGGTCGCCAGGATATTGCGGGCGATGTACGGCTTCTCCTTGTCGCTGGCGTTCGGCTTAACCGAGAACTGCTGCACGATCGCGGGATAGATGCCATTGATCAGGATGCTCAGCACGAGCAGCACGCCGAAGCCGATCGCCGGCAGTTGAGCGCTTTTGAGCCACAGGCTGGCCAGCACCGCGACGGCGATGATCACCGCGATCCAGAACAGGATGGTCTTGGCCGGGAGGGACGCGTTCACGTCCGTGTATGAGGCGCCGGTAACCTTGCCCCGGTTGGAGAAGACGATGCCGTAACGGTCCAGCCAGTACGCCAGCGCCTTGAGGACGATGAAGATGAAGATCAGGATCGTGAGGTGCCGGCGCGCCGCCATGGTGATCTTTGGGCCTGGCGTCTGCACCCGGATCGCCCCGAACAGGTAGTGCACCGCGGCCGCAAGCAGGATCGAGAACAGGATCGCGGTAAACCCGAAGCTGAGCATCAGCCGATATGCCGGGTAATCCCAAGCAAAGAACGAGATGTCGCGGTGAAACTGCGGGTCCTTGATGCCGAACGAACCGCCGTACCGCCACAACATCCAGGTGCGCCAGTCGTCCATCGACGACAACCCCGCGGAGAGCCCAGCGAGCCCCATGATGCCGGCGAGTATGAGCACCTTGCGCTGCTCGAGGATCACGCGGTAGCGCTCGAGGTTCTGTTGCTCGGTCGACAGAGGCCGGAACGGCGGCCGCAACAGGTACGCGATGACGATGTTGCCGCCCAGAATGGCTGCCATCAGCACGCCGAAGATCAGGAACAGCACCAGCTTCGTCGTAATGATGCCGCGATATACGCCTCGGAAGCCGACCTCACCGAACCAGAGCCAGTTGATGTAGACGCCGACTAGGTTCGCCGCGATGATCAGCAAGACGATAATCGTCACCACCACGGCCAGGCTGATCTTGACGCGCCTCGACAAGGTAATAGACGGAAGCGGCGGCCGCATGGCCACTGGCGGCTCCTCGATCGTCGGCCCGTTCTCGGCGGCGCTGCCGGGCCGGGTGTGTCGGATGGGGCTGCCGTGACATCACGTCACAGCCCTCACCCAACAACGTACCGACGCCGCCACGGGTTCCGAACCGGCGGCCCCCTGAGCCCCGCGCGTCGCGCCGCGACACTTGCGCGGCCAGTGCCGAGCCCGCCCCTGCGGCGGGCGAGGGACTCGCCCCCGCGCACATGTCAACAGTGCGGGACCGGCTGTCCGTTCTGAACGGCGAGTAGGTCCTGCACCGCGGCGTGCAGCGACGTGACCTTGATGACGTTCAGTCCCCGCGGCGTCGCAGCCTTGACGTCCCCGCAATTGCTTTGTGGTGCAAGGAAGATCGTGGCGCCTTGCCGGCGGGCGGCAAGCATCTTCAGCTGGATGCCGCCTATCGGTTTCACCTGGCCGTCCGGAGTGATCTCACCGGTTCCGGCGACGAACGCGCCCTTGGTGAGGTCGCGGATGCCGACCTTGTCCATGATGCCGAGCGCGAACATAAGACCGGCCGAAGGGCCGCCGATCTGCCCGCCGAGGCCGAGATCGACCGCAAACGGCGCAAAACATTGGTCGCCGACGGTGATGCCGATCACGGCGCCCTGCTGGCCTTGCCCGGGCGGACTGAGCTTCACCGACGCGGTCATGGGCTTGCCCTGTCGCTTGAACGCGATCGTGACGGTTTCCCCGGGTTTGCGGTCGGCCAACGCGGCCCGGAGCTTTTCCTGCGAGTCGATCGGCGCGCCGTCGAGTGACACGAGCTGATCGAACGGCTGGAGCTTGCCGTTGGCGCCGGACTTCTCCTCAACAGCCAGCACGCCGAAGCCCTTGGGATAGCCCAGCTCGCAGAACGCAGCGGCTGTCGCGTTGTCCTGGGAGCTGGCGAACTGTGCAGCGTCTTGTTCGTTGACCTGCTGCTCGGACTGGCCCGGCGGATAGACCACGCTGCGGGGCACCACGACCCTGTCGTGCTGCAGCCAGCCGATCAAGGCCTCGGCGGCGGTGACCCTGTTGGACCGGATGTCGATGGTCGTGAGGTTCAGGTGCCCGGTCGTCTGGTTCGACGGCCGGCCCTTGATCGTGATGATCGGGCGACCGTCGGAGTCGGTGCCGAGCGTGTTCAACGTCGGACCCGGACTAAGCACGACGTACGGCACCGGCATCAGTATTGCCAGCACGAAGAGGACCAGAAACAGCACACCCGCCACAAGAAGGGTGCGGACGCGGCGAGTCACCGGGTAACTGTAGAACGTGGCTGCGGTGCAACTGACCGTGACCGTAGCGCGGCCGGTGCTGCCCGTTCCGGGGCCTGCCCGTCGACCGGCGGCTGGCGCAGTGCCTCAAGGTAGGCGCGATGCTCGGCCATCGCCTGCTTCGGGGTGGGAACCTTCGACGGCCGGCCGCGCCACCACACCCACACCGCAGCCAGCGCCGTCGCCACAACGGGCCCGGCCAGCCACAGTGCCCACGCGTATTGCCCCACGAATCATGACGGTACGCGAACCGCCGCCGTTCGCTCCCAGCGCAACGCCATGTAGGCACGGCGGCCGGCCACCGTTCGTCAGCACTACCGTGACTCATATGAGCGGCAACCTGCCCTTCGGATTCGGTGCCAGCGACCGGGAGCCGAGCGAGCCGGACGACATAGCCGGCAAGATCCCGTTGTTCGCAGAGCTGCAAAAGCTGCTGTCGTGGTCGGGAGGTCCCGTCAACTGGGACCTCGCTCGCCAGGTCGCGATCTCCGGCCTGGCCGGCAGCCACAAGCCGGTCAGCCCAGCCGACCGAGCGGCCGTCGCCCAGGCGCTGAAGTTGGCCGACACGTGGCTGGACGGGGTCACCGACCTGCCGTCGGGCATCACGACGATCGAGTCGTGGACACGAGTCGAGTGGATCGAGAGGACACTCCCGGTCTGGTCGACGCTGTGCGACCCGGTGGCGTCCCGCGTTGTGACGGCGATGTCGGCGTCATTGCCCGAGGAGGTACGCGCTCAGGCCGGCCCGCTCGCCGGCGTGATGAACCAGGTCGGTGGGCTGATGTTCGGCGCACAGGTTGGTCAGGGCCTGGCCGGCCTGGCGCAGGAGGTCGTCTCGAGCACCGACGTGGGACTCCCGCTCGGCTCGGCCGGCACTGCCGCCCTGCTCCCGGAGAACGTCGCGGCGTTCGGTGAGGGTCTGGAACGCCCACTCGAGGAAGTGCGGCTCTACCTCGCGCTGCGCGAGGCGGCCCACCAGCGGCTGTTCGGGCACGTGCCGTGGTTGCGGCAGCGCCTCCTGGACACCGTCGAGGCGTACGCACGCGGGATCACCGTCGACGCCTCCGCGATCGAGCGGGCGATGGGCGAAATCGACCCCGCCAACCCGGAGAGCCTCCAGAACGCCCTGACCGGCGGCATGTTCGAGCCCGAGGAAACGCCGGAACAGCAGGCGGCGCTGCGGCGCCTCGAGACGCTACTGGCGCTCATCGAAGGCTGGGTCGACTCGGTTGTGTTCGCTGCGGCCGGCGACCGGATGCCCGGTGCTGCGGCGCTGCGTGAGGCGTCGCGTCGCCGGCGCGCCACGGGCGGACCCGCCGAGCAGACGTTCTCGACGCTCGTCGGCCTGGAACTGCGCCCACGGCGGCTGCGCGAGGCGGCGGCGCTGTGGTGGGCGGTCGCCGAAAAGCACGGGATCAGCGGTCGGGACGGCGTCTGGGCGCATCCGGACCTGCTGCCCGATGCGGACGACCTCGACGACCCGCTCGGTTTCGCCGACAAAGTCGGCCCGGGTGAGGCGCTGCCGCCGTTCGACGAGGGTCAGGAGACTTCGTCGGAGTAGAGCTCACCCACGTCGTCGGTCAGGTCGATCGGCAGTTGTGCGGCGGCGCTGACGCCGTCGAGGTAGCCACGGGCGCGCTCGGCGCGAGGGTATCGCGCGACGAGCCGCCAGAAATCCGGCCCGTGTCCGGGCACCCGCAGGTGGGCAAGCTCGTGTACCAGGACGTAGTCGAGCACCCAGCCGGGTACGTCCCGAAGCCGGGTGGACACCCGAATCGTCCCATCGGCCGGCGTGCAGGATGCCCATCTCGTACGCATCGTGCCGACCCAGCGGACGCTGGTCGGCGTCGCCCGGCCGCTCAGATATCGGGCGGACAGCTCCCGGCAGCGGCGCGCCAGTGCGGCATCGCTGCGGCGTGGGCCGCGGGTGCGTTCACGCTCCTCCCGGGCGGTGACCCGCTCGACCATCTCGGTGACCCAGCGCCGTTCCTCGCGGCGGGTGAACCGCGCCGGGATGAGCACGACAATGCGCTCACCCTCGCGATAAGCCGACACGGTGCGGCGACGGCGGGCGCTACGCCGCACCTCGACCTCTTGGGGCGCGTCGCCAGCCACGTCCGTCACGCGCACACCGTAGCCGCCCATGCCGACGGATTTTGCGTCACGCTCAGCTGACTGGCCAGCTTCCACAACTCGGACCCCTCTATCCACACGTTATTCGCAGGCCATCCACACGGACGTCCACACGTGTGGACATGCACTTGAGGCTGATGGTCGGGGTGTGGACAACCCGGCACATCGGGCACCGGTGTCTGCAATGGTGGGCTCATGCACCTCCGACCCGCTGCCCGGGACGTAGGCGTCCCGTGATGCAGAACCCGGATCCACAGGTCCAGCCGCCGCCTGCGACCGTCCTCAGTCCGTCAACGCGGCTGCTGTGGCGCGCAGCCGGGCAGATCCAGCTCGAACTCGGCACGCGCCGGGTGATCGTGGATGGCATCGATCAGGCAGCGGTCCGTCGGCTGATCGCGCGGCGCGGCGACGAGCCGGCTCTTCCGGCGTCCGCCCTGCAGACCCTGGCCGTCACCGGCTTCGTCGCCCGTCCGCCGCGGCACGACAGAGCCATCAACGCGCCGCGCCTCGCGGCGGAGCTGGCTGCGTTGCGCGTCCAGCACGGCGAGCGCGCCGACGATGTCCTCGCAGGCCGGCGCTCAGCGTCGGTCACCGTCGTGGGCGCCAGCCGGGTGGCGGCGCTTGTTGCCGCACTGCTCGCAGCCGCCGGCGTAGGACATGTGGCGGTCTCCGGATCGGGCGATGTCCGGTTACACCAGGCGGCGCCGGGTGGCGTGCAGCCTGGCGACGAGGGCCGGCGTTTCACCGCCGCGGCGGCCGCGGCGCTAACACGCGCGGCACCGGAGTGTGACGCGAGTCCACGCCCGCTACACCTGCGTCCGGACCTCGTCGTGCTCGCTACCGAGGCGCCCGTCGACACCGGCCTGCGGGAGACGCTGCATGCACTCGGCACCGCGCACCTGGTCGCCCAGGCCGGCCCCGATCACGGCGCGGTCGGCCCGTTGACCCTCCCGGGTGTGGCAAGTTGCCTGCGCTGTGCGGACCTGCAGCGCCTCGATCGCGATCACGCCTGGTCGGCGCTGGCCGTGCAGCTCGCCATTGCGCCGAAGTACGGCGCACCGTCGGATGTCGGCCTCGCGACCCTCGTGGCGGGCGTCGCCGCGTTGCAGGCCCTGGCATTTCTCGACGGCAGCGATCCGGCGACGATCGAGGGAACCCTCGAGATCCAATTGCCGGACTGGCGGCTGCGCCGGCGCAGCTGGCCGCCGCATCCCGACTGCGACTGCGGTGCGCACGTCGCGCAAAGTGCGGGTTGGGCACAATGACCCGGTGAACGATATCCCGCAGCGGCGTGCGGCGCGGACGGCCCGCCTGGCATCGCTGCCGCTGGGGGTTGCCGGCCGGGCCACCGTCGGACTCGGCAAGCGGATCGCGGGGCGCTCCGCCGAGGCAGTCACGGCCGAGCTGCAACAACGCACCGCCGAGCAGTTGTTCACCGTCCTGGGCGAGCTCAAGGGCGGCGCGATGAAGTTCGGGCAGGCGATGTCGATCTTCGAGGCGGCCCTGCCCGAGGAGTACATGGAGCCGTACCGGACGGCGCTCACTCAGCTGCAGGAGGCCGCGCCGCCGATGCCGGCCGAGGTCATGCACCGGGTGCTCGCCGAGCAGTTCGGACGCCGGTGGCGCGAGCGGTTCGCCGAGTTCGACGATCGGCCCGCCGCGGCCGCCAGCATCGGGCAGGTGCACAAGGCGATCTGGCACGACGGCCGGACGGTTGCCGTCAAGATCCAGTACCCGGGCGCCGGACCCGCGCTCATGGCCGACTTCACGCAGCTGGCCCGCTTCGCGCGTCTGTTCGGGCGGCTGTCCCCCGGGCTGGAGATCAAGCCGCTGCTGGCCGAGCTGAAGGAACGGGTGCTCGAAGAGCTCGACTACAACCTCGAGGCCGACGCCCATCGCGCCTTCGCGGCCGCGTACGCGGACGACGCCGAGATCGCGATCCCGCGCGTTGTGGCGAGCGCCCCCAAAGTGATCATCACCGAGTGGATGGACGGCACACCGCTCTCGCGGATCATCGCCGGCGGCACGCAGGAACAGCGCGATCATGTCGGCTACCGGCTGGCGCTGCTGCACTACTCGGCGCCGGTGCGGGCGAACCTGTTGCATGCCGATCCACATCCGGGCAACTTCCGGCTCTGCCCGGACGGCCGGCTCGGCGTGGTGGACTTCGGCGCCGTCGCCCGGCTCCCCGGCGGCATCCCGGTACCCCTCGGGCGGATGATTCGCTACACCATCGACGGCGACAGCGAGGCGCTGATGGCTGTGCTCTACGAGGCGGGCTTCATCCGGCCCGGCATCCGGGTTGCGCCTTCGCAGATCATGCACTACCTGGCGCCGGCGACCGAGCCGCTTACGGTCGAGCGCTTCACGTTCAGCCGTATGTGGATGCGCAGCCAGGCAGCGCGCCTGGGCGACCCACGCCGCGAGGAAGCCCAGATCGGCCGGCTGTTCAACCTGCCGCCGTCGTACCTGCTCGTCCACCGCGTGACGCTCGGCTCCATCGCCGTGATGTGCCAGCTCGAGGCGACGGTGCCCTTTCGCGCGCTCGCCGAGCGCTGGCTGGCCGGATTCACGGCATCGCCGTAGCCGCAAGCGTTGGGCGGGTCACCACCATTCCGTGCCGAGTTTGGCCTCGATGGAGCGGACATATTTGCGGGTGCAGGCGTCGCAAATCCATCGCCTGCGCGGGCCGTCGCGACTCTCCACGACGTCCGCGCACCAGGCGATCGGGGGGTCCCCGTCACTGTGCGGGTCAGCCACGCGCCCGCACATCGAGCAGACCTCCTGCATCTATCCATAAGAACGCGGCCGCTGGACCTAAGTCCAGCGGCCGCGCTGTCACTGGCAGCATCTATCCGCCGGTGAGTGTCTCTCTGCTGCGCCGTTCGCGGAGTTAGCGCGAAGCTGCCCGTCGGTGGGCTGAACGCGCCATTCGCTGCAGGCGGAGCTGCCGCCGAGCGTCGCGGGCCGCCCGCTGCTCGCGGGCGATACGACGCGCTTCGGACATTCGCTCTCGAGCGAGCGCTTCTTGCATGCTGATCATCTTGATGCTCCTTGATGTGGTGTGTACGAGGCGATGCGTGCTCATGCCGCCACCTCACGGTCGGTCTTGCGAGGACGCCCCCGCGGGCGCTTGCGGGCGATGATCCGTCCGCGTTCGAAGATCTCTCCACCCCATACGCCCCACGGCTCCCGGCGCTCCAAGGCGCCGGCGAGGCACGCGAGGCGTGCCGGGCAGTCCCGGCAATACGACTTGGCGAGCTCCAGGTCGGCCGGGGTCTCGGCGAACCAGAGATCCGGGTCCTGCACCCGGCACGGCACGTCGTCGGGACAGAGCGGCGAGTACGGGTCGAGTAGCGGCGCCCCGGCGAGCGCCAACCCGTTCTGACCTTCGAGCGCGACCAGTCCGGTCGCAACCCCTGTCAACACGCCGGTCACCTCCTTGGCAGTAGTGGGTGGACGGTTCGGACAAACAACGAGGCCGCGGTTCCCGGGTCTGGGAGCCGCGGCCTCGAGGAGAGCCGGCGCTGACGCGCTGTCAGCGTGGTGCTCCTCGAGGCGGGCTGCCCGGCTTGGCAACCTCAACGACACGGTTACGGATGTACGTCGGATCTGCCTGGATACCGGCGGCGGGCTGGAACATCGACCCCGTGCGCGGCCCTGTGACGAGCTGCGGCACCCGAACGGGCCAATGCCCCGCGCCAGGCTGGGTGGACGCCGACGTGCCGCGCGCACGCGAGGCAACCGGGGCAGTCATCATATAGATGCTCACCGGGTCACCTCCTTCGTCGCGGTCGGCGCCGCCTACATTCGCGCGCCTGAATCAGACAAGCCATAGGCTATCGGTGCGCGCGCGGGCGTCGCAATCCGATTAATTACCTAGACGGGCACCTTAGTCCAGCCGGGTCGGCGACTAGGGAACCTTAGCGCGCTAGCTCAACCGGGTCGATCGAATTCGGATCGACCCCGTTGATCACGGCGAGCACCGGCTCCGCGTAACGATCGAGCTTGGCCGGCCCAACGCCGGATACGCGGGCAAGTGCCGCGCGGCTGCCCGGGCGAGCGTCGGCGATGGCGACAAGTGTGGCGTCGGAGAAGACGACGAACGCCGGCACCTGTTGTGCGTCGGCCTGCCGCTTGCGCCAGGCGCGCAGCCGGCCGAACAACTCCGCGTCCTCAGCTTCCGGCTTGATCGTCTTCGGCCGGGGTTTCGGGACGGGGGCCACCGGGCGCAGGCCGTCGAGGAAGCGGCTGGGTCGCCGGCTGCGCCGCTGTCCGGGACTGCGGGCGAGCGCCCAAGACAGCGCCAGCCGCTCCCGGGCCCTGGTGATGCCGACGTACAAGAGCCGACGCTCCTCGGCGAGCTGCTCGTCGGTGCCGGCGTGCTGGATGGGGATGGTGGTGTCGGTCAGTCCGACCAGAAACACGGCGTCCCACTCCAGTCCCTTGGCGCTGTGCAGCGAGGCGAGCGTGACGCCCTGGACGGTTGGCGCATGCTGCGCGGACGCGCGCTGATCGAGCTCCGCGACGAGCTGCGGGAGCCGAGCCGCGGCGTCGGCGGCGAGTACGTCGTCTGCAACGCTGACCAGTGCGGCCAGGGACTCCCACCGCTCGCGGGCGGCGCCGCCGGGCGGCGGGTCGTCGGGATGCCAGCCGATGCTGGCGAGAACGGCGCGAACCGTCTCGGGAAGCGGCTGCTCGCCGGTGTCGGCGCGCGCGGCCCCGCGCAGCAGCAGCCGTGCCTCGCGGATCTCGGGACGGTCGAAGAAGCGCTCGCCGCCGCGTAGCACATACGGGACGCCGGCCTCGGCCAATGCCTGCTCGTACACTTCCGACTGCGCGTTCACCCGGAACAGCACGGCGATCTCGGCGGCGGGCGTTCCGGCATCGATCAGCGCACGGCACTGCTTGGCCACGTCGGTCGCCTCGGCGGGCTCGTCGTCGAACTCGGCGAACGTGGGCAGAGCGCCGTCGGGCCGCTGGCCGACCAGAGTGATGCGTCCGCGTATCAGGGTGTTGGCAAGCTCGACCACTTGTGGAGTGGAGCGGTAATCGCGATGCAGCTGAATCTCGACGGCACCGGGAAACCGCGCCCGGAACTCGAGGAGGTGCCGTGGTGTGGCGCCCGCGAAGGAGTAGATCGTCTGGTTGGCGTCGCCGACCACGCACAGGTCGTCGCGCCCGCCGAGCCAAGCATCGAGCAGCCGCTGCTGCACCGGGGAGACATCCTGGTACTCGTCGACAACGAAGTGCCGGTACCGCGACCGGACCTCCTCGGCGACGTCGCGATACTGCTCGAGGGCGCCGGCCATGATCAGCAGCAGGTCGGCGAAGTCGAGCTGCCGGGCGCGCTGCTTCGCCTTCTCGTAGCCCGCGTACACCTCGGCGATCGTGGCCGCGTCGTAGGGCCCCGCGCGCCCGGCGTCGGCTGCGCGCTTCGGGTAGTCGTCGGGGGTGGCGAGCACGGCCTTGGCCCAGTCGATCTCGGCGGCCAGGTCGCGCAGCTCTGCGCGGTGCGGGCGCAGCCGGGCGCGCGCGGCCGCGTTGCCGACTAGGCGCGTCGGATTGTCGATCACCTCAGGCATGGCGCCGCCCAGCACCCGGGGCGCGAAGTACGAAAGCTGACGCAGGGCCGCGGCGTGGAACGTGCGCGCCTGAACGCCGTGCGCGCCGAGCCGGGCCAGTCGGGCCCGAAGCTCACCAGCCGCCCGGGCAGTGAACGTGACGGCGAGCAGTTGCCCCGCCGGTACCGCACCGGAACGTACCGAGTACGCGATGCGGTGCGTAATGGCCCGCGTCTTGCCGGTGCCGGCACCGGCCAGGATGCACACCGGCCCACGGATCGCCGTGGCGGCGGCGCGCTGCTCGGGGTCGAGCCCGTCGAGCACCGCGTCCGCATCAATCACGGGACGATGGTGCCAGCGAGCACCGACGGTTTGCTGAGCAGGTCGGTACGGTCGTGATCCGTGCGCCGCTATGCCGCGATCTCCCCGGACCGGCTCCCCGACGAGCTGACCGAGGCGCTCGTCGCCGTCGACCGCCCGGGCGGGGCGCTGCGCGTCGCGCTCGACGGGCCACGTGCGGCCGGTCCGGAAGAGCTGGCCGACGCGCTCACCGAGCCGCTGCGCACACGCGGCAGGCCGGCGATCCACGTCTGGGCGCAGACGTTCTGGCGGGACGCTTCACTACGCCTCGAGCACGGCCGCCACGACGTCGAGTCGTACCGGGACTGGCTCGACGCCGCTGCGCTACGCCGCGAGGTGCTCGTCCCACTCGGTCCCGGCGGCTCAGGCGAGTACGTGCCGTCGCTGCGTGATCCGGCGACGAACCGAGCTACTCGCGCTCCGCGCAGTACCGCACCCGATGGTTCCGTGCTGGTCGTCAGCGGCGAACTGCTGCTCGGCCGGGGCCTGCCTTTCGACGTGACGATCCACCTGGCGGTCGGCGTCGCCGCGCGGGCTAGGCGCACCGCGCCCGAGTGGGCGTGGACGCTACCGGCGTTCGAGGCGTACGACCGTGCCGTCGACCCGGTCGAGACCGCCGACATCGTGGTGCGCCTGGACGACCCGCGTCATCCCGCGATCAGCGGCTCAGTCACCAACGACGGGCGAGCCAGCCGTCGATGAGGTACCGGGAGATGGACAACGGCGGCGATACGCCCCTCAGCCTGGCGGTCGGGTCGGGTGCCTCGCCGCGGTCCGTCCATTCGACCGCCTGGCGCACCTCGTCCCGGCTGAACCAGTACGCCTCGGCCATCTCCTTCGGGTCGAGGTGCAGCACCGGATGGCCGTCGACGCGGGCCGTGAAGCCCACCATCAGCGACGACGGGAACGGCCACGGCTGGCTGGCGATGTAGCGCACATCCCTGACGGAGACCCCGACCTCTTCGAAGACCTCCCGAGCGACGGCCGCCTCGAGCGACTCGCCCGGCTCGACGAATCCGGCCAGTGTCGAGAAGCGGCCCTCGCCCCAGGTGTGCCCTCGGCCCAGCAGGCACAGGTCGGCGCCGTCGTGGACCACCATGATCACTGCGGGATCGGTGCGCGGGAAGTGCTCGCTGCCGTCGTTGGGACACGTACGTGTCCAGCCAGCCTGCGTTTCTGTAGTGATCATGCCGCAGCGCGGACAGCGCTGATGGCGTGCATGCCACTGCTCGAGCGCAACCGCGCTGGTGAGCAATGCCGCGTGGAGATCGTCCACGGCGGCGCCCACCTCGCGCAGGGTCGCCCAGCCGGAGCTGTCACCGTCGACCGTGACGGCGAAGTACGGGACATCCTCGACCAGACCGAGGAACCGCCGCACTGCCACGCCGTCCACAGTGGACGGTGTACGCAGCGCCAGCCGCACCACGCCCTCACCTCGGTCGACCGGCGTCGTGACATCCGGACTGATCGCGATCACGCAGGAGCGCAGCCAGGCATCAGCAAGCCAGTCAGCGTCACTGCGGTGCAACGCTGCCCGATCGTATGCGGCGCGGGTGAGCGTGGGCGGGTCGAGCGTCATGCCACGGGCACGAGTCCTGACAGCGGGCCACGCACCGCGGTCGCGTCGCCCACCACGACCATCGCGAACCGGGACGGGGCGAGCAGTTCGGCGGCCGCTGCCGCGACCTCGTCGCGGGTGACCGCTGCCAGCCGCGCCGGATGCTCGGCCAGCCACTCCGGGCCCAGGCCCGCGCCGGCAAGCGCCACGAGTGTCGCCGCCAACCCGGCCTGCGTCGCCGTCGATAGCGCCAGCGTCCCGATGGCGTACTGGCGTGCCGACTCGACCTCGTCGACCGTCGGGGGCAGCGAGGCGATCTTCCCGAGTTCGTAGAGGGTTTCCAATAGCGCCGGCGCAGTGACCTCGGTCGCGACATCAGCTTGCATCTGGAACGACGAGCCGAGCGTGTGGTGCTCGATCGCGCTGTGCGAGCCATACGTGTAGCCCTTGTCCTCACGAATGTTCTCGGTCCATCGTGAGGAGAAGTAGCCGCCGAACACGAGGTTTGCCAGCTGTAGCGCGGGGTAGCCTTCGTCGTCGCGGCGAAGCGCGGCCGCGCCGAGCCGAAGCGACGACTGCACCGAACCCGCGCGGTCGACGAGCACCAGCGGGCCGGAAGTGACCGGCGGCAGCGCTGCGACCCGAGTCGATACCGGAGCACCGTTCCATGCGTCGAGCGCGGACTCGACGAGATCGGCAGTGCGCGCGGCCGAGACGTCACCGACGACGACGAGTACCGCGCCCTCCGGCCGGACGAGGTCGCCGTGCAGCCGCCGCACCTGCGCTGCGGTCACAGCCTGCACGTCAGGCGTCTCGGGCAGGTCGCGCGCATAGGGGTGATCGCCCCACATCCGCTTGGCCAGCGCCTCGTTGGCCACGACACCCGCGCGCGATCGGGCGATCGTAAGCCGTTCGATCAGCCGCTCGCGTTCCGCGACGACCTCCTTCGCCGGATAGGTCGCGCCGGTGAGCACGCCCGCCATGACATCGAGGAATGGGCGCAGGTTGGTCGCCAGCACGTTCCCGGAGACCAGTAAGCGGTCCGCGTCGACGCTCAGTCCGAGGTCGCCGCCCAGGCGTTGCACCGTCGCGGCCAGGCTCGCCCGATCGTGATCGACCGTACCGGTGAGTACGGAGTCGGACAGAAGTGCGGCTCGCGCGGCATGCGCGGCCCGGGAGGACAGGAACGACACCCGCAGCCGCACCTCGACGAGCGGGACGCCCGGCTTGCGGACCGCCAGCACGCGCAGCCCGGAATCGAGCGTGCGCTCGACGGTGGTCAGTTTGCGGGCGCGGCGGGGGCTACCCAACCCCGGAACGGTCACGCGCAGGGCCGGCGCGCTCATGCCTTCTCACCTCCCGCGATCAATTCGACGACGGCTCGTCGATCCGGTTGTAACGCCATGGCCGCGGCTTGGATGTCGGCGTCACGGAGCGCGCTGAGCCGGTCGGGCAGCTCTGCGATCAGCTCGGCCCGTCCGTAGATCAGTTCGAACTTGGCGAAGTTGAGCGACCTCGAGATCACCGCGTCCATCTCGCGGAAGATCATGCTCACAAGCTTGGTGCGCACGCGGTCGAGCTCGCCGGCGTCGAGCCCGTCGTCGGCGATACGGGCGAGCTCCCCGTCGAGCGCCGTCACGATGCGTTCGAGTGAACTCGCATCGGGGTAGTGCGCCGTGATCGTCAGCAAAGTCGGGTCGCGCTTGTCGAACGGGTCGCCGAACTCCCCGAGATAGGCCGAGACGTCGGTGACGAGACGGTCGCGCTGCACCAGCCGCCGCTGCAACCGTGATGCGTCCCCGTCGGTCAGCGCTTCGGCGAGAAGGAGGTTCGCGAGGTGCGCGTCGAGCTCCCGCACCGGATCCGCGACCCGGTACCCGAACGCGACCGCCGGGATCGGCGCGTGGGCGTCGACTGTGGACGCCCGGCGTTCGGCGGTAAGTGGTGGTTCGCCGAAGTCAGGTAGCTCCGGTGCCTCTCGCCGCGGGATGGACGCGAAGTGCTTCTCGATCAGGCCAACTGTCTGCTCGGGGTCGAGGTCGCCGGCCACGGCGAGCACCGCGTTGGCCGGGGCGTAGTACCGGTCGAAAAAGTCGGCGGCGTCGGCCACGGTGGCACTCTCCAGGTCGACGAAGTCGCCGTACCCGTTGTGCGCATTGGGAAACGTGTCGAACAGCACCGGTGGCAGCTCCAGCCAGGGAAAGCCGCCGTACGGCCGGTTGAGCACGTTGACGCGAATCTCTTCCTTGACCACGGCGATCTGGTTGGCGAGGTTCTCCTCGTTGATGCGTGGCGAGAGCATCCGGTCGGCTTCGAGGAACAAGCCGCGCTCCAGAGCGTTCGACGGCAGCGCCTCGAAGTAGTTGGTGTAGTCCGGATGCGTGCTGCCGTTGAACGTTCCGCCGCTGGACTGGACGTAGCGGAAATGCGCGAGCTTCTCCAGGTTGGCTGACCCCTGGAACATCAAGTGCTCGAAGAGGTGTGCGAATCCGGTGCGCCCCTCGGGCTCGGAGCGGAACCCCACGTCGTAGAGCACCGCTATGCCGACGACAGGGGCGGAGCGGTCGGGTGCGAGCACGATGCGCAGCCCGTTGGGCAGCGTCGCGTGGATGAGTTCGAACGCGGGACGGGGCAGCCTGGGCGCGCGCGGCGCGAGAGTGGCAGAACGGGGCACGCGTCCACCCTACGAGTGGCTCCACCCCGAGGTGGAGGCGGGAATCTATCTCGGCGCCGATGTGTCCGGCACGTGCCGCGGCAGAGCATCGCAGTATGAGAAACCAGACCGTGGTGATGGCCCGCGACCTGCGCAAGCGGTACGGGGGACGAGCAGTGGTGGACGGCGTCGACCTCGACGTCGAGCAAGGCGAGGTCGTCGGCCTGATCGGTGCGAACGGCGCCGGCAAGACGACGACCGTCGAATGCCTCCAGGGCCTGCGGCATCCGGACAGCGGCGTACTGCGGGTTCTCGGCTACGACCCGACGACGCAGGCTGACCGGCTGCGCCCGCTGATCGGCAGCCAATTGCAGGACTCGGCACTGCCCGACCGGCTGCGGGTCCGCGAGGCCGTCAAGCTGTTCGCGACCCCGCGGGCACGCGACGCCCGCGAGTTGCTCGAACGGTTCGGGCTCGTCGAGCGCCGCAACTCGGCGTTCGCGTCGCTGAGCGGTGGCGAACGGCAGCGGCTGTTCCTCGTGCTGGCGCTGCTCAACCGGCCGCAACTGGTGTTCCTCGACGAGCTCACACAAGGCCTCGACCCGGCGGCGCGCCGCAACGTATGGGCCGCGATCGGGCAGGTGCGCGACGAGGGCGCGACCGTCGTGCTCGTGACGCACGAGCTCGACGAGGCCGAAGCATTGTGCGATCGGGTGATCGCGATGCGCGCCGGTCGCGTGCTGGACGCCGGCCCACCGGCCGACCTGGTGAGCCGGCACGCGAAGTGGGCCACCGTCCGGTTCAGCTGGAGCGTCGCCGACTCGACCCTTGCCGAGCTGGGTGACCTCGATGGCGTGCAGTCGGTACAGCGGGTCGGCGAGCGTGTGGAGGTGCGCGGCGACCGCCGTGTCATCGCGTACGTCGGCGCCGACCTGGTGCGCCGGGGCTGCGTCCCGGACGACCTCACCGTAGAAGTCCCTGATCTGGAATCCGCGTTGCTGCGGCTGTTGGAAGGAGCGGCGGCATGAACACTGCAGTTGGCCGGCTGGTGCGGGCCGAGCTGAAGCTGATGGTCCGCGATCCGCTGGTGTTGACGTTCGTTTTCGCGTTCCCGATCGTCACCATGCTGATCATCGGTGGCTCGTTCGGGACGACCCCCGATCCTGATTTCGCCGGGGCGCGCCCGTCGCAGTGGTACGTCGCCTCGTACTTCACCGTGGTGATCGCCGCGACCGGGATGATCATGTTGCCGGTGCACCTCGCGTCTTACCGCGAGCGCGGCGTACTGCGCCGGTTCCTCGCGTCGGGATTCCCGCGGTTCTCGTTCGCGGTGGCGCAGTTCATAGTCGGTCTGCTGGTGACGGCGGTGGCCGCCGCTTTGCTGCTCGTCGTGGCGGCGCCGGTGTACGGCATCCCGGCCGTGCACGTGCCGTGGCGCGTGGCCGTCGGCATCGCGGCCGGCGCGGTGGCCTTCGTGAGCGGCGGCGTCCTGCTCGGGTCGCTCCTGCCGTCGGCTCGGGCGGCACAGGCGGTCGGACTGTTGTTGTTCTTCCCGTCGTTCCTGCTCGGATCGGGCGGCCCGCCGCCTGCCGTCATGGGCTCCGCGTTGCGTGACGTGGCGGACGTGCTGCCGCTGACCCAGGTGACCAAGGCGATCCGCGAGCCGTGGCTGGGTCTCGGGTCGGCTACACCGTCGCTGATCGTCGTCTCGCTGCTGGCCGTGCTCGCCATGGTCGTCGCGGCCCGCCGCGCGGCGCTGTGAGTCGTAGCATCCGCCACGTGGACCGCGCCGAGTTGCTACCCGGCCCAGGCCGCTGGGCCGGGTTCGGCCTGCTCACGCTGTTCACCGTCATCGCGACGGTGCAGCGACTGTCCGCCAGCGTGCCCGTCACAGTCGCCGGTGCGTCGCTGACGCTCGCCGGTGGCGCGTTGATGATGCGCTCCGGCAGGCTCCCCTTGCTTGCCGGAGCAGGTATCGCCACAGGCGGCGTTGTGGTGCTGTGCACCGGGTGGTCCGGCAACGTCGGCTGGTTTGCGATCTGCGTGATCGCCGGCTGGTGCGCCCTGGCCGAGGGCGCATCCGTCTCAGTCCCGTACTGGCTCGCGGTCGTTGCTTTGTTCGGCGCGGAGTGGCTGTGGGTGCGGCCCGATTCGGGATGGGGAGCCTGGATGGCCGGTACGACGTTCACCGTGCTGCTCATGCTGCTGGTCCGACGCGAGCGGGAGCTCGTCGTGCAGCTGCGTGCCGCGCAGGCCGGCCTCGCCGAGAGCGCCCGCACCGAGGAGCGCAATCGCATCGCCCGCGAATTGCACGATGTCATCGCGCACACGCTGGTCGTGTCGCAGCTGCACGTGGCAAGCGCGCGGCTCGCCGTGGAGGATGACCCGACGTCCGCAGCCAAGGCGTTGGCCGAGGCGGAACGGCTGGGCCGCGAGAGCCTGGCCGAGGTGCGCCGGGCGGTCGGCGTGCTGCGCACCGAGGAGGGTGGCCTGGCGCCACTGCCCGGCGCGGCCGACCTGCCGGCCCTGGTCGAGCGGTTCCGGACGGCAGGCGCTGACGTCACGCTGAGCGTCACCGGCGAGGTCAGCACGATCCCGGCCACGACCGGGCTGGCGCTATATCGGGTCGTCCAGGAGGCGCTCACGAACGCCGTCAAGCACGCGGCCGGCTGGCCGGTCGACGTCGAGGTCGCAGTCGACGGCTCACGCACCGAGCTTCTCGTCGAGAGCGGCGGCCCGCCGGGGCGTGGCAGCGGTGTGGGGCTGGCAAGCATGCAGGAACGGGCCGTGTCGGTGGGCGGCACGTGCGATGCCGGCCCGGGCGGGCGCGGATGGCTGGTGCGTGCGGAGTTTCCCACGTGATCCGGGTACTGCTCGTCGACGACCAGGAGCTGGTGCGCGCCGGCCTGCGCGGCATCCTCCGCGAGCAGTTCGGGTTCGAGATCGTCGGCGAGTGCGCCAACGGCAGTTCCGTGCCGCACTCGGTTGCCGCGCTACATCCGGACGTCGTGCTCATGGACGTGCGCATGCCCGTCGTCGACGGTGTCGAGGCCACCCGGCAGCTGAGCGCTCGCGAGGGCAGCCCGCCGGTGCTGGTCCTCACCACGTTCGACGACGACGAGAGCCTCGCGGCTGCACTTCGGGCCGGCGCGGCCGGATTCGTCCTGAAGGACGTGCCGGCCGAGGACCTCCAGCGGGCGGTGCGCGCCGTAGCCGGCGGTAGCGCCTGGCTCGACCCTTCCGTGACGGGGCGGGTGCTCGCGGTCTACCGCGGCACGGCGCCGGCGCCCCGCGCCAACGATCCGGCGCTGGCCACCTTGACGGCACGCGAGCGCGAGGTGCTGGCGCTGATCGGCCACGGGCTGTCCAACCCCGAGATCGCGGAGCGGCTCGTTGTCGGCGAGGGCACCGTAAAGACGCACGTGAACCACATCTTCACGAAGCTCGCCCTGCGTGATCGCGCCGCCGCCGTGGTCTTCGCGTACGACCACGGATTGGTGTAGACGGCTCTTAATCCCGCCGGTTCGTGTCTCTCGGTCGCGCCGTCAAGCGTCGCGGCCGGCAGGCTCTTCGCGCGAGCGCTCATCGCCGATTAGACGACCCGCAGGGTGTTCAGCACCGCCGGCACGGTGGGCCACAGCCGCTTTTGCAGATCGGGTACCGAGACATACCAGGCGGAGAGCTGGCCTGCGCCGACTGGGACGACGACCAGCCACAGCTGCTCCTGCTTCACTCGCAGGTGGCGCTGCGACCGGAACGTCGAGTTGATGGTGATGAGCGTCTGGACCAGATGCCCCCGCGCGCTGCCGACAGTGATGTCCGCATCGTGCACGGTTTTGCTCGTCGGCGCCGGATCGCCGTAGGACAGCTGAAGCATCTCCTGCGTCAGCAGCTTGGCTGCGGCGGTGGGAGTGCCACCGCGGCCGACCCTGCCCGAGCCCTGGTCCATGGTCCAGCCCGTGTCGACCACGCGCCCGAAGTCCACCGGCCACATCGCAGTCCT
The DNA here is from genome assembly GCA_036506155.1 of Jatrophihabitantaceae bacterium. Lineage (GTDB taxonomy): Bacteria > Actinomycetota > Actinomycetes > Mycobacteriales > Jatrophihabitantaceae > DASXRA01. Next base: position 21,154 of record DASXSF010000122.1, read on the forward strand.
GCCTTGCGTCATGCCGGTGCTGATGCAGTCGTAGGCGAGGCGCGCGGTGGCGTCGACGACATGTGGGCAGGCGAGATGCGACGCCGGCGTCGGCGTCGGCGTCGATGTCGCGGTCTGAGGTGGCGTCGCAGTGGGGCCGGAGCTGGAGGTGGAACTCGGGAAGTCCGTGCTCGGCGGGGGCACCGACCCGCTTGGCGCAGCGGCGTGCCCGGACACAGTCTCGGTGCAGCCCGCGAGCAGCAATCCGGCGGCAGCCAGGCCGGCGACGATAAGCCCAACTCCGCGCCGCATCATCAGCTCCCGCCGAGCCCGGCGCGGCCGAGCGCGGCGAAGTTCTCCCAGAGCAGCGCGGCCGCCTCGGCGCCTCGGTACAGCATCGAGAGGTTGACCTTCTCGTTCGGGGCGTGGATCTGGTCGTCGGGCAGCCCGACCCCGAGAAAGACCAGCGGCGCCTGAACGGACTGCTGGATCGACGCCTCAGGACCGCTGCCGCCCTCGCGTGTCGGCAGCACCGGTGCGCCGTCGAACGCTCGGCTGATCGCGTCGGTCAGGGCACCGTACGCCGGCGTACTGAGCGGCACGATGCACGCCGCCAGGCCATCGCCCTCCCACTCGATGCGCCACTCGATGCCGTCCGGGGTGTGATCGGCGACGAACTGCTCGACCGCTGCGATGATCTTGCTCGGTATCTGGTTTGCGACCAGGCGGAACGACAACTTGACGTGTGCGTCGGTCGGGACGATTGTCTTGCTGCCCTCGCCCATGTATCCGCCCCATATCCCGTTCACCTCGGCGGTCGGGCGCGCGCCGATTCGTTCGAGGGTGCTGTAACCCGCCTCCCCGGCCAGCGCGCGCGATTTGGCCAGCGCCAGGAACTCCGCCTCGTCGTGGGGCACCTTCGCGAACAGCGCCCGCTCGTCGTCGGTCAGCTCGACGACGTCGTCGTAGAAGCCGGGGACGGTGACGTGGCCGGCGTCGTCATGCAGTCTGCCTGCGAGCCGGGCAATGGCGGTGGCCGGGTTGGGCACTGCGCCGCCGAACACCCCGGAGTGCAGGTCGAGGTCGGGACCGTGGAAGTCGACGGTGCAGACGGCCAGGCCGCGCATTCCGGTGACGGTGCTCGGCGTAGCGGCGGCGAGCATGCCGGTGTCGGTCACGACGACGACGTCGCAGTCGAGGCGGTCACGCCGCTCGGTAAGCAGCTCGGGAAAGTGCGGCGATCCGGATTCCTCCTCCCCCTCGATCAGGAACTTCAGGCTGACCGCGGGCGAGGTCCGGCCGGTCGCGGCGAGGTGCGCGCGCAGCCCGAGCAGGTGGAACAGCAGCTGCCCCTTGTCGTCAGACGCGCCGCGCGCCCGCAGCACGTCGCCGTCGATTGTCGGGTCGAACGGATCGGTGCGCCACGACTCGAGGGGGTCGACGGGCTGCACGTCGTGGTGGCCGTAGACGAGGACCGTCCGCGCGTCGGCGTCGTCACTTGGCCATTCGGCGTAGACCGCGGGCAGCCCACCGGTCGGCCAGATCTCCACGATCGGGAATCCCGTGCGGCGGGCCGCGTCGGCGAACCACTCGGCGCTCGCCGCGACGTCTTCGTGGTGCTCGGGCTGGGCGCTGATGCCCGGGATGCGCAGCCACCGGTTTAGGTCGGCCAACAATTCTTCTCGATGCGCCGCGATGTATTCGCGTGGCGTAGTGCTCATATCGGTGCACGCTAGCCCAAGATCAGGCGGCGCAAGCCGTCGGCGTCGAGCAGCTCGATCGGGCTGATCGTCTCGTTGCTGCGCACGTAGTGGAACGCGGCCCCGATCCGTTCGACGTCAACGGCGCACAGGGCAGCCCAGGCCAGGCGGTACGCAGCGAGCTGAACAGCGGCGGCCTGCGCGTCGGCGCCGGTTGGCCGGGCGCCGGTCTTCCAGTCGACGACGGTGTAGCCGTCGGCTTCCTTGAACACGGCGTCCATTCGGCCGCGCACCACGGTGGAGTCGATCGCCATCTCGAACGGCACCTCGACCTCGACCGGTGTGCGCTCGGCCCACTCACTGGCCTCGAATGCGGCGCGCAGCGCTGCGAGGTCGGAATCTTCGGCGGTGGCATCGGCGGCGCCGGGCAGGTCGTCGATGTCGAGCAGCGGCTGCGCGGACCAGCGCTGCTCCAGCCAGGCATGAAAAGCCGTGCCACGGCGGGCCAGCGGGGCAGGCTTACTCGGCAACGGCCGGCGCAGCCGCCGAGCCAGTGCGCCGGGGTCACGCCGCAGCGCAACGAGCTGGGATACGGACAGCTGCCCCGGCAGGGGTACGTCGACGGTGCCGGCGGCCGAGAGGCGCTCCCGTTCCGTGAGCAGCAGGTCGACACTGCGCCGCCAGGCGTCCCGGCGGGCGGTGCTGTCGTCCAGCAACCCGGGAAGCTGGGCCGGGCCGGCCGCGGGCGCCGGCACCGTCAAGGCAGCGCGCACCAGCTCTGCGCCGGCCTCGACGTCGACGCGACGCGCGCCCAGCGGATCGACCGGCCAGGGGGCTGATGCCGGCTCGCCGAGCCGCGGGTTCTCGGCGCCGTCGACTGGCACGAACCACTCGCCGACCTCAGCGAAATCGCGAAGCTCGTCGAGGAACGGCGACACCAACCGCGCGCTCTTGGCGACGTCCCAGGCGTAGCCGCTGACGAACAGCGCCGACCGGGCGCGGGTGAACGCGACGTACGCGAGGCGGCGTTCTTCGTCCTGGTGCCGCTCGCGGACCTCGGCGGCATGACGCTTCACGATCTCAGCGATCTGCTTACGGTCGGCGGCATTCTCCAGCCGCAACGCCGGCAGCTCACCGTGATCGCCCCGCAGCGGGGCGGGCAACAACTGGCGAGTTCGCGTCCAGTCGACGGCCCTGGGCTCGGCCGGGAAGACACCGCCGACCAGCCCGGGCACGGCGACGACGTCCCACTCCAAGCCCTTGGCCCCGTGCACGGTCAGGATCTGTACGCGCTCCTTCTCGACGGCCACCTCGCCGGATTCCAGGCCGTTCTCCTCGACCTCCGCGGCGTCGAGGAAGGCCAGGAACGCCGGCAGCGTCGCCTCGTCGGCGTCCGCGGCGAACCGGGCAGCCTCGTCGAGAAACCGGTCGAGGTGTACCCGGCCGACCGCCGCCCGATCGGCGCGCGCCGCTACCTCGACGTCCACCCCGATCACTCGCTCGACGTCCGCGACGAGCTCCGCCAGAGGCGCCGACAGCCGCCGTCGCAACGCGCGCAGCTCCACGGACAGGGCCCGCATCCTGGCCAGCCCGGCTGACGAGTAGCGGCTCTCGCGCCCGAGGTCGTCGAGTGCCTCGATCAAGCTGCCCTGGTCGAGCCCGTCGATGTCGCCGGCGTCGTCGACGCGGCGCATCCGGGCGAGCTCGCGGGCCCGGTCGCTCAATGCCGCCAGGTCACGCGGCCCGATGCGCCAGCGCGCACCCGTGAGCAGCCGGGACAGCGCCGAGCCCGACTTGTGATCGGCCAGCACCCGAAGCGTCGCCACCACGTCGACCACCTCGGGGGTTGTAAGCAGCCCGCCCAGGCCGACGACCTCGACCGGCAGCCCTTCCGCCAGCAGGGCCATCCGCACCGCGTCGATCTGCGACCGCCGCCGAACCAGCACCGCCGCGGTGCGCTCGCCTGCGCGGCGCGCCTCCCACTCGGCATGCATCCGCGTGGCCAGCCACTGCGCCTCGTCCTCGACCGTCTCGGTGACCGCCGCCCGGATCGTGCCCGGCCCGGCGCCAGGACGAGCCCGCAACTCGACCGTGGCTGCGCCCGTGCGAAGCGGAGCGGCAACGGCGTTCGCCGCGAACAGCACGAGCTCGTCGTTGCGCCAGCTCGTACTGAGCGGATAGGTAACGGCCCCGCCGAACGTCGCCGCGAACCGACCGATGTTGCCGGCGCTCGCGCCCCGCCAGCCGTAGATCGACTGGAACGGGTCACCTACCGCAATGACCGGGTGCCCACCGCCGAAAAGCCCGGCCAGCAGGACCGCCTGCGCGTAGCCGGTGTCCTGATACTCATCGAGCAGTACCGCGCCGAAGCGTTCCCGCTCGATGCGCGCTACGTCGGCCAACCCTGCGAGTCGCGCCGCCAGCGCCATCTCGTCGCCGAAATCCACAGCCGGCATGCGTTGCTTGCTGGCCTGGTATTCACCTACCAGCGGCAAGAGCGCGCCGCGGTGCCGCAGCGATTCCAGCAGCCTGCCGGCTTCGCTCGTAGGCGGCGGTTCACCGCCGTACACGATGCACAGCTGCTCCGTCAGTGTGGTGCCGAAATCTGCAACGGCGTCGGGCTCGACCAGGTGGTCGGCCAGCTGGGCGGTCAGCGCGAGGACGTACTGCGACACCGACGCCAGCGCCCCGATGCCGCGCGGCAGCTCGCCGCCGTAGCGGCGCACCACGGAGTCGGCGAGCTGCCAGCACACCGCCTGCGACAGCAGCCGAGGGTTCGGCTCGGCGCCGACCCGCATCGCGTGCTCGCCGACCAGCCGGCTGGCATAGGCGGCGTAGGTCAAGACGGTCGGCTCGCCGCCGAGCAGCTCGGCCAGATGCTCGGTGTCGTCAGGGCGATCGTGTTCGACGACCTGGCGCCACTGCGCGAGGCGCCAGCGGATGCGGCGGCCCAGCTCGGCGGCGGCCTTGCGGGTGAAGGTCAGACCGAGCACTGCCGCCGGCGCCACGCACCGGTTCGCTACGAGCCACACCACCCGGGCCGCCATCGTCTCCGTCTTGCCGGATCCCGCGCCGGCGATCACCACGGCGGGCGCCAACGGCGCTTCGATCACCGCGGCTTGTTCGTCGGTGGGGGCCGGCAATCCGAGCAGCCGGGCAAGCTGCGGGGACGAGATCACTGCTCTGCTCCGGATCCGCGCTCCGCGCTCGCGCGAAGTGCAGCCTCGCCGCGCCGAAGCCGCCGCGCGCAGCCAGGTGCATCCGCGAGGCAGACCGTGCCAGTGCCGGCCCTCACCCGGTCACCTGCCCGCCCTCGGACATGAGCGGACAGCTGGACTTGACGTCGCATGCGCCGCAGTAGGAGTTCACGGTGGCCGTGAAGGCGCTGCCGTGCAGCCGCTGCGCCACCTGCTCGACACGGTCGGCGACCCACCCCGGGTCGTCGGCGTCAGCGAGCGGCGGCTGCACCTGCTCGACGACGCCCTTGTGCGGCGTGCCGATCTGCACGAGCCGTGCGCCGCCGGAGGTCGCCGGGCCGAACGCGCCCGCCTCGACGGCCAACTGGTACGCGCCGAGCTGGTCGTTGGCCGCCGGGTCGTCCGCCTTGCTGCGTCCGGTCTTGAGATCGATCACCACCGACCGGCCGGCTGGGTCACGCTCGAGGCGGTCGATACGCCCACGCAGCCTCGCCTCACCTACGACGACGTCGAAATCGCGCTCGACGTGGACCAGCGACAGCGTCGCGCGGCTGCGTCGCAGCCACTCGACCAGCTTGGCCAGCATCGTCCGGGCGCGCTCGCGCTCGTGCGCGGCGAGCCACGACGCGCCGAAGTCGAGGGTGTGCCAGCGCTCGTCAAGCAGCCGTTCGAGGGCCGGCAGGTCCGCATCAGGAGCCGACACCGCTGCAACATCATGGATCAGCGTGCCTAGGGATGCCCCGATCTGGTCGTCGTCGCGCGCCCCGAGCTGGGCCAGCAGGGCACGCAGCTCGCACCGAAGATAGGACTCGATGCGCGACGGGCTGATAGTCACCGGCCGATCCGGATCGGCCACCGGACCGTCGTCGGACACCGGGGCCAGCCCCCACCACTCGTCGGGGTGCGCGCCGGTGACGCCGGCGTGGGCGAGCCGGGCTAGCTCGCCAGCCGCAGCTTGCCGCTCGGGCGCCGGTGCGGCCGGATCGCACACCGCCGCACGGAGCGCGGCGACCAGGTCAGGGAGGTGCACGCCCCGAGGCACGGTCGCATACGGGCGCTCCCCCTCGATCGGGTCGATCTCGTCGAGGAACCGGGACGGCTGCTCCTCGTCGCCGCCCACGGCAGTCACGACCAGCCGGCGCCGCGCCCGGGTGGCCGCGACGTAGAAGAGGCGTCGCTCCTCGGCGATCTGCGGCGCGAGCGTCGATACGCCCGCCCCGTCGCGTCCGGCCGTGATGTCGACCAGCAACTCGGAGCCGAGCAGCGTGCCGCGCCTGCGCAGGTCAGGCCATACACCTTCCTGCACATGGGCCACCGCGACGAGGTCCCACTCCAGGCCCTTGCTCGCATGCGCGGTAAGCACTTGGACAGCCTCACTGCGCATTGGGCTCGGGGCGCGCGACTCACCCGGGATCTGCTGGGCCTCCAGGTGCTCGAAGAAGCGCTCGGGCGGCGCCCCGGGTTGCCGGTCCGTGAACCGCGCGGCCGCCTCGAACAGTTCGATCACAGAATCCAGATCGCGGTCGGCCGCCGCGCCCGCTGGGCCGCCTGCGAGGCTCGCGGCTTCCCACGTGTACGCCAGCCCGGTGGCGTGCCAGACCGCCCACAACACGTCCTCGGCGCTTGCGCCGGCGATGCGGGCCCGGCGCCCAGCCGCGAGCACGGATGCGACACGCTGGACCGGGCGCCGCACGCGTTCCGGCAGCACCACCGCGCCGGGCTCGTCGAGCACCACCGGCGCCAGCCGGCCCTCACCGGTGGCCCGCAACTCGCGGCGCAGCCGGCGTAGCTGCAGCGCGTCCGCGCGCCCGATCGGGCCGAGCAGCAGGTGCTCGGCGACGTCCTCGGTGAGCTCGTCGGGGCCTAGCACGCAGCGAAGCGCGGTCAGCAAGTGTGCGACGGCGGGTTGTTCGGCGAGCGGGACGTCCGAGCCGGGCACCGCCACCGGCACCCCGGCTGCGACGAGTGCGCGCCGCAGCACGGCGAGCGTGGTCGCCGTCGAGCGGACGAGCACCGCCATGCGCGACCAGGGCAGTTCGTCGTCGAGATGCGCGCCGCGCAGCATCGCCGCGACGTAGGACGCCTCCTCGGCGGCTGAGCGCAGCAACGCCACCTCGACCCGTCCGGGCGGTGCACCGTCGGCCGCGGACAGCGCCCTGTGGTCAGCCCGCCCGGGCAGTCGCATCGCGACCCGGCGAGTGGCGGCCAGCAGTGTGGATCCGGCTCGCCGCGACGTGCTCAGCGCGACGACGGGCAGCTCGCCGAACCGATCGGGGATCGCAGACGGCTCCGCGCCGCGGAATGCATAAATCGACTGGTCGGGATCGCCGACGATGATCAGCTCATCGGAGCCGCCCGCGAGCAACGCGAGCAGCTCCGCCTGAGCCGGGTCGGTGTCCTGGTATTCGTCCACAAGGATGTGCCGCCGCTGCGCCCGCTCGCGGGCCAGCAGAGCCGGGTCGGTGAGCAGCGCGTCGGTGGCGGTGCGGATCAGCTCCGCAGGATCCCAGGCGCCCGGCCGGGCCAGTGACGTCACGTCCAGGTACTCCTGAAGGAAGCCGCCCGCCGCTACCCAGTCGTCACGGTGCCGCGCGCGCCCGAGCGCGGCCAGCCGTGGACCGTCCAGGCCGCGCTCGACGGCACGCAGCAGCAGGTCGCGCAGCTCGCCCGCGAAGGCTCGGGTGCCCAGGGCCGGGCGCAACGCTGCCGGCCACCGGGACGTGTCGCCGCCGACGAGTTCGCGCAGGACCACGTCCTGTTCCGGGCCGGACAGCAGCCGCGGCGCCGGCAGCTGCGCCGCCACCGCCGCCATGCGCAGCACCCCGAACGCGTAGGAGTGGAACGTGCGTGCCACCGGTTCGCGCACCGTGCCGCCCAGCCGGGCGGTGACGCGGTCGCGCAACTCGCCGGCTGCCCGCCGCCCGAACGTCAGCATCAGCAGCTGCTCGATGGGGACACCGGCCTCGACCCGGGCAACCGCTGTCTCGACAAGGGTGGTCGTCTTGCCGGTGCCGGGGCCGGCGAGCACCAGCAACGGTCCGCCGGTGTGCTCGATGACCCGGCGCTGCGCGTCATCCAACCGAGGCGCCGCCACCGCGGCGCGGGTCGGGCGCACCAGTCGATAGGTCCCGGTCACGGCTCAATCCCAGCACGCCGCTACGACGATTTCCCATCCCACCGGTAGACGCACATGTCGACGCGGCCGCCGGTCACGCGCACCCCCTCCGCGATCAGCCGCTGGCGCTGCTCGTCGCGCAAGTGGTCGGCGAACGTGCCGTCGGAGTACAGCACGCGGTGCCATGGCACACTGCCGCCGTCCTGCCTGAGCACGTGTCCGACGAGCCGCGGCGTACGTGCGCCGGAGTACTCAGCCACGTCGCCGTAGCTCATGACACGGCCCGCGGGGATCGCGTCGACGCAGTCGAGAATGCGCCGCGCCAGTTCCAGGTTCACCGAGGCTGGCGGCCCGTCAGCGCGATCATGCGCTCCTCGTCGGTCGCGCCGTCGGGTGGCTCCACCGCAGGCGCGAAGTACGGCTCCGCGCCGCTGTATCGCTCAGCCAGCGGCAGCACGAACTGTACGAGCTCGTTCGGCAACGGCTCACCTACGCCGATCGCCCGTCCCAGGTCCCACCCGTGGATGGTCAAGTCGGCGATCATCTCGCCGATGTAGTCGGTGGCCGGCGTCGGACCTCGCGAGAGCGCCACGTCGCGATCGAGCGCACCCGGCTCGCCGAACGAACGCTGCGAGTCGAGGGCGGCGGAGTCCCACGCGGCTGCGCGGTCGCTGCCGATCGTACGTTTGGCCGATTCGACGATGCCGCCCGCGACTGCCAGGTCATGACCGTTCAGCAACGGCGGCACCCACAGGTGCTCGTCGATTATGTGGTCGACCAACGTGGCGACGACCCACTCGGAGCACGGAGTGGCCAAGTTCCATTGATCAGCGCCTACAGCATGTACGCGCGCCCCGAACGACGCGCACCCCGCCTTGAACAGTGCCAGCAGATCGCTCATGTGCCAGTCATACCCGCTGGCACCCGCGAGCGGAACCGGTCAGTACGACGGCAGGCTGGGATCGACCTGGTTCACCCAGGCCGTCACACCGCCCTGCACGTGGACCGCGTCGGAGAATCCGGCCGCCTTCACCGCAGCCAGGGTCTCGGCCGAGCGCACGCCTGTCTTGCAGTACATGACGAGTTGCTTGTCCTGCGGGAGCGATGCGAGCGCGTCGCCGCGCAGTATCTGGTCCTTCGGGATCAGCGTCGCGCCGGGAATGCGGACGATCTCCCACTCGGCCGGCTCGCGCACGTCCACCAAGTAGATCGGCTTGTCGGAATCCAGGAGATCCTTCAGCTCCGCTGCCGTAATCGTCGAGCCGACCGCCGCGGCCGCTGCCTCTTCCGAGACGACACCGCAGAACGCCTCGTAGTCGATCAGCTCCGTGATCTTCGGGGTGTTCGGGTCCTTGCGGATCTTGATCTCGTGCCAGCTCATCTCCAGCGCGTCGAACACGAGCAGCCGGCCGAGCAACGTCTCGCCGATGCCTGTGATCAGCTTGATGGCCTCGTTCACCATCACGGATCCGATCGAGGCGCACAGCACGCCGAGCACACCGCCCTCCGCGCACGAGGGCACCATGCCGGGCGGAGGTGGGTCGGGGTACAGGTCGCGGTAGTTCGGGCCGTACTTGTCCCAGAAAACGCTGACCTGGCCGTCGAACCGGTAGATCGAGCCCCATACGTACGGTTTGCCGAGCAGCACGCAGGCGTCGTTCACCATGTACCGGGTCGCGAAGTTGTCGGTGCCGTCGAGGATCAGGTCGTAGCCGGAGAAGATCTCGAGGACGTTGTCGTTGTCGAGGCGCTCCGCATGCACGTTCACCCTGACGTAGGGGTTGATCTCGCGGACGGAGTCGCGCGCCGACTCCGCCTTGGGCCGGCCGATGTCGCTCTGCCCATGGATGATCTGGCGCTGCAGGTTCGACTCGTCGACCACGTCGAAGTCGACGATGCCCAGCGTGCCGACGCCGGCCGCTGCCAGGTACATCAGCGCGGGCGAACCCAGACCGCCGGCGCCCACCACCAGCACGCGGGCGTTCTTGAGCCGCTTCTGCCCGGCCATCGCGACATCGGGAATGATCAGGTGCCGACTGTAGCGGCGCACCTCGTCGACGGTCAGCGACTCGGCGGGCTCGACCAGCGGTGGCAACGTCACAGCAAAAGTTCCTTCCAGCAGTGGATCTGTCCAGGGCAACCGGCGGCCCACTCCCCAGTATTCCGTGACATCCGCCGCTGCACGACTCTCGGCTGCGCCGCTCGGCGGTGCGGCGGCGAGGCCTTAGGTCGGCATGCGCGGGCTGTTCTGCGGGGTGTCCGGCGCCTCGACGCCCGGCGCGTCCTTGGCGCCCGGCGGGTACGGCCAGGGGTTGGCGGCACAGATCTTGCCGCTGACCGACCGCAGCCCGATGGTCTGCTGCATCATCACCGGCGCCAGGCCGTTCGACAGACAGACGTGGCTGTGCATGTGCCCGAGTGCGTGCCCGCTTTCGTGGTTGATCATGTAGACGTGGTAGGCCTGCAAATCGCCGATGTAGGCGACGTCGCCGCGCACCCAGCGCGCGATGTTGAGCACGACCCGCGAGTCATCGTTCGGGGCCCAGCAGGACGTCTCGATCTTCTGCTCGAAGCCGCACAGGGCGCGCACGGTCATCGATGACGTGAGCGTGACGTGGAAGTCCGCCCACCCGGAGTCGACGCGCTGGAGCGCAACGCCGCTGCGGGCGGTCCAGCTGCGGGGGTCGTCGAGCGACGTGTCCACGAGCTTGGAGAAAGCCGCGAGATCCACACCCGTGATGCCGTTCTCGACATCGACGGTGTAGCGGTGCACCGTGCCGTGGCCGACCACCGGGCCGGTGCCCGGCAGCACCCGGAACGTTCCGGTACCTCGCAGCGTGTATGCCCCCCCGGGCGGTAGCGCGTCGGAGGCCAGCACCTCGCTCTGCGCGCTCGCGCCGGGCTGGTCCGTCTTGAGCTCGGTGGTCCCGGATCGGGTGGGCGCCGCAGAGTGGGCGGACGGGTGCGAGCCTGTCGGTGGTGGCGTCGCCGCCTTGTGCGAGGGCGAGGTGGTCGTCATGAGCGCCAGCACCGTGACGACCGCCAGCACGGGCAGCGCGTAGGCGCGCCAGCCGTAGCGGCGAACGAACGTGCGAACACCACGGCGCAGCGCCCCCGGGCCCTGGTCGTACTCGTTCGCGTACCGTTCTTCGTCGTCCAGATACTCGTCACGTGACCTGGTAGTCACGGTCTCGTAATCCCGGACATCTCGCACTCGCTCAGGGTGCCACACCCTCGCCGGCCGGACGGTCAACCCGCCCGACATCCTCGAGGAGGGCCAGCGCGGCGCTGGCGGTCGCCACCGGATCCTCGAGCTGGGGCACGTGACCGACATCGGGCAACACCAGCAGCCGCGCCCCCGGAATGGTGCGAGCCACGCGGGGCGCAAGCGCGACATCGACGAGCCGGTCGCGCCCACCCCAGACGATCAGGGTCGGCGCCGTTATCGCTGCCATGCGCGCCCAGAGGCTGCGGCGGCCGGTCACCAGGTAGCTGCGCACCAGGCCGCGCAAGGAACGCAGTAGCGCGTCTGTCGACCAGCTGTATCCATCGCGCAGCTCGATCTCCTCGACCGCCTCGGCCAACCGGTTGGGCGGCACCCGCGACGGGTCTGCGAAGCACATGGCGATCACGGCCCGGGCGCGCACGTCCGCCGGATAACGGACGATGCGCCGCCGGATCATTCCGCCGGTGCCGGGTACCAGCGCGAGGGTCAGCAGCGGGTCGGTGCGCAACCGCTGCGGGCGCAGGTCCGGCACCGCCGGCGACGTGAGCGTCAGGGTCCGTACGAGGTCGGGACGGTGCGCTGCGATCAGGATCGAGATCACGCCGCCCATCGAGTTGCCGAACAGATGCACCCGGCCTCGGGCGGACTGGTCCAGGTATCGGATCACGGTTCGGGTGTGCGCGGCGATCGAGTAGTCGCGGCCCGGTGCCGGCCCGGAGCGACCGAACCCCGGCAGGTCCGGCGCCTCGATCGCCAGCCATGGCGCGAGCTGCGCGGCGAAGTCCGTCCAGTTCGTGGACGCCCCGCCGAGCCCGTGAACCACCAGCGCCGGTTGGCCCCCGCTCGGAGTGGCGCGCACAAACAGCTCGGCGGCCCCCACCCGCACCTGGCGGCCGGGCCACGACGGAACGGATACGTCCAGTGGCGGCAGAGGCGTGGACGACAGACGCGCCGGGAGCATCACGCCGACTTGCGCCGAGCGGCCTTCTCCGAGACCTTCTTCGCGGGAGCCTTGCGCGCCGGGGCTTTCTTGGCGGTCACCTTCTTGGCCGGCGCCTTCTTCGCTCTGCTTGCCGAGGCGCCTGGACTGACAGTCGGCGCGCCACCTTCGGCGGCCCGCGCCTTCTTCGCTGGGGCGGCCTCGCCCCGGCTGCGCTTGGCCGCTTCGACGGACGCGCGCAGTGCCGCCATCAGGTCCACCACCTGACCGGTGTCCGGAGCGGCCGGCGCGGTCTCGACGATCTCGCGTCCCTCGATCTTGGCGTCGATGACCTTCTGCAGCGCCTCGCGGTAGTCGTCGTGGTACTGCTCGGGCTCGAAGTCGCCGGCCATGCTGGCCACCAGCGACTCGGCCATCGCCTGTTCCTGCGGGCGCACCTGCACGTCGTCGTCGAGGAAGGCGAAGCTCGCCTCGCGGACCTCGTCCGGCCAGATCATCGTCTCGAGGACGATCACCCCCTCGCGCACCCGAAGGGTTGCCAACTGCTCGCGGTTGCGGAGTGCCACCTTGACGAGGCCGACCATGCCGCTGCTGTCGAGGGCGTCGCGCAGCAGGACGTACGGCTTGACGGCCGGCTGCTCGGGCTCGAGGAAGTAGCTCTTCGCGAAATAGATCGGGTCGATCTGGTCGGCCGGCACGAACTGCAGCACGTCGACCACGCGCGCACTGGGCAGAGGCAGGTCGGCGAAGTCCTCGTCGCTGAGCACCACCGTGTCACCGCCGGGGAGCGTGTACCCCTTGGCGATGTCGGCGTAGGCGACCTCCTCGCCGTCGGCCTCGGCCACCCGCCGGTACCGGATCCGGGAGCCGTCGCTGCGCCGCACCTGATGGAAGCTGATGTCGTGCTCCTCGGTGGCCGCGAACATCTTGACGCCGATATTCACAAGGCCGAATGACACCGCGCCTTTCCAGATCGCCCGCATGCGAGTCTCCTAACTCGGCTGCCCTTCCGACCATCATTCCCGATCAGGGCAAGATGGTGTCGATGAGCGCAAGCGCTGCGAGTCCCGCGCCTGCGGCGCGGCCCGCGCCGCAGGCGCGGTGCGGAGTCGCGGCTGCACCCGAGCGCAGCGAGTGGTGCCTACGCGAATCCGCCCAAGCGGGATGACCAGCGATGCCAGCTCTGCCGATGCCGATGCTCGCCACCGCGGGCAGCGTGCTGCCGTCCGCACCAGGCTGGGCATATGAGTTCAAATGGGACGGGGTGCGCGCACTGGTCTCGGTGACCGCCGGCAAGGTGCAGATCACCAGCCGGCTCGGCAACGATGTCACCGTGGCCTACCCGGAACTCGCCGGACTTGGCGCTGCGATCGAGGACGCGCTGGTCGACGGCGAGATCGTCGCGTTCGACCAGGGGCGGCCGTCCTTCGGGCGGCTCCAGCTGCGCATGCACGTGCGGGTGGCGCGCCAGGCGGCACAGCTGGCGACCGAGGTCCCGGTGTCGTTCATCGCGTTCGACTTGCTGCGCCTCTACGGCGTCGACCTGACCGCCCGGCCGTTCGCCGAACGGCGCGCCACGCTCGAGCGGCTGGCCGCTGACCATCCACAGTGGACGGTCAGCCCATCATTCGACGACGGGCGGGCCACTGAGCAGGCGGCGCGCGCACACGGGTTGGAGGGCGTGGTCGCCAAGCGGCTAACCAGCCGTTACCGCCCCGGCACTCGCACCACCGACTGGGTGAAGGTCAAGTTCCGCGAGGGCGGCGAGTTCGTCGTAGCCGGCTGGGAGTCCGACGCCCTCGACCCGAGCGCGAGGCTGAGCTCGCTGCTGCTCGGCTACTACGACGGGGACGCGCTGCGCTTTGCCGGCAAGGTGGGCAGCGGGCTGTCAGGACAGCACGTGTCGGAGCTCTCCAGCCGGCTGCGGCCGCGCGCGAACCCGGCGCTCGCGGACGTGCCGCCACCGTCGCCAGGCCGCGTCGTCACGTGGACCGAGCCCGAGGTCGTCGTCGCAGTCACGTACTCGCACTGGGCGGACGACGGGCGGCTTCGCCATCCGGTTTTCGTCGGCGTCCGCGACGACAAACCTGCGCGGGAGGTCGAACGCGATGGCTGACCGGGTCACGGTGGAGGTCGAGGGCCGGCGGCTGTCGCTGTCGAACCTCGGCAAGGTGCTCTACCCCGAGAGTGGCTTCACCAAAGGCGAGGTGATCGACTACTACACCCGGATCGCCCCCGTGCTGCTGCCGCATCTCGCCGGACGGCCGCTGACCGTGAAGCGCTATCCGAACGGCGTCGACGCGGCGTTCTTCTTCGAGAAGAACGCCCCGCGCGGCACGCCGCCGTGGGTACGCACCGTGACGCTGCCGGTACCGGGCTCGACCATGGACCGCGAGACGATCGACTTCGTGGTGGTCGAGGAGCTGTCGACTCTGGTATGGCTCGCCAACCTGGCCGCGCTCGAGCTGCACGTACCCCAGTGGCAGGTCGTCGACGGGCAGAACGCGCCGCGCACCGACCAGATCGTGTTCGACCTCGACCCGGGGGCGCCTGCCGACATCCGACAGTGCTGCGAGGTGGCCCTGTCCGTCAGGGAGCTGCTCATTGCGGATGGGATCACCCCGTCGGCCAAGACGTCCGGCTCGAAGGGCATGCAGGTGAGCGCTGCGGTCTCGGTGGGCTCGCCGGGTGAGACCTCGCGCTACGCCCAGCACATCGCGCAGCGGCTCGAATCAGGGCACCCCAAGCTCGTCGTGTCTCGGATGGCGAAGAGCCTGCGTCCCGGCAAAGTGTTCGTCGACTGGAGCCAGAACAACCCGGCGAAGACGACAGTTGCGCCGTATTCGTTACGCGCGCGTTCGCTGCCGACCGTGTCGACGCCGGTGTCCTGGGACGAAGTCGCAGCGAAGCAGGCGCTGCGGTTCACCGCACCGGACGTACTCGAACGGGTGGCGACGGACGGCGACGCGTTCGCCGCGGCGCTCTCCGACTCGGCTCGTGCACCGCTGCCCGGCTAGGCTGCCGGAATGCCGGACACGGTCGACACCGCTCGGGGCGGGCGCCTGCCTCGCTCGGCGCGCCGCCGGCAACTGCTCGCCGCGGCGCAGGAGGTCTTCGTCGCAAACGGCTACCACGCCGCGGCGATGGACGACATTGCCGAGCGCGCGGGGGTTTCCAAGCCCGTGCTCTACCAGCACTTCCCGGGAAAGCTCGACCTCTATCTGGCGCTGGTCGACGAGCAGGCCGACGCCCTCACCACGGCGATCAAGGAAGCCTTGGCGCATACCGATGACAACCGGGAGCGCGTCCACGGCGTGCTCTCCGCGTACTTCGAGTTCGTCGACGGCACGGCGCGCAGCGCCCCCGGTGCATTCCGCCTGATCCTCGAGACCGATCTGGGCAAGGATCCCGCTGTGCGCGACCGCGTCGAGCGCACCACCGCCGAGATCATGCGCGCCGTCGCGGACACGGTGGCCGGCGACACCGGTCTCGACCGTGCCAGGGCCGAATTGCTCGCGATTGCGCTTACCGGCGGGGCGCAGGTTGCTGCGCGATGGTGGCTCGACAACGATCGCCCGGTACCGCGTGCAGACGCCGTTCGACTGCTCGAAACACTGCTGTGGCGGGGCATCTCGCACTTCCCCCGCACCGACTGAACTGGTGCGTTCGCTGTGCGCGCAGCGTGACCTTCGCGCGGCTGCTCCTGCGCTAGCGTGGACGCGGGTTCGAGAGACGTCACGGCAGGAGGACCGGTGGAGGTCAAGATCGGTGTACTGCACACACCGCGGGAGATCGTGGTGGAGAGCGTGCAGACCCAGGACGAGGTCGAGCAACTCGTCGCCGCGGCGCTCAAGAGCGTGGACGGCCAGCTGAAGCTCACCGATGACAAGGGCCGGCTGGTCATTGTGCCGGCCAACCTGATCGCATACGTGGAGATCGCGCAGGCTGACGTACGCCGGGTCGGTTTCACGCCTTAGGAGACAGGGGTTCAAGCGGAGAACGTCGTCACCTTCTGCGCTGTGACTCGCACGATCAAACGAGTCTGCTCGTCCGACTCGGCCGGCGGATCGATACCGAGGTACCTGTGGGACAGCGTCATCGGCAGCGCCTTCTCCAGGTCGTCCAGCAGCTCGGCGGTGCCACGAATCTCGACGGAATTGTAGGGATTCTCCAATTCGAACACGGTGACGCTGATCCGGCGATCCCGCGCTAGATTGCGTGCTTTCTTGCGGGTGCTGATCGTCGAGAAACAGGATCGCGTCTCCGTCGCGGATGAACCAGACGACGGACGAATGGGGGCCGCCGTCCGGGTTGAGCGTCGCGACCGTCGCGAAGTTCTTGCCGTCCAGGAGCCGCCGCGTCGCAGCGTCGAATGTGACTGTCATGCCCGCATTCTTAGCCCATCGGAACTATGTCTCGCTGATCCGACGGAGTCAGGTCATCGATACCGGCAGTCGCGAATCTTCTAGGCGTTGAGGCCGAGGGTCGCCATGCGCTCGGCGTGCCGGTCGGTGATCCGCTTGATCAGCGCGGCGACGCCGGCGAGGTCGCCGGCGCCCTGGACCAGCAGCGCTGTCAGCGAGTCGCGTTCGGCCAGGACGTGCTGTGTCTGGCTGATCGCCTCGCCTACCAGGCGGCGGCCCCACAGCGCGAGCCGGCCGGCGAGCACAGGCTGTGCGGCGATGGCCGCCCGCACCTCGCGCACCGCGAAGGCGGCGCTGCCCGCATCGGAGAGCACCTCGAGAATCAGCTCGCGGGTCGCCGGGTCGACGAAGCCGGCGATCTCGCGATAGAAGTCCGCGGCCAGCCCGTCGCCGACATACGCCTTGACAAGGCCCTCGAGCCAGTCGGCCGGGACGGTCCTCGCGTGGAAGCGCTCCAGCGCCGGCGCGAACGGCGCCATCGCCTCTTCCGGCGACGCCCCGAGAGAGGTCAGCCGGTCGGCCAGCAGCCGGTAGTGGCCGATCTCTACGGCAGCCATCTGCGCCAGGGCCGCGCGGCCCGACAGCGACGGCGCCATGCGCGCGTCCTCGGCCAGCCTGTCGAACGCGCTGAGCTCGCCGTAGGCAAGCGCACCGAGCAGGTCGATGAGCGCAGCGTCGTCGGGCATTGGATATCTCCTGCTCTTCGCGCGAGCGCTCATCGCTGACGCGTGCCATGCTCGGTCCTCGCGGCAGGGTATCGCCTCGCGCATGACTACACTCCGCAAGTGGATCGTCGCGGCTATCGCGGTGATCCGATATCTCCGCGTCGACCGCAGGCCGCGAGATCGTGGGATCGCGCCGCGCCGGCCGCCCTGGCGGCGTTCACAGGTTGGCGCACGAGCTTCGAGGAATGTTCATTGACCGAACTAGACGACGCGGACGTCACGCCGCTCGCCGCACGGGCCCCGGTCCGCGCGGACAGTCCCGCATTCGCCGACTTCGCGATCCGTCCGGAGATCGTGACGGCGCTTTCGGACGTGGGCATCATCCGCACATTCGCCATCCAGGAGCTCACGCTTCCGATCGCGCTTGCCGGGAACGACCTGATCGGCCAGGCGCGTACCGGCACCGGCAAGACACTCGGCTTCGGCGTGCCGCTGCTGAACCGGCTGCGGCTGCCGGGCGCCAAGGCCGCGGACCCGCAGGCGCTTGTGGTGGCGCCGACGCGGGAGCTCGCTGTGCAGGTGGCCGGCGACCTCGCCACCGCCGGCAAGCGACTGGGGGTGCGCGTGCTGACGATCTACGGCGGGCGCCCGTACGAGCCGCAGATCGCCGGGTTGCGGCGTGGCGTCGACGTCGTGGTCGGCACACCGGGCCGGCTGCTCGACCTTGTTCAGCAGGGTCATCTACGGCTGTCCGGGGTCGCCACGCTGGTGCTCGACGAGGCCGACGAGATGCTCGACCTGGGCTTCCTGCCCGACATCGAGAAACTGCTGGAGCTGCTGCCCGGCGAGCGGCAGACGATGCTCTTCTCCGCCACGATGCCCGGGCCGATCGTGGCACTGGCCCGGCAGTTCATGCGGCAGCCCACCCAGATCCGAGCTGACCACAGCCCCACCGACCCCGGGGCGATCGAGCATGTCGAGCAGTTCGCCTACCGCGCGCATGCCCTCGACAAGACCGAGCTGCTTGCCCGGGTGCTCCAGTCCCGCGGCCGCGGTCTCACCCTGATCTTCACCCGCACCAAGCGCACCGCGGCGAAGCTTGCCGAGGAGCTGGCCGAACGCGGTTTCGCCGCCGTCGCGATCCACGGTGATCTCGGACAGGGGGCACGGGAGGACGCGCTGCAGGCGTTCCGGGCGGGCAAAGCGGATGTGCTGGTCGCAACCGACGTGGCTGCTCGCGGGCTGGACGTCGAAGGCATCACACACGTGATCAACTATCAAGCCCCTGATGACGAGAAGACCTACATCCACCGCATCGGCCGCACCGCCCGGGCCGGTGCCTCGGGTCAGGCGATCACATTTGTCGACTGGGACGAGGTCCCGCGGTGGAAGTTGATCTGCGACGCGCTGGGCCTGCCCTTCCACGAACCGGCCGAGACGTACTCCACGTCGGAACATCTTTTCCTCGAGCTCGACATCCCGCACGACGCCGGCCCACGCCCGCCCGGCGCCGACGAGCGCCTGCGCGAGCGAGCAGCCCGCCGGTCTCGGCCACAGCGGCCCGATGCGGCGCAGCCGAAGCGGGAGCGGACCCGGGTCCGCACTCGCGGCGGCAAGCCCGTCGGACCGGCAGCGCCGGAGCAGGCTCCGGAGACCCCGTCCCCACGACGGCGACGTCGGCGGGGCGGGCCACCCGCTCCACAGGCGGATACGTAAGGATCGACGGGTGACCGACGTCGAGGAGCGCAACGACGAGCTCGCGCGCTACGTCGCGTCGATGCGCCGCCAACGCCGGTGGTACTTCGCGGTGATAGCCGCCGTGGCGGCAGTCGCCCTCGCGGTGGTGCTTGTCGTCTGGTTCACCGGCGAGACCACCCACGTGCACCTTTCGACCGCCGGGACGGCCCCGTCGAGCGTGCCGCCCGGCACTCCCCCGGCGGCGCCGGCTACGAAGTGGCAGTCGGGGGACGCGACGGCAATCGGCGCGCCGTTCTCGGGCGGCACCGTCGTCACGTACTCCGCGCACACGGTCAGTGGGCGCGAGGCGCTAACCGGCCGTGCCTACTGGACGTACACCCGCACGGATCGCCGCGTCTGCCAGGTCGCGCAGATCCAGGGCCGCGCGATCGCCGTCTTCCTGAACGGCGGGGCGTGCAACGAGGTCACCACGCTCGACACCGGCACCGGCCAGCGGCAATGGACTCGAACGCTCGACGAGAACGGGCTGACCGTCACCGGCCGGCCGGTGTTTGTGGCCACGTCGGACACGCTCTACGTGTGGACCCCAGGTTTCGTGTACGCAATCGATCCCTCCAGCGGCTATGACCGGTGGACGTTTCCCGCAGGCGACGGGTGCGTGCTCACCTCCGTGGTGCCGGGGTCGGCCGGCGTGCTGATGAGCGAGCGCTGTGTCGGCGGTGACCAGCTGTTGCTGCGCGACCGCACCGCTGGCAGCGACGACAAGCAGCAATCGGAGGACAAGAAGAACCAGGTGCTCTGGCGGCTGAAGCGAACCGACACGGTGCCGGTTACGGCCGACTCGGTGGTGGCGGCGCTCGACCCGTCCACCCGGCAGCTGGTGACATACGATCCGACGAAGGGTGCAGTGCGTACTCGGGTCTCGCTGCAGCCGGCGCCGAGCGCGACCGCGCCGATCAGCCAGGCCGCCGCGAACGATGGGGACGTGATCTGGATCGCCGGCACCGGCTACGCCCTCGACGACTCCGGCGCGCAGCGATGGAGCGCGCCGCTCACCGCGCCCCCGACGCTAACCGCGCCGGACGGCTCGGCAATCGTCCCTGATCTCGCATCGGCGCGGGTACTCGTGCCGACCTCCGACGGTGTCGCCGCGCTGGATGGGCTTACCGGCAAGGTCACGACCCGCTATCCCGTCCCGGCACCCGCGCGGGGCAGCCAGGTGTTCCCGGTCGGCAGTGGGCTGCTCGTCGCCGGCCCGTCGACGACGTATTACGCATGATCACTCTCGAGGTGCCGGGCGGCCCGATCGCGGCGCTGCGCGCTGGCAGTCTCGATGCGCCTGCGGCGCTGCTCGTGCCAGGTTTCACCGGCAGCAAGGAGGACTTCGCACCGATCCTCGAGCCACTCGCCGCCGCGGGGTTGCGCGCCGTGGCGATCGATCTGCCGGGGCAGTACGAGTCGTCTGGTCGGGACGACTACTCGGTCCAGGCACTGAGCGAAGACGTGCGCGCCGCGGCGGCACTACTGGGCGAGCCGGTGCGCCTGCTGGGCCACTCGTTCGGGGGGTTCGTCGCCCGCGCGGCCGTGATCGCCGAGCCGGCGCGGTTCGCCTCGCTGGTCTTGATGGACTCCGGGCCGACGGGCATCGACGGCGGGCGCCGGGCACGCATCGAGCGCCTGCGCCCGGTGCTGGTCGAGCACGGCATGTCCGCCGTGTACGACGCGATGACCGAGTTGGCAGCCGCAGACCCGGGCTACGTCCCGCCAACGCCGGCGCAGGAAGCCTTCCTGCGTAAGCGGTTCCTGGCCGGCGACCCGGTAGGTCTGCTCGCCATGGGAACGGCGGTGATCGACGAGCCCGACCGGGTGGACGAGCTCGCCGCCACCGACGTGCCGCTGCTCGTCCTGGCCGGAGCGAACGACGACGCGTTCCCACCGGAGGCGCAAGTCGAGATGGCCAAGCGGCTGGGCGCCTCGTACGTCGAAGTGCCGCGCGCCGGGCACTCTCCCGCTGTCGAGAACCCCGCGGGCACGGCCGCCGCGCTGATCAACTTCTGGACATGACCGACTTCGGCTACTTCGGTCCGGGCAGTGTCACCTGGCGGGTGCATGCCGAGCCGCTGACGATGGTGGGCGGATTGCGCGCGCTGCTGTTGCAGGCGCTGCATCCTGAGGCCATGCGGCTGCTGTACGAGCGTTCGTCGTTTCAGGACGACCCTTGGGCACGCTTGCAGCGCACGGTGATCTACGTCGCGACGGTCAGCTTCGGCACGACCGCCGAGGTCGATGCCGCCGCCGCGCACGTCCGGGAGGTGCACCGCCTCCTGGGCGTCACAGATCGCGAACAGCTCGCCTGGGTGCATGCCTGCGAGGTCTCGTCATTCCTGATCGCCGCGCGGTACGCCGGCGTACGGCTCTCCGCGGACGACGCAGACGCCTACATCGCCGAGCAGGTGCGCGCCGCCAGGCTCGTGGGCGTACCGGCCCGGCTCGCGCCCCGCACGGTCGCCGACATCAACGGGTACTTCGACGCCATGCGACCACGGCTACGGCTCACCCCCGAGGCCCAGGAGGCGGCGCGCGTCGTGATCGCGCCGCCGCTGCCGGTTCCTCGGCGCTGGACACTGCCCGCCCGCGCCGGCTGGAACACGCTTGTGACGTTGGCGATCGGTCTGCTCCCCGAGTGGGCGCGCCGCCTCTACCGACTCCCATCCCTGCCCGGCACAGGCATCACGACGCATGCAGGGATGCGCGCCGCGCGCGTTGCAGTGGCGACACTTCCGGAGACGTGGCGGCACGGGCCCCACTACCGCAGGGCGATGGCACGGGCTCAGCCGTCGACGCCGGCGAGTTCGGCGTCGAGCCCGTCCCACGGCTCCACGTCCGGCGACGCCGCCTGACCCTCGGGGCAATGCCGGCGGAAGTCGCACCACGCGCAGCCCGGAGAGGGCGCCGGCGGGAACACGTCGTCCGGATGCGCGCCTGCCTCGAGCGTGTCGGTGGCGGCAACGATGTCGTCGGCGGTCGCCTCCGCGCGGGCAACCTGCCGCGACAGGGACTCGGGGGTGTGCGTGAAGCCCACGACGTGGCCGCTGGGCAGGTGATGCAGCTCCACCCGGTGGCAGTCGCGGCGCAGTGTGCGCCGGATCGCCAGCGCGTACAGGGCGAGGGCCTGCGAGCTGCGCGCGTCATCGTCGGTCAGACGTTTGCGGCCGGTCTTGTAGTCGACGACCACGAGGTCGCCGTCGCGGTCGTCGATACGGTCGGCGCGTCCGGAGACGGCGAGCCGCTCAGTGGTGGTGGCGACCATGCGTTCCACGCCCACCGGCTCGTCGTCCGGGTCGAGGTCGGCGACGTAACGCTCCACCCACCGGCGCGCGATGCCGCGCCACGTGGCCGACTGCCTCTCGTCCCGGAACCCGTCCGACTGCCAGTTCCACTCCACCAGCCGGACACCGTTCGCCGGCGTACGGTCGCGGCGACCCAGCTGCCACCAACGGTGCAGCGCCACGTGCACGACGGCGCCCAGCGTGTTGTGTGCCCACGGCGCTCCGCGCGGCAACTGCGGGCGGTCGAGGTAGGTCATCCGGTAGCGGCGCGGGCAGTCGAAGCTCGCCAGCCGTGACGGCGTGCATGCGAACAGCCGGCGCGGCATGCCGGCAAGTGACAGCTGCTCGGCGCTACCAGGAGCCACCGGAGTCGCCACCGCCGCCTCCCCAGTCGCCACCGCCGCCTCCCCAGTCGCCGCCGCCGCCTCCCCAGTCGCCGCCGCCGCTGCCCCAGTCGCCACCGGTCGACGTGTCGACGGAGTCGCGGCCCGCCTCGAAGCCGCTGTCGTAGCCTGCGCCGTACCCGCCGCCTCCCCAGCCGCCGAACCCGCCGGCCAGCACACTGCCGATCAGCAAGGTCTCCCAGAACGGCGTGGCGTACCAGCCGCCCGGCACCCCGTACCCGCCCCCGTAGTAATACGGCGCACCAGGCCGGTAGTCGGGGTAGCCCTGGTAGGTCTTGCCCTGGACGCTGACCTCCTGCGGCTCGGTGAGCTGGTCGCCAACTGTGTCGGCGATCGGCGGCAGCGGCGGACCCTCGTCCATGCCGAGCGCCTTGCGCGCCGTCTGCGCGGCGTAAAGCCCCTCCAGCGTGGCCCGCCGAGCTTGCGCGTATTTCTCCACCGAGTCGGCAGTGTCGAGCAGCATGGTGGCCGCCTCATATCGTTCGGAAGCGTCCGCCATTGACCGAACGGCGACGTCGTTGTCTGCCGGCTCGATCGTGTTGACCTCGGTCGCCAACCGGTCGTAGTACGGCATGACCTTGGCACGCGCGGCCTCGAGCTCGCGCCTGCGCTGCCGCCGCCGATACCACGCCAGCCCGCCGATACCGCCTGCGCCTACCACGCCGATGCCGATGATCCACGGCCACACACTGCCGCCAGAGTCCTTCTTCGTCCCGGACGCCGCGGCGGTGCCGCCACCACACGCACTCGACCCGGCGGCCGGCCCCGTCTTGACGCTGTTTCCGAAATCGGTGAGCAGCCCGGTGATGTCGTGCGTCTTTACCATCTGCGCGCGATTTGCAGCAAGAGCCGAGGCCGCCCGTTCACCCGCCCAGCCTGTGCAGTAGGCCGACGATCCCGCGCCGAATTCGAACTGATCCGCACTCGCCGTGAACACGCCGACGACCCTCGCGGCCGGACTAATCGTCTCCCCAATCTGTCTGGCGAGCGCAGTAGGCGAGCCTGCACTGAGCGGCAACACGGCGATCTTCACGCCGTCCGGAAGCGCGCTCGCCACGGCGTCCTGGTTGAGCTTGACGAATCCGGTGACGCTCGGGTCGACGTAGAGGCTCGCGTTGCGCAACTTCGCCTCAGCGTCGCTCACCGGGTCGGCCACAGCGGACGGCATGGCCAGGGCCAGCACCCCCACGCTCGCCGCAGCGGCGAGTAGCAACCGGACGTATCTCATAACGCCACGGTAGTGCCTAGCCGGTTACCGGCTCGCGGGCCGTCTCATGGCTGAACAGTTGTTCATAAGCGGCGTGGCTCGTGGTGCACATGCCGAGGCGGATCACCCGGTTCGTGCCGTGGTAATCGGACGAGCCGACGCCCACCAGCCCCACCTCACCGGCAAGCGATGCCAGGCGCGCCCGGTCCTCGGGTGCGTGGTCAGGATGCTGGATCTCGATGCCGTGCAAGCCGGCCCGCGCCATCGCCGCGATCACGTCCTCGCCTACCACGGCGCCACGGCGCCGAGCGAGCGGATGTGCGAACACGGTCACACCGCGTGCGGCGCGCACCAGCGCGATGGCGTCGAAGACGTCGCTATCCGCCTTGGAGACGTAGTACTTCGACGATGCCGACAGCAGCTGCCGGAACGCCTCGTCCACGCTCGGCACCACGCTGTTTGCCACCAGCACCCGCGCGATGTGCGGCCGGCCGACCACACTTCCCCCGGCTGTCTCGGCGACCTGGTTCCACGTGATGGGGACGCCGTCGGCGGCCAGGTTCTCGACAATCACGCGGCTTCGACCGAGCCGGCTCGCCCGCAGCCGTGCCATCTCGGCGCCCAGCCCCTCATGCTCGGGGTCGAACAGGTAGCCCAGCAGGTGGAGGCTGATCCGCTGTCCCCCGGGGCGGGTGTATGCGCAGGAGAACTCGGCGCCGGCCACCAGTGTCGTGCCGCGGGGCAGCGCGGCGAGCGCCTCGTCCCAACCGGCCGTCGTGTCGTGATCGGTGAGCCCCAGCACCGACACTCCCGTCGCTGCGGCGTTCGCGATCAGTTCGGACGGGCGGTCAGTCCCGTCCGAGGCTGTCGAGTGGGTGTGCAGGTCAATCATCGAACCCATGGCTTCAGGAGACCGCTTCTGCTTCTCGGCCGACGTGCGGGCCTGGGTTGCTCGGCGTTCCGGGCGAACGTGCGGCTGCTCGCCGCGTCAATCCTTCTTCGATTTGACCGTCGGCAGCGGCTCGGTGACGTGCCGCGAGCCGACGTCCTCGGGATCGACGTCGACATCCGTCCCGAACAGCAGTGCGGATATCTGGCGATACCGATGTAGTGGTCGCGGAACGTAGGCGATGCGCGACAGCGCCTGGTCCTGTCCGGCCGACTCGATGATGAACGTGCCGTACCCGAGGAACCGTCCCGAGAACGGCTGCACGAAGGTGAGGTCGGTGACCTTGATCAGCGGCATGACGCCGACCTTGCGGTTGAGCACTCCGCTGACGAGCAGTACCCGCCGATTCGTGACGACGAGCTCCTCGAAGTACCAGTCGAGCACGTACCACAGAAACCACAGCACGCTGAAGATCAGAAAGAAGACCGCGACGGACTCGGAAACCGGGTGCTCCCGGAACAGGACGAGCAGCAGCAACCCAACCAGCAGGAACCCGAGGAACAGCAGGAATGTGGATGCCAATGCCATCCAGTGACGCCGGACAGCGAAGACCCGCTGCTCACTGCTGAGCAGGTACCGGCTGACCTTTGGTCCCGCCCGTTGCATTGGAACCTCAGAGGCTGGTGAGGAAGTCGGAGATACCGTGCGCGATGTTGACCGTCGCATCCCAAAGCGTACGCGTGATGTCGGCGGCCTGAGTCGGTTGCGTCACGATAAAGAAGAGCACGAAGATAAGGGCGAGTACACCCACCACTTTCTTCGTGTCCACGCCAGCCCCACTTCCATCCGCACACAGGTCCTGTTCTTCTTACCGCATGCGACAGCAACGACGCCGACGCCGCGCCCGGGCATAAAGCGTGACTTGAGACTAATCCCAGTGACGCGGATATGGGAGCCCTGTGCGGGCGGAATTGTCCTGAACGATGCCGGCCGCCTACTGCTGATCCGGCGGGCCACGCCCCCGTCGGCCGGCCGCTGGTCGATTCCCGGCGGACGTTGCCGTCCCGGCGAGTCGACCGCCGCGGCGTGCGTTCGCGAGGTGGCAGAGGAGACCGGGCTGGTGGTCCGCGTCGTGCGCCGCGCCGGACGGGTGAGGCGCGCGGGGCCGGACGGCGTCGGCTACGACATTGAGGATTTCGTGTGTTCGGTCGACGGCGGCAGGCTCCGCGCCGGCGACGACGCGGACGAAGCGCGCTGGGTAAGCCACGCTCAGCTGGCCTCGCTGGACCTTGTGCCCGGGCTCCTCGATGCATTGACCTCCTGGGACGCCCTACCCTCCTAACCCCGCTCGACGAGACGCGTGCGACCTGGCCTTGCTCGACCTATGCGACCCCTCGAGACCCCGAGCCGGCGTTATGGGCGGGCGGCCGGCTCGGGGCGGCCGGGTTGCTCTCCTCCGTGGGCATCGAGGTACTCGCGAGTCGGCACCATGACCTTGCGGCGGAAGGTGCACACGACCGTGCCGTCCTGCTTGTAGCCGATCGTCTCGACCCGCACGATGCCGCGATCGGACTTGGACCGTGACGGCGTCTTGTCGAGCACCCGCGTCTCGCCGTAGATGGTGTCGCCGTGGAAGGTCGGCGCAATATGCCGCAACGACTCAACCTCGAGGTTCGCGATCGCCTTACCACTGACGTCGGGCACCGACATGCCGAGCAACACGGAGTAGATGTAGTTGCCCACCACGACGTTCCTGCCGAACTCGGTGGAGGTCTCGGCATAGTTGGCGTCCATGTGCAGCGGATGGTGGTTCATGGTGATCAGGCAGAACAGGTGATCGTCATACTCGGTCACGGTCTTGCCCGGCCAGTGCTTGTACACCGCGCCGACCTCGAATTCTTCGTAGTACCTGCCGAACTGCACGTCTGCGCTCCTTCATCGATGCCGCCGTGGCCCAGCATCCTGCCTTGATCAGCCCCGACGCGGAGCAGAATGTGGCAGATGCCTTAGCGCCTAGCGGATCGACTGTGCACGCACCCACGGCGTTGCGCTGGCTGTCGCGGGCGAGGGTGACCCCTCTACCGGAACGACGACGCGATCTGCTGCTCGACCTGCGCGTATGCGGCGCCGGCGTGTCCCAACAGCTGCCCAATACCGTCGAGCGCATCAGACAGGCCACGGGCATGCTGATCGAACTGCTCATACAGGGACGCGAACTGCGCCGCGGCCTGCCCTGACCAGTCGGCCCCGAACAGTGGGCTCAGCTGACCTTTGAGGCTCTGGTGGGCGCCGCGGACATCAGACGAAGTGCGTGCCACGTTGCCACTCAGCTGCTGCAGCTGGCCCGGCGTGACCTTGAGGCCCGTTGACATGTGCTTATCCTTCCCGACCGGCCGAACTTGCGGCCGCCACTTGATTGACGTGGCGGAACGCTACGCAGCTGCGACGCTGCCGGGGGACGAGATGGCCAGCCTGTGGATAACCAAGAACACTTCCGGAGTTATCCACAGGCCACGGGTTCGGGCACCGCATTGCCCCGCCCCGGCCGCAAACTTCGGGCATGGAGATCCGGCTCTCAGTCCGCGACGGGGAGGGGTTCACGCGCGACGTCGCCCTGATAGCTCCGTCGGGCGCGGCGCTGCGCGACGTCGCCGACGGGCTCGCGACCCTGATGCCGGGCGCGGACGACACGATCGCGCTGTGGAACGGCTCGCAGCGTCTGGCGCCGACCGCTCTGCTCGGTGGGCCCGGCCTGCGAGACGGGGACCTACTGCAGTTGGGACGGCCGGGGACACGCGACCTCAGTGCCGGCGCCGTGCTTCGCGTCCACGTGGTCGGCGGCCCCGATGCGGGCCTGGTCGCGGCGCTCCCCCGGGGAGTCCTGACCGTCGGCCGCAACCCCGCCTGTGACCTCGTTCTCACCGACCCTGACGTCTCCCGGCAGCACGCTGCGATCACCGGCACCACGGCCGGCATCAGCGTGCACGATCTCGGTTCCACCAACGGCACCTACCTCGACGGCACCGCGGTGGACGCGGATGGCGCCGCCATGACCCCTGGCCAATTGCTCCGCCTCGGCGAATCGCTGCTGCGCGTCACCGGGGCAGACGAACCAGCGGCGGCGCTGCGGGCCGGTCCGGACGGAGCGCAGCTCGTGAACCGCCCGCCCCGGCTCGCGCCCCAACTGCCGGACCGTGAGGTGATCGCACCGGTACGCCCGATCGTTTCCGGGCCGCAGCGTGTGCAGTGGATGGCAGCGTTGCTGCCGATGTTGCTCGGCGTGGGCTTCGCGCTGGCGATGCACAGCATGCAGTTCCTGGCGTTCGCGCTGCTGTCCCCGGTGCTGATCGTGGCCACGGCCGCGGGCGATCGGCTGCACTGGCGGCGCACTCGCCGCCAGGAAGCGCGCGGCTTCCGCCGCCGCGAAGCACAGGCCCAGAGCGAGCGCGCCCAGCTGGTAGCCGCAGAGCTCACGCATCGCCGCCGCGCACACCCCGACCCCGCTGCGCTCCTGCGGACGGCGACGATCCCCGACTGCAGGCTGTGGGAACGGCGCCGCACCGACCCGGACATGCTCGATGTACGTCTCGGCGTAGGCGACGCGCCGTCGGCGCTGCGGATTCGCCGCGGATCGCAGGTCGAACCGGCAGGCGTCGCCTCACTGGTCCCGTCGGTCGTCAACCTGCGCGCGGGGCCTCTCGGCATTGCCGGTCCGCCCGGCATCGTGCTCGGCACAGCCCGGTGGACGCTCGCCCAGGTCGCTGCCCTGCACTCCCCGGCAGACGCCCGCATCGTGCTGCTGCTCTCAGACGCAGCCTCCCCGGCCTGGACCTGGGCCCGTTGGCTGCCCCACGTCCGGGGCAACGTGGCGACCAGGGCCGAGCAACGCGCGAGCACTGTCGCGGAGCTGGCGCGAGTGGTCGGCGACCGGCTCGCGCATCGGCAGCACGACCCGGCCGGCTGGACCGGCCCGTGGATCATCGTCGTGGCCGATCGCGCGGGGGCGCTCGCCGACGTCCCCGGTCTGGCCCATGTCCTCGCAGCTGGCCCGGCTGTCGGTGTGACTGCGATCTGCCTCGATGAGGAGCAGCGGCGGCTGCCCACAGCGTGCACGGCGGTTGCCCGCGTGTGCGGTGATATCGGCACCCGGCTGGGCATCCAGACGGCTCGCAGCGCCGAGGTGACCGATGTGATCGGTGACCGGGTGGGTAGGGCGTGGGCGGAGCGGGTGGCGCGCGCGTTGGCACCGATGGTCGATGCGAGCGCCGACGCGGCATCGACGATTCCCGCACAGTGCCGGCTGCTCGACGTGCTCGGTCTCACTGAGCCCACCTCGGACGAGCTCATCGCTCGCTGGCGTGCCAGCTGCCGGCCCGCAACCGCGCTCGGCATCGCCGCCGAGGGCACGTTCGCGGTCGATCTCGAACGCGACGGCCCGCACACGTTGATCGCCGGTATGACCGGCGCCGGCAAGTCCGAACTCCTCCAGTCATTGATCGCCGGGCTTGCGGCGGCAAATCCCCCCGACGCCATGTCGTTCATCCTGATCGACTACAAAGGCGGCGCGGCGTTTGCCGACTGCGCTCGGCTGCCGCACAGCGTGGGCTTGGTAACCGACCTCGATTCGCACCTGACGCGGCGCGCGCTGCAGTCGCTTGATGCCGAGTTGCGGCGCCGCGAGGCGCTGTTCGCGGCGGCCGGCGCCAAGGATCTCGCCGCGTACCGAGCGTCGCATCATCAGGGACACAGCCCGCTGGGACGGCTGGTCCTGGTCGTCGACGAGTTCGCCGCATTGGCCGAGGAGTTGCCGGATTTCCTGACCGGGCTGATCGCCATCGCGCAGCGCGGTCGTTCCCTCGGTGTGCATCTGGTCCTCGCCACCCAGCGCCCCGGTGGGGTGATCTCCCCTGAGATCAGGGCGAACACCGCCCTGCGTATCGCATTGCGAGTCACCGACCCGGGTGAGTCCGCCGACGTAATCGGCACTGATGTCGCCGCGGCTATCGACAAGTACCGGCCGGGGCGGGCGTTCGTGCGCGCGGGCACCGTGCTCACCGAGATGCAGACGGCACGGGTGAGCCATGCAGCAGCGAACGGCGCCGCCCACGCAACGGTGGTGCCGCTCGACGAGTGGGGACGCGCCGTCGGCCCCGACCTCGCCGGCCAGTGCGAGAAGACCGACCTGCACCTCCTGGTGGACGCGATCCGTGATGCGGCGGCCCGGACCGAGATGGCGGCGGTGACGCGGCCGTGGCTGGAGCCGCTGCCGGCCTGCCTCCCGGGAAGTGCACTCGATGCGCCCAGACTTGCCCCGGCGGTGCCAGTCGGCCGGATCGACCTGCCTGGTGAACAGCAGCAGCCGGCGCTCTGCATTGATCTAGGAGAAGCCGGCCCGCTGCTGGTCGTCGGCAGCCCGCGATCGGGTCGCAGCACGGCGCTGCGAACCCTCGCCGGCATGGCGGCCGCCAGCCTCTCGCCGGGTGACCTGCACGTGTACGCCGTCGACTGCGCGGGTGGCGGCCTGCGCATGCTGGCAGACCTGCCCCACTGCGGCGCCGTGATCGGCCGCGACGAGTTCAGCACGGTCGATCGACTTCTCGGTCGGCTGATGTCAGACATCGCCCGCAGGCAGACCCGGCTGATCGAACTCGGGGTGAGCTCCGTAGCCGAAGCACGCAAGCAGGGCGAGGCGATCCCGTTCGTGGTGGTCATCATCGACGGCTGGGAAGGGTTCGTCGCGGCCGCAGAAGAACACGACGCCGGGCGGAGCATCGACACGCTACTCGCCTTGATCCGCGATTCGGCGGCGACCGGGTTCACGATCGCGATCGCCGGCGACCGCGCGACGCTCACCGGACGCGTCGCCAGCGTCGTTGCTCGCAAGTACGTGCTCCGCCTAGCCGACCGCGCTGACTACGCTCTCGCCGGCGTCTCGCCGAGAGCAGTACCGGCATCGATGCCACCGGGCCGGGCTGTCTGCGCCGAGACCGCCGCCGAGGTGCAACTCGCCTTCCTCGGGGCCGGGCCGAGCGCTGCACAGCAGCACCAGGCGCTGCGCGAACTCGCGGCGGTCCCCGGGCCGTCACCTGACCGCGGGCCGATCCGCATCCGGGCGCTGCCGGCCCGGGTCACGGTGGCTTCGCTCGGCTCCACCGAGCCGGGCGTGACGGTTCTGGGCGTGGGCGGTGACGAACGGAGCCCGGTGGCCGTCGACTTGTTCTCAGGAGACGGACGGCTGATCGTCGCCGGACCTCCCCGATCCGGGCGCACCAACGTGCTGCGCCTGATTCTCGATCAGGCGCGCAGTTGCGATGTCCTGGTCGGCGGGCCGAGACGATCCGCGCTTGTCGAGGCGGCGCAGGCGGCCGGCATCCATGTCCTGAGGCCCGACGAGCCGCCCGCCGCGTTGCCGCCACCCAGCTCGCAGCCGCTGCTGCTGCTTGTCGACGACAGCGAGGTGTTCCTCGACACCCACGCTGGCGACGCGCTGACGGAGCTGCTGCGGAGTGGTCGGTCCGGCCTCGCCGCAGTCGTCGCTGCGCGCAACGACGAGCTGGCGGTGACGTATCGGGGAGTCGCCTACGAGGCTCGGCGTAGCCGGGCAGGACTATTGCTCCAGCCGGAGCCAGGGGACGGCGAGTTGCTCGGACTGCGCCTGCCCCGTACCTATTCGGCCCAGCCGCCCGGGCGCGGGCTGCTGGCCGTTGAGCAGCCGCAGCTGCGGGCGATCACCGGTGGCGCCGCGATGCTGCCGATCCAGGTGGCGCTGCGGTGATGCCGCCTGCTGCCCGCGCTCAGCCCATGTGCGGATACCGGTGGTCGGTGGGCGGGACGAAGTTCTCCTTGATCGAGCGAGGTGACAGCCAGCGAATCAGATTCCAGATCGAGCCGGCCTTGTCGTTCGTACCCGAGGCCCGACCCCCGCCGAACGGCTGCTGGCCCACAACGGCACCGGTCGGCTTGTCGTTGATATAGAAGTTGCCGGCCGCGAAGCGGAGCTTCCGCGTCGCCTCGTCGATGGCAGCGCGATCGGTCGCAAACACCGCACCCGTGAGCGCATACGGCGATACGGCCTCCAGCTGCGACATGATTGCACGCCAGGCCTCGTCGGCCGGGCGGGTGATGTCGTCATAGACATAGACACCCAGAAGGGGGCCGAAGTATTCGCGGGTGAACAGCTCGTGCGTCGGATCCGTCGACTCGACGATCGTTGGTCGCACGAAGTACCCCTGGCTGTCGTCGGCCTTTCCGCCGGCGATCACAGTCGCAGACGGCTCGCCGTGCAGCTTGTCGAGCACCGCGGAGAGCCGGTCGAAGGCGCGACGGTCGATCACCGCGCCGCCGAAGTTCGCGAAGTCGGTCACATCACCGTAGGTCAGAGACTCGGTGACTGCGACGAGCTCGTCGCGCAGGCCCCCGTCCCACAGCGAGCGCGGCAGGTAGGCGCGCGACGCAGCAGAGCACTTCTGGCCCTGATACTCGAACGCGCCGCGGACCAGCCCCACGGCGAGAGGTGCCGGGTCGGCCGACGGATGGGCGAGTACGAAGTCCTTGCCTCCGGTCTCGCCAACCACCCGTGGGTAGCCCGCGTACGAGCCGATCGAGGCGCCGACGGCGCGCCAAAGGTGCTGGAACGTGGCGGTCGAACCCGTGAAGTGGATGCCGGCCAGCGCCGCGTGCGGCACCGCGACCTCGCTTACGGCGGTACCGTCCCCGGTCACCATGTTGATCACGCCGGCCGGCAGGCCGGCGGCCTCGATCAGGCGCATCGTCCAGTGAGCAGCGAGTTGCTGCGTCGGCGAGGGCTTCCACACGACGACGTTGCCCAGCAACGCCGGCGCAGTGGGAAGGTTGCCGGCGATGGCCGTGAAGTTGAACGGCGTGATGGCCAGCACAAAGCCTTCGAGCGGGCGGTAGTCGGACCGGTTCCACGTGAACGACCCGCTCGTCGGCTGATTCTCCAGAATCTGGCGAGCGAAGTGCACGTTGTAGCGCAGGAAGTCGATCAACTCGCACGCCGAGTCGATCTCGGCTTGTTGCACCGTTTTGGACTGCCCGAGCATCGTGGCCGCGTTCAGGGTGTCCCGCCACGTGGTCGAGAGCAAATCGGCAGCGCGCAGGAAGATCGCCGCCCGTTCGTCGAACGGAAGCTCACGCCACGCCGGCGCAGCTGCGAGCGAAGCGTCGATCCCGGCGGCTACGTCGGCGCCGGTCGCCTGCGCGGTGACGCCGAGCACGGCCCGGTGCCGATGCGGCTGCACCACGTCGACGCGCGGCCCACCGGCCATCCGCTGCACACCGCCGATCGTCATCGTCAGGTCAGCGCTACCGACTGCCAGGTCCGCGATCTTGGCTGCGAGCGAGCGGCGCTCAGCGCTATCGGGTGCGTAACTGCGTGGCGGCTCGTTGGCCGGAATGGGTGGGTGCGTGACCGCGTCCATGGTGGGTGCCTCCACGTGTCGCGCGGCATCGTTGCCGGTTTCTCGATGGTAGGTGCGCCTGGACGTCGACGCGGCTACCCCGTCGACGGTTCACCCGAGGCGGTAAGCGACCCGAGCAGGGCGGCGATCTCCTGGCTCGCATACCACGCGAGCTCGAATGCCTCGGTGTCGTCGAGCGTGTCGGACGCATCGCGGTCGCCGAGGTCGGCAGCGTCGATTACGGCAGTCGCCGCGCGAACGGCCGGCTCGGCGTCGTCGTCGTCGACGTGCACCGACACGACCTGCCGCAGCGAGACC
Organism: Jatrophihabitantaceae bacterium; assembly: GCA_036506155.1. Classification (GTDB taxonomy): domain Bacteria; phylum Actinomycetota; class Actinomycetes; order Mycobacteriales; family Jatrophihabitantaceae; genus DASXRA01. The sequence goes on from DASXSF010000122.1 coordinate 54,665, forward strand.
GGGTCGGCGACATGCACGACGCCCAGGCCGAGGTCGTCGCGGGCCGCCACGACCGCGTCGGGTAGCTCAGCGGCGACCACCACCCGGCGCGGTACCGCTGCCGGATCGGCCGCAATCAGCCGCAGCGAAGCGCGTGCCGCTTCGAGCATCGCCGCGTACTCCAGGGATTCGATGTCATCGTCGAGGTACCACTCCCGCAGCCCAGGCGTCACGGCGAATGCCGTAAGCGGCGCGGATCCGCATTCGGAGGTCTCGACGAGTCGGCGCAGCATCGGGATCGTCGCCGGCATATAGACCCTCACCCGAGCGACTGCCCGGATACCCGGCGGGCGCGTGCCGGTCGAGCTGCCAGCTCGGTCCGCAACTGGACCGCGGCGGTGCGCATCGCGGACTCCAGCACTTCGGTACGCCGCCGAGGGTTCATAAGGTTGGTCCCGATCACGGCAAGATCCTCACGGCCCGGCGTGACAACGACAACGCGCATGCCGGACGCGCGAAGGGCGGCAACGTCGGCGACCAGACGGCGCGTGATCGCGCGGCGCAGTGCACGCTCGATCCGCGACACCGGAGAGCGTGGCCGGTCGAGGTCCATCGACGCCATCGGCGCGAGGACGTATGCCTCGTCGATGCCGGCGCCCGCGAGAACGTCCACGGACGTGTTCGACACCGCGCCGCCGTCGACATACGGCCGGCCGTCGATCACCGCCGGCGGATACCACGCCGGAATCGCGCACGAGGCGACCACCGCGTCGGCCAGGGCCACCGCACGATCGCGCCCGAACAGCACGCGCCGTCCGGTGCGGTAGTCCGTGGCTGCCACCCAGATCCGCGGGCGCTCCGGCCAGCGCGAGTCGAGCCCGCTGCTCGCGGCTACCTCCGCGACGAGTCGCCGTATCGGCTCGAGCGTCCCTCGTCCCGCCGGCAATGCGCCCGCCAACGTAACTGCCGCCCGTGCCTGCCGTGGATGCCGCACCGCGTCCAGGATCAGCCGCGGGGAACCGGGCAGCAGCCGCGGCCGCCGCGGCAGGGCGCGGCTGGTGCCCGCCGAGTAGTCGAACGCGATCGGCGGATCGGTCGGCGCCGGAACACCCTGGTGATGGCGGCGGATTTCGTCCACCGATGCCCCGCACGAGAGCAGCGCCGCGGCCACCGAACCGGCCGACGTCCCCACCAGCTGCTGCACGGAGCGCACGTCGAAGCCGGCCTCGGTCTCGAGGGCAGCCAGCGCACCGATCGTCCAGGCGAAGCCGAGCACACCGCCACTCCCCAGCACCACTGCCCGCCGCGGCGAGATGCTCCCTGCGCTCGCCGGGGTGCGCGACGGCTCGGGGAGCATCACGGCACCGGTTCCTCCACCACGCCCGGGCGGCGCTCCGCGGTCTCCATGCTCGCTATCACGAGCTCGGCCAGCGATTCCTCGATCAGGGCGGCCAGTACGTCCACGTCGGCCATCGCGTCGCGGTCGGCGTTAAGGCCGTAGTAGACGCCGCCGGCGTAGGACGTGAGGCCGATGGTGACGGCCTGCCCGCTGGCGAGCGGCACCACCGGGAATATCTCCAGCATCCGCGCCCCCGCCGCGTACAAAGGCACCTGCGGCCCGGGCACGTTCGTGATGACCAGGTTGAACATCCGGCGGGTCAGCCCGTTGGCAAGGCGAGCACCCACCGCGTGCAATGTCGGCGGTGCGAATCCGGACAACGCCACGAGCGCATCGGCACCCACCGACTGCCCCGACTCCTTGTGCGCCTTCATCGCGTAGCTCACCTGGGACAGCCGCATCAGCGGGTTCGCCTCGCCGACCGGCAGGTCGACGACCAGCCCCGACACCTGGCTGCCCAGCTCAGCTTCGTCGAGGGCCGACCGCACACTCACCGGCACCATCGCCCGCACCGTGGTCGCCGGCGTCACCGGCTCACCCCGGAAGAGCAGCCAGCCGCGCAGGGCGCCGGCCACCGTCGCAAGCACCACATCGTTGATCGCTCCACCGCGTTGCCGCCGCACCAGCTTGTAGTCGTCAAGGGAGGTGCGAGCCATGCCGAAGCGGCGCTGCTCGCCGATCGCGATGTTCAGCGGCGACGACGGGGCGCGGCGCACCACCGCCCGCGCCGCGGACACAAGGCCGCCCGCCAGGTCGAGCACCCGACAGGCGGCGGTGCGCGCATCGTGCACGCTGAGGCGCACTGTGTCGAGCAGGCCGCTCGGCCGTCGCAGCAATTCGGTCGTCGCGGCGGTCACCAGCTGCGTCGAGGTCGGCTCCGGAGCCGGCATCCACAAGTCGTCCGGGACGGCCCGCGGAGTGGGCGACGTATCGAGGATGACCTGCCCGATGTCGATCGCCCTGACGCCGTCGACCATGGCGTGATGGGACTTCGTGATGATCGCGAAGCGAGCCTCCTCCAAGCCCTCTACCAGGTACATCTCCCACAGCGGCCGGTTGCGGTCGAGCGGCCGCGACTGGATGCGTGCGCAGAACTCGCGCAGCTGCTCGTCCGAGCCGGGCCGTGGCAACGCAGAACGGCGCACGTGATACGTGATGTCGAAGTCGACGTCATCGACCCACACGGGATTGGCGAGGTGGCCGGGCACGAAGCGCACCTTCTGCCGATACCTGGGCACCAGGCTGATCCGGTCCTCGATCAGCTCGACAAGTCGCTCGTAGTCGAATCCGTCGCCCGGCACCGCGAAGATCGCCAACCCTCCGGCATGCATCGGCGTGGTGCGCCCTTCGAGGTACAGGAACGACACATCTGTGGCCGAGAGGCGATCGGGCATCTAGCGGGCTCCTTGACGGCGTATGCCTGCCATTGTTGCGCGCAGTTGTTGCGCGGTCAT
>DASXSF010000123.1:0-30157 GCA_036506155.1 Jatrophihabitantaceae bacterium
CCGCTACCCGGTCGGCCTACCGCCGATCCTGGACCCCGAGGCCTGATCTCGACGCGCCCAAACGACGTCGGAGAACAGCGAAAGAAAGACCAACCCGAGGAAACCTGGGACTTGACCTGCCCCGCTCCTTCAGGAATGACATAGCCCGCGAACGCGTCATCCAGCAGCGGCCAGTTGAACTGCTTGTAGCCGGTCTGCAGGAAGATGTCGACCCACTCGTCGCCGCCGATCCTGCCGTCGGCCGGATGCAGGGTCAGCTGTGCCTCGGTCCGGTAGAACAGCGCCTCGACCGCCGGCGCCGTCTTGCCGAGGTGATAGACGCTGTCGTACTGCGCCAGCCAGCCGAACCAGATCTTGAGGGTGCGATCGAAGCCGACGTCCTGGTTCAGGTTGGCCTGGTAGTAGACGTTGCGCGGGTCGACGTTGCTGTCCAGGACCATGCGGCGGACGTGGGTCGGGAACAGGGTGCCGTAGACCTGGCCGAGATACGTACCCCACGAGTAGCCGTAGTAGTTGAGCTGCGCGACGCCGAGGGCGGCTCGGCTGCTGTCCATGTCCTTCGCGGCGTCGATCGTGGTCATGTGCGAAAGGATCGGGCCGTTGTTCGCGGCACACGCCTGCGCGTAGCCCTTCGCCAGGGCAAGCCACGTCCGCACGGTCGATTGCAGCAGCGGGATGTAGGTCGGCCGGTTGAAGTCGAAGTAGTTCGGATCGCAGGACAGCGCCGGCTGCGACTCGCCGACGCCGCGCGGGTCGAAGCCGATCCAGTCGTAGAAGCCACCGGCGCCGTTGGGCACCAGTTGGCCGAAAGCGGACAGCGCGTTCGCTATTCCGGCCACTCCCGGCCCGCCCGCATTGATGAGCATGACGCCCTGGGCGTGCGAGTCAGGCACGGTGTGCTTGATGCGGGACAGCGCAAGCTTGATCTTCGTACCCTCCGGATGCGCGTAGTCCAGCGGCACGGACAGCATCGCGCACTGAGCGCCGGCATCCACGAGGGCAGGGACGTCGCACGTGCCCCAGGCGATCGACGACACCTCGCTGGGCGTGGCCACGGCAACGGGTGCGACCCCGGATGCGACGACAACGCAGGAGGTGAGCACGCCCAGCAACGTCAATCTTCTCATCGCCACACCCCACCGACGAGCAAGCCGTTCTTAGCCGGGCACGATCCTGAAGCGGACGAATCACGCGGGCAAGCTCTTACAAATTTGGGTATGTCTCGCGTCGACGTCAGGCGGGATCGATGCTCCGCCGAAGTCATCCGCTCACGCACGAGTCGCGCGCGGCGTCTTGGTGCTACAACAGGGTTTCGTTGCTCGACTGGGTTGGCATCGGAGCGTGCGATGGTGCAACAAGACGGTGCGGATAATGCGACATCTACGGAGCGGGCGGCCCCGACGGCGGCGCCCCGTGGGAGACATGAATCGCTGACCGTGACGAAAGGGTTGGCACGGGCTCTCGTCCGTGATGTCAGCGCGGAGCTGAGGCGGCTCGACGTCGTGGACCAGGCCGTGCTGTTCGGCGCCGGGTTGCTGATCTCGTTGCTCCCGTTCCTGATTCTGTTGAGCGCGTTCGCGAGCAGGCGGGTAGACGACGACATTGCCCTACGCCTGGGTCTGGACCACCGAGCAGCCGGAATCGTGAGCCACCTGTTCAATACGTCGTCGGCATCGGTGAATGCTGCCACCCTCACGAGCGTGATCTTCGTCGCCGCGGGCATGCTCGCCGTCGCCAGCTCGCTCCAGCAGATCTACGAGAAGGCGTTCCACCAGCAGCATCGGGGCATGCAGGACGTGCCTCGCCGGTTGGCCTGGGTCGTCGCCTTGTGTGGCGTGGTCGCGGTGGAGAGTGTGGTGGGAAGGCCGGTTCGCGACGCGGCCGCCGGTAGCGGGCTTGTGGAGCTGGTTACCTTCGCTATCTTTATGCCGTTCTTCTGGTGGACGACCCATTTCCTGTTACGGGGCCGCATTGGTTGGCGGCGACTCTTACCGTCCGCGATCGCGACCGGAGTCGGATTCGTGGGACTCGGCGTGTTCTCGAAGTTCTATTTCTCCTCATCGATCATTTCTGACGACCGGACCTATGGAGCCATCGGCGCGGTCTTCAGCCTCATGACCTGGTTGATTGCAATTGGAGTAGTGATCATGCTCGGAGCTGTGGTCGGCGCGGTCTGGGAAGGTCGCAGAAGCTGATTGCGGCCGCTCAAGCCGATGCGCGGTGGGCCGACGGCGGTCATCGCGGCGGCTAGATTGCGCTTCTCACCCTGGGCGGGTGGTGCGAAGTTCCGGGGATTGCGCCAATTTGGTGTGCCAGTCCGCAACTGGCGGTCCACGCGCAGGATCGAAGAACGGAGATGCAATGAGTACGCGCGGTGAAGGGTGGGTGATGTTTGCCGCGATCGCGTTGATCACAGCGGGCATCATGCGGGTCTTCGATGCGATCTGGGCTTTCCGGTATCACGGAGCGCTGCCAGAGAACCTCGAGGACGCGATCTTCGGGCACAGCCTCAAGACCTATGGCTGGATCTTTCTCGTCGTAGCAGCCGTGCTGATCGTTTGCGGATTCCTGCTCTTCAGTGGATCCCAGCTGGCCCGATGGGTCGGCGTCGCTGCCGGCGCCATCGCGGCGATCACCGCCGTCTGGTGGATGCCCTACTACCCGGTGTGGTCGCTTCTGTATATCGCCATCGGCGGGGCCGTGATTTACGCGCTTGCAGCCTATGGCGGTAGGGAAGTTGCGTAGGTCATCGCGGCAGATGTAGGCATGGTCTAGTTGATGTCGAACTCGTTTCCCTCCGGGTCCTTCATCGCCACCGCGTAGTGGTCGAGCCCTTCTGTCGTCGAGGCAGCGATGATGGTGGCCCCGACGCCATTCAGTCGTTTGGCCTCGGCGTCGACGCGCTCTTTGCGGATCTCGATCGGGTCGCTCCGTCCGCCGCTCGCGTGGATGTCGAGGTGCAGGCGGTTCTTGACGATCTTGGTGTCCGGCACTACCTGGAACCAGATGCTCGGCCCGTGGCCGTGCGGATCGCTGATCCGGTCCGCGCCCTCGCCGAGCTCCTCCTCGGGTACTCCGAGGTCGCGGTAGTAGTCGTTCCAGGTGGAGAAGCCGGTCGGTGGTGGCGCAAGCTCATAGCCCAGGGCGTCCGCCCAGAAGCGGGCAAGCCGGTCCGGGTCGGCGCAGTCGATGACGAGCTGGAAGCGGACAGGCATCAGGTTTCCTCTCACGCCGAGCAGAGGGCTTGGGCTCGGCCGTCCTTCCAGACAGTGTGTAGCACCGTACCGACAACGCCCCGGTCCTAGTCCGAACGCTTACTGCGCGGCGGCCGACCAGCGCAGGCCTACGTTGCGGCGCCCGGCATCGGTCAGTTCGCCGAACAGCCGCAGCCGCGCCATGCCACCGTCTGGGTAGATGTCGAGGCGCACCTCGGTGGCCGGCGGTGCGTCGGCCAGCAGGTACCGGTGCCGCGTATCCGGCTGCAGTCGCGTGCGCGGCAGCAACTGTGACCACTCGCCGGACGTGCGGCTGCGCAGCGTGGCCCAGCTCGGCGCGTTGTGCAGGAAGTAGGACGTGTCGAGCTCCGCGAGCCGCACCCGTCCTTCGCCGACGAGCTGCACGCTGACCCAGTCGTTGCCGGTGTCGCGGCGCCGTGCCGTCTCCCAGCCGTCACCGGTCGTGCGAGCCAGGCCGGGCGAGATCAGGTTGTTGGGGGAGCCGTAGAACATGTCCGAGCAGCCGATGACCCGCCCGCCGTTCTCCAGTGCCGCGAGATCGACGGTGCCGATCTCGAACCGGGCGGGATCGGGGACGACCTCGCCGTGAACGCGAAGTCGCGCCACGCCTCCGTCCGGGTAGATCGACAGGCGTACGTGCGTCCACCGACGGCGAGACGTCACCGGCAAGGCGTTCTCGGTGTCTCCCTTGATCGCCGTGCGGCCGATGATCGGATGCCACGTGGCATCGAGCAGCTCGTCGACGGACGGGTAGCCGTCGAGGCGCGCCGCCTCGACCGATGCCTCAGGTGGGAAGTTGCCTTTGAACCAAGCCGTGTCGACGACGATGCCGTGGACGACGCCGGATGCACCGAGCCGCACGATCGCCGCGTCGTTCCCGGGCGCGCGGCGGCGACGGGTCTCCCAGCCGTCGTAGATCTTGCCGCGGTGCCCGAACGACCCGGGATCGAAGGTCGCGGGCGCCGGCAGGATGAGGTTCTGCCGTTCGCTGAACGACTCGTCGTTGGCCCAGACAACGCTGCCACCGAGCGTGCGCACCGCAAGATCGGGCAGGGTGCGGAAGTCGGTGTCCATCAGCTCTCTCCGCGGACGAGCAGTCGGCCGTGCGGGTGGTCGTCGACGGGTCGCCCGCGCAGCCAGGTGCGCCTGACGACGCCCGTCAACTCGCGCCCTGCGTACGGCGTGACGGGGTGCCGGTGGTGCAGCCTTGCGGGATCGACGGTGAACGTCTCGTCCGGAGCGAACGCCACCAGGTCCGCGTCGGCGCCCGCCGCGATGCGGCCCTTGCGGCGCAGCCCGGCCAGCTCGGCCGGCTGCTCCGCCATGCACCGGACGATAGGCGGCAGGCCGACGCCACGTGTTCGGGCCTGCGTCCAGACGATCGGCAACCCCAGCTGCAACGACGCAATGCCGCCCCAGGCGGCACCGAAGTCGCCGTCGCCGAGCCGCTTGAGCGCCGGCGGTGCCGGTGAGTGGTCGCTTACGATCACCTCGATCACGCCGTCGGCGAGGCCCTGCCAGAGCGCGTCGCGATTGCCGGCGTCGCGGATGGGCGGGCAGCACTTGAACTGCGTCGCGCCGTCGCCGATCTCCTCTGCGGTGAGCGTCAGGTAGTGCGGGCACGTCTCCGCGGAGACGCGCACACCGTCGGCCCGCGCCGCGGCCAGCGCCGGCAGCGCTGCTGCGCTCGCGAGGTGCAATACGTGGGCCCGCACCCCGGTGGCACGTGCACCGCCGATCACCCGCTCGACGGCGCGGACCTCGGCCACCGACGGCCGCGACGCAAGGAAGTCGCGGTACGCCCGGCCGTGCGCTTCGCCTATCGATGCGGGGTCCTCCGCGTGCACGAGGAGCAGGCCGTCGAAGTCGGAGATCTCCTTCATCGCGTCGTGAAGCTGCGCCTCGGTCAGCGGCGCGAACTCGTCGACGCCCGGGTGGACGAGGAACGCCTTGAACCCGAACACGCCGTCGTCATGCAGATCCCGCAGATGACCGATGCTGCTCGGCACCGCGCCGCCCCAGAAGCCGACGTCGACGTGGCACTGCCCCTCGGCCGCCGCTCGCTTCACGGAAAGCGAAGGCACGTCGACGGTGGGCGGCACGCTGTTCAGCGGCATGTCGATCAGCGTCGTCACGCCACCAGCCGCTGCCGCCCGCGTTGCGGACGCGAAGCCCTCCCACTCGGTGCGGCCCGGCTCGTTGACGTGGACGTGTGTGTCGACGAGGCCGGGCAGCAGCACCTCGTCAGCAGCGAGCTCGACGACGTCCCGCGCCTCTGGCGGCCGGCGTTCGGACAGCCCGGCGATGACGCCGTCGCGAACCTCGACGACGCACGGCCGGACCGCACCGTCGACCACGGCTCGCCGGGCGCTGAGGATCACGACGGCGCCCGCCGGTACGCGCGCCACGACCCGAGCGCGCTGATGTCCGTCGTCGCCAGCGACGGGCGCGGCCGGCGCAGCACCATGGCGAGTGCGCCACTGCCGTCGGCCAGCTCGATGACGCCGAGCTCCAACCCGTCCGGCTCGCCAGGTAGCAGCACGTCACGCAGCTGCTCGTAGCTGATCTCGTACAGCTCGCCCTCGACGGACGCGCCGCCGGCTCCGACGTCCTCGAGCGCCGGGTAGCGGTCGTCCACCGAGTGGAACCGGTAGCGGGCTGCGGTCCGCACGGCCCCCACGAGGGTCGCCGCACCCACCAGGTGGTGATCGGCGCCGCCGGACATCGCGGTGCCGTTCAGGAACATGCGCGGCATCGTCAGCCCGTTCCGGTGATGTGTTCCGGACGGATGGGGACGCGGCGCAGCGCGCGGCCGGTGGCCTGCCGGATCGCCGCCGCAACGGCCGGACCGGAGGAGATCGTCGAGGGCTCCCCGACTCCGCGGACACCGTACGGCGCGTGGGGGTCGGCGTACTCCAGGATCGCGATCTTCATCCGCGGCATGTCGAGGATGGTGGGGATCAGGTAGTCGGTGAACGACGGGTTCCGGATCTTGCCGTCCTCGACGACGATCTCCTCCATCAGCGCCAGGCCCATGCCCTGCGCGGTGCCGCCCTGGATCTGGCCGATCACCGCGGCCGGGTTGATCGCCTTGCCGACGTCCTGCGCCGTGTCCAGCGCGACGACCTTCACCAAGCCGAGCTCGGTGTCAACGTCGACGACCGCGCGGTGTGCGGAGAACGCGTACTGGACGTGCGCATTGCCCTGCCCGGTGGCCGGGTCGAGGCGCCGGGTCGGCCGGTGCCGCCATTCGACCGTCTCCTCCACGACATCGGTGCCGAGCAACTCGGCGAGCGCGATCACCACTTCGCCGGTGGCGGCTACGACCTTGCCGCCGTCCAAGCGCAGCTCGGTCAGCGGCAGCCCGGTGGTCGCGGCCGCCCGGTCGAGGACCTTGCGGCGCACCGCCTCGCAGGCAGCCTTGACCGCGCCGCCGGTGACGTACGTCTGCCGGGAGGCCGAGGTCGAGCCGCCGGAGCCGACCTGGGTGTCCTTGGCGTGCACGACGACTTTGTCGACGCCGAGTTCGGTGCGGCAGATCTGCTGTTCGACTGTGACCAGGCCCTGACCCACCTCGGCCGCCGCGGTGTGCACCGTCACCACCGGCTCGCCGCCGGTGACCTCCATGCGCACGCGGGCGGTGGAGTAGTCGTCGAACCCCTCGGAGAATCCCACGTTCTTGTAGGTGACGGCGTAGCCGACGCCGCGCACGACACCTTCCCCGTGCGTGGTATTCGCGACCCCGCCGGGCAGGTCGCGGAGGTCGCGGCGTTTGTCCGGGGGCGGCGGCATGGGCAGGTCGCGCACCCGTGCCAGCAGCTCGGCAACCGGCGCCGCCGAGTCGATCGCCTGTCCGGTGATGTTCTCGTCACCTTCCCGCAAACCGTTCAGCTGCCGGACTTCGACGCGGTCCTTGCCGACCCGGTCGGCCAGTTCGTCCATTAACGCCTCGTGGGCGAACGCCGCCTGGACACAGCCGAAGCCGCGCATCGCGCCGCACGGCGGGTTGTTGGTGTAAACGCCGTAGCAGTCGACCTCGACGCTCGGGAAGCGATACGGGCCCAGGCCCATCGAGCCGGCGTTCCCGACGACCGCGGCTGTCGACGACGCGTAGGCGCCGCCGTCCAAGACGATCTCGGCCTTGCCGTAGCGCAGTCGGCCCTCCTCGTCGGCGCCGTACTCGTAGTGCATCGCGGCCGGGTGGCGGTGCACGTGGCCGAAGAACGACTCCTCGCGGTTGTAGACCATCTTCACGGGCTTGCCGGTGTGCATGGCGAGCAGACATGCGTGGACGTGCATCGAGAGGTCCTCGCGGCCACCGAACGCGCCGCCCACGCCGGCGAGGGTGAGCCGTACCTTCTCCGGCGGCAGGCCCAGCGCCTGGCAGACCTGCCGCTGGTCGACGTGCAGCCATTGCGTCGCGACGTACAGGTCGACACCGCCGTCCTCGGCCGGCACGGCGAGGCCGGACTCCGGACCGAGGAATGCCTGATCCTGCATGCCCACCTCGAAGTCGAGCGAGACGACGACGGGTGCCCCCGGCAGCGGCTCGCCCTTGCGGATCGTGAGGTGCCGCACGAGGTTCCCGTCGTCGTGCACCTTCGGCGCGGACGGGTCGAGGGCGGCGCGGCCGTCGGTCACCGCGGGCCGCGCCTCGTAGTCGACAACAATCTTCTTCGCTGCCTGCCGAGCCACCTCGGGATGGTCGGCCGCGACGATGGCGACCGGCTCCCCCTGGTAGCGGACGACGCCCTCGGCGAGCGCCGGCTGGTCGTCGTACTCGAGCCCGACGCGATTGCGACCCGGCACGTCGTCGGCGGTAAGAACGGCGTACACACCGGCCATGGCCAGCGCCGGTCCGACGTCGATCGAGCGGATCCGTGCGTGCGGATGCGGGCTGCGCAGCGTGACACCCCAGATCATGTCGTCCAGCCACAAGTCGCTTGCGTAGGCGAACTCGCCCGTCACCTTCGGCACGCCGTCCGGACGGAGCGGGCTGTCGCCGATGCGCCCCGTCCTCGCCGTCGTGTCAGCGGGTGCGGTGCTGGTGGCCCTCACGGTGTCGCCACCTTTCGACACGCGTCGACGACACGAGCGGTCAATGACTCTTCGTCCACCGTGCGGACGGTGTCACGCTCGACGACGGTGCGGCCGTTGACGAGCAACAGTCGCAGCGGCGGTGGCGTGCCGAGCACCAAGGCGGCCACGGGGTCGTCGATCCCGGCGTGTGTCGGGGTGTCGATTCGCCACAGCGCGATGTCGGCGAGCTTGCCCGGCTCCACCGAGCCGATCTCGTCGGCGCGCCCGAGCACCGCGGCGCCTCCGACGGTCGCCAGTTCCAACGCCTGCCGGACGGTCATCGCGTTCGGGCCGCCACGGGCGCGTGCGAACAACAGTGCGTTTCGGGCCTCCTCCAGCATGCTGCTGGACTCGTTGCTCGCCGCGCCGTCGACACCCAGCCCGACGGGGGCGCCCGCCGCGCGCAGGTCTGCGGCACGGGCGATGCCGGCGCCGAGCCGGGCGTTGGACGTCGGGCAAAGCGCGACGCCGGTGCGTGACGCACCGAGCCGCTTGACCGCGTCGTCGTCGAGATGGATGCCGTGTGCGTACCAGACGTCCGGTCCGCCCCAGCCCAGGCTCTCGACGTAATCCAGGGGTGCGCAGCCGAACCGTTCACGGCAGTAGTCGTCCTCGTCGACGGTCTCGGCCAGGTGGGTGTGCAGCCGGACGCCCTTGCGTCGGGCGAGGTCGGCCGCTTCGCTCATCAGCTCACCGGTCACCGAGAACGGTGAGCACGGTGCAACACCGATACGCAGCATCGAGTCGAACGACCCGTCGTGCCAGATGTCGATCGCGTCCTCGGTCGCGGAGAGGATCGCGTCGCGTTCCTCGACGACCTCATCGGGCGGCAGCCCTCCGGCGCTGCGGCCCAGGTCCATCGAGCCGCGGCAAGGGCTGAAGCGCAGGCCGACATCTCGGGCGGCCGCGATCTCGGCGGCGAAGAGGTCGCCGCCCTCGGCCGGGAACACGTAGTGGTGGTCCGCGGTAGTGCTGCAGCCGCTGCGGGCCAGCCGGGCCAGTGCTGCCGTCGCTGCGACGTTGACGAGTTCGGCGTCGATGCGCGCCCACACCGGATACAGCGTGGTGAGCCATTCGAACAGCGTCGCGTCGACTGCGACGCCACGCGTGAGCCACTGATAGAGGTGGTGATGCGTGTTCACCAGCCCGGGGGTCGCGAGGCAACCGGTGCCGTCGACCACGGTGGCGTCCGGAATCGCCGGGGGCGACCCGTCGCCGACGGCAACGACCCGGTTCCCGTCCACGACGACGTGCCCGGCCGCGTACTCACGGCGCTCGGCGTCCATCGTCACGATCGCGCAGCCCGAAACGACGACGGTCATTGCGTGGCCGCCATCCGCTCGGCGGCAAGCCGGACCGCGTCCAGGACCTTTTCGTAGCCGGTGCAGCGGCACAGGTTGCCGGCCAGCGCCTCTCTGATCTCCGGGTCGCTCGGCTGTGGGTTGCGCGCGAGCAGGTCGTGGGCGGCGACCGCCAGGCCGGGCGTGCAGAACCCGCACTGGACGGCACCTGCTTCGATCAAGCAGTCCTGGACGGGGTGCAGCGCGTCGCCGGTCGCCAGCCCTTCGACGGTGACGACGTCCCGTCCTTCGGCCTGCCCGGCGGCGACGAGGCAGGCGCACACGGCGACGCCGTCGAGGTAGACGGTGCACGAGCCGCACTCGCCCTGCTCGCAGGCGTTCTTGGAGCCGGGCAGACCCATCCGCTCACGCAGGACATAGAGCAGGCTCTCGCCGGGCCAGACGTCGTCGGCCTGCCGTGTCTCGCCGTTGACGGTGGTGGTGACGCGCATGGTCACGCCGCTATCTGGTAGTCGTGCCACGCCCAGGCGAGCGTTCGGCGGGCCATCACGGACAGCGTGTGCAGGCGGTACGCGGCGCTGCCGCGCACGTCGTCGATCGGGGCGGCGGCGGCGCGCACGCGCTCACCGAACTCCCGGGCTAGGTCGGGCTCCAAGGCGCCGCGGGTGTCCCAATCCAGCCGAGCGGCGAGGAACTGCTCGGCGTCGTCAGCCCGCCGCGGCGTCGGCGCCGCGGAGCCGATGCCGGTGCCGACGGCGCGGCGGTCAGGGTGCAGCGCAAGCCCGAACGCCGCCACCGAGATCACCATCGCGTTGCGGGTGCCGATCTTGCTGAACTGCTCCGGGCCGCTCGGCGGGGTGATCCAGACGGCAGCGATGAGCTCGTCCGGTTCGAGGATGTTGCGCTTGACGCCGGTGTAGAAGCGCTCGACCGGCACCCGCCGCACGCCGCGTACCGAGGCAATCTCCACGTCCGCTTCCGCGGCGAGCAGCGCGGGGTGCGCATCACCGGCGGGCGACGCCGCGCCGAGATTGCCGCCGACGGTGCCCCGGTTGCGGATCTGGGGGGAGCCGACCGTCCGGGACGCCATCGCGAGGCCCGGCAGGATGGCGCCCAGTTCGTCGATCACGCGCGCATACGTCACACCGGCGCCGAGCCGGACGCGGCCGTCCTCCGTCCACCACCGGGCGAGGTCGTCGACGCGGTTCAGATCGAGCAGTGCGCTGGGCCGGTGCTTGTCGAAGTTGAGCTCGACCATGACATCGGTGCCGCCCGCGATGGGCACCGCATCCGGGTGTGCAGCCTTCGCTTGGAGCGCGTCTGCCCAGGTGTGGGGCTGGAGGAAGTCCACGGCGGTCCCTGCTGGACGGTTTCGTCTTGCCGACAGTGAACCCGGACAGCTGCCCTTGGATCACCGGCGGCGCGCACGAACCGGCTGCCCTGTTCCGATCGGCTGTTGTAGGTTCCTCTAACCCGAGGGGAGGTGGCGGCAATGCTGCTGCGCGACCTGCTTGCGATTCCGGAGCTGCACCTCAAGCTCCTCCACGAGCCGCCGGGAGGCCTCGACCGCGTCCTGCGCAGGGTCTGTGCGTCGGATCTGCTCCACCCGATGCGCTACGTATCGCCGGACGACCTGGTGGTCAGCGGGCTGGTGTGGCGGCGCTCCCCGGAGGACAGCGAGATATTCGTCGCCGAGCTCGTCGGGGCAGGCGCGGCGGCGCTCGCCGCAGGCGACGCGTTGCTCGGGTCGATCCCCGACGACCTCGTGGAGTCCTGCCAGCGGCACGAACTGCCGCTCGTCGAGGTGCCGACCGAGGTTTCCTTCGCCGATGTGATCGAGTACCTCGTCTCCGCGGTGAGCGCGGAACGCGGCGCGCAGCTGTCCGCCAGCCTGGGTCGGCAACGGCAGCTTCTCGCCGACGCCGCGGCCGGCCGCAGCCTCGCCGAGATCGCCGCACGGGTCTCGCGCGATATCGGGCACGAGTGCCGGGTGCTCACGCCGACCGGCCGGCACGTCGTGCCCGGGCCCGCTGCGCTCGATCCGGACGACCGCGACCGGCTCACCAAGACGTTTCTCACGGCGTCGCGGTTCCCCGTCGTCGCCGCGGCACCGGGCAAAGCACCGCGCAGCTTGTTCACTGTCGGCACCGGCCTCGACAGCCGGCTGACGTCCTGGATGGTGGCGGTCGAAGGCGATGTCGCGGACTGGCCACCCGATGCCGTCGAGGCGGTTACCGAGTTCGCGTCCGTCGCCGCATTGGACAGGTTCCGCTCGGCAGAAGCCGCCCGCGGGATCCGCCACATCGCGGAGGAAGCGATCGGTCTCGCTGAGTCCGGTGGCAGCCAGCTCGAAATCGGTGCCCGTTTGCGGCAGGCCGAGCTGAACCCCCACGAGCCGGTGATCGTCGTAGTGGCCGACTTCGCGGGGCGTCCCGACATGCTCGAGACGATGCGCACGATCCTCGACGACGTCGCCGCCCTGTTCGGTCCGCCGGTCGCGGCGACCGGCCGGGACGGACGTGCCGTCGCGCTGCTGCCCGGTACGAGCGAGGACGTGCCGCGCGTCGTGCGCGCCGCACTGGCCCGTCTCGCGCCGGGTGTCGGCCGGACCCCGATTGCCGCCGGCATCAGCGCCTCCTCCGCGCCCGGGGCGCTCGCCGGTGCTCTGGAGGAGGCGCGCTATTTGCGGCGGCTCGCTGAGCTCCGCGGCGGTCCGGTGTCGGTGGTGAGTGGCGAGGAGGTCACGTCCTACGTGCTCTTGCTCGCCACGGTTCCGGACGAAGTGCGCCGGACCTTTGCCGCACGCGTGCTCGGGCCGGTGCTCGCGTACGACGAACGCACCGGAGCCGGGCTACGTGAGACGCTCGAGGCCTTCCTGGCCTGCTCTGGCTCCTGGAGCCGGGCCAGCGAGGTGCTGCACCTGCACATCAACACCGTGCGGTATCGCATCGAGCGCATCGAACAGCTCACCGGCCGCAACCTCGCCGATCTCGAGGACCGGGTCGACGTGTTCCTCGCATTGCGCTCCCTCTGAGCTCTGTCGGATCGCACAAGCACCAGCGCACCCTGAGGAGGACCGAACGATGATCGTGGTGCCATACGGCCTGACCGGCTTGAACGCCGCGCCCGCAGCCGATCTCGAAGAGGCGCTGCTGGGTTGCTGCGCTGCGCCGCGCTGGGCAACGGCGGTCGCGGCCGGACGGCCGTACGGTTCCGCGGCCGAGTTGTACCACGCGGCAGATGCGGCTTTGAACGAGCTGGACGAGGCCGAAATCGACGCCGCACTGGCCGGGCACCCGCGCATCGGCGCGCGACCCGACGCCGGACACTCGGCGAGCTCCAGTCGTGAGCAGTCAGGTGTGTCCAGCTCGTCCGCGGCAACTCTCGCCGCGCTGGCCGAAGGCAACCGCGAGTACGAGGCCCGCTTCGGCCACGTCTATCTCGTCTGCGCCGACGGACGCAAAGGCGAGGAGCTGCTCGCGGTCCTGCACCAACGCCTGCGCAACGACCCTCTGACCGAGCGCGCGACCGTCCGCGCCGAGCTCTGCAAGATCAACCGGATACGGCTCGGCCGCCTGATCGGAGTCGCCGGATGACCATCTCGACGCACGTCCTCGACACGACGCGGGGCCGGCCGGCGGTCGGGGTGACCGTCCGACTGGAGGCCCTCGACGGCACGCTGCTCGACGAGGCGCAGACCGACGCCGACGGCCGAGTCGCGGACTTCGCCGGAGCCGCCGCCGAGTCGGCCGCATACCGCCTGCGCTTCGACACCGGGGGCTACTTCGCCGCGGAGGAGGCCTTCTATCCCGAGGTGGTGCTGACGTTCCGTATCGCCGATCCGCAGCAGCACTATCACGTCCCGCTGCTGCTCTCCCCCTTTGCGTATTCGACCTATCGAGGGAGCTGATCGTGAACATCGTCTTGGGGGCCAACCAGTACGGCAAGGCCGAGAACCGCGTCGTGCGGATCTACCGCGACAGCCCGCAGCACGAGATCCGTGACGTCAACGTCTCGACGTCCCTGCGCGGCGACTTCACCGATGCGCACGTTACCGGCGACCAGGCCAGGGTGCTGCCGACCGACACGCAGAAGAACACCTGCTTCGCTTTCGCCAAGCTGAAGGGCATCGGCGAGATCGAGGACTACGCCCTGGATCTGGGCCGGCATTTCGTCGACGACATCGAGCCCGTGGACGGTGCGCGCATCGAGGTCGACGAGTACGCGTGGGACCGAGTCGTCGTCGGCGGGCTGGAGCACGATCACGCGTGGGTGCGCCGCGGCGGCGAGGTGCGCACCACCATCGTCACCGTCGAGGCGGATTCGACCTGGGTGGTCTCGGGAGTACGAGACCTCACCATGTTGAAGTCGACCGGCTCGGAGTTCCGGGGGTTTCTCAAGGACGAGTACACGACCCTCGCCGAGACACACGACCGCGTCCTGGCCACCTCGCTGACCGCACGTTGGAGGTATGCGGGAATCGACCTGCCGTGGGGACGCGTCTACGAGGACGCGCGGCGCATCTTGATAGAGCGATTCGCACAGGTGCATTCGTTTGCGTTGCAGCAGACGCTGTGGGAAATGGGCAAGGGCGTGCTCGAGGTGCACCCGGAGATCGTCGAGATCAAGCTCTCCGCGCCGAACAAGCACCACTTCCTCGTCGACCTGGCGCCGTTCGGCATCGACAACAGCGGCGAGGTGTTCCACGCCGCCGACCGCCCGTACGGGTTGATCGCGTGCACCGTCACGCGCGACGACGCGCCAGATGCCGGCCGCGCGTGGTCCACCGTCCCGGCGTTCACATGAACGCTGACGCAGCATGCGTCGATCTCGCCGAGCTTGCCGTGCGTGCTTGATGTCGATGTTGTCATTTCTGGCGCCGGGACGCGCGATCGGGCGTACTTTGGGTGGGAGACGCCTCGGATGTGTCGGTCGGGGGAGGCGGATCGCGATGATCGAAGCGCGCGATCTCAGTAAGCACTACGGCGACAAGCTCGCGGTGGACCATCTGTCGTTCACCGTGGAGCCGGGTCAGGTGACGGGTTTTCTCGGCCCGAACGGTGCCGGCAAGTCGACGACGATGCGGCTCATTCTCGGCTTGGACCGCCCGGACACAGGCTCGGCGACGATCGCCGGCAAGCCCTACCGAGAGCTGTCCGAACCCCTGCGTACGGTCGGGGCGCTGCTGGAGGCCAAGGCGGTGCATACCGGTCGCACCGCGTACAACCACCTGCTCGTGCTCGCGCAGACGCAGCAGCTGCCCCGACGGCGGGTTGACGAGGTGATCGACCTGGTCGGTCTGCACTCCGTGGCACGCAAACGGGCAGGCGGGTTCTCGCTGGGAATGGGGCAGCGGCTCGGCATCGCCGCGGCGATGCTGGGCGACCCGGAGGTGCTGGTCCTGGACGAGCCGGTGAACGGGCTCGACCCGGAAGGCATCTTGTGGATCCGGAACCTGATGAAGCAGCTGGCCGCCGAGGGCCGCACGGTGTTCGTGTCCAGCCACTTGATGAATGAGATGGCGGTCACCGCCGAGCACCTGGTCGTGATCGGTCGCGGCAAGGTGATCGCCGACTGCACGACCAAGGAGTTCATCGAGCGCAGCTCCGAGCGGTCGGTTTTGGTGAAATCGCCGGACGCCGGTCGCCTGGCCGAGGTGCTCGTGGCGGAGGGCGCGGCGGTCACTGCCGCGGATGGCGGGCCGCTTACCGTCCGTCACCTTGAGGCTCCGCGGATCGGCGAGCTAGCCGCGCGCGAGGGCCTGATCCTGCACGAGTTGGCCCCGCAGCGCGCTTCGTTGGAGGCGGCGTTCATGGAGCTGACGCGCGAGAGCCTGGAATACGGCGAGCACGGCCCGGTCCACGGCAGCACAGCGCCGACCGGCCGGCGCCACGGAGGGGGGCAGCCATGACCACCGCGCCGGCCACCACGCACCCCGGGCTGGCCACGACGACCCGTGCACGACACCCGTTCGGTCCGCTGCTGTCTTCGGAGTGGACGAAGATCCGCTCGGTCCGTTCGACGGTCTGGGCCCTGGTGCTGCTGGTTGTGCTGACTCTCGGGTTCACCGTACTGATCAACGGGCTGACGGTCGCGCAGTGGAACAAGACAGACGCATCGCAGCGGGCAGACATCCAAGCCGACCCGGTTTGGCAGATCCTCGGCGCCGGCTTCCAGCTCAGCCAACTCACCATCTGCGTACTCGGTGTCATGGTCATCACCAGCGAGTACTCCACGGGAATGATCCGCGCCAGCCTGCTCGCGGTCCCCACGCGGATACCGATGCTCGCTGCCAAATCCGTCGTCTTCGCGCTGCTCGTGTTCATCGTCGGCGAGATCGCCGCGTTCCCCTCGTTCTTCATCGGCGCGAGCATCTTGCACAAGCACGCCCCGGTCGCTCTCAGCGACCCGGGAGTGCTGCGCGCGGTGATCGGCGCTGGACTGTACCTAGCCGTCCTCGGCCTGTTCGCGCTCGCGATCGGCGCGCTCGTGCGGCACACTGCCGGCGGGATCACCGGCGTGATCGGCTTCGTGCTGGTGCTCGCGCCCTTGGCGCAGCTGCTGCCCGGCAGCCTTGGCAGACACGTCCACGCCTACCTGCCCTCCGAGGCCGGCCATCTCATTGCCAGAGCCCACAGGGGCCCTGACGACCTGCTCTCACCCTGGCAGGGCTTCGGCGTGTTCTGCCTGTGGACCGCGCTGCTACTCGCAGCCGCGATGTACCTGCTGGTGCGCCGCGACGCCTGAGGGGCGGATCAGCATCGGGCCGGGGGGTGGCGAGGGCTATGACGACGAATATCACCGGCGGCGGGGCGCCTGCGATGGACCAAGAGCCGCCTCGCGGTCAGCGCTCCGGGTGGACGGGCTGGCGGGTTGTCTCGGTGGTAGGGGGGTCGCTGCTGGGCCTCATCGCGCTGGGACTGGTCGCTGCCGGAGTGGCGGGCCTCGTCTGGAACGGCACCGAGCGCGACGGAGGCTATTTGACGTCCGCCACGGTCGCGTTCCGCAGCGCCGGCTACGCCGTGAGCGGCGACCGGGTCCGTGTCGGCGGCGGAGAGGTCGACTGGGGTTGGCAGGACAGCGCGCTGGGCAAGGTGCGCGTCCGGGTCACCGCATCCGACCCGACCCGGCCGATTTTCGTCGGTGTCGCGGCAACCGGCGACGTGTTCCGGTATCTGTCGGGCGTGGCGTGGAGCCGGGTGCAGCGCATCGGCGAGTCGCACGTCGAATACACCGACATCAGCGGCGGGGCGCCATCGGGCCCGCCGGGCACCGTGCCGATCTGGCAGGCGCAGGCGCAGGGAACAGGCACCCAGGCCGTGACGTGGCGGGTGCACGGCGGGGACTGGTCCGTCGTGGTGATGAACGCCGACGCCTCACGCGGCATCGCGTTCCGTGCCGATGCCGGCGCCACCGTGCCCTGGCTGCTGTGGGTAGGCATCGGCGCACTCGTGCTCGCCGTGCTGCTCGCAGCCGCCTCGATCGCGCTGATCATGATTCCGGTCAGGCGCGCCGGCCGAGAGGCGCGTGAACGCGGCCCACAAGACGTGCCGAGCTAGGCCGAGACCGCGCCGGCGCTGTCGGCGATGGTCTTCAAGATTCTCTTCAGCTGGGCCGTCGGTATTCGAGTTCGACGCATCCGTTCGTGAAGGGGGTGCTGGAGACAAGCTCGAGCTGACGTGATTTCTCGATGTCGTCGAAAGGCGGCGGCCCTGGCTGGGCAGGTAGGAAAACACCGATAGGCGGTATCGGTCGATCAGGTCGAGTCGGATCAGCGACAGCCAGAAGCCGAACCGGCCGTGGGCGATGATGTCGCCGGTGCCGCCCTGCTTGAGCCGCTCTAGTTCCTTGGTTAGATCACCGCGGACGATGCTGGAGTTGTTCCACGAGGCGTCCTGCAGGGTGCGGCTGAAGACGAGCTTGCGGGCGGCGTTCATGAGGTCGGCGTAGGGGTGGTCGACGGCGGTGGGGAAGAACGAGGCCGCGCCCTGGTACAAGTTCCGGCCCATGACGTGCAGGTCGGCGCGCTCGTAGAGATCTCGCGTGCGCGCGACCTGCGCGGGGTCGTCGGGGGCCTCGCGACAGTAGTTGAAGAAGTCGGTGTCCTCTTCGGCGACGACGCCGACGGGAGAGACGTCAAAGATCCGGGCTACGACCTCGCGCATGGCGTGCTCCGTTCAGCCCTGGCCGGCGAGGTACTTGGCCAGGGCGTCGAGCATCTCGGCGGTCCCCTCGCGGCGCAGAGCGGACGCCTGGTCGCCGTCGAAGCCGTCGAGGTAGGCGCCCTGCTCGGTCCAGGTCAGCGCGGTGCCCTGGCCGGTCTTGGCGAACTCGATGGTGGCGACGGAGACGGAGATCCGCGCGCCGTCGGCATACATCTCGTAGCTGTAGACGATCCGCTGTTCGGGCACGAGGTCGTAATACAGGGCGTCGTACCGGTAGGTGTGACCCCGGTAGCCAAAGCCGAACCGCTCGCGCCCGCCGACGCGGAAGTCGAACTCGGTCGGGGCTGCGCTGTCGCTGCCGGGCTGGAGGTCGCCGGTATCGCCCCAGACCTTCTTGGCCTCCTGGGAGGCGAAGGCGGCGAACACCCGCGAGGTGGTCGCGGGATAGGTGCGCTCGAGGGTGAACCTGTCATGGATGACGGGCGGCTGAGTCATGAGATCTCCCCCTGGGGCTCGTTATCGGTGTCGGGCCGGTCGGCGGTCTCGGCCAAGTACTCGCCGAGCCGGTCCAGGCGCCGCTCGACGAGCGTGCGGCGCTCGGAGATCCAGTGCTCGGCCGAGCGGAGGGTCAGCGCGTTCAGGCTGCAGGTGCGGGTGCGGCCGAGCTTTTGAGAGCGCACCAACCCGCTGGCTTCGAGGACGTGGACGTGCTGAAGCACGGCGGCGAGTGACATATCGAGTGGCCCGCCGAGTTCGCTGACCGAGGCGGGGCCGGTGGTGAGGCGTTCGACCATGAGGCGGCGGCCCGGGTCGGCCAGCGCCTGAAACACACGGTCCAGGTCCGCCGCGGGGTCCCGGTCCACCACTTGGTTAAGCATGTACTTGAGTATCAACAGCGAACGCCCCCGACAGTCAAGTCACTGCTTGACTATCGGGTCCGCCAGGCACGGGAGGCGATAACGCGGCACGCGACGTGTACGGCAACTGATCCGGGTGAGCTACGGACCAACACGGGTCACTACCGTTCCGACGCTCCGTTCGCGACGGTGAGCCACACGCTCATGATGTCCCTGCGGTCGTACATTCCGGGACACCCCCGGGGCGGCGACGGAGGCAGGCCGATGGCTGCGAAGGCCGATTACGAGTCGATGCAGAGCAACGCGTACGAACTGTTCATCCTGGTCCTGACGTTTTTCTCGTTGGTCATCATGGTAGCGCTCCTGCTGCCCGGGTTGTCGGGATCGACGGCTCAGCTTCTCGAGATATACGACAATGCGATCTGCGTCCTGTTCTTGCTTGACTTCGGCCTGCGGTTAGCGCGGGCATCGTCTAAACGCGGTTACTTCATCCATGGACGCGGCTGGCTGGATCTGCTGGGTTCGATACCGAGTTTCAGCTTCTTCCGATACACCGCGTTGCTGAGACTCGCTCGGCTCAGCCGCGTTGCCCGAATCAGCCGGCTGCTGCGCGGCAAGAGCAAGCGTGAGCTGGTGAAAGACGTGCTGGACAACCGTGGGCGATACGCAGTCTTCGTAACACTCCTCGCCGCGATGGTTGTGTTGGCCGTGTCCGCCGTACTTGTGCTGCAACTCGAGAGCAAGTCGGCTGATGCCAACATCAAGACCGGCGGCCAGGCGCTCTGGTGGGCAGTTGTCACGATCACGACAGTGGGTTACGGAGACTACTTTCCGGTAACGCCGGGCGGTCGACTTACGGCCACAGTCGTGATGTTCTGCGGCGTCGGGATCATCGGATCGCTGGCGAGCATCCTGGCCAGCGTGCTGGTCCCCGCCCCGAAGCTGCCCGACCCATCCCCCGACAACCAGGCGACCCTCACCAAAATCCAGCAGTCACTCACCGAGATTGACCGCCAGTTGGCCGCCCTCCAGCGCGGCGGGACCGACGGCCCCTCTGGGGAGGCCTAGCGTGCGTGGGATGAGTCTCGCACCGCCTGCCGGTGAGGGCCGGTGCCGGCGTAGACCATGGCTTGGAAGTTGCCCAACGGCAATTCGCGAGTGCCCGCCAGCATTGACGGCGCGGCGGCATGATCAAACGCTGATACTGCTCGTTACACGGACCTGCTGAGCGACCCCGACGGGACTTGAACCCGCGACCTTCGCCGTGACAGGGCGACGCGCTAACCAACTGCGCTACGGGGCCTTGGTGGGCCTGGTGTTGTGCTGCGTGCCCCCAACGGGATTCGAACCCGTGCTACCGCCTTGAAAGGGCGGCGTCCTGGGCCTCTAGACGATGAGGGCGGCAGGCCGCTCCATGCTACAAGTCCCGTTGGAGTGCTCGCCCAGCATAGCGACGGGTATGGCGTCCCTCCAAAACGGCTGCGATGAGCGTACCCGCGAAGACTCCGCCGGCCGCGACACATCCGGCGGATGACTCAGTGGGTGAGGCCGAGCTTGGCGGCCAGCTCACCCATCAGGTCGTGGAACAGTGCCTCGGCGTCCCCGTCGTGGAGGGCGAAGTTCAGGTGCCCGAACGCCTCGGTGGCTACCGCCCCGTACAGCTGAATCCAGCACGACAGGTACAGCACGACGGCTCCGAGCGGGACGATGCGCCCGATCTGCTCGTGGTATTCGGTCAGCTGCTCGCGTAACCGTGGATCGAGCTCGTCCGCGTCGGGCACCGGGACGGGGTGCTGGCGCCATAGTTCGGCGAACAGCTCCAGCCACACCTGCCCGAACCGCATACCGCGGTTGGCCGCCGGGTCGGGGTCGATGTGGATGTCGACCAACACGCCCGGGATCGGCGCCCCGAACAGCAACCCGAACTCGGGCCGGTGCTCGAGGGCCCATTTGCGGAACGCGAAGGACGTGACCAGGAAGCGCTGCTTGAGCGGGGCATCGGGATCGCGATCCCGAGCCTCGTACAGGACGTCGGCCAGCTCGTCGTAGAGGCTGCTGCACAGCTCGCCGAGCAGTGCCTCGCGCCCGCTGAAGTACCGATACAGCCCCGGCGCCGTAATCCCGACCTCCGTGGCGATGCCGCGAACCGTCACCCGCTCCGCGCCGCCCTCGATCAGCAGACGTCGTGCCGCCTGAAGGATCTCCGCCTGCGCCGCCGCGTGCGCGCGTTCCCTGCGAGTCGGCTGAGAGCGCTCGGCGGAAACGGGGTTGACGGTGGTCATGGCGCCCAGCATAGTGAACGACGTTCACGGTGAACAGCGTTCACTGCAATGACGGCCGTTAGCGGAGGTAACGGATGTTCGCGTCGTGGGGTTCGCAAGTTGTGCGCTGGCGTCGGTGGGTGCTGGTCGGCGGGATCGTGTTCGTGCTGGCAGGCGCGCTGTGGGGCACCGGCGTGTTCAGAGCGCTCAGCAACGGCGGCTTCGACGACAAGGGCAGTGAGAACCAGCGAGCGCAGGCGGTGCTCGACAAGCGCGTCGGCAACACGAGCGCCGATGTGATCGTGCTGTTCCGGAACCCCGTTCTCACCGTTGACGACCCCGCCTATCGCCGGAGCGTCGACTCTGTCATGGCCAAGTTCCCGGCCGGCGTCGCCGCCGGCACCAGCACGTATTGGACGACGCACTCGCCCGATTTCGTCAGCGCGGACCGGCACGCGACCTTCGCCGCCGTCTCGCTGAAGAATCGCGACGACACCGTCGACATGCCGAAGTACGACGCGATGCGTGAATCCGTCAAGGGCACCGGTTACACCGTGCAGGTCGGCGGGCAGAACGGTCTCGGCGCGGACCTCAACGAGCAGGTCAAGAAGTCGATCGCTCGGGCCGAGATGCTCTCCGCGCCGGTGCTGCTGGTGCTGCTGACGATCGTGTTCGGCAGCATGGTCGCGGCGACGCTACCGCTTGCCGTCGGGTTGACGGCGATCATGGGCTCGTTCATCTCGCTGCGCGTGATCAGCATGGCCACAGACGTCAGCGTCTTCGCCGTGAACATCGTGACGATCCTGGGCCTCGGCCTCGCCATTGACTACGGGCTGTTCATGGTCAGCCGGTTCCGCGAGGAACTGCGGCGCGGCGCGGCCGTCCCGGACGCGGTCACGACGACGATGGCCACCGCAGGGCGCACCGTCGCCGTCTCGGCGGTCACCGTGGCCGTGTCGCTGGCCGGCCTGTTGATCTTTCCTCAGACGTTCCTCAAGTCGATGGGCTACGGCGGCATCTCCGCGGTGCTGATCGCGGCGCTGGCCGCGCTGACGGTGCTGCCCGCGCTACTCACCGTGCTCGGCCCGCGCGTGGACGCCCTGGCGGTGCGCCGCCGCAGGCCGGAGCGCGAGCGCGGCTTCTGGTTCCGGTTGGCGTCCGGGGTCATGCGGCGCCCGGTGGTGTTCGCGCTGCCGATAGTGGCGGTGCTACTCCTACTCGCCACCCCGTTCCTCCATGTCAAGTGGGGCGGCATCGACCAGCGGATGGAGCCGAAGAGCGCTGAGTCCCGCCAGGTGGCGGACACGTTGCAGCGCGAGTTCCCAGGCAACCTGGACACCCCGATCACGGCGGCGGTGTCGCTGGACGTCCCCGTCGACAGCCCTGCCGGGCAGGCCGCGCTACAGAACTACAGCCATGCTGCGGGAACGGTGACGGGTGCGACCGGCGCCGACGTCGTGGCGGCGCGCGGCGATACCGCTCAGGTGAACATCACCTACCGGGGCGAGGCACTCGACACGCAGGCGAAGGACGTGCTGAAGGAGGTTCGCGCCCTGCCGCATCCGGCCCATGTGCAGGAGGTACTGGTCGGCGGATCGACCGCGCAGGTGGTCGACAGGCTTTCGAGCCTCGGGCAGCGGCTGCCGTGGATGGCGCTCATCGTCGTGCTCGCCACGTTCGTGCTGCTGTTCCTGGCGTTCGGGTCGGTGGTGTTGCCCGTCAAGGCTCTGCTGATGAACGTGCTTTCACTGGGCGCCTCGTTCGGCGTGGTCACGTGGATCTTCCAGGACGGCCACCTGTCCGGGCTGCTCGGCTTCACGCCGACCGGCGCGGTGGAGGCCACCCAGCCGGTGCTCGTGCTGGCGATCATCTTCGGACTGTCCATGGACTATGAGGTGTTCCTGCTTTCGCGGGTACGTGAGCAGTACGACCTGACCGGCGACAACCGCTTGGCCGTCGCCACCGGCATACAACGCACCGGGCGGATCATCACCGCCGCGGCGCTGCTGCTGATGGTCGTGATCGCGCTGTTCTCGGCGTCGCCGATCACGTTCATCAAGTTGATCGGGGTGGCGATGCTGGTCGCGCTGTTCGTCGACGCGACGGTCGTCCGCTCGATCCTGGTGCCGGCCACCATGCGCCTGCTGGGCAACGCGAACTGGTGGGCACCGCGGCCACTACGCGGGTTCTATGCCCGCTACGGCATCCGTGAGGCAGAGCCGATCAGCCGGGTGCCCGTCACGGCCGCTCAGTAGCGCTTGCTGACGGCGCGCTTTCCGCTGGCGGCCCGCCAGATCGCCAGCACGATGATGGTGCCGGCGATCGCGCCGATGATCGTGGAGGCCTTGCGGATGTCGAACTTGTCGTGGAACAGCAGCGCGCCGAGCGTCCCGCCCGCGTACGAACCCACGATGCCGAGCAGCACGGTGCCCCAGAAGCCCAGCCGCGACGGACTGCGCACAATCAGCCGGCCGATCGCTCCGGCGATCAGGCCCACGAAGAACAACGCGATGATGGCGCCAACCATGGCGACATTGTGCCTCTAGCAACTGGGAATTACAGCAGGCCGGTCCGGAACCGGATTTCACCGACCGGCTCGGCGCCGCCGAGTACCGCCACGTCGGCCAGCTCGTCCAGCACAGCGGCGGCGATGACGCTGCGCAGCCCAGCGACGACGGCCTGCTCCGCAGCCCGCTGCGAGCCGTCGTCGATCTTGACAGTGATTGCGGTGCCGTCACGTAGCGCAGCGGCGAAGACACCCTCCGCACCGTCTTTGGCGATGAGCCCGGGGATACCGCTCATGAGCCGGGTGGCCGCGCGCCCAGTGCCGGCGACGAGGTCGGGGTGCGCGCGCATCGCATCCGCCACCTCGCGTTCGGGCCCGGCCTCAGCGGTGGCGATCCGCCGGTACGCGCGGGCGAGCCCGACGAGACTCAGCGCGAATAGCGGCGCGCCGCAGCCGTCTACGCCGACCGTCGCCACGGGCTCCCCGGCGAGGTCTTCGAGGGTCGCCCGCAGCGACCGGTGCAGCGGGTGGCCGGGGTCGAGGTAGCTCTTGGTAGGCCAGCCGTTCATCCGGCAGGTCAACAGCATGGCTGCATGTTTGCCCGAGCAGTTCATCGTGATGCGTTGTGGCTCCGGCCATGAGCGACGCGCCGTCTCATCGAGCGGCCATGCCGGTGGGCAGCCCAGGTCGTCGTCGCCGAGCCCGCCGCTCGCGAGCATCGCCCGAACACCGGCGATGTGCGCCTCCTCACCGTTGTGCGATGCGGCTGCGAGGGCAAGGTGGTGCGGCGGGACGTCCAGGCCGAGGCGGCGCATACCGACGGCCTGCAGCGGCTTGTTCGACGATCGCGGGAACAGCGGCTGACGCGGTTGGCCCAGTTCGACTGCGTCGAGGACGACGAGGTGTCCACTGTGGACACTCTCGACGAAGCCGGACCGGACGACGTCCACCAGCGGGATACCGGGGATCACGTACGGGGACGCATTCCGAGCAGCCGCACGCCGTCGGCGTCGCGCAGCACAGCTGTGATCCATCCGCCGCGTCGCCCGTGTTCGAGTAACTCCGCCGCGTCGGCGGCGAGCTCGACCGGCTCGAACCGGCGCCGCTCCCAGTTCATCCGCGCGGTGTGCCCAGCGGATGCCAGGTCGAGCACCGAACCGTCGGCGGCGAGGTCGGCCCGCGCGTCCTGCAACCGGGCGATCACGTCGTCGAGGGCGTGGACGAGTTCTGGGTTTCCGTCGCACCACGTTGCAACCAGGTCGGGACGGGTGCGCGCGACACGGGACCCGGTCATGTACGAGCCGGCGGCCAGTGAGAGTCCCAGCTCGCCGCCGGTCAGGCCGGTCAGTGCGAGAGCTTCGGCCAGCACGTGCGGCAGGCCGATCACATGGGCGACGGCGGCGTCCTGCTCCGGCGCGGTGGCCGGCACGGGCTTTGCGCCCAGGTCGCATACCAGTTCGGCAAGCGCGATCCACGACGCCAGGTCGGTGTCCGGCTCGAGGGTGAGCGCCCACGGCGCGTCGCGGAACAGCAGCGGGTCGGCCGCGGCCCAGCCGCTGTTCTCCGTGCCGGCCAGCGGGTGCCCGCCGACGAACCGCACGGCAGGGATGATGCCCCGCACCAGCTCAAGTACGGGCGACTTCAGCGTGCCGACGTCGGTGAGCACCGCCTCCGGGCTGAGGTGCGCGGCGAGTGACTGGAGGGCGCCCTTCACCTCGGGCAGCGGCATGGCGAGTACCACGAGGTCGGCGCCGTGCACCGCGCTGGCGTCGCTTGCCGTGACCGGGAATCCGGCTGCGCTGGCGGCAGCGGCGGTCTGCTGGTCGACGTCGTAACCGACGACGGACAGCCCACTCTGCCGAATCGCCCGCAGCAGGGAGCCGCCGATGAGTCCCAGGCCGAGCACGGCGACCCGGCCGAACCTCGCCGTCACGCCACTGACGCTATCCTCCCGGCCCGGATCGCGTCTGCTCCCGATCGTATGGACCGGTCGCAACCGCGCGCGCAAGCGCCTTTGGGCGCGCGGGGGTCGGGCTCTTCGCGCGAGCGCTCATCGCTGCTCCCGACT
This sequence comes from Jatrophihabitantaceae bacterium, assembly GCA_036506155.1. GTDB lineage: Bacteria > Actinomycetota > Actinomycetes > Mycobacteriales > Jatrophihabitantaceae > DASXRA01. The sequence goes on from DASXSF010000123.1 coordinate 25,474, forward strand.
TCCACGGTGCCGGATGACGTGTCAGGATCGAGACCTCACGCATCTCGCAGAGGGTGGGGGTCATGGCGCAGCGTGGCTTCGCGATCGCGGCCTTCCGTGATGCCGGGCAGTGGCGGTGTGAGCCGCTGCCGCCGGCCGTCCTGGACGACCTGCGCGGCCTGATCGCTGCCCTGCGCGGGCAACCGCCCGACGGCGGGCCGTTCGTCGTGGCCGACGTCGACGACGAGTTCTTCCTGATCGCCCGACAGGACGGCGCGCGGATCTCGCTGCTCCTGTCCGACCTGACGGCGTCCGTCGAGTACCCCCTTGCCGAGCAGGTGCTGCAGCGGCTGGGCGAGGACCCGCCCGACGACGACGAGCTCGACGAGGTCTGGCCGATCGGTGACCTGGACCTGTTCACCGATCTGGGTCTGACCGAAGACGAGATGGAAGTCGTTCTCGACGACCTCGACGCCTACCCCGACGAGATGCTCGAGACCATCATCGACCGCATCGGCCTGGCCGACTCGTATGCCCAGGCCATCGAGTCCGCGCGGGTACCGCGATGAGCTACTTTGCCGCCGTCCTGGCACGTTCCGATGAGCTGTGGCGTGCTGTCGAGGTCAACCTCGACGACTGCGAGAGCATCGACGATTTGGTCGAGGTCACGCGTGACGTGTCCGGTGACGTGCGGCTGCTCGTCGTCGAACAGGACGACGAGTACGCCGTGCTCGCGCGCGTCGACCGGGGCAACGAGCCGCGGGTGTTCCTCTCTGACGGGCATGCCGCTGACGCTTACCCGATCGCCGCCCTGGTCGCCGACGAGCTCGACGAGATCGGCGAGGACGTTCTCGTGGGTGACGAGGACGCGCCGCCCGCGCATGACAGCGCGCCGTTCGGCGACGCCGGGCTCGCCGAGGACCTGGGCACGGCGGCCGGCGAGCTGCTCGACCTGTGTGCGCGCGAAGGCACGCTTCCGATAGACCTGATCGCCGCGGTGTGCGATAAGGCCGGCTGCTCAGACGCATTCGAAGCACTGCGCGTGTGACGTCGCCCTCGGCTGCCATCGGCGCTGCGCTCGAGGTGGCTCGCGCGGCGGCGGCGCTGGGCGAAGTGCCGGTGGGGGCAGTTGTGCTCTCCGCGTCCGGGGGCCTCGTGGCGTCCGCGCACAACGAGCGGGAGTCCCTGTCTGATCCGACAGCGCACGCCGAAGTTCTGGCGCTGCGGCGAGCCGGCGCCGCGCTCGGGTCGTGGCAGCTGGTGGGCTGCACCCTCGCCGTCACGCTCGAGCCGTGCACCATGTGCGCGGGCGCGGTGGTGCTGGCCCGGGTGTCTCGTCTGGTGTTCGGCGCGTGGGATCCCAAGGCGGGAGCAGTCGGCTCGCTCTGGGACGTCGTCCGCGATCGCCGGCTGAATCACCGTCCCGAGGTGATTGCCGGCGTGCGCGAGGCCGAGTGCGCGGCACTGCTCGCCGAGTTCTTCACCGCCCGGCGCTGATCAGGCGCCATGTATTCTCGTGCGCGGTGGCGTGTCCGAGTGGCCTAAGGAGCACGCCTCGAAAGCGTGTGAGGTGCAAGCCTCCCAGGGTTCGAATCCCTGCGCCACCGCCATCGCGCAGCCCGGATCCCCGCAGCCCGCACTGCACCGGCTGATGCCATCGGTCAGAGCGGCAGCCGGGCAAGATCGGCGCGAGACGCGACGCCGAGTTTCGGGTAGGCCGTGTAGAGGTGGTAGCCGACCGTCCGCGGGCTCAAGAACAGCTGGGCGCCGATGGCTCGATTGCTGAGCCCTGCGGCGGCCAGGCGCGCGACCTGCAACTCTTGCGGCGTGAGCCGATCGAGTAGGTCGAGCGGGCGCTCGTTCGCCGCAACTGTTTCGCCGGTCGCTCGCAGTTCGCCGCGAGCCCGGTCGGCCCATGGCTGCGCGTCGAGCCGATCGAAGACGTCCAGCGCGGCGCGCAGCTGCACACGAGCATCGGCCCGGCGCCGCGAACGGCGCAGCCACTCGCCGTACAAGAGTGCGTCAGGGCAATCACCGTCTACGGTGCCACGATCGGCCTGGCCACCATCCTCGGACCGGTCACGGGCGGCGCCCTCATCGACCTGAACCTGGCCGGCTCGGGCTGGCGGTCCATCTTCTACGTCAACGTGCCGATCGGCCTCGTCGCGCTCGCGCTCGGAACCGTCGTGATCCCCGAATCGCGCGCCGAGCGGGCCAGCCGCATCGACGTCACCGGCGCGTTGTTGTTAGCGCAGGGCTGTTCCTGCTGGTGTTCCCACTGGTCATCGGCCGCGACCAGGCCTGGCCGACCTGGTCGTTCGTGTGCCTGGCAATCAGCCCGTTCTTGCTCGCTGCCTTCGTGGCCTACGAGCGCGGCCGCACCCGGCGCGATAACGGCCCGCTGCTCAGCACGGCGCTGTTCCGGCAGCGCCCGTTCACCCTCGGCCTGCTGGCCAGCCCGGTCTTCTTCAGCGGAATCCCGTCGTTCTTCATGGTCTTGCTGATCACGCTGCAGGGGGGACTCGGGTACAGCCCCGTCAAGGCCGGCGGGGTCACGCTGCGCTGGCGCTGGCGCTGGCGCTGGCGATCGGCTCGGCCCGCTCGGCGACGGTCGCCCGCCGGCTCGGCTCCCGGATTCTCCCCGTCGGCTGCGTCCTCATGCTGATCGGCCAGTCGTCGGTGATCGGGGTGCTGTACTGGCAGGGAACCCGGCTGACCGGCTGGCAGCTGCTGCTGCCGCTGTTCCTGGCCGGGATCGGTGGCGGCTTCTTCCTCGCCCCCATCACCAACGTCGTCCTGGCCGGGATCCCCGCCAAGGACGCTGGGGCCGCCTCGGGTGCGCGCACGACGGCCTTGACCCTCGCCTTGAACCTGCTTCGCCGACTCGCCCTGCTCCTGGTGGGCCGTCTGCCCAAGATCGACCTCAACGGTGACGTGATCACTCCATCCAGCGGATGAGCACCACCCAACCATCTGCCCCATGAGCAAGGAGACCACCATGCATCCCACCGTCACTCACCAGCTGATGCATACCCGCGTAGCGGAACTGCTGCGTCAGGCTGACTGCGCCCGCATTGCCCAGGCCGCGACACGCGCCCACCGGGCACGCGGCGAAATCCACCGCGTCAGGCCTGGCCGCGCCACCACCGTCGGTCGGGTACTCGGACCACGCCGCGCCGCCGCCGGTTCGTGAGCCAGCGGTCACCCGCCAGCACCCCGATGCCTTCCGAACCTGCGATTCGATTTGGATCTGGGCTCGTCTCATCGCTCCCGCAGCAGGTCGACGGCGATCTGATGGCCGTAGGCGGGCCCGACACCGACATCCGATCAAACGCGCGACCCACGAGAGGAAAGAGCCGGTGCCCGCACAATTGGTCCTCACGCCGTTTCATGAGGTTGCCCACGTGGCGGCCGGATTGGAAGCGGATATCGCCGACAGCCTCCTGCAAGCGCTCCAACCGCTTCCTCGCACGCTGATCACCGGCCAAGGCCGATCCGGCTTGGTCGGCCGCGCCTTCGCGCATCGCCTCATGCACCTGGGCGTCGACTCCCATGTTGTCGGCGACGTCACGTGCCCGGCCGTCGTCGAGGACGACCTGATGGTCCTGATCAGCGGGTCGGGAACCACCTCGACCACAGTTCGCCAGGCCAGAATCGCACGAAAAGTCGGTGCGACAGTCGCGACCGTAACAGCCGTCGCCGACTCCGAGCTGAGCGCCCAGGCCGACACACGCCTGGTGGTTCCGGTCGACGCCGCGGTAAGTTGCCAGTTCGCGTCGACGCTGTTCTCTCAGTGCGTCCAACTGATATTCGATGGGATCTGCATGCAGCTCGCGGATACGTGGCGACGCGAGCACGGCTACCTATATGCACGTCACAGCAACCTCGAATAGCGAGAGCCAGCCGTGGTCGCGCTCATGGCAAAGATCGTCGGCTCCAAGAACTGGATTCACTCGATCTGATTCTCGCGTTACCGTTTCAGCGAACCGGATAACACCGATCCAGATAAACAAGGTGGCACCTCAATGCCGCAGTTGCCGTTCGGGACCCAGCTGGTAGGACAGACGGAGAACGCGTTCGGCGCGATTCTCGACCGCGAATTGGCAGGCACCGCGCTGTCGCGTGATCGATGGGTCGCCCTGACCGTCGTGGTCATGAGCGGTGGGTCAACACCGCGATCGCAGTTGGTCGCACGAGTCAGCGGCGCGCTCAAGCTTGACCCGGGCGCCGTGCAAGAGGCCATCGCGGCGCTCCTCGAGGCCGGCCTGCTCGAGGCCTCGGACGGCGCAACTCCCGTGGTGAGCGCCACCTCGGCGGGCCGTGGACTGCAGACCCGGGTTCGCACCACGGTCGGCGATATCACCGCACGGCTGTGGGGCGACATCCCGTCCGCCGACCTGGACGTTGCCGCGCGGGTACTCAACACCGTTCTCGAGCGCGCCGACGCAGAGCTGGACGGCGCGCGCTCCTGCGAGTGATGCCCGGATCCGCGATCACGAAGGTCCGTACGTTCGATGCCCCCGTCCCGTTGTGCGCCGGCCGCTCAAATCGTGTACGGGTCGGAGTGCGTGGCGATCGGGAAGTTGGTCGCGGTCAGGATATTGGACGCCGCGGATTCGCGACCCGCATCGACGCCGCCGCGCCGCACGACAAGTCCCTCCGTCATTGACGCAGGGACTATGTCGGGCACTCGAGGTGCATGCCG
>DASXSF010000124.1:0-23444 GCA_036506155.1 Jatrophihabitantaceae bacterium
AGGCGGGCAACGTCTACGCCTGCGGCCCGGGCGGGGTGTGGATCATCGCCCCCGACGCGACGCACATCGCCACGCTCGAGCTGCCCGAGGCCCCGCACAACCTCGCCTGGGGCGACGCCGACGGCCGTGGCCTCTACATCACCGCACTCACCAGCATCTACCGCCTGCGACTGACGGTCGCCGGCGCGAGGAGGACGTCATGAGCGAGGGACTGGGCGTCGGGGATATGCTGCCCGACTTCGAACTGCCCGACGAGAACGGCACGAAGCACCGGCTGACCGACCTGCAGGGCGACAACGCGATGATCCTGCAGCTCGGCCGCGGCGAGCACTGCCCGCGGGAACGCCAGCAGCACAAGGAACTGCTCAAGTTGCAGGAGTTCCTGCCGGTCGCATTCACGTCGCTGGTGACCGTCCTGCCGAACGAGCTGCACGACGTCTACAAGATGAAGATCGCCACCGGAGCGTGGTGGACGTTCCTGTCCGACGGCGACCTGGAGGTCCAGCGCACGCTGGAGATCGACGAGTACACCGACCCACACCACGCCGCGACCGTGCCGCACACCGTCGTGCTGCAACCGGGCCTCGTCATCGACAAGGTGTACTGCGGCTATTGGTTCTGGGGACGTCCGTCGGTGTTCCAGTTGTGGACCGATCTGCAGGACCTGTTCCGCCGGACCAAGTCCGACTTCGACCCCACCACATCCGAGGCGCGCGCGGCGTGGGCCGCAGCGCAGGCCGGCTGAGCTGCCGTTGGCCGCTGGCGAGCCAGTCCACGCAGCCGGACCCGGGTCGGCGGCAGCGACTGGTAAGAACGTTGGTGCCCGACGCAGCTGGCTGCCACAGTGTGCACTGGAGTCCGCCTGGCCGCCTCGTCGACGTGCGGGTTCAACTCCATTCCGGCCCGCGGGAAGCCCTGCGCCCGCGGTTCGGCCGATGACCCCTCGCCCGAACTGCAGTCGTACCTTCACGCAGGACATGGGATTGTCCGGCTGCGCGGGCAAGGCGGCATCGGCCCACCTGCAACTCGTAGACACGATTCGGCTGGGCGAGGTCGTGCTGAAGACCATGGCGGTGCGGAGGACTTCAGGGCCGCAGTGTCGGTGTCCTCCTGATCGGCAGCGTGGCGGCCCCACATCGGCTGCGGTTCTACCAACGGCAGGGACTCGGCGTGCGACGTGTCGAACGCGACGCGTTCACTTCCGCGCCCGGCTACCCGCCGATATCAGCATTGACGGGATCGAACTGCGCACCCGTGTTTGGCTGGACCCCGCTCACATCGTGACCGACGTGGCCGCCGCACGCTCGGCCTCAACCGGCGCCGAGCCACGATCACCCTTGCGCAGCAAGGACAACGCGGCAACTGGAAACAGCAGCACGGACAGCAGGCCGGCGAAGACGAGGGCGGCCCCGGTGACTGGCGAGATCTTGCCCAACTGCACGCCGATCTGGGTCGCGGTCACAATGAACGGTAGCGACGTGGCCTGGAGAAGCCCGGTGGCGACTGCGTTGCGGCGGCCCAGCGCACGTGTATTGAGCAGCGCCGGCACGCCGCGCACGACGAGCAGTGCGAGCAGGAACACCGGCACGCGCAGCAGCGCAGATGGGTTGTCGAGCAGGCCTTTGAGGTCGAGTCGGATGCCGCTGCTGACGAAGAAGACGGGCACCAGGAAGCCGAATCCGATCGCTTCGAGCTTCGTGCGGAAGTGCGGATGCGACGACGAGTCGCGGTCGACCACGCTGATCACGACCCCGGCGAGGAACGCGCCGAGAATGCTCTCCAGCCCGAACCGCTCGGCCAGCGCGGTGAACGCGACGAGCAGCACGACGGCGAAGCGCACTCGGATCTCGGCGGTGGTGTCCTGCAGTCGGAGCAGTACCTCGCCGATCCGCATCGACCGGCCCGCCCGCGAGACGACGAGGCCGGTCACTGCGATCAGGACGGCGAAGGCGATCAGTAGCACGACCCGCCCACCCGTGCTCCCGCCGGACGCTGAGAAGAACAGCGACAGCAGGAGGATCGCGGCGAAGTCGGCGACGGTGGCGGCGACGATCGCGGTCTGGCCGACCTCGCTGTCCGCTTGCCGTGCGTCCTTGAGCACAGGAACGACGAGGCCCAGCGACGTGGCCGACAGCGCGATCGCGAGCAACAGCGGGCTCTGCACCCATCCGGCGCCGTGCAGCGCGAAGCCGATCGGCGCGCCGAGCGCGAGTGTGATCACGTAGCCGAGTAGGGCCAGCCGCAGCAGCCGCCCCCGCAGCCGGTGCGGATCGATCTCCAGGCCGGAGAGGAACAGCAGGAACGCGAGTCCGATGAGACCCAGGATCTGGACCGGCAGGTCGACGTGCACCCAGCCGAGGACCGACGGGCCGAGCACGATCCCGGCGACGATCTCCAGAATCACGGATGGCAGCCGTAGCCGTGGCGCCAGACCGAGTAGCAACGGCGCACCGGCCGCGACGAGGCAGACGATGAACAGGTTGGTGAACGACACGTCCGGCATCACGGCGGGCCTCACAATCCGTAGGCTTCGAGGAGGCGCAGCCATACCTCGCTGATGGTCGGGAACGACGGGACGGCATGCCACAGCCGCTCCAGCGGAACGTCGCCTGCGATCGCGATCGTTGCCGAGTGGAGGAGCTCCTGGATACCCGGCCCGGTGAACGTCGCGCCGACCAGGACGCCCCGGGCTTCGTCGGCGACGAGCTTGGCGGTGCCGCGGATGCCGTCGCCCTGCGTGTAGGCACCGGGGACGTCCCCGGTTCCATAGGTAGTGGTACGGACGGGGATGCCTCGCCCGCGCGCCTGCGCTTCGGTCAGGCCTACGGCGCACACCTGCGGGTCGGTGAACGTCACGCGCGGCACGACGTCGTCGCTCGCCCGGTCGCGGGCGTCCCGGCCGAGGATCACGTCGGCCGCAATCCGGCCCTGGTACTTGCCCATGTGCGTGAGCTGTGCGCGTCCGTTGCAGTCGCCGATCGCGTAGAGCCAATCGAGCTCGTCGACCCGGAGCCGGTCGTCGACCGGAACGAACCGGCCGGGCGTCAGACCGACCGTCTCCAGGCCGAGTTCGGCCGTTACCACCCGGCGGCCGGTCGCGACCAGCAGTTCGTCGCCCACGAGGACGCGATCGCGCAGCATCACGGCGACTGGCCCGTCGCCCTCGCGGTGCACCCGATCGACCGACGCGCCGACGACGACGGTGATTGCCTCGGCTGCGAAGGCCGCAGCGACCTCGTCGCCGGCGAAGGGTTCTTCGCCGGGCAGCAAGCGCTCCGCGCCCTCGATGACGGTGACCTCCGCGCACCCGAGCCGGCGGTACGCCTGCGCCATCTCGGCGCCGATCGCGCCGCCGCCGAGCACCAGCAACCGATGGGGGATAGCTTTCACCGCGGTCGCGTCACGGTTGTCCCACGGCTGCGCGTCAGCCAGTCCGGGAATCGGCGGCAGCGCCGGCCGGGTGCCGGTAGCGAGCACCACGGCCCGCCGCGCAGTCAGGCGGCGCTCCCCGACGACGACCGCACGCACCCCGTCCAGCCGCCCGGTGCCGCGGACCAGCTCGATACCGCGCTCGGACAGCCACGGAAGTTGCCCATCGTCGGTCCATCCGCTGGTCATGTAGTCGCGCCTCGCGAGCGCTCCGGCGGCGTCCAGGTCTGCCCCCACACCCGGAACCCGCCGGGCAGCGGCGACCACGTCACCAGGTCGGATCAGCGTCTTGCTCGGTATGCAGCCCCAGTAGCTGCATTCGCCACCGACCAGTTCACGCTCGATGAGCGCGACGGCCAGGCCGCCCTCGGCACACCGGCCGGCGAGCACCTCACCGGCCGGCCCGGCACCGACCACAACGACATCGAAGTCATCCATGCACCCCTTGTCCCAGCCCGCCGCTAGGTGTTACGCGTAACGCCGTAGGGGCATGGCGAGTCTGCCCAGTCAGGACTCGCAGAGGAGAACGCCATGTCGTCAACGCCGATCGCCGATCATGCGCTGCTGTCGGACCGCCACTCGACCGCGCTGGTCGACCGCGCGGGATCCGTGGAGTGGCTGAGCTTCCCGCGCTTCGACAGCCCGTCGGTCTTCGGCGGGCTTCTCGACGACGGGGCCGGCCACTGGCAGATTCGCCCGTCCGGGGAGTGGCACGCGACCCGGCGCTACGTCGAACAGACCCTGGTGCTGGAAACCACCTTCACGACCGGTACGGGCACGGCCGTCCTGACCGATCTCCTGGCGATGGGGCCGGACAACGGAGGGCACCGCCTCGGACACGACGTCCCCCACCTGCTGGTGCGGCGGGTGAGTTGCACCGAAGGCGAAGTCGAGCTCGACGTGTCCTACGAACCTCGGCCCGAGTACGGTCTGATCGCACCGCTGCTGTCCACTGTGGACGGTGGGGTGACCGCGCGAGGCGGCGCCGACTGGCTGGTGCTCACCTCCCCGGTCCCACTTGACCTAGACGGATCGAACGCGTCCGGGCGGATGGTCCTGCACGCGGGCGAGACGGCGCACTTCGCGCTGCACCGCACGACGCTGGAGCAGGCGCCGGCGCGGATCTGGTCGCAGGAAGAGCTGGCCGCGGAGGTCGACAACACCGTCGACGCGTGGCGGTCGTGGTCGGCACTGCACCAGAGCTACGCCGGCCCGTGGGCCGACCTCGTCCACCACAGCGGCCGGGTACTGCAGGGGCTGTCGTTCCAGCCGAGCGGCGCGATCGTCGCCGCTGCCACGACCTCGCTGCCCGAAGGCGTCGGCGGCGAGCGGAACTGGGACTACCGGTACTCCTGGGTGCGCGACGCCAGCTTCACTATGGAGGCGCTCTGGGTCGCAGCCTGCCCGGACGAGGCCGACGACTTCTTCGCGTTCATGGCCACCGCGGCTGCGTCGGGTATCGGCCCGGATCGCGGCCTGCAGATCATGTTCGGCGTCGGCGGCGAGCACGACCTGACCGAGTGGGAGCTGCCGCACCTGTCCGGCTGGCGGGACAGCCGGCCCGTCCGGGTCGGTAACGGCGCCTGGAGCCAGCGACAGATCGACGTCTACGGCGAAATCCTCGGCGCGGCGCACCGCCTCGCCGATCAGCTCGTCACGATCGACGCCGACACCAAGTCGTTTCTAATCGCGTGCGCACACGCGGCGGCGGGTCATTGGCAAGAGAAGGACCAGGGCATCTGGGAGGTCCGTGGCGACCCGCAGCACTTCCTGTACTCCAAGGTGATGTGCTGGGTCGCGCTCGACCGCGCGATTGCACTCGCCGACGTGCTCGATGCCGTCGACCGCGTCGAGGGCTGGAAGCGGACCCGCGACGAGATCTCGGACACCGTCGTCCGTGAGGGCTGGAGTGAGGAGGCCGGTGCTTTCACCCAGTACTTCGGGTCCACCGCTCTGGACGCGTCGAACCTGATGATGCCGATTGTCGGCTTCCTCCCGGCCGACGACCCGCGCATGCTCGCGACCATCGACGCCATTTCCGACCGGCTGACCGACGACCGCGGCCTGGTCTATCGATACCGGGCCGAGGAAGGCGTCGACGGCCTCTCCGGCGACGAAGGCACATTCCTGCTCTGCACGTTCTGGCTCGCCCAGGCGCTCGCCGAGTCGGGCCAGATCGAGCGCGCCAGGAACGTGTTCGCACGGGCAGTGGCGTTCGTCAACGACGTGGGCCTGCTCGCCGAGGAGGTCGACCCGGAGAGCGGCGAACTGCTCGGGAACTTCCCGCAGGCGTTCAGCCACATCGGCCTGGTCAACGCGGCCTGGGCGATCGCCGAGGCGGAGAACCGTGCGGCGCTGGCCGGACCGGGAGCATGATGAGCGCATGAGCCAGCAGCCGGGCGCGACGATCACTTGCCGCGAGGTCGTCGAGATCGTCACCGATTACCTCGAAGGTGTCGTCGACGAGCCGACCCGGGCCGAGATTGAAGCGCATCTCGCGTTGTGCCCGGGCTGCGACGAGTACCTCGCACAGATGCGCGCCACGCTGAACGCGCTCGGCCGCATCCCGCTCGACAGCCTCTCGGAGGCCGCCCGTAACGACCTTGTGGCGAGCTTCCGCGACTACCCGCCTTCGGGACGATGATGCGTGCTGACCTGCCGGGACGTCGTCGAACTCGTCACTGAGGAGTTCGAGCACGTACTGCCGGCCGACGTGCATCGCGAGTTCGTCCGGCACCTACGGGAGTGCGACGACTGCCTTCGCTACGTCGCCCAGACGCAGACCACGATGCGGCTGCTGCGGGGACTGGCGGGGACGTAACGGGTTGCCGCACCCGGGTGACTTACCTACATGGCCCACATGGTCACGACGACGGCGCGGCGCCGCCTGACGGTGCCGCGAAGCTCGCTTGCGGTTCCCGCCCTGGCTGTTCTGGGCGGCGGCGCGTTCTTCGTGTGGAAGCCGGGCGTCGCCGTGTCGACGTTCGCGAGTCCGCGCGCGGCCGGATTCGTCGCGGCCGTCGGGGTGCTGACCCTATTCATCGGCTGGGTACTGCCCCGGCTCGGCCGCGGGTTCGCCGTCACCGCCGCCGCCCAGGCGATACCTGTCGCGCTCGTGTTCATCGTCACAGTACTGCCGAGTTTCCGGACCGTGACCGTCAACGATCCACTGCCGGGTCCGGTCGCGGCGCCGATCGCCGGTTCCGTGTCGCCGGTTCCGGTGCCGGCGCCCCTCGCTGTGAGCCGTGGGAATCTGTCCGGCATTCACCACCGCGCGTCCGGGACGGCGGTGCTGCTGCAGCTTGCCGACGGCTCCCGCGTCGTACGGCTGGAAGACCTCGACGTGGAACCTGGCCCGGACTACTTCGTCGTCGCGGTTCCGGGCGCCGACCGCCAGCGTCCGGACGGCGGCACGCGTCTGCACCACCTGCGCGGCAACAAGGGCAACCAGAACTATCCGGTGCCGGCCGACCTGATGCTGATGCGGCCGTTCACCGTGCTGATCTGGTGTCGCGCGTTTGCGGTGCCCGTCGCGGCCGCGACGCTGCGCTAGGGCGTCAAGAGAACGCCGCCTCGGGCGCGACCGGGAATGACTCGACGTCGAGCAGCTCGAGGCCGAGTTCCCGCAGTCGGTCCAGCACCCCGTACAGCGCGGAAGTGTCGATGCACACCCCGGACAGCACCGTGGTGCCGTGTTCGGACTCGACCCGCATGCCGTCGAAGGCGCCGGCGAACCGCTCGCTGAGCATGCCTTGGATCCTGATGCGGTAGAAACGTCGCGCCATAGCGCCAGCATGCGTGCAACCCGGACACCCGTCATCCCCCGCAGCGCGATCTCACCCGGGTGAGATCGCCTTGTGGGGGAGGCAGATCGACCTCTCGTGCGGGAGGCTGCTCGCAGCCGCACCAAGCACGGGGGGACCAAATGTCTCTGCTCGGCGATCGAATCGGGGACGACGAGGCCACGCTGCTCGCGCGGCTGCGGTCGGGTTACGAGGCGGCGTTCCGTCAGGTCATCGACGAGTGGTCGCCGGTGATGCTCCGGGTGGCTCGCGGCTACGTGTCCAGCCGGCAGTCGGCAGAGGACGTCGTCCAGGATGCGTGGCTCGGCGTCATCCGTGGGCTGGCCGGCTTCGAGGGGCGGTCCTCCCTGCGCAGCTGGGCCTTCTCGATCCTCATCAACCGGGCGAAGACTCGCGGAGTGCGCGAGTCGCGCGTAGTCGCGTCCGCGACGCTCACCCAGGCCGAGGCTGACACGCCCACCGTCGACCCGGCCCGGTTCCAGGGCCCGGACGGCAGGTACCCCGGTGGCTGGACGTCCGCCGGGGCACCGCGTCCCTGGGACGAGCCAGAGGACAAGACGCTGCGCCACGAGATCGTCGACCTGGTCGGCCGCGCGCTCGACCAGCTACCGGAACGCCAACGTCTGGTCGTGACTATGCGCGACGTGCAGGGGCTCAGCGCCGACGAAGCCTGCTCCGTACTAGGCCTGACACCGCAGAACCAGCGCGTGCTGCTGCACCGCGGCCGCGCCGCCCTCCGTGCCGTGCTGGAGGACTACTACCGTGGCTGATCTCGACAGGCAGGTCGCCCTGATCACGGGCGCCGCGTCCGGCATCGGCCGCGCGAGCTCTTTGGCTTTCGCCGCAGCCGGCGCCTTGGTGGCCGTGCTGGACATCGACAAGGACGGGCTCGAACAGACAGCCGCGCAGGTGGCCGCCGCCGGTGGCGACGCAGAGGTCATCGTCGCAGACGTCACGGACATCGACGCGATGCAGGCGGCGGTCGAGCGGACCGTCGCGCGCTTCGGCCGACTTGACGCCGCGCACAACAATGCCGGTGTGCCCGGCCCGTATCTGCCACTTGACCAGTACCGGCCGGAGGATTTCCTCCGTGTCCTCCAGGTGGACCTGTTCGGCGTCTGGCACTGCATGCGTGCCGAGATCAGGCAGATGCGGGCGCAGGGATCGGGCGCGATCGTCAATACGTCGTCGATGCTCGGAGCCGCCGCTATGCCGGACAACGGCCCATACGTGGCGGCGAAACACGCCGTGAACGGGCTGACCCGCACCGCTGCCCTCGAACTCGCCGGAGCCGGCATTCGGGTGAACGCGCTCGCACCCGGCGTGACCCGCACCGGCATGACGTCGAGCGTGAGCGACGACCTGCTGCATGCCGTTCCGATGAAGCGCATCGCCGAGCCGGACGAGATCGCGTCGGCCGCCGTGTGGTTGTGCTCGTCGCAGGCGTCCTATGTCACCGGCACGGTGCTGGTGGCCGACGGGGGGTGGTTGGCCGGATGACCGCCAAGACGATCGACGACCAGCCCGCTACGGCCGCGACGCCGTCCTTGCGGCGCGAACTGAGATTCCCCGAAACGGCGGCGCTGTCGATCGGCGTCATGGCGCCGACCCTGGCGATGTCGGTGACCGGCATCGCGGCGGCAACCGAGCTGGGGCGTGCCGCCCCGCTTGCTTTCGTGTTCGCCGGCCTCGGGGTCGGCCTGGTGGCGTACGGGTTCGTGCGCCTTGCGGCCGAGTTCAGCCACGCCGGCTCGGTGTACGCCTTCGTCGGCAATGCGCTATCGCCACGGGTGGGATTTGTCGCCGGCTGGATCCTGCTCGGCACCTACCTGGTGTTCCCGCCGGTGTCGATCATGGGCATCGCGACGTTCGGACGGGCGTTCCTGCACTCGACCGGCCTCGCCGATGACGCGGACTGGTTCCCGATCGCGCTCGCCGGATGGGCGGCGATCTGGCTGCTCGCAGCGCTGGGGATCCGCCCCACGACGCGATTCCTGCTTGTGTTCGAAATCGTCTCCGTGCTGCTGATCCTCGTACTCGTCGTAGCGATCTACGTGCGACTGGCCGCAGGTACCCGTAGCGCGACGGGCGGCGGCGGGCTGTCGGGCGAGGTGTTCACCCTGCCGCCCGGCGTTGGCGTCAGCACGCTCGCGCTCGCGGCGACTTCAGGGTTCCTCGCGTTCGCCGGCTTCGAGTCGGCGGCCTCGCTCGGCGAAGAGTCGCTCGCACCACGCCGGGCCATCCCGCGCGCGATTGTCACGTCGGTGGTGTTCGGGGCCGTGTTCTACGTGGCGTGCATGGTGGCGCAGTCGCTCGGTTTCGGGACGGACGCGGCCGGTGTGGCTGCGTTCCGCGGGTCCGAGGCTCCGCTGGGCGACCTTGCGGACCATTACGTGGGCAGCACGCTCGCGACCCTCCTGGACGCGGGGGCGGTGCTCAGCGCGGTCGGGGCGGGTCTCGGCGGCGTGATCGTCGCGGCCCGGATGATGTTCGCCTTCGGCCGCGACGGGCTGGCCGACCGGCGTCTCGGCGACGTCACGCCGCGCACGCGGGCGCTCGCCCTGGAAATGGTGATCAGCCTCGTGCTGCTGGTCAGCTTCCGTCTGGCCGGCACGCCCGCGCTGAACGTCTTCTTCTACCTCGCCACCCTCGGCGTGCTCTGCCTGCTCGTCATGTACGTACTGACGAACCTCGCCGCGGCCTGGCATCTATCCCGCCGGTCATGGCACGAGGTCGTGCTGCCCCTCACCGGGACGGCCGTCGCGGGGTTCGTGCTGTACCACAACATCTGGCCGGTGCCGGCCCCGCCGTACCGGTACTTCCCGTACGCCGTCGCCGGGTGGATCATCCTCGGGCTCGCGATCACGATTGCGGTACCAGGGTTCGTAGCGCGGGTGAGCTGCGGACTCGCGCTCAGAGCAGACTCAACGCCCGGGCCCGGGATACCGCCGCCTCTCGAGACTCCACGTTGAGCTTGCGGTAGATGGCCCGCAGGTGCGTCTTGAGCGTATTCGGCGTGACGAACAGCGACTGAGCCAGCTCGCGCTGCGACAGCGGTCCTGGCAGCAACCGGAGGATGTCGAGTTCGCGCTCAGTCAACAGGACGGCGCCTGCGGTCACGGGCGCGGCCGTGTGCGCGCGTTGCTCGGCGTTCAGCCAGCCGAGCACGGCCGGGCCCGGGTCCGCGCATTGCGCCAGCACCGCGCGCGCCTCGGCCAGCAGGTCGGCGGACGAATCGCCCAGACCGCGCGTGATTGCGGCTGCGGTCAGCAGAGCAGCCGCCACCTCGATGCGGCCCGCTCCGCGCTGGGCGAGATCCACCGCGCTCGTCGCCGAGGCCCTTGCGCCGTCCCACATAGCCTTCGTCGCCTGCAGCCGCGCCCGCGCCAGGGCGGGGAACATCGCGACGAAGTGAGCGTCGCTCACTGTCGATGCGACCTCGACCTCGGCGTCAGCCAGTACCGACTCCGCGGCCGCGAGATCGGCCTTCTCGACGGCCACCAGGGCGACGCAACCCTGCGCGTAGATGTGTGCGAGCCGGTTCTCGTTCTTCAGGGCACGCTCCGCCGCGACCCGGAGCAGCACGTCCGCGTGATCGATGTCGCCGGACCAGAGCGCGGTGACGCCTGCCAGCAGGCTGTGCACGGTCGACACGAACGGCTCGCCGGAGGCAGGCTCTCCCGCGGCGAGCATCCGCCCCGCCGCGGAGATGTCTCCGATCTTGTAGGTCAGCAGCGTGCGGAGAACCCGCAGGTGGGCGTCGTCGAGGGCCCGCTGCTCGGCGGCCGCGAGGGCGGACTCGGCGTCGTCGAGGCGGCCGGCATCGAGGGCCATCCAGACCTGCGCCCGCGACAGTTGCACGTTGCCTGCGATGCGCTCGGCGGGCAGGGCGTCCAGCCAGCGCCGGACAGTCTGCAGGTGGCCCGCGTTGAACTCGCGCAGCCAGCCGTCCGCGATCATCCGCCCGGCCAGGTCGGCATCCTTCGACTCGATGGCGTGGTCGACGGCCTCGCCCGTGTCGCCTACCTCCGCATACCAGCCTGCGGCGCGCCGGTGCAGCTCGGCCCCGGCCGAGGGGGCGACCCGGGCGAGCTCGTGCAGCAGAATGCCGCGGAAGAGCTGGTGATACCGGAACCAGACCTGCTCGTCGTCAAGGGGCGTCAGGAACAGGTTCGCGCGGTAGATCTCGTCGAGCAAGGCCGCGCTGTCGGCGCGTCCGGTCACCGCGTCGGCCAGCGGGGCGCACATGCGATTCAGCATCGAGGTTTGCAGCACGAATTCGCGCAGCGTCTCCCTCAGGTGAGCGAGCACCTCCTCGCCGAGGTAGTCGACAAGGTGCCGGTCCGCGCCGGTGAACCGGCTGATGAATTCGGATCGGTCGGTGCGCTCAGCGAGACCGATCGCCGCAAGTTGCAGACCGGCCGCCCAGCCCTCGGTGCGGATCACGAGGCGCTCGACGTCCGCCGAGTCCAGAGCTGCGCCCAGCGCCTGGGCCAGCAATTGCGCCGCCTCGCCGGCGGTGAAACGCAGGTGGTCGGCGCGGATTTCGACCAGATCACCATGGAGGCGCAGACGGCTCAGCGCCAGCGGGGGATCGGCCCGCGTGCTCATGATCAGATGCAGCGGCGGCGGGCACCGTTCCAGCAGCGTGGCAGTCGACTCGTGCACCTGCGGGCCCCCGACAAGATGGAAGTCGTCCAGGACCACGACCACCCGGTCCGGTCGCGCCGCGACGTCGTTGACGAATACCGGCAGTACGTCGCGCACCACGTCGCTACCGGCCGCTTCCAGGCGCCGCAGCGCCGAGGCCGCGACGCCGGGCGCCGCCCGGTCGGCTGCAAGCAACAGGTACTGCCAGAACCGGTGCGCGTCGTCGTCGAACCGATCGAGGGAGACCCACCCGGCGGCCAAGTCGGACTGCCTCAGCCACTCGCTGATCAGCGTGCTCTTGCCCCATCCCGCCGGTGCGACGACGAGCGTCAGCGGAACGTGCAGGCCGGCCTCCAGCCGCTCGTGCAGCCGGGGCCGGGGCACCGGTTGCTGTCGCGCGCTGGGCACGAACAGCTTGGTCGCGATCACGACCTCCGCCGGCCCAGCAGTCACTCGTGCGCACCTCCCCGCGCAGATGCCAGGACTGTAACGCCGCGACGCTGCGGTGGGACGTACCCGCATGATTACGGAGACGAGGCTAGCCGCGAATGTCTGACCTGTGGACGATCGGAATCTCGTTCGGAGACAAGGTCATTCGCACTTGTGTCGTCTACGCGAGTGTTGCGGCCTTGCTCCGAGTCGCGGGAAAGCGCAACCTCGCGCAACTCAACTCCTTCGACCTCGTCGTGGCGTTGCTGCTGTCGAATGTCGTGCAGAACGCGATCATCGGTCCCGACAACAGCCTGCTCGGCGGTCTGCTGGGCGCCGTCGTGCTGCTTGCCGTCAACGCGACGGTCGTCCGGCTTGTGAACCGCTCCGAACGCGCGGTGCGGCTTTTCGAAGGCAGCGATGTCACGCTGGTCAAGGACGGCCGCTTCATCGATCGCGCCCTGCTCCGCGAGGGACTGCGCCGCGCCGACGTCGAGGCCGCCCTGCGGGCACAGAACGCCGACGGCGCATCCGATGTCGCCGAGGCGTCACTCAGCCCCGGCGGCAGTATCGTCGTCTGGCTCAAACCGGATCGGATGGCCGCGACCAAAGGCGATCTCGTAGCTCTCGGCCGGCGCCTCGCCGTCATCGAACACACCCTCACGGCGGAGGCGCGCCAGTCACGAACCGGCTAGAGCCGATCTCCGCACCAGCGACGATGCGCGCCTTGGGCGCTGGCAGCTATCGCGGCGTACCGCACCACGGACGTAGCTGGCACGTACCGTTGAAGCGCCGGACTCCTAACGGCGGACGGTCGGCGTGTCGCGGTCTGTTAAGCGGTCCCAGCAGCTGGGCCTCATGCCCCGGCTGAATCACCTGCTCGCCGGACGAGCCGACGTCAAGGGCGAGCAGCACGCGACCCGCGACCAAACCGCCGCCGCGACCAGAGGGACGACCGGCTCGTCCACCCTTTCGTCGACGCGTGGACCCCATCGCGGTCGCGGGCAGGCGCCAAGCATGTGCTGCCGGGTTCTACGCATACGAGGATTGCGCGGTCTGCGGCGCGCCCTCGCCGCAGCAGCTTCGCTCCGCGCGCGCAGGAGCTCGACGGTGAACGACGATGGCACCCATATCGAGGAGCGTCAGTGCGCTGTCGTCGCGCGGCGGGGAAGCGGCCAAGTCGCCGGCCCGGACCACGCCGACTGGGGACTCATCGAACCCGCTGGGCAACGACAGCGGCACGGATCGGCTGCGCTAAATGGACGCGCCACGCACGTGCTGAGCTCGCCACTCTGCCGCACGCGGCCGAACGCGGCGGGCCGGCAGGAGCTCGCGTCGGCGTGGCAACCGGCACTGCCACCGAGACGCTCGTATTTGACCGCCGCCGGTTCGGACCAGCCCCAGGTGCTCAGTCATAAGCGAGCAGTCTGCCCGTCGGGCAGAATGCGGCGGGTGCGCGTTCTCGTGACCGGAGGCCATGGCTTTATCGGGCGGCAGGTCGTGGCCCAGTTGCTCGTGGCCGGTTACGTGGTACGGGTGCTCGATCTGGTGCATGGGAACGGGTCGGACGATCAGGTCCGGGGCGACGTCCGCGACGCCGCAGTGGTGGATGCGGCATTGGTTGGCGTCGACGCCGTGTGCCACCTCGCCGCGAAGGTCGGTCTGGGCGTGGACGTGCAGGATCTGCCGGACTATGCGTCCGTGAACGACTACGGCACTGCTGTTTTGCTGGCGGGGATGGCTCGCGCAGGGGTCGACCGTCTGGTGCTCGCAAGCTCGATGGTCGTGTACGGCGAAGGCATCGGCTCATGCTCGACGCACGGCCTGGTGCGGCCGGCTGCTCGTCGTGAGGCGGACCTAGCCGCGGGGCGGTTCGAGCCGCCGTGCCCGGCGTGCGGCCGAGCGCTGCGGCCGGCGCTGGTCGAGGAGGACACCCCGTTCGATCCGCGCAACGCTTACGCGGCGAGCAAGGTGGCTCAGGAGCACCTGGCCGCTTCGTGGGCGCGGGCAACGGGAGCGACGGTGACGGCCCTGCGGTACCACAACGTTTATGGGCCGGGCCTGCCGCGCGATACGCCTTACGCCGGCGTGGCTGCGATCTTCCGTTCGGCGCTGGCCGCGGGCCGACCGCCGCAGGTGTTCGAGGACGGCCGGCAGCGCCGCGACTTCGTGCACGTGCGGGACGTGGCCGCCGCGACCGTCGCGTCCGTGTGCCGCGTCGGCGGAACGCGGGCCTACAACGTGGGTTCGGGGACACCTCGCACGGTTGGCGAGATGGCCGAGGCGCTGAGCCGGGCGCTGGCTGGTCCGGCGCCGGTGGTCACTGGACAGTACCGGCTGGGCGACGTTCGGCACGTCACCGCCGACTCGTCGCGGCTGCGCGCCGAGCTCGGCTGGATGCCGGCTGTCGATTTCGCGACAGGCATGGCCGAGGTCTAGGAGATTGGCGAGGCCTACGACGTCGCCGCAGGTCTGCCATGTCGCAACTCTTGGCCGCTGAGGTAGTCCACTGTTCTGCTGCGTGACGCTCAGGCACGCATGTGCTGCGTTCTTGTTGTTGCCTGTGCGTAGTGGGCCGGGAGCGCGGTTTTCATTGCTTCGTAAGGGATCTGATGACGCTGAGCCCATAGCGTGCTGTTGTGTTCGAGATCGTGCTGCCCTGTCTGGACGAGGCGGCTGCGCTGCCGTGGGTGCTGGCCCGCATCCCGGCTTGCGCGCGGGCCATCGTCGTCGACAACGGCTCGACCGATGGTTCGGGCCGGTTGGCCGCTGAGCTGGGCGCGAGGGTCGTGCGATGCGCGCAGCGTGGCTACGGGGCAGCCTGCCAGGCCGGTCTGCTCGCCGCGCGGGCCGATGTGGTGGCCTTCTGCGACTGTGACTGCTCCATCGATCCGGCGGAGCTGCCCCGGCTTGCGGAACCGGTGCTCGCCGGGCTGGCTGACCTGGTGGTGGGTCGGCGCCGCCCGGCCCGGCGCGGGTGCTGGCCGGTGCACGCTCGGCTCGCCAATCGTGTGTTGGCCGGTGTGGTGCGCCGCCGTACCGGCGTCGGACTGCTCGACCTCGGGCCGGTGCGGGTTGCGCGGCGCGAGGCACTGCTCGCGCTGGACGTGCGCGACCGCCGCAGCGGCTACCCGTTGGAGACCGTGCTGCGGGCGGCGGGCGCGGGCTGGCGGATCACGCAACGCGACCTCGCGTATCTGCCCCGGTCGGGCCGCTCGAAGGTGACCGGCACCGTTGGGGGAACGGTGCGCGCGGTTAAGGACATGCGGGCGGTGCTCGCCGGGTGATCGCTACTGTGCTCGTGCTGGCCAAGGAACCCGTGCCGGGCAAGGTGAAAACCCGCCTCGTCCCGCCGCTGACTTTCGAGGGCGCTGCCGACGTGGCGGCTGCCGCGCTCGCCGACACGCTGCATGTGGTGGCGCCGGTGGCGCGCCGGCGGGTGATCGTGCTGGACGGGGCTGCCGGGCCATGGCTGCCGCACGGCTGGCGTGTTGCCCCGCAGCGAGTGGGCGGGCTGGACCAGCGTCTCGCCGACGCATTCGGCGATGCGGGCCGTAGCGGGACCGTACTAGTGGGTATGGACACGCCGCAGCTGCGCTCCGAACAGCTCGCCGCGTTCGATCCCTCTCGATACGACGCCTGCCTTGGTCTGGCCGTCGACGGCGGGTACTGGGCAATCGGCTTGGCCGATCCGGGCGTGGCCCGTGCGGTGATTCCTGGGGTGCCGATGTCCACTGTGGACACTGGCGTGGAGCAGCTGCGACGGCTGCGCGCGCATGGGCTGCGTGTGCAGTTGCTCGACTCGCTCGAGGACATCGACACGTTCGCCGCCGCGCGACGGGTGGCCGCCGAAATGCCGACCGGCAGTGCGCTCGTCCGGGCCATGCGCGCCCTTCATCGGGCAGCCTGAGGTGGACATCATGCGGTGGGCCGGCTCGATCGATCGCGGCGACGCGTCGGTGCTAAATCGCTGCACCGGGCCGGTGCTCGACATCGGATGCGGGCCGGGCCGGTTCGTGCGAGCGCTCGCCGAACGGGGGATAGCCGCGCTCGGGGTCGATCTGGCGGGGGTCGCGGTGCGGCTCACGCGCGAACGAGGTGGCCCGGCGCTGGTGCGCGACGTCTTCGCGCGCGTCCCGGGCGAGGGCCGCTGGCGCACCGCCCTACTCGTGGACGGCAACGTCGGCATCGGCGCGAACGTGGGCCTGCTGCTGCGTCGGGCCGCGACGCTGCTAGCCCCGGATGGCCGGCTGCTCGCCGAGGCCGACCCAGAGCATCGCGACCAGACACTCACCGTCCGCTTCCACGCCGGTGGCCAACCGATCGGCCCGCCCGCCGTGTGGGCGCGCGCCAGCCTGCGGACGCTGCGCCTTTGCGCCGCGGATGCCGGGCTGTCCAGCGGCGAGACGTGGACGGCCGGCGGGCGGATCTTTACCGTCTTGAGCCGTCGATGACCGTCCGGGCGCCCCTGGCGGTACGGCTCCCGGTGGCCGTACTGGCCGTTATGGTTCTGGTCGAGGCCCTGCTGGTCGGCACGGCCGTCCACGCCGGCAGTGCGCACAGGCAGCTGCGGGTACTGGGTTGGGAAGCCGCGGCGTTCGGCGTCTTCCTCATCGCGATCGTGCTGCTGCGGCAGGCAGCTGCAGCCCCGTGGCTGATCCTCGGCGGCGGTGCGCTGCTGCAGCTGGCTGCGTTGACCGCGGCGCCGGCTACCAGCGACGACGATCACCGCTACATCTGGGACGCGAAGGTTCAGCTGGCCGGCGTCGACCCGTACCGGTACCCGCCCGTCGCACCCGAGCTGGCCCGACTGCGCGACGGGTTCCTGTTCCCGGCGACGCACCCGTGCCCGGGCCTGCTCGTCGATGACGGGACGTGCGTGCGTATGAACCACCCGACCGTGCACACGATCTACCCGCCGCTGGCCCAGGCGGTGTTCGTGCTCGTGCGGCTGGCATCTTTCGGCGGGCACGGTGGGTCGCTGCCGCTGCAAGTCGCAGCTGCTGCCGGCGCGCTGGCCATCACCGCATTTTTGCTGCGCCGCGCGACTCGAGCCGGGCGGCCACTGTGGCCGGTCGCGTTATGGGCGTGGTGCCCCATCACCGCGATCGAGCTCGGCAACAACGGCCACATCGACTGGGCCGCCGTGCTCGTCGTGCTGCTCGCCCTGGAAGCGACGCGTCGTCGCGCCGACGGCCTGTCCGGGGCCCTGCTCGGCGCCGGGATCGCGATCAAGCTCTACCCGGGGCTGCTGCTCGCGCCCCTGGCCCGCCGCCGACCCGTCGTGACGATCGGGGTGGCGGCGGCCGTCGTCGCGGTCTGCTACCTGCCGCACGTACTCGCCGTGGGCACCGGTGCGCTCGGCTACCTGCCCGAATACCTGCGCGCCGACGGGTACGACAGCGGCGGCCGGTACCGGTTGCTCGCGCTGCTGGTGCCTTCGTCGCTGGTCACGCCGGCCGCCGTGATAGTGCTGCTCGGCGCGCTGGCCTGGGCGTGGACGCGTGGCCGCGACCCGGTGTCGTCGGGTCTGGTCGTGGTGGGCGTGGCCGTGCTGGCCGCGACGCCGTCCTTCCCGTGGTACGTGCTGCTGCTGCTGGCGCTGGCGGCGGCGGCCGAACGACCCGAGTGGCTCGGGGTGGTGGCTGCCCCGGCCGTGATCTACCTCGCTGTTGCCTCGGGAGCGCCGGGCGAACTCAGCTCGACGGCCAGCTATGCCGTCGCGGCCGGGATCCTGCTCGCCGGCTTGCTGGTCCGCCGGACGCGGGCGGTGCGGCCATGACGCCGTCACCGTCGTCTCCGCCACGGTGGTGGCCGCCGCGGTGGCGCAGCCCGGTACGTGGACCGTGGTTCACCGCCGTGCTCGGACTCACCTTGCTGATCACCCTGCCATTGGTGATCATCACCGGGTTGCTGTCCTACATCGCGTACGGCCCGCAGTTCGGCCAAGCCGCACCGGGCCAGGTCGGCTGGCTGCACCTGCCCAACTTCGACTGGCCGACTCGCCCAGCCTGGCTGTATCAGCTCACCCAGGGCGTGCACGTCGGCATGGGCATGGTGCTCATCCCGGTCGTGCTGGCCAAGCTGTGGTCGGTGCTGCCCAAGCTGTTCACGTGGCCACCGGCGCGCTCGCCGGCGCAGCTGCTCGAACGGCTCTCGCTCGGACTGCTCGTCGGCGGCATCCTGTTCGAGGTCGTCACCGGCGTACTGAACATACAGTACGACTACATATTCGGATTCAGCTTCTACACCGCGCACTACATCGGCGGATGGGTCTTCACCGCAGCGTTCGTGGCCCACGTGACGATCAAGCTGCCCCGCATGTGGCGGGCGCTACGCCACCGCGCGGCGCCCAGCGACAAGGACGAGCTCACCGCGACCGACCCGGCCCCGCCCACCATCACCCGCCGGGGTGCGCTGGCCCTCATCGGCGGCGGTTCGGCGCTACTCGCGGTACTCACCTTCGGCCAAAGCCTCGGCGGCCCGGCGCGGCGGCTCGCGGTGCTGCTGCCCCGGGGCGGCACGAACGACTTCCCGGTCAACCGCACTGCGCAGGCCGCGGGCATCCACCCGGCCGACATAGGCCCGGGCTGGCGGCTGACGCTGCGCGGCGGGACGAGGCCGGTGTCGCTCGACCGGGCCGCGCTGCTCGCGCTGCCACAGCACCATGCCAGCCTGCCGATCGCCTGCGTCGAAGGGTGGGCGGCCACCAGATCGTGGAGCGGGGTGCGGCTGCGCGACCTGGCGCTGCTGGCCGGCGTCAGCGATCCCGGTCCGGCGCGAGTCGAGTCGCTGGAACGCACCGGCGCCTACCGGCACGCGACCCTTGCCCGCAACCAGGTCCTCGATCCTGACGCGCTGCTCGCGCTGCGCGTGGACAGCGCCGACCTGTCCCCCGACCACGGCTATCCGGCGCGGATCATCGTTCCGGCGCTTCCGGGCGTCCACAACACGAAGTGGGTGCGTTCCATCGAGTTCGAGGTGCACCGGCATGCCTAGCTGGTGGCGGCGGCTGTACGGGGCCGGGGCGCTGCACCTGCTCGTGCTGCTCGGCTGCTTCAGCGTGGTCGGATACGCCACCGTGCAGATCAAGACCGACCCCAACCTGCCGCGCATCCTGATCTGGTTCGCCGCCGCGGTGATCGTCCACGACCTCCTCGCCTACCCGCTCTACTCGCTACTCGACCACGTCGCGCACCGCGTGCTGCGCCGACTGAACGCGCCGCGCGTCTCGCCACTGAACTACCTGCGCATACCCGCACTGGCGAGCGGGCTGCTGTTCGCCGTGTACTTCCCCGGCATCGTTCGGCAAGGCGGACCGGCCCTGCGCGCGGCGAGCGGGCAAAGCCAACACCCCTACCTCGGCCGCTGGCTGCTGCTCACCGCGGCCGCTTTCGCGATCAGCGGCCTCGCCTACGTCACCCGGCTGATCCAGACGCGGCGGCGGTAGCGCGGCTCGGCACACCAGCGACGGTCGCGATGAGCCTCATGTCTGAGCAGCACCGGCCTCACCCTGCGCCCAGTACCGGCGCAAACCGGTGGTCGCTTCACTGCTGCTGGCGCCCGCTCTCATAAGGTTCGGATGAGAGGTTGCGTACGACCAGACACCGGCGTCACATGAGAACGATCGCACTACCTCGATAAGGCGCATCTCTCGCTGGCAGGAAGATGAAGAGCCGCGGTGTGCGCCGCGGCTCTTCAGGGGTCGCCTCCGTCCGCCGTTCACTGCGCGGGAGGCTGGTTTCTTGCCGTTCTGTGGTGAAGCCGTTCGGGGTCCGCCACAGACCGGAGTTTCGATCTACCTGGGTGGGAATTGTGATCCGGGGACGGGGTCGGCGAGGTTGGCCGTTGGGGCCTTGGCGGTGAAGCCGATCACGGCGCAGTTGATGTCGACGCCGGTCGACCCGTACGGGGCACCGCCGGGTCCGGTGATGAGGTCGGGTCGGGTGGCCGCCAGGTTGAACACTTGCACCTCGTCGATCTGGCGGGTGTTGAGGCCTTCCTTGATCGCCTTGTCGGTCCACTGGCCGAGTTGTGCGTCCCAGAGCGGGCTGTAGGCCTGGGCGTGGCGTGGGTCGGTCAGGGTTGGGAAGTCGCCGAAGACGTTGAGCAGGTCACCGCCGTTGCGCAGCGCGTTGATCAGCGCGGTGTTGCCGGCACTGGCGTCCTCCGACGCGTGGCCGTCCTTGACGAGGTGGATGAACCCTTGCGCGTTCTTGTTGTCGGCGCCCGTCTGGCCGTTGACGAATCCGAAGAGTCGTTCCCGGGCGGAGCCGAGGAAATCGTCGCCGCCGTTGTAGGCAGCCTGGTCGAGTGCTGGCACGTAGGTGGAGCGTTCGAGCACGGCGGTGAGCGGTTGCCCGGCATCGGTGCTGATGTAGACGATCGGCTGGCCTGCGTCGAATCCCTTGACGAAGAGCAGGTCCACCCAGGATTCGGCGAACTGGCCGGGTGCCGATGGCCCGGCGATATGTACACCGAGAACCCGGTCACCGGTGTTGGTGTGGTGCACGACGTCGAACGGCCCGTCTCCGGTGGCGACGATGGGCGCGCTATAGACGGTGTTGGACCCGGCGATTTTGACGAACGGGCTGTAGCCGGGGCCGGCCACCGCGCCGGGCTGGAAGGCTGCGAGGGGGAAGCCGTCCGGGCCGGGCGTCGCGACCCGTGTCGGGCTGAAGTCCGGCGCGCCCTGGAAGTCGACGACCGCCGGCCCGAATGGGTTCTGCGCCGGCGTCGGTGATTCCAGCGTCACGGTCTGGACGCAGGCCGGGCAGCCGATGCCGATGTTCGCGAGCTTCGGCGCGTAGTTGATGCCGAGGTCGTGCGCCGCGCCGGCGTCCGAGGAGTCCAGTGATACCTACCAGACTCGCTGACCGTTCGCCTTGCCCGGGTACAGCGGCAGCCGCACGGTCTGCTTGCTCAGGTCGACCTGCAGCGCGCTCTCGACGGTGAGGTGATCGCGGGGCAGTAGCCCCGTGAGCTGGCCGAGACCACCCGCCGCACCGGGGGCCGGGTCCGCGTCGGCGCGGGCGAGTGTCTGACTGGTGGCCACGGCGGTCGAGGCGGCCGCGACTGCGGCGGCTGCCAGTAGCCAGCCTTTCCGGCGGGATAACGTCCTCATAGGGTTTCCTTTCGCGCGGCACAATGGCCGCAAGGTTGGATGGGATGCTGCACACGGACGAAGCGATTGACGGCGCGGGCGGAGGGCGCGCTTTCGGCGTCATATAGCTACCCGCGGTCGGCCAGGGAATTGGTTTGGTATCGATCCCGATGAGGGCGCGTGCCGGGTGGTGTGAGATGCGGCCGGAAGTGTCGACGCCGATGGTGCAGTTTCGGCTGTGGTAGTGCCTCATGCCGCGTCTGCCCGAACCTGGACAGTCAGGAGGTCCTCGTAAGCGAAGTGAATTAGGAAGGTGAATTCCGCCGTGAGTACGGCCATGGCCTGGTCGCGCTCGATGTGGATTACGCGCAGACGCCAATCGTTGATGTGAAGGACGTCGCCGACCGCGAGGTCGCGAGCGGGGATTCTCATTGGAACCTCCTGAGCACGCAGCAAGCGCTCAGCGGTGATAGCGGCAATACGCCGGACGTTGAGGGCGACCGGACGGTCGCGCGGTGACGCTGCCCACGTTCGTTTCGCTGACGGCAGCCCCGTCACGGCCGCCGCCGCAGGTGATTACTGGCTCTTCGGTTCTAAGCGTGGTTCGGTCGCTGTCGGTAGGGCCGTGATGCGTCGGCGACGAGCAGGATGCGCAGCCGATAGTTGCTGAAGTTGCGGAAGCCGTGGGCGAGTCGTCGGGTCTTCTCAATGAGCAGGTTGATGGCTTCGGTGCCGCCGTTGGAGACGCCCTTGGTCGCGAAGTACGCGAGTACCTGCTGCTTCCAGGCGCGTAGGGTGCGGCCGAGTCGGGCGACCTCGGCGATGGGGCAGGTCGGGAATGAGGCGAGTACCTTCTCGGCGATCTTCTTGCCTTCTGCCGGCAGCTTCGCGTTGTAGGCCGAGCGCAGCTGCTGGTAGCACGACCAGGCGATGGTGACCTCCCAGTTCGGGTCTCCGGCTTCCAGTCCGGCGTTGAGTCGCTGGAGTTGGCGTTCACTTAAGTGCTCGGCGCCGTGGCGGAGCAGGCCGCGGATCTTGTAGAGCGGGTCGTGCTTGTGTCCTCGGTGCCCGAGGGTGTCTTGCTGGACGCGGCGGCGGACTTCGTCGATGACCTGGGTGCCCAATCTGACGACGTGGAAGGCGTCGAGCACGGCGAGGGCGTCGGGTAGTTCGTCGCGGATGGCGTTGGCGTAGCCGCGGAACGGGTCGAGGGCGGCGTGCTCGATGCCGGCCACGAACTCGGCCGCTTGCGCCTTGAGCCAGCCCGCGTAGGCGGTGCCCGAGCGGCCGGGGACGACGTCGAGCAGCCGCGCGTGCAGCCGGCCTTCGGCATCGCGGGTCAGGTCCACCACCGCGGTCACCGCGCGATCCCAACCGTGACGCGACGGGCGCCAGATGTGCTCATCCACGCCGAGCGTCCTCACCCCGGACAGCCGGGCCTCGTGCGTGGTGCGACGAGTCGCCTCGGCCTTGATCGCCCGCCACAGGGTGTGCCAGTCCACCCGCAGATGCCGGGCCAGCGCCGAAACGGTGGTGTCATCGTGGGCCAGCGCGTCGGTCGCCCAAGCGATAGCGCGACTGGTCAGCACGGCCCGTGGCGCGATCAGTTCGTGCTGTTCAGTCCAGGTGTCGGTCGGGCAGTCCGGTTCCGGACAGCGCCAGATCCGCTTGAGCCAGACGATGAGCACCGGCACGCCGAAGCACGGCGCGTCCGCCGCTCGCACCATTCGCCGGCCGTGGCCGACAGCGACCACACCGCAGCGTGTGCAGCCGGTCTGATCGGCCTCGGTCTCAACCGTGATCACCAGCTTGCGGTGACCACGGCGCACATCGAGCACATGCATCCCGTCGGCGTTGAACATCGCATCGGCGCGGGAACACCAGCGCGCGGGCGAGCCGCACCTACAGTCGTCCATGTCGGGGTCTTCTTCGGTCCGGGTGCTTGGTCGCTCCCGATCTTGAAGACCCCGACCTCCGATTCCCGGCTACGCCACGCCGAGCAACTCACCCACGCTTAGATCCGAAGAGCC